>JANQRW010000060.1 GCA_028284365.1 Marinicella sp.
TTGCAGTCGTCATTCACTTTTGCGTTGCACTGAGCTCAGTCGAAGTGTTCCTGACAAAAGTAAAAGCCACCGCCAAGGATGGCGGTGTTAGAATCGAGACTGGAACAGAGATCGAGACCACAGCGAGCATGTCTTACTATTTCGGACGAGCTACGGCATTCAAGCAGGGCTTCTTACCTTTCAGGTAAACCGCCATGCTCTCATTGCCTGCGCTGGTCGAGCCGATCATCGGCTCTCCAACACATTTAAATGACTTAATCTATTATGACGGATTTGAGTAAAGTTTGAAAAAAGCCGATATTGTTATCGGCTTTTTTTTGTAATCCAATTAGAATGCATTCATTTACTTCGTAATTTTTATGACAGAAGATAATCACGACTGGTTGGCTGAATTACGCCGGCAAATTGATGAAATAGATCAAAGCATTCAAACCCTTATTACACAGCGAGCAGAAATTGCTAATGAGGTTGCTCGCAGTAAAAGCAAAGCTAATTTTGGCGGGTTTTATTATCGCCCAGAACGAGAGGCACAGGTGTTAAGGGCTGTCAAAGAGCGAAACAATGGACCACTGTCTGATGAAGCGTTGCTGCGTTTGTTTAAAGAAATCATGTCGGCTTGTTTGGCGCAGCAGAAAGCATTGAATATCGCTTTTTTGGGGCCTGAAGGAACCTTCTCTGAAATGGCAACTTACAAATATTTTGGTCATTCGGTTAAAGCCATGCCTGAATCCACCATTGATCATGTATTCGCTGAAGTAGAAGCTGGAGTGGCTGATTTTGGTGTGGTACCCATCGAAAATTCTACTGAGGGTGCGGTTAATCACACCTTGGACATGTTTATTAGTTCTCCTTTGAAGATTTGTGGTGAGATTGATTTGCCAATTCATCACAATCTGATGTCCAAACAAAATTCATTGACTGGGGTTAAAGTCATTTACTCGCACAGGCAATCTTTGGCACAATGCCGTGCTTGGCTACGAGCACATGCGCCAGGCATTGATACCGTCGCAGTCTCTAGTAATGCAGAAGCTGCCAGAAAGGCTTCATTTAATGAACATACAGCAGCAATCGCCGGTGAATCAGCCGCCGGCATGTATGGCTTGAATATCATCCACGCTAATATAGAGGATCAAGTGGATAATGCCACTCGTTTTTTGGTGATAGGTAAACAAGTATTGGCCCAGAGTGGTGATGATAAATCCTCTCTGATGATTGCAGGTAGAGATGAACCAGGGGTGTTGTTCCAAATTTTGAAACCGTTGAATGATTTTGGTATTAGCATGAAGCGCATTGAATCTAGACCGTCTAAGGTTGCTAAGTGGGATTATGTATTTTTTATTGATGTGGAAGGGCATATTGAAGATGAGTCTTTATCAAATGCCATTGCTGAGATGAAGCGGTTTACATCTAACTTAAAAGTCCTTGGTTCTTATCCAAAATCAGTTTAACCTTAGCCAATAAGAGCGGGCATGAGTAGTTATGTGTGAATGTTTGTTTGTCCGTAAATTCAGAATGCCTGGTGCTCGTGTGCTGTCCTAAACTTGACCGTGTAGTGGCCAGGGAAGAGAAAGTATAAGGCTCAAGAGTATTCCTTATTTACTGCAATAATTCATGATTTAATGTATAATTGCGCGCGCCCGGATAGGGCGTGAATTTTCAATACATTCACATCAAGACCTTCAAATTCTTATCATCGAAAATTGATGAATCTATATAAATTTGAGGGGGACATTCATGATTCTTGAAGACAAGAATTGATCAAATTTAACCAGATTAACTTCAGCTTCCTTGCTGTTGTTTTGATTGAGGACAATAAATGAATATTTTTGAGACCATAGACAAGACCGAACACGAAGAGGTTGTTTTTTGTCATAACAAAGATGTGGGATTAAAAGCCATCATAGCCATTCACAACACTGTTTTAGGACCGGCATTGGGTGGATTAAGAATGTGGCCATATAAAACCGAGCAGGAAGCATTGAATGATGTACTGCGCTTATCCCGTGGAATGACCTACAAAGCAGCAGTTTCTGGTTTGAACTTAGGTGGTGGTAAATCAATCATCATTGGTGATCCCAAAAAAGACAAATCGGAAGAGTTATTCAGAGCATTTGGGCGTTTTATGGATTCTTTGGGTGGCCGCTACATCACAGCTGAAGATGTTGGCATTGACGTCAACGATATGGAATATGTATTTCAAGAGACTGATAATGTGGTGGGTGTGCATCAAGTCCATGGTGGCTCTGGAGATCCATCTCCATTTACTGCTTATGGTACTTATCAGGGCATCAAAGCAAGTTTAGAGAAGAAGTTTGGCAACCAAAATATCGGTGATTACAGCTATGCTGTGCAGGGTGTTGGTCACGTTGGTATGGAATTGGTTAAATTGTTACATAAAGACGGTGCAAAAATATTTGTCACTGACATCAACCAAGAAGCAATTCAGCATTGTGTGGATGAATATGGTTGCGAAGCAGTTGGGCTGGATGACATCTATGATGTTGACGCTCAGGTTTATTCGCCTTGTGCCTTGGGTGCAACAGTGAATGATCAAACCATTGATCGTTTTAAGTTTGGTATTGTTTGTGGCAGTGCTAATAATCAATTAGCAGAAACCCGTCATGGTGATGAACTTGAACAAAGAGGTATGATTTATGCGCCAGACTATGCTGTTAATGCGGGTGGTTTGATGAACGTCTCTATCGAATTGGAAGGCTATAATCGTGAGCGTGCTTTGCGTATGACACGTAACATCTACTATAACATCATTAAAATATTCGAAATTGCGGACCGTGATGGCATTGCTACATGGAAAGCCGCCGATCGCATGGGTGAGGAAAGAATTGAGAAAATGGGGCGGGTAAAATTGCCTTTCATGTGCCAAAGGAATGTAAAGTTTTCTGGTAGAACTAAAAACGGTAATACCTGATGAATAATGATGTGGTTTTGGGTGAAGATTTAGAGCTGCTCAGAGATACAGTTCGTAAGTTCACTGCTGAAGAAATTACACCTCGTGCAGAAGAGATAGATGAAGAAAACCTCTTTCCGCATGACTTATGGCAAAAGATGGGTGATTTAGGCTTGTTAGGGATGACCATACCAGGTACTTACGGTGGTTCTGAAATGGGCAACTTGGCTCACTTGATTGCTATGGAGGAAATTTCACGGGGTTCAGCTTCTGTTGGTTTATCCTATGGCGCTCATTCCAATCTTTGTGTTTCAAATTTATATAAGCATGCCACTGAGGCTCAGAAACAAAAATACCTGCCGAAACTATGTTCGGGTGAATTTGTTGGCGCATTAGCCATGAGTGAGCCCGGTGCTGGTTCAGATGTGGTTGGTTCTATGGCATGTACAGCAGTCAAGGATGGCAGTGATTGGGTTGCCAATGGCAATAAAATGTGGATCACCAATGGTCCTGATGCAGATGTGTTGATTGTATACATGAGAACTGCTGGCCAAGATGCTGGTTCAAAATGTATGACGGCCTTTTTGATAGAAAAGGGTATGTCAGGTTTTTCTACAGCTCAAAAGTTAGACAAACTCGGTATGCGTGGTTCAAATACTTGTGAGTTGGTATTTGATGAGTGCCGCATTCCGGCTGAGAATGTACTTGGTGAAGTGAATCAGGGTGTTGGTATTCTGATGGCGGGTCTTAATACCGAACGTTTGATATTATCTGGAGGTCCTATTGGAATTATGCAAGCAGCTATGGATATTGCTGTGCCTTACACTGCAGAACGTAAGCAGTTTGGCAAAGATTTGGGCGAGTTTGGCTTGATGCAAGCTAAAATTGGTAAAATGTATGCAGAACTTCAAGCTTCCAGATATTTTGCCTATGGTATTGCTAAGGACTATGATCAGGGTATTGAATCCAGGTTAGATCCTGCGGCCTGTTTATATTTTGCTTCCAGTGCAGCTGTTCAAGTTGCTTTGGAAGCCATACAAACATTAGGTGGTAACGGTTATATCAATGAATACCCGACAGGGCGTTTGTTACGTGATGCGAAATTGTACGATATTGGTGCTGGAACCAATGAAATTCGGTTGATGTTGATTGGTCGCGAATTATATCGCAACGCCAAAGCATAAGTATGAACCAGATTGCCAACAATAAAATTTAAGAGAGACATATGACAATTGATTCCAATAACGATGTTTACATAGTGGCAGCCAAACGCACCCCGATTGGTTCCTTTCAGGGACAATTTGCTAACACACCGGCTACTCAACTGGGTGCAACAGCTATAAAAGCTGTGATTGATGAAGTCAGTATCAATCAAAATGACATTGATGAGGCTCTGATCGGCTGTGTTCTGCCTGCTGGTTTGGGTCAGGCGCCAGCCAGACAATCGGTGCTACATGCAGGCCTGCCTCTGTCGGTTAAATGTACGACAGTAAATAAGGTTTGTGGTTCTGGTATGAAAGCAGTGATGATGGCGCATGACACCATCAAAGCAGGTTCTGCTGAATTGGTTATAGCTGGTGGCATTGAGTCCATGACCATGGCTCCTTACTTGTTACCTAAAGCTCGTGGTGGTTACCGCATGGGGCATGCACAGATGTTGGATCACATGTTTTTTGATGGCCTACAAAATCCATATGATGGTAATATGATGGGTAATTTTGCTGAATCATGTGCTGACAAATACGGCTATTCTAGGGAGGCTCAGGATGAATTTTCTGCTGAATCAGTAAGAAGAGCTATGAAAGCCATGGGAACCGGTGCTTTTGATAATGAAATAGTTGATGTAGAAGTGAAGTCGCGTAAAGCCAGTGTCAAGGTGAATAAGGATGAAGAGCCTCCCAAATGTGACATCGATAAAATTCCAAATTTAAGACCTGCATTCAGGCGTGAAAATGGTACGGTTACTGCAGCCAATGCCTCAAAAATTTCTGATGGCGCATCGATGACATTATTGGCATCCGCTCAATACGTAAAAGACAATGGTTTACAACCACTGGCGAAGGTTGTTGGGCATGAGCAATTTGCTCATGAACCTGAATGGTTTACTACGGCTCCGGTTTCAGCAATCAAAAAACTGATGGAAAAAGTTAATTGGTCAGTTGATGATGTTGATTTATTTGAAATCAACGAAGCTTTTGCTGTGGTGACTATGGCTGCAATGGATGAATTGAATTTACCGCATGAAAAGGTTAATGTAAATGGTGGTGCAACTGCGTTGGGACATCCCATTGGTGCATCTGGTAATCGTATTCTGGTGACACTGATACATGCATTGAAAAACAGAGGATTGAAAAAAGGTATCGCTTCATTGTGCATTGGCGGCGGTGAGGCAACCGCTGTTGCTATTGAGCTGGTATAAACATGAAGATCATTAAAACCGAGATTGATTCATCGTCTATTCAATTCGATGAGAATCGAGCATTTATGCAACAGTTGGTGGCTGATCTCAGAGAAAAATTACAAGAGACCGCTTTGGGCGGCTCAGAACGTTCCAGAAAAAAGCACACTGACCGAGGCAAACTGTTGGTTCGTGATCGCATCAATTTACTGCTGGATTCCGGAACTTCATTTTTAGAAATTGCACCCATGGCAGCTTCTGGTATGTACAAAAATGCAGCACCTGCTGCTGGTATGGTCGCTGGTATTGGTGTGGTTCATGGTCAACAAGTGATGGTTGTTGCGAACGATGCTACAGTTAAAGGTGGAACCTATTTTCCGATGACTGTTAAGAAGCATTTACGGGCACAGGAAATAGCTTCGGAAAACAATTTACCTTGTATTTATTTGGTTGACTCAGGTGGTGCTTTTTTGCCTCTGCAAGATGACGTTTTTCCCGACAAAGAGCACTTTGGGCGAATTTTCTATAATCAAGCCCAGTTATCATCTAAAAATATTCCACAAATTGCAGTAGTAATGGGCTCTTGTACAGCAGGTGGTGCTTATGTGCCTGCTATGTGTGATGAAGCCATCATCGTGAAAGAGCAGGGAACTATTTTTTTAGGTGGTCCGCCATTGGTCAAAGCAGCTACAGGTGAAGTAGTGGATGCTGAGTCACTGGGTGGTGCTGAAGTACATTCTTCGCAATCTGGTGTGACAGACCATTTTGCCGAAAATGATCAACATGCTTTACAAATGGTTCGTAATACCTTGCGTTTTTTGAACCGGCCACAATATGACTGGTTACAGCGCAAGGAATCTCGTGATCCATTGTATCCAAAACATGAATTGTACGGCATCATTCCACAATCAACTCGTATTCCCTATGATGTAAAAGAAATCATAGCAAGAATTGTTGATGCTTCTGAATTTCAAGAGTTCAAAGCCAAATACGGTACCACCCTGATTTGTGGCTTTGCCCATATCAATGGTTATCCAGTCGGCATAGTTGCAAACAATGGTATTTTATTTGCTGAATCGGCCTTAAAAGGCGCGCATTTCGTTGAACTATGTAACCAACGCAAGATTCCTTTGGTGTTTTTACAAAACATAACAGGTTTCATGGTTGGGCAAAAGTATGAAAACGCAGGCATAGCAAAAGATGGCGCCAAAATGGTAACTGCTGTGGCATGTGCACAAGTACCAAAATTCACTGTTGTTATTGGTGGATCATTTGGGGCAGGAAACTACGCCATGAATGGTCGCGCCTACCAAGGGCGATTTTTATGGATGTGGCCTAATGCCAGAATATCCGTGATGGGGGGCGATCAGGCGGCATCCGTATTAACCACGGTCAAACAAGATGGTTATGACAAAACTGGTGAAGCCTGGGATGCTGATGAAAAACAACAGTTCTATGATCAGATCAAGCAACAGTATGAAGATCAGGGTCATCCTTATTATTCAACGGCCAGAATGTGGGATGATGGAGTTATCGATCCTGCTGACACCCGCAAAGTGTTGTCATTAGCAATCGAGTCTAGCACTTGTGCTGATGTTGAGTCTGTTAATTATGGTGTCTTCAGAATGTAACGAGGTGAAAGATTTATGTTCAATACCTACAAAACAATACAATTAAAGAATGATAAAAATGGCGTTGCTCATGTCATTATGAACCGTCCAGAAGTGCACAATGCTTTTAATGCACAAATGATTGAAGAATTAACAGCTGTCTTTAATGCCTTAAATGACAACAAAAATGTTCAAATTATCATGCTTTCAGCCAATGGCAAGTCGTTTTCTGCTGGGGCAGATATTAATTGGATGAAAAGTATGGCTCAGGCCACTGAAGATGAGAATAAAGCTGATTCAGAAAAACTGGCGGCTTTGATGCGAACCATTAACTTCAATGCCAAAACCACCATCGCTAAAGTGCAGGGTCTGGCTTTGGGTGGTGGTGTAGGTTTGGCTTGTTGTTGTGATGTTGTGGTAGCAGAAACAAGTGCTCGATTTGGTTTGACTGAAGCCAAACTGGGTTTGGTGCCAGCGGTCATATCTCCTTATGTGATTGATGCCATCGGTACCAGGAAGGCGAGGAGGTATTTTCAAACTGCTGAAATATTTGATGCCGCTCGCGCCAAAGATTTGGGCATTGTTTCTGAAGTGATGGACCTTGATGAAATTGACTCGTTCATTGACCAACAATTGAATCTCTTGAGCGAAACTGGGCCTAATGCCAAAGAAATCAGTAAGAAGTTGGTGATGTCTGTGGTTGGCCGAACTTTACCACAGCAAAAAAAGATTGATGAGTATACCACCCAAGTTATTGCCGCTGTGCGCGTTTCTGCGGAAGGACAGCAAGGGTTGAATGCTTTTTTGAACAAAAAACCGATTAAATGGTGATGTTTTTTTAACAAATTTTTACATTTTATTGCAAAGTGAGTTTCTGTTGCTAAAATAATAAAGAAGCGTTATATTCCCGAGAAAATACTAAATGTTGAAAAAACTGTGTACCGCGTTGGTTTTGTTGGCTTTCGTTTGGACTGCCCATGCACAAGATGAAAACAAGAAAACTGAGGATGATCAAACAAAAAGGCCCAGTTGGTCTGAAGGGTTACCTGAGCGTCAGAAAGCGGCAGATCTAAATACCAATGAGTTCAAACCAGAGATTAACAGTGAGATTGAGCTTGATATGTCTGAATTTGGTTTGAAAGAAAAACCCAAGATTGAAATTGAATTACCAATCAGCAATGATATTGGAGCTAAAAACCCCAATGAGGTTGTGGCCAATATCTCCATTCAAAATGATGAGAGAAATTCTGTCATCAATCAGACACAGCCTGAACTGACACCAACTAAAGTTGAGCCACCTGCAGAAATAGAGATTGTAAATGAAGTTGTTGAGAACCAGCCCAGTGAGGTTGTAACTGATAATGAAAATTTGGTACCTAATACAAATACAGCAGTAACATCCTCAGCTTCAAATGTGGATGTGGTTGATTCTGTAGTTACTGATGATGAAGTTTCTGTAAATGCTAACAATTTGAATCAATCTGCAAGTCAGCAGATTCCAAGTGGTGTGGCTGAAGATGATGAAGTTGCAACCGATGCAATACCAGATGATGAAATTGTTACACAAGCTGAAAAAGTGGCATTCGAATGGAAGATTGTTAAAAGAACCCCTGTAGAGTATCCGCCAAGAGCGGCCGTTCAAAACCTGGAAGGCTGGGTGGATGTTGAGATTACCATTAATCCAGCAGGAGAAGTTATTTCAGCATCTGCGGTTAAGTATTCTCGCAAGGGTAGAATTTTTGGTAAAAATGCAGTTCAAGCAGTAAATAATTGGTTGTTTGAGCCTCCAAGTAATGTGGGTATCAACAGCAACATGACACGTATTTACAAAATTGAATTTGACTTGTAATCAGCTTCATTTTCAAGAGACAGGGTGGGTTTCGGTTATAAACCTGTTTATTTGAGCAGTTTATTCAAATGATAAATCAAATCCAGAGCTTGTTTGGCTGTTAGTTCATCTGGATCAATACTTTTTAGTTTTTGTTCTACTTTTGAAACTTGAATGGTTTCTTCTTGAAACAAGGAAAATTGTTTGGGTTGTCGTTGGGAGTCTTGGTTCTCAAGTTGTTTCAAGAATGATTTAGCATTTTTCAGAGTGCTGCTAGGAAGTCCCGCCAATGCAGCAACTTGTAAACCATAACTTTTACTGGCAGCGCCTGCTTTAACCGTGTGTAGAAAAACGATTCGGTCTTTGTGCTCAACCGCATTAAGGTGTACATTTTTAATGCGGGGTATTTGTTCTTCTAGTTGTGTGATTTCAAAGTAGTGAGTGGCGAACAGACAAAACGATTGATTAACTTGTGCCAAATGCACCGCACAGGCATGAGCTAAGGACAGGCCGTCAAAAGTACTGGTGCCGCGACCAATTTCATCCATTAAAACCAAAGAATGTTGTGTGGCATTGTGCAAAATAGTCGCCGTTTCAGACATCTCTACCATAAAAGTCGATCGCCCTCTGGTCAAATCATCACCGGCACCAATACGCGTAAATATGCGATCGATATCTCCGATGATGGCTGAAGAGGCTGGCACATAACTACCAATCGATGCCATCAATACGATGATAGCTGATTGGCGCATATAGGTGGATTTACCTCCCATATTAGGGCCAGTGATGATGAGCATTTTATCTTTGTGGTTTAAATTCAGGTTATTAGGCTCAAAGGGGGTGTCTTGAATGGTTTCAACCACAGGATGACGGCCTTGTTTGATGTCGATGGTTAAATCGGTGGTCAATTCCGGTTTGCAAAAGTTGTGAGTGATTGCTCTTTCGGCCAGATTACACAAAGCATCCAACTCACTGACTGTTGCAGCCAGTGATTGTAAAGATGTGATGTGGCTAACAAAGCTTTTCAATAAATTCAAATAAAGCTCTTTTTCATGAGCCAGGGATTTTTCTTTACTGGACAGAACTTTTTGTTCAAATTGTTTAAGTTCAGGTGTGGTGTATCGCTCGACAGCTTTAAGCGTTTGTCGGCGGATGTAGTGTTCTGGAACTTTATCTGAATGTAGTTTTGATACTTCAATAAAATATCCATGAACACGGTTGTAGCCCACTTTTAGACCGCTGATTCCAGATAGTTCCTGTTGCTCAGTTTCAAAGTCCAACATGTACTGTCCAGCATCTGTGCTGATGTTTCTTAATTCATCCAGCTGTTTATCATAGCCATCAGCAATCACGCCACCATCTCGAATGACTACGGGTGGATTTTCTTTGATGGCATCTTTAAGTAAATGAGCAATTTTGGTATGTGGGTTCAATGATTGGGTTATGCCATCCAAGTTTTTATGATCGATTACTTGCATGGATTGCTGTAGCTCATCAACTGCCACCAACGATCCATATAATGCGATTAAGTCTCTGGGCCTGGCGGTGAGTAAACTGATGCGTGTGACAATTCGTTCAATATCGGCAATGCTTTTAAGCTGGTTTTGTAATGCATCAACTTGAGCTGATTCAATCAGGGCTTCAACACCATTTAGCCGTTGTTTTAAAATGTTTCGATCTCTCAGTGGTTGTTTTACCCAACGCCTGATTTTTCGAGAGCCCATCGCAGTAGCGCATTGATCAATAAATCCACATAATGTCAGTTCATCTTTGCCATCTGGATGATGGTCTATTTCCAGATTTTTTCGTGATTGCGCGTCAATGTGTAAATAAGTATCTAATAATTCAATCTGAATGGCTTGTAAGTGCTTTAATTCAGATTTTTGGGTATGCTGAACATACTGTAATAAGGCGCCAGCAGCAGCCAGGAAAACATCAGATTCATTGATCCCAAAACCACTGAGATCATGTAGTTGGTAGAGTTTTTTTATGGTGTGGTGTGCTGATTCGGTATCGAAATCCCAAGTGGGACGAGCGATACAATTAAACTGTTTCAGCTTTTCAACCAAATCACTGTTTTCACTCAGCAGTATCTCACTGGGCGATAAACGAGTCAGCTGACTCTCTAATGTTGCAAATGATTCCATTTGCTGCACTTTGAAAGCGCCATTTGATAAGTCCAGGTAGGCCATTCCATAGCCGCGTGAATTGTGATGGATCGCTAATAACAGATTCTCTTTGTGGGCATCCATAAGTGCTTCTTCGGTGACCGTACCGGGAGTGATGATTCTTAGGACTTCACGTTTAACTGGTCCTTTGCTGGTTGCTGGGTCGCCGGTTTGTTCACAAATAGCAACTGACAAACCTTTTTTTACTAACTTGGCCAAGTAATTATCAGCGGCATGGTAAGGTACACCACACATTGGGATTGGGTTACCACCTGATTTACCTCTGTGGGTCAAAGTGATGTCAAGTAATTTAGCTGCTTCTACTGCATCATCAAAAAACAACTCATAAAAATCACCCATTCTGTAAAACAATAACATGTCCTGATAATCAGCTTTTATCTTTAAAAACTGTTGCATCATAGGGGTGTGTTTTGAGGTCTCTGACATTTGATTATTTTATGAAATAAAAAAAGTGCTAGTGTAACAAAACCAAGACATTTATGCCTGGTGGAATCTAACTCTAAATTGAAAGATGTCGAGTTGAGTGTGGATCAGTGCAGGTAAAATAAAAAAAGCCAAATAGCGCTACTGTATCAGTATACGTTAAGTGGCTTTTTTTGGCTAAGTCATTGAATTGGTATCAAAGTTCAAAACGGTCGGCTTGCATGACTTTTATCCACGCGCTTATAAAATCGTTAATCATTAATTCGTTACCATCATCAGCTGCGTAAACTTCAGCGATTGCTCTGAGTTCAGAGTGTGATCCAAATATCAAATCAACTGGTGTGGCCGTCCATTTGAGCTTGTTGGTTTTTCTGTCACGGCCTTCATAAATACCCGGCTGATTAGCTGACTTGCTCCATTTGGTTTTCATGTCCAGTAAATTAACAAAAACAGCATTGTTTAAAGTGCCAGGTGTGGTTGTGAAGACACCATGTTTGCTGTTGCCTGAATTTGCATCAAGTGCTCTCAAGCCACCAATTAGTACAGTCATTTCGGGAACGGTGAGTGAAAGCAGGTTCGCTTTGTCAACCAATAACTCTGTTGGAGAATGGTCATTACCTGCTTCATAATAATTTCTGAACGCATCGGCTGTTGGGCGCAAATTGTTGAACGAATTAACATCAGTCTGGGCTTGAGTTGCATCTGTCCGACCAGGAATGAAGGGTACTTCAATTGATAAGCCTGCTTTTTTTGAGGCTTTTTCTATCGCTGCACCACCACCCAGTACTATCAAGTCTGCAAGAGAGACTTTTCTTTGAGGTGAGTTGTTGTTGAAATCTACTTTTATTTTATTCAAGGTTGATAGTACTTTTTGTAGTTCGTTTGGATCGTTTACCATCCAGTTTTTTTGGGGTGCCAGCTGTATTCTTGCGCCATTGACACCACCACGCATGTCAGTGGCTCGGTAAGAAGAGGCCGCAGCCCATGCTGTTTTAACCAGTTCAGAGACTGTTAACGCTGTATCATGGATGTTTTGTTTGAGTTTTTTAATGTCTGCTGCATTAATCATTTCATAGTTTGCGGCAGGAACAGGGTCTTGCCACAAAAAAGCTTGTTCGGGTAAGTTATCTCCGACATATCGTGCTCGTGGCCCCATATCACGGTGAGTTAATTTAAACCAAGCCTTGGCAAATGCCTGCTCAAATTCTTGTGGGTCTTTGAGAAAGCGTTCTGCAACAGCCCTGTAAGCTGGATCTTTTTTCAAGGAAAGATCCGTAGTAAACATAATGGGTGCATGGCGTTTGTCGGGAATATGTGCATCAGGTACTAGGTTACCAGCTGCAGGATCAGCGGGTATCCATTGTGTGGCACCAGCTGGGCTTTTTGTTTGGACCCAGTTAAAAGCAAATAGGTTGGTTAGATACTGGTGAGTCCATTGTGCTGGGCTGGATGTCCAGGCACCTTCAAGGCCACTGGTTATGGTGTTTTCGGAGTGTCCTTTGCCGCATTTATTGGTCCAACCAAACCCTTGTTCTTTTAACTCTGCAGCAGCTGGTTCGCGTCCGATGCATTTGTCAGGTTTTGCTGCGCCATGTGCTTTACCAAAAGTATGACCACCAGCAATCAAGGCAACGACTTCTTCATCATTCATGGCCATGCGACCAAATGTTTCTCTGATGTCATGGGCTGCTGATATGGGGTCATGGTTACCATTGGGGCCTTCAGGATTGACATAAATTAAACCCATTTGAACTGCTGCCAATGGTTTTTTTAACTTTCTGTCACCTTCGTATCGTTCATCATCCAGAAATTTTGTTTCTGGGCCCCAATAGACCAAATCCGCTTCCCAGTCATCAGCTCGACCACCAGCAAAACCCAAGGTTTTAAAGCCCATAGATTCCATGGCTACATTTCCAGTTAGAATCATCAAGTCGGCCCATGATAAACTGCTTCCATACTTCTTTTTAACTGGCCACAGCAAACGTCTTGCTTTATCGAGGTTGGCATTATCTGGCCAACTGTTTAATGGTTCAAAGCGTTGTTGTCCTCCGCCAGCTCCTCCACGCCCATCCAGTGTTCGGTAAGTTCCTGCACTGTGCCAGGCCATTCGGATAAAAAATGGGCCATAGTGTCCGTAATCTGCGGGCCACCAGTCTTGCGAGTTAGTGAGAATTTCAGTGATGTCTTGTTTAACATCATCAATGTCCAGTTTTTTAAAAGCAGCAGCATAATCAAAATCAGCACCGTAAGGATTAGATTCAACTGCGTGTTGCCTCAAAGGCTGTAAGTTCAGTTGTTCTGGCCACCAAAACTGATTTGTTTTGGCGTTTGTACTTGCTTGTGGAGCAGAATTGATACAGGTGATGGCTATGGCTGTAATTAACCACTTAAACTTTTTATTGTAAATCATGATAATACCTCGTTAGTGAAAACATCTTACGTATTATAAAATCGATTGATTAGCTAATTACAACGCAAAAAATAGATTGTAATGTTCGATATTTTTCAATGTCATCTGTTGCAACTGATTGTGCAGGATGGTGTTAAAAAATATTTATTCTCAAGTTTTGAGAATAAGCCATTGATAATATTGAGTAAGTCCGAAAAAGTTGACGATTTACTCAGAAATTACTGATTTTTTCGATATCAAGAACATGCGATAATAGGTGGCATAAATTATGAAAAGCAACTTACAACTTGTGGAGCAAAACAAAGTGGATGACAACAAGAAAAAAGCCTTGGCAGCAGCTTTAGGACAAATTGAAAAACAATTCGGTAAAGGTTCGGTGATGCGTATGGGCGATAACCAGGCTTTAACTACGGATGTATATTCAACTGGTTCGTTGGGGTTAGATGTGGCATTAGGAATTGGTGGTTTACCACGTGGTCGAGTGGTTGAGATTTATGGGCCTGAGTCCAGCGGTAAAACCACTTTAACGCTACATGCAGTGGCAGAGTGTCAGAAAAATGGTGGCACAGCAGCATTTATTGATGCTGAGCATGCATTGGATCCCGCTTATGCGGCTAAAGTTGGTGTGAATATTGATGATTTATTGGTTTCGCAGCCAGATACTGGTGAAGAGGCTTTAGAAATTTGTGACATGCTGGTTCGATCAAACGCAGTTGATTTAATCGTGGTGGATTCGGTGGCCGCGTTAACACCCAAAGCCGAGATTGAGGGTGATATGGGAGATTCGCACATGGGCTTGCAAGCGCGTTTGATGTCACAAGCATTGCGTAAATTAACTGGTAACATCAAGCGCACCAATTGTATGGTGATCTTTATTAACCAAATCAGAATGAAAATTGGGGTGATGTTTGGTAGCCCTGAAACCACCACAGGTGGTAACGCATTGAAGTTCTATTCTTCAGTCCGCTTGGATATTCGTCGTATTGGAGCCATTAAAAAAGGTGATGAAATTATCGGCAATGATACGCGCGTTAAAGTGGTTAAAAATAAAATGGCACCACCGTTTAAACAGGTTCAATTTGAGATTCTCTATGGACAAGGTATTTCTCTATTGGGTGAGTTGATTGACTTGGGTGTGGCACATAATTTAGTTTCAAAAGCCGGTGCTTGGTACAGTTATGGAGAGACCAGGATTGGTCAAGGTAAAGAAAATGCAAAAACCTACTTCAAAGAAAATCCGGATGCAGCAGCAGAATTGGAGCAGAAAATTCGCGATATATTGTTGCCTAAACCTGAAGATGTGGTTGAAACTCAAGAAACAGCTGATGTAGATCCATTTGAAGGTTAATGTCAGAACAAAACAAGTACACGCCTGAGGCACGTGCACGTGCCTCAGCTTTGGGTAGTTTGGCCATGCGAGAGCATTCGTGCCAAGAACTCAAACAAAAATTAATTAAAAAAAAACATGATGAGCAGGTTGTTGATGCCCTCATCATAGACTTGGTTAAGAATAACCTGATCTCAGATTTGCGTTTTGCTGAATCTTATTGGCGTGCCCGTTCAAGCCGGGGTTATGGTCCAGCAAGAATAAGCAAAGAGCTATCCATAAAGGGAGTCAGTGCTGAAAAAATCGATGCCGCTAGAGGCTGCTCTGAGATTGACTTTTATGCTTTGGTTGAAAGTGTTTACCATAAAAAGTACAAAGGTGAACCTTGGCAGGATTTTAAAGAAAAAGCCAAGCGCCAGGCATTCCTTTACCGCCGTGGTTTTGATGGCGATTTGATTCAACATGTTTTAGATTGATATGGATATTGAGTTTGATCAAAAGCACCTGTGGCACCCATACACCAATCTGAATGAACCAACTCCAGTTTTGGGTGTTGAGCGTGCGGAAGGCATCTATTTGTATTTAGAAGACGGATCTAGAGTCATAGATGCAATGTCTTCATGGTGGTGTTGCATTCATGGCTACAACCACCCAATCTTGAATCAAGCCATCACAAATCAACTGACTAAAATGTCTCATGTGATGTTTGGTGGTATTACTCACGAGCCGGCCATTCAACTGGGTAAGCGGCTCATCGAAATAACTGACAAATCTTTAGATGCTGTGTTTTTTGCTGATTCGGGATCGGTGGCAGTTGAAGTGGCTATGAAGATGGCAGCTCAGTATTGTTTTGAACAGGGATTGGTCAGTAAGAAAAGATTTTTAACTTTTGCCAGGGGCTATCACGGTGATACTTTTGGTGCCATGTCTGTGTGTGACCCTGAAACAGGTATGCATCACAAATTCAGTAAATTGCTTAATCAACAC
Organism: Marinicella sp.; assembly: GCA_028284365.1. Taxonomy (GTDB): domain Bacteria; phylum Pseudomonadota; class Gammaproteobacteria; order Xanthomonadales; family Marinicellaceae; genus Marinicella. Next base: position 16,081 of record JANQRW010000060.1, read on the forward strand.
ATTTTTATTGATTCACCAGCCTGTGGTTTTGATGATGATTGGGAGGATCATTATTTGAATGAGTTTGCTGAGCAATTGGCTGCTAATCATGAAAAAATTATAGCAGTCATTTTCGAACCAGTCGTTCAAGGTGCTGGTGGAATGAATTTTTATTCACCTGAATATCTTAGGAGGGTTCGGCAGCTTTGTGATCGATATGGTGTCTTACTGATTTTTGATGAAATTGCCACAGGATTTGGTAGAACAGGGCGTTTATTTGCCTATGAGCACGCTGGAGTTACGCCTGATGTCATGTGTTTGGGTAAGTCATTGACTGGAGGGTACATGACTTTGGCTGCTGTTTTATGCAACCAGAAAGTGTCAAAAGGCATATCCACCAACTTTATGCATGGGCCAACTTTTATGGCCAACCCATTAGCTTGTGCAGTTGGTTTGGCCAGCATAGATTTGTTATTACAATCAAATTGGCAACAGAAAGTCACTGAAATAGAGCAACTGATGCAACAAGAATTGATGCCCATAAATGAGTTGGAGCAGGTTGCCAATGTTCGTGTTTTGGGTGCAATTGGAGTGATTGAAATGAAGAAACCATTAGCGTGGCAAGAATTTCAAAAAAGAACCGTGGCACAAGGCGTGTGGGTTAGGCCATTTATGAATTTGGTTTACATTATGCCGCCATTTATTATTGAACCTGAAGATTTAACCCACATAACAAAGGTATTGACCACAACGATTACAGAAATGACATGCTGATATTATTATCGCCTTCAAAAGGCCAAGATTTTGAACAACACCCATTACAGCAGCACAGCCAGCCAGTTTTGCTTAAAGAGAGCCAAACGCTAGCCAAAGAACTTAAGAAACTGAAACCGCAGAAAATATCAGAATTAATGTCTGTGAGTGAAAAAATTGCTGATCTGAATTATGAGCGTTTCCAATCGTTCAAAACTCCATTCAAGTTAGGTGTTGCTAAACAGGCAGCACTGGCATTCAAAGGAGACGTTTATGCAGGTTTAGAGGCACCAGATTTTTCTGCTGAAAACTGGAGTTTTGCGCAGAAAAACTTACGAATTCTGTCTGGGTTGTATGGTTATCTAAGACCAATGGATTTGATCTTACCTTATCGTTTAGAGATGAAAACCAGGTTAAAAAACTCCAGAGGAGAAAATTTGTATCAGTTCTGGGGCAATGAATTAACTGACCTGATGAATAAAGAGTTGAAAGAGAATGATTTTGTGGTCAATTTAGCTTCAAACGAATATTACAAAGTTGTAAAACCTAAGTTACTGAAATCGCCAGTTTTAAACATTGACTTCAAAGACACCAAAGGTGGGAAAACTCGCATCATCTCTTTTTATGCAAAAAAAGCGCGAGGCATGATGGCCAGAGCCATCATTGAAAACAAAGTTGAGAAAATGGAAGACATCAAAGCTTTAAGTTTTGATGGTTATCAATACCGTGGTGACTTGTCCAGTGAATTGAAATGGGTGTTTGAACGCCCGCAACCAGCGGCCAAAAGTTAGCGGGTTTATTTTAAATTTCGATTTGGTTAAAAATTGTCTTTTGCCGTTCTGAGTAAAGTGAACGCTGAGACTTCATCAGCGACATCGGCATTGTATATTCGGTTGAGATGCTGTTGAAAGCTGTGGCTGTCAGTGAGTAAAAATGGATTAAGGCTCAATTCATCTTTTAATTTTACAGGCAGTGTTGGTTGATTCCTTTTTCTTAAGCTTTTCGCCCATTCTTTTTTCTGTTGGATGGCATCACTCTCAGGTAAAACAGATTCAACAAATGCAATGTTACTGAGGGTGTATTCATGGGTGCAGTAGACCATCAGTTCAGCAGGAAGAGACTTGATTTTATTCAGTGAGTTTACAAATTGCTCAGCTGTGCCTTCAAACATTCTGCCGCACCCTAAAGAAAACAAGGTATCGCCGCAAAACAAAACATCGTCATTGTAAAAGCATATGTGACTGGTGGTGTGGCCTGGCGTTGCCATGACAGTGAAGCTCAATTCGAGTGGTTTAATATGAACCACATCGCCTTCTTTTACAATGGTTTGGACAGCAGGTATGCGATCATCATCAGGTCCATAAACTTCACATCGCCAGTTTTCATACAGTGCTTGCAAGCCATTGATGTGATCCCAGTGGTGGTGTGTTAATAGTATGGCACACAGCGTGAGCTTGTTTTTTAACAAAAAATCATCTACAGGTTCTGCTAAGCCAGGATCCACCACAACGGCATAATGACCATCATCAATGACCCAAACATAATTGTCATCATAAATTGGGATGGGGCTGATGGTGGTTTTCATTTTATGTATTATTTTTTGTGATTACAGGTAGCTGAATGATGCCATAATCAATTATCATGCAACAACTATTTTATACAAATAATGTTATTATCTTGCCTTGATTATGAGCACCCAAAAAAACACAAAGCATATAAGAATTTATACCGATGGTTCATGTTTAGGCAATCCAGGTCCGGGTGGTTGGGCTGCATTGCTCATATACAAAGGCAAAGAAAAGATGATTCAGGGTAATGAGTCAGAAACCACCAATAACCGCATGGAGTTAACGGCAGTGATAACGGCGTTGAAAGCATTGAAAGAGCCTTGTACTATTGAGTTGTATACAGACTCAAAATATGTCATGGATGGGGCGCAACAGTGGATGGTTAATTGGAAGAAAAAAAACTGGATGAGAACGAAAAAAGAACCAGTTAAAAACGTAGATTTGTGGCAGGCCTTGGACTTGACATTAGGTCTTCATGAGATTACCTGGCATTGGGTCAAAGGCCATTCAGGTCACCCACAAAACGAAGCTGTTGATACAGCAGCCAGAAAGCAAGCGGAGTTAATAAAAGCATGAGCAATAATAAACTCATCATGTTGGATACAGAAACAACGGGGTTGAAGCCAAAAGATGGGCATAGAATCATTGAAATTGGCGCTGTAGCTGTCATCAATCGTGAAATCACAGACATTCATTATCACCAATACATCAACCCATTATTTGCTGTTGATGAAGAGGCGTTGTCTGTTCATGGTTTGAGTAATGAATTTTTATCGGACAAACCCTTATTCGAGAGGATTGTGGATGAGTTCATTGAGTTTGTGACCGGGGCTGAGTTGGTTATACACAATGCGCCTTTTGATGTGGGTTTTATTAACCATGAATTTGACTTGTGTGGGAAACAAATCCGTCTAGAAGATATTTGTACCGTTACCGATAGTCTGGTTTATGCGAAAAAGAAACATCCGGGAGCGAAAAATAACTTGGATGCGTTGTGCAAAAGGTATGGCATTGGTAATGAGCACCGGACCTTGCATGGCGCTTTACTCGATTCAGAAATATTAGCACAAGTTTATCTGGCCATGACTGGTGGACAAACCAAGCTGAATTTGGATGTCTCTGAAAATGCCAATCATGCCAGTTTACAATTTGATTTATCTGACATTCCTCCTTTGAAAATGGTTTATCCGGATCAAGAGGAACTAGAGAGGCACCAGCAATGGCTAGAGAAACATAGTTCTGAAGAAAATCACTTCCTGTTTCAAAAAGACAGTTGAATGTGATTAGGTTTAAATACTTCTAACGTTTAAGTAGGGTGTGGTTGTCTGTAGTGATTATGGGGGTAATAGACTGAAGACCTGACTGTATTTCTTTCTTTGTGATGAAAGCCTGCACTGCCTTCTCAAATCAACTGAACTGGGCTAAAATGCCCGTCTTGAATCTTATCCAGGAAAGTAGGAAATGTTAGACCCTCAACTATTACGCGCCGAATTACAAAATACGGCTGACAAATTGGCTCAGCGTGGTTACCCGTTAGACACCGTTCAATGGGAACAATTGGAAGTTTCCAGAAAAAACATTCAAATTGAAACAGAGGCTTTGCAAAGTCAGCGTACCAAAATTTCCAAGTCGATTGGTCAAGCCAAGGCAAAAGGTGAAGACATACAACCACTGCTGGATCAAGTGGCAAACATGGGCGAAAAATTAGAACAATCAAAAGATTTATTGAAATCGACTTTGGCTAAAATGGAGGAGGTAACCTTATACACACCTAATTTAGCCGATGATTCTGTTCCTGTGGGTGTTGATGAGGATGATAACGTAAAAGTCAGCACCTGGGGTGAACCAAAAGTCTTTGATTTCAAGGTGAAAGATCATGTAGAGCTGGGTGATATAAAACAAGGCCTGGATGCTGAATCAGCCGCTAACTTATCTGGTTCTCGATTTACACTGTTAAGCGGTGAAATGGCACAATTACACCGCGCGCTGGCACAATTCATGCTAGATAAACACACCCGAGAACATGGCTACAAAGAATATTATGTGCCGTATATGGTTAATGCGGAAACCATGCAGGGCAGCGGCCAGTTGCCTAAATTTTCTGATGACGCTTTTATCACAGAAGATGATCGCTACTTAATTCCTACAGCTGAAGTGCCATTAACGAATCTGGTTGCTGATACCATTATTGATGAAAGTGACTTACCCATTAAGATGACAGCACATACACCTTGTTTTCGTCGGGAAGCAGGCAGTTATGGTAAAGACACCAAAGGCATGATCAGACAACATCAGTTTGATAAAGTTGAAATGGTGCAAATTGTACATCCAGAACATTCATCAGAGGCACTGGAAGAAATGACTTCACACGCTGAGGCCATACTGCAAGCACTTGAGCTGCCATACCGAAAAATCATATTATGTACTGGAGATATGGGTTTTTCTGCCAGTAAGACTTATGACTTGGAAGTTTGGTTACCAGCACAAGATACGTACCGTGAAATTTCATCCTGCTCAAATTGTACTGATTTCCAAGCTCGCCGTATGCAAGCACGATTTCGTGCAACAAATGTTAAAAAACCACAATTGGTGCACACCTTAAACGGTTCTGGCTTGGCTGTTGGTAGAACATTGATTGCTGTTATGGAGAATTATCAAAATGATGATGGCAGTATTTCAGTACCTAAGGTGTTGCAGACCTATATGGGCGGTAAAACTCTGTTGAATCAGGGTTGATAGATGTTGAGTTGTTTAACAAAAGTGCAGAAGTATTCTCTAAAATTGCCTGTTTGAGTTAAAACCATAGTTTGTTATAATTAAGACGTGTTTTAATAACAAAGAAATCTTTAAAGGACAATTACTATGAAATTACATTTTCCTCACGGAGAACATCAGGGTGTATATTTACAAGATGGTAAATACAGCATTGGCAGTTCCTCAGATGCTGATATCAGTATTCAAGATAAAGGTTTGGGAAATGTGCACGCCACTTTGCAATTGGCTGATGGTGAATGCGTTCTTAGTGTTGACAATGAAGCCAGCTTGATTTCGGTTAATGGCAAATTAGTCACTAAACCCAAAGAGTTGCGAGAAGGCGATTTAATCATTGCTGCTCAAGTTCATATGAAGCTGGTCTCTTCAATAGAGACAGAGGAGGAAGACGATAACAGAACTCGCGTACGCATGGCATTACCTAAGTTTGTGTTGCGTGGTGTTTCTGGTGCATATTTCGGAAAAACTTACCCTTTACGTGGTTCTACCATTATGGGCCGCCATTCTGAATGTCATATTTGTGTTAATGCCGATGGCATTTCTAGAAAACATGTGCAAATTGATGCTGAAGCGGATGGCTTAGTAGCGACTGATTTGGGTTCTTCCAATGGTACTTTTGTTAATGGTAAAAAAATAGATAAAACAGAATTAAATGTAGGTGACGAATTAAGATTAGATAACATTCGTTTTTTAATTCAAACCCCTGGCATGACAGATCCTGCTATAGAAGGGGCAACTAAAAAGAATAACAAAACTGCCAGTGCACCTAAAGCATCATCGGCACCTGCTGTTGAAGAAAAAAGTGGCAGTGGCTTGATAAAATGGTTGGTGACGGTATTGGTTTTGGGTGGTGCAATTGCTGGTGCTTGGAAAATGGGTTACCTCAATGGTATTTTAGGGTAAAAAAACCAAAAGGCCAATGCTGAAAAAACTTTAATGTTTGTTTTTAGCGTAAATGCTTTCCATACCGAATGGGTTTAGATTTCACTTTGTTAAGACAGGCACCAGTTGAGGCCGATAATCGTGTTAAAGGTATCCTGTCTATTGTTAATTCTTCGATTACAGAAGTAAAACTGAATTCTGCTTCAACACAGTTATAAGCGGTCAGTTTTCCACTACCCCCATACTTCTACAGTGGCAGGCTCTGAGATCACAAATTCAGGGGTGATGGTTGGCCATTCATGGTAATACCCAGCAGATGTACTACAAAAAAATAATATCAACTTAGGCATGATGGCTTCTCATTACCAATATAAATTATACCTCAAAAAAGTAAGATCTGGCTATGAGCGTATCACCACTCCTTAACTAAGAGGTGAGCCACTTGCAAGCATGAACAAAAATACAATTTCACGAAGCAGAAAATCGCTCAATTGCAGTATAATATTGTGCTTATTGAATTGACCAAATGAGCCTAATGACTGATAAATTCCATGACTTAAAAACCATCAAATACAGCAAGTCCGAACAGATTGCTAAAATCATCCTTAATCGGCCAGATAAATTAAACGCTTTTTCAGCCACCATGCATGATGAGTTTTTTTCAATTTTGACAGATTTGGTTAATGATAATTCTATCAGGTGTGTGTTGTTATCTGGTGAGGGCAGAGGGTTTTGTGCCGGACAAGACTTAGGAGAGCGCAAAGGTGGTGAAAAAATGGACTTGGGTGATAAACTTGAGAATGGTTACAATAAGAACCTCAGGTTGCTTAAATCTGTTCAAGCACCCGTCGTTTGTGCTGTGAATGGTGTGGCTGCCGGTGCTGGTGCTAATATTGCTTTAAATTGTGACATTGTGGTTGCTAAAAAATCCGCCAAATTCATTCAATCGTTTTCAAATATTGGCCTGATTCCAGATTGTAATGGTACTTGGATGCTACCAAAACTGATTGGTTTGGCTAAAGCCAAAGCAATTGCTATGTTAGGTACCCCTGTTATGGCTGAAGAGGCAGTTGAATGGGGCATGATTTATAGCGCCATTGAAGATGAACAATTTGATACAGAAGTGAACGATTTGATTAACACGCTTGCCAGCAGACCCACCAGGGCTCTGTCGTTTATTAAAAACATTTTTGATGAGTCTTACAGTAACCGTTATGGTGAACATCTCGATCGCGAACGCGATGTACAAAGAGTTTGTGGTTTGAGTGATGATTTTGCAGAAGGGGTGGCTGCTTTTACTGAAAAGAGACAACCAGAATTTAAAGGTCACTGATGGATGAACATACATTAAAAAATGATTTAAAAGTTGTTGGTGTGGTTGGTGCTGGCACCATGGGTATTGGTATCTGTGAAGTGGCTGCCAGATACGGCCAGCGAGTCGTACTGTTTGATGTCAATAAAGCAAGTGCTGAACATGCTGTGGGTGCTCTACATGAACGGCTTAGAAAAAGCGCTTTTAAAGGTAAGATAAGCAAACAAGAAGTCAAAGAGACCATCGATCGCATTCAGGTGGTAGACGATTTGGCGCATTTCAGTTCTTGTGATTTGGTTATTGAAGCCATCATTGAAGATTTAGTGATTAAGCAAGAACTATTTAAAAGGCTCGAAGTCATCACTTCGAGCCTTGCATTATTGGCAACCAATACTTCTTCCATATCCATCACAGCAATTGCTGCCGGCATGAAAGATCCGTCCAGATTATTTGGGATGCATTTTTTTAATCCAGCACCAGTTATGAAACTTGTTGAGGTGATTGCGGGACAACAAACGAATCCCGAGTGGCTCAAGCAAGCCAAGGCCATTTGTAAATACTGGAAAAAAGTTCCTGTCTTGGCCCAGTCTTCGCCTGGGTTTATAGTCAATCGTGTGGCGCGTTCCTACTATGGTGAACCGCTGAAAATGATGCAAGAGGGGTTGGCTACTTTTTACCACATAGATACAGTGATGACTGAAGCCGCTGGTTTTCGTATGGGTCCCTTTGCGTTGATGGATTTAATTGGTATTGATGTTAATTATGCTGTCAGCCAAACTGTTTACAAGGCCATGTTTAATGATCCGCGTTTCAGGCCATCTTTAATACAAGGTGAGATGGTTGCTGCCAATACTTTAGGTAAGAAAACCAAACAAGGTTTTTACAACCATCATGAAGGCGCAGCTAACCCCAAAGTTGACTATGTCCACCGTGATGCTCAATTCAACCAATTAACGGTACCTGAGGAGGAGACGTTCTTCAGCGAAATGTTCTGTGATTTTGAATACAATCAGCGCAAATGGCAAGGTGATAAAGTGATAGTCAGTGGCTGCGAATTACGATTAAGTGATGGACGATTAGCTAAAGAGGTAGCAGCTGAAAGTGAAATGCCAGTTTGTCTGGTGGATTTGTCATTTAACTACAAAAAAAGCAAAACGATCAACCTTTGTTTCAGTCCTGAGGTTAATCAGTTCATGAAAAATCGAATAGTGGCCTGTTTTAACCAAATGGGTAAAAATGTGTTGGTTACAGATGATCAGCCAGCTTTGATTGCATTGAGAACCATTGTGATGTTAATCAATGAAGCGGCAGATGCCGTTTTCAATGGTGTGTGTTCTGCCAAAGATGTTGATTTGTCCATGCGCTACGGTGTTAATTACCCCAAAGGTTTATTGGCATTTGCTGAGGAGCTTGGCTGGGGGCATGTAGCCAGCACTCTGGAAAACTTACATCAATGGTTTGGTGATGATCGTTATCGTTTGTCACCCTACATAAGGCATTTAAGTAAACCCAGCAGAGAAATATGAATAAATAGGATTTCCTATACTATGAGAAAAGTTTACATTTGTGACGGCATCAGAACACCCATTGGGCGATTTGGTGGTGCTTTGTCTGGTGTTAGGCCAGACGACATGTTGGCGGATGTCATTCGGACATTAATGCACCGTAATCCAAAATTGACTAAAGATGATGTTGATGATGTGGTTGCTGGTTGTGCTAATCAAGCAGGTGAGGACAACCGTAACGTGGCTAAAATGTCAGCACTGCTGGCCGGTTTGCCTACCAGTGTTGCGGGCATGACAGTGAATCGTTTGTGTGCATCTGGTTTAGATGCCCTGGCCACAGCAGCCAGGACAATTGCTTTTGGTGATGCGGAAATAATGATTGCTGGTGGCGTGGAGTCGATGTCGCGTGCCCCTTTTGTGATGCCCAAAGCAACTCATGCTTATTCAAGAAGAGCTGAAATATTCGACACCACTTTGGGCTGGCGTTTTATCAATCCAAAATTGCAAAATGAATACGGTACTGACTCGATGCCTGAAACTGGGGAAAATGTGGCTGAAAAATTTAAGGTGAGCCGTGAAGACCAAGATTTATTTGCTTTGCATAGTCAACAAAAAACGGCTGTAGCGCAAAGTAAAGGTGTGTTTGCTGAAGAAATCATGCCCATTACAATCCCACAGCGAAAAAGTGATGACATCATTGTTGACCAAGACGAGCATCCCAGAGCCAGCACGACTTTAGAAAAACTAGCTAAATTAGGTACGCCATTCAGGACTGATGGTACAGTCACTGCTGGTAATGCATCTGGTGTTAATGATGGTGCATGTGCTTTATTGGTAGCTTCTGAAGAGGCTGTTAAAAAATATGATTTGAAACCGCTGGCACAATTTATTGGTGCCAATGTAGCAGGTGTTGACCCAGATGTGATGGGTATCGGGCCTGTACCAGCAACCAAACAACTACTGGAACGCTATCAACTGACCATTGATGATTTGGATGTGATTGAACTGAATGAGGCTTTTGCTGCACAAGGTTTGGCAGTGTTGCGTATGCTCGGCATTGCTGATGATGACCCGAGGGTTAATCCCAACGGTGGCGCCATTGCGTTGGGTCATCCATTAGGTATGAGTGGAGCCCGTTTGGCACTGACTGCAACAAGAGAATTACAAAGGAATGGTGGGCAGTATGCATTGTGTACGATGTGTATTGGTGTCGGACAGGGCATGGCGCTGCTGTTGAAGCGTGTTTAGCTCTGGGTGAAAGGGACAAGCCAACAACAAATTAACGAATAAATTGTTAAAATATTTATAAACTTAACTGAGAAAAACTATGTATTCACAAGGTTTAACTGATGCCAAAGGCCAAACAGAGCCAGCAGATTTGTTAGCGGCATTTCAGGCCAAAATTGATCGCGAAGAAAAAATTGAGCCTCGTGATTGGATGCCGATGGCTTATCGCAAAACATTGATACGTCAAATGTCACAGCATGCACATTCAGAAATCGTTGGACAATTGCCGGAAGGTAACTGGATTACTCGGGCGCCATCACTCAAGCGCAAGATGATTTTGTTGGCAAAAGTGCAAGATGAAGCAGGGCATGGCTTATATATTTATTCTGCCACCGAAACCCTAGGTGTATCCAGAGATCAGTTGACTGAAGAATTGTTGACTGGTAAGGCGAAATATTCATCTATTTTTAATTATCCAACACCATCATGGGCAGATATGGGTGCCATAGGCTGGTTGGTTGATGGTGCTGCTATCATGAATCAAGTGCCCTTGTGTCGTACTTCATATGGCCCTTATGCTCGTTCTATGGTCCGAATCTGCAAAGAAGAAAGTTTTCATCAGCGTCAAGGTTATGAAATTATGACAGTTTTAGCGCGTGGTACAGCCGCCCAGAAAGAAATGGCCCAACGTGCTTTGAACCGAACCTGGTGGCCAGCGTTAATGATGTTTGGTCCCAGTGATAAAGACTCTAAACATTCTGAACAGTCCATGAAGTGGAAAATCAAACGCTTTTCTAATGATGAGTTGCGTCAAAAATTCATTGATGCAACAGTGCCACAAGCGGAACATTTAGGGCTCACAATACCTGACCCTGAACTCAACTGGAATGAAGAAACAGGCCATTACGATCATGGTGAAATTAATTGGAATGAATTCATCGAAGTCATTCATGGTAATGGTCCATGTAACAAAGAACGTATACAAGCACGCATAGATGCCCATGATGAAGGTGAGTGGGTAAGAGCAGCTGCAGAGGTTTATCAGCAGCGACACAGTAACACAAGCAAAAGTGAGGCCGCCTGATGTCTGAATTAAAATTGTATGAAATATTCATTCGAGCCAAGTCTGGTTTGAATCACCGTCATGTGGGTTCTTTGCATGCCAGTGATGCCCAAATGGCTTTGCTTAATGCACGCGATGTCTATACCCGTCGTAAGGAAGGTGTTAGTATCTGGGTGGTTGAAGCCGAGAAAATAACTGCATCTAACCCTGAGCAAGAACATGAGTGGTTTGATCCAGCAGAAGATAAAGTTTATCGTCACCCGACATTTTACCCGTTGGATAAAGAAGTGGAAAACATGTGATGATGAGTGATTTGAATCAAACTGTTCTTTACCAGTATTTATTACGCTTGGGCGATTCATCTTTGACCATGGGGCAGAGACTTGCTGAGTGGTGTGGCCATGGCCCTTATCTTGAAGAAGATGTGGCTTTGACTAATGTATCACTGGATTTTATTGGGCATGCACAACTGTTTTATCAATTGGCAGTGGCTTTGGATGATGAGCATAAAACACCAGATGATTTGGCATTTCTTCGTGATGCACATGAATACCGCAACCCATTAATCACTGAATTACCCAAAGGAGATTTTGCTTACACCACCTTAAAGCAGTATTTCATTGACGTGTTCAACTTGAATTTATTTCAAGGCTTAAAGCATTCACAACTTGAGCCATTGGCACAAGTTGCTAAAAAAGCCCTGATGGAGGTTAAATACCACCTCAAACGCAGTGAAGCATGGGTGGTGCGTTTGGCTTTGAGCACTGATGAAGCTAAAGCACGCATCCAAAAATCTTTAGATGATTTGTGGTTTTATACGCCAGAGCTATTTGAAGTGGATGATGGCATGCGAACATTGGTAGATGCTGAGGTGATCCCAGATTATGCGACTATAAAGTCAAGCTGGCAAGAGAGGGTAGAGGAACTCTTACAAAAATGTGAACTGGAACCACCAGAATCAGGCTGGGTTGCTACTGGTGGGATGGAAGGTGAACATTCTGAACACTTGGGTTATTTATTGGCCGAGATGCAATTTTTACCGCGCGCATACCCAGGTTGTGAATGGTGATGAACGCCAGTGAAAACACATTGGATGTTTCAACCATAGAGCGTATTTTATCAAAAGTTAAAGACCCTGAAATTCCGGTTATAAGCATCCGAGATTTAGGGATTTTACAAAATATAGTAATCACAGGTAACTTGGTAACTGTTGAAATCATTCCTACATATTCTGGTTGTCCGGCCATGTATGCGATTCAAGCTGATATTAAAAAAGCTTTACAAATGCACCAAATTAATGAGGTTGAAGTCAAACTGGTGGATGATCCGATTTGGAGTACAGAGATGATTACAACCAGAGGCAGGGCAGCCATGCAATCCTATGGTATCGCTCCACCGTTGGTTGCTGGCGAAAAGAACATTAGGTGCCCTCAATGCAGTTCAGAAAATACAGTGCGTATCAGTGAATTTGGCTCAACTGCTTGTAAAGCTTTATACCGTTGTGAAGATTGTTTAGAACCGTTCGATTATTTTAAGTGTCATGCATAAATTTAAAACTTTAACCATAAAAAGAACTCGACCACAGCCTAATGGCATCATTTGGACCATGTACATACCAGATGATTTAGTGGCAGATTTTGCCTATATCCCAGGCCAGCATTTGACCTTTAAAGCGGTGATTAACGGTGAAGAGTTGAGGCGTAGCTATTCCATTTGTTCAGCACCGAGTAAAACCAATGAAATTGATGTTTTGATCAAGGCAGTTGATGATGGGCGTTTTTCACAGGTGGCTCAAACTCATTACCACGCCGGGAGCAAGATTGAAGTGTTGCCACCCAGTGGCCATTTTACTTTGGAACCAAAAGAAGGCGAACTGTATGTGGCATTCGCTGCAGGTTCAGGAATTACACCAATTATGGGTATGATTTATGCCGCTATGCAGCAGACAGAAACAGCTGACTTTGTACTTTTTTATGGCAACAGTAAAACATCCGATGTGCTATTACATGATGAAATTGCTGCCTTAAAAGACCAATTTGGTGCGCGTTTCAGTGTGCATTTCTTTTTGACTCAGCAGCGCGTTGATATGCCGCTGTATCAGGGGCGTTTTGATGCTGAGAAAGTAAAGACCATTAACAACCATCTAATTAAGCATGTTGGTGCTGATGGCTATTTTGTCTGTGGGCCTGGTCCCATGATTGATTCAGTTTGCGCCACTTTAGAAGAAATAGGGGTTGATCCGGCTTTGATTCACAATGAGCGGTTCCTGAGTGATGGGCAAGAAATTTCATTGGCTGAGAAAACGATTAAAGAAGATGCGGGAGTGACAGTAACCATAGATGGTGCCAATCACGAGTTTAATCTGACTGCTGGTACCCAAGCCACTTTACTCGAATCTGCTGATGCAGCGGGTGTTGAACTACCTTATTCATGTAAGGCTGGAGTTTGTGCTACTTGTCGCTGTAAATTGGTGGTGGGGGAGGTTGAAATGATCAATAATTATTCTTTGCAAGAGTGGGAAACCAAAGCCGGTTATATATTGAGTTGCCAAGCTGTGGCACGCTCAAGTAAAATCCACATCTCTTTTGACGAGTAAGCCTTTATGAGCACCGCTAAAATTTCTAACTTTTCTGAAATCGGAAAGCTTAACACTGTTATCATTCACAAGCCAGGTCCAGAGATGGAGAACATGACACCTGAAACAGCTCATGAGGTTTTGTATGATGATATCTTAACTTTGGATTTGGCTTTAAAGGAACATGCACAATTATCCGGTGTGTTAAATAAAGTGGCCGATAATGTTTTAGAATTCAAAAACTTACTGGCAGATGTTCTGGTAGATTCTAAGGTTAAGTTAGACTTGCTCCAAGATGTTTGTGCTCTGCATGGGCACAACGAGTTGGTAGATGACTTGATGGCTTTTGATGCCAAAGATTTGGCAGAGCAGTTATTTCAGGGTACCCTGCTGAAGAAGAACACTTTAGAGCGGTATATCAGTCCTTCCAGGCATGCGATTCCACCGTTACCTAATGCATTTTTTACGCGTGATGCGGTGATGTGTGTCTATGATAAGACCATTGTTGGTTCTATGGCGCATCGGGTACGTTTAACTGAAGCATTGTTGCTTAAATCAATTTTCAATAATCACGAATGTTTGAAAGGACAGGGTTTTCATTTTGATGGTACCAAACGTAAATCAGAAGCCTTAACCATTGAGGGTGGAGATTTACTGGTGATTCGTGATGATTTACTGGTGATTGGTTATTCTGAGAGAACCTCAGCTCGAGCCATTGATCGCATGGCTGAAAAACTCTCAGCCGGTAAAGAAAATATGGATATTGTTGTGGTTGAATTGCCTAAAATCCGAGCAACAATCCATTTAGACATGATTTTTACCATGTTAGATGTTGATACTGTGATGAACTTTGCACCATTGATTACTGGTGCAGGTAAATGCAAAGCATTTCATATGAGTTGCACCAATGGCAAAGTTAATTACATCAATGAATACTCTGGTTTGCCCAAAGCCTTAAGGCTATTTGGCTTGGAATTGAATTTTATTAATTGTGGTGGTGATAATCCATTCGCTCAAGAGCGTGAACAGTGGACCAGTGGCGCTAATTTCTTCACTTTCGCACCGGGCCACATCATTGGTTATAAGCACAACAAGGCCACCATGGATGCACTGGATGATGCTGGTTTTGAAATCATTGATGCCAATGACATCATATCAGGCAAGTTGACTATGCCAGAGGGTAAAGCTGCGGTTGCAATGGATGGCTCAGAGCTGTCACGTGGCGGTGGTGGTTGTCGTTGTATGACCATGCCGGTGCATCGAGATGTTGTGCAATGGTAAAGTAATTAATATGGTATGTAAATTGTAAAAAAGGCCTGCAAATGCAGGCCTTTTTGATTCATTGGACTAATTTTAAAGTTCAGGCTACATCTTTTTTATTTTCGACTGCCTTGGGTTTTTGTTCAATGGTGCGTTCTTCAGTGCCAATAGCAATGGTTCTTGGTTTCATGGCTTCTGGAATTTCACGTTCTAATTCAATGTGTAATAAACCATTAATCATGTTTGCGGCTTTGACCTTAACATGATCTGCTAATTGAAAACGGCGTTCAAATGAACGGTTAGCAATGCCACGATGAATGAATTTACCCTCCACGTCATTTTCTTTCTTGCCTTTAACAGTTAAGGTATTTTGTTCAGAAGTGATTTGTAAGTCCTGGTCACTAAAGCCTGCCAGAGCCAGCGTGATGCGGTAGTTGTTTTCATCAATACTTTCGATGTTATATGGTGGGTAGCTTGGTGTTTGGTCAATACGGTTAGCTTGATCCAGTAACTGTGCCATGCGATCAAAACCAATTGAAGTACGGAATAAGGGTGTTAAATCAAAATTCATAATATATTCTCCTAATTAAGCAATATAAATTAAAGGTGATTTGCCTGTTCGTCAGGCCAAATCGAGTCAGTGACTCAATCCCGTAAGCGGCCATTGAGTTCAAAAATAAATATAAGAGTGATGAATTAATTTTTCAAGAGGGTGTGGGTGAAAATTCCCACAAAAATGACTACGCCTACCCAGTTGTTATGCAAAAAAGCTTCAAAACAACGTGTTTCTTTGCGTAACATGATTTTTAATTGTTGGTAGACGAACAACCAGATGGTAATCACCACAGCTATGTAATACGGCGCGGTTAATTCAGCTTGTTGGCCAAAAAGATACAAAGCCAATATGGTTAATAACTGGATGATCCCAATAATGACCCGATCCAAATCGCCAAATAATATTGCTGTGGATTTAATACCAATTTTTAAGTCATCTTTGCGATCGATCATGGCATAAATGGTGTCGTAAGCTGTGGTCCACAATATATTTGCTACAAATAATAACCAGGCTTCTTTAGGTATGCTGCCAGTGATTTCAGCATAGGCCATCGGAATTGAAAAAGAAAAAGCGATACCGAGGTAGACTTGAGGTAAGTAGGTATGCCTTTTCATAAATGGATAAGTAACGGCAAAAAAAGCCGCAGCAAATGCCAAATATATGGTTAATGGTTGTAGCGCCAATAACAACAAAGCAGCGGCCAATAACAAGGCAATGAAAAGACGCCAGGCATTGACTAAGGACACTGTTTTTGTCGCCAAAGGACGATTTTTAGTTCGGGTGACATGACCATCAAACTTACGATCTGCGATGTCATTAATCACACAGCCAGCTGCGCGCATCAAAAAAACACCAGCAGTAAATATGGCCCAATGTTTAGCGGTAGGGTGGTCTCCACTGGCTACCCACAAGGCCCACCAAGTTGGCCACATCAGCAACAATGTACCAATGGGGCGATCCATGCGCATCAATAGTAGATATGGCTTGATGCTGTTGACCAATGATTTTTTATTCATTCAGTGCTTTGTGATGCTTTTTGACGAGCAGGAGGACTAAGAGCAACAACAAGAATTGTGCCCACCAAGAGTTCAAAGGTATTGCTTGTGCTGATACATCCCCACGGAAAAAGCGCATGGCGTGGGCAAAAGCTTGTTGTCCTATTTCATAACCCATAAATCGACCTGGAATGTCATCGGCGGTGGGATGAATGCCGCCGTAAATTCTGGATAAACTGGTTTCATCTGCAGCATCTTGATAAGTGGCCCATTGTAATGTGATATCAACACTGGGGCCGTCTTCAAATACCAAAAATTCGTTTTGTGGAGCCAGAAAACCACTCATACCGCCAGGAAAAAACGCAGAGCCTGTCAGTGCCGTTAAGACTTCTGCAGCCGCTCTGGAATAGACACTGTGACCGGAAACATAACCTGCAAATGGCGGAGAGACAAAAGAGGGACGTTGATAAGGCCACCAGTTTTCACACAATATCCAACCCACACCAGCCACACTGGTTTCCGGGTCAACAATGAAATCTGGCCCTTGCCAGGCTTTGAGGGCAATTTTACCTAAATTACTGTTGCCTAAACCAGCTAAAAATTGGTGTATGCCACCTGGCTGTATGGTTTCTGATGTGACTAACTCAATGAAGCCAGGGTGAAGGTTGATGCCTTGTTCGCTGTAGCTTTGTGCGTTGGGATCTGAACTTTGTCCTTGGTCGCACATGTAACGTATCGCAGAAACAGGTCTTAAATAATCGTACCAACCTTTGACACTCCAGGCGCTGATGGCTGCATCATGCATGGTACCACCCAAAGCGAGATAAGTTTTTACTTCCCACTCTAGGTCATCCAGAATGTCACCTTGCCCTTCCAGTCTCTTCTCAAGCAGGGGATGATCATTAACTGTGTTTAAAATGGTGAACCAATGACCGGGAGGTGTTTCTGAGTCCGGCCCATCAGCCCAGAATTCTGCCAAAACGCGATAGTAATCACCTGCTGGGACGATTTGTGCTTGGTAGGGTTGGTTGGTCACTGGATTCAAGTCGCGGCCGTTGCCATTATTGGTACCCAAGTCGTTGTTACCTCTGGATGCAGGGCTGATATCGATCATAACACCATCAGATGGGTCTAAATAGCTGCTGAACTCCACCACTTGTTCAAATCCAGCTTTGTAGTCAGCATCGCCGACACCACCAATGTAAGGTGGCGGCCCTGGGTCTTTATAAACCTGGAAAGTATTGTCATCACGTTGGTAGGTGGTCATGTCATTGGCTGTTAATGAGAATGGAGTGACATAACCCCATTCAGGGCTTAAAAATTCAGGGTATTCGCCAACTTCTATACCAGATTGACCAATAAATGAATCGAGTGCCAGCGGTTGCCAACGGTTGGGGTCACTGATGTCGGGGTTGCCCGGAAAATCAGGCAGCAAGGGTTCATTGATGGGTTCATATATTTGGTTAATGTAGTCATTGGCCTCATTGGCACCATCATTCATACCATGATTGATAATCATTTGGGCTATGCGGTTACCAACAGCGGCTGGTGAATCTCCTTGAGTTGTGGTGTTGTTGATGTCATAGCCTAAAGATTGCATTTCAGCTTGTAAAGCAGGAAGTGTGGTGTCAGCACCTACTGACGGTGTAAAACGCCAGATTAACAGGCGATAGGCGGCATAACTGATGGCCTCATTTCTGGCTGCTTCAACATCATCGACAATCCGTTTTTCCTTGAAGAACACACCTTCACACACTGCTTCATACACACACCATGCATCATACATAGCAGCTGAAGTATGGTACAGGTTCCTGGCATGCACAGTAGGTCTGGCTTGATCAACCCTAATGGCATCTAACAAAAGTTCATTCCATTCTCTGGCAATTGCGCCAAGTCCAGAATTTGAAAATAACAGGCAACACCCAAGAAATGTAATTTTTATTGTCGTTATATGTCTTAGCATGTACTCCTCCTTCTGATGATTGGATTTTATCAAATACCGACATTATGAGGTAGCAATATACTGAATATTTACAAGCTTGCTATTTGGCCGGGTAAATCAGCTAAAATAGTGCTTTTTCATAAAATAGTAACATGCTACACATAGCACTGTACCAGCCAGAAATACCACCCAATACTGGCAACATCATACGGCTGTGTGCCAATACTGGAACACAACTACATTTGATTCATCCTTTGGGTTTTGATATGGAGGTTAAAGCTTTGCGCAGAGCAGGCTTGGATTACCATGAATGGGCAGAAGTGAAGCAATACAGTGATTTTGAGACATTCATGGCTGAAACTGACTTTCAAAATATTTTTGCCTTGACGACCAAAGCCAAAACCTATGCTCATAAAGTCAGTTTCAGCAAAGGGGATTGTTTGTTATTTGGCCCTGAAACAAGAGGTTTACCCAATGAGGTCTTGATTATGGATTCAATCCAAAACATCCGCATTCCAATGAAGCCAGATAGCCGCAGCTTGAACCTCTCGAATACTGCAGCGATTATTCTTTATCAAGCATTGGCTGATTTGAATTACGAGGGGTTAACTTAAATCATGAATCAAGCAAAAAATGTACTACAAGTTGTAAAAGGTTTATTAAAGCAACACAAAATCAACTACGCACAAGTGGCTGAGCATTTGCAACTTTCAGAATCCAGCGTGAAAAGGTCTTTTTCTCAAGGTCAAATCAGTTTAAATCGTTTGATCAAAGTTTGTGAGTTAATGGATTTGGATTTTGTCGATTTATTACAAGTCATACAAAGTCAGAGTGATGACATCATACAATTAACTTTTGAGCAGGAAGAGGTCATTGTATCAGATGTTAAGTTCCTGCTGGTGGCAGTGTGTGTTTTAAACCATTGGTCATTTACTGAAATCATTGAAACCTATGATTTTAACGAGGCGGAATTGGTCAGTATGTTGTTGCAGCTGGAAAATAATGAACTCTTGTCCTTGTTACCTGATAACAAAATCAAGCTCAAAATTTCACCACATTTTCATTGGATAAAGAATGGCCCCATTCAGCGGTTTTTTGAACAGCATATTCAGCAAGATTTTTGGCAGTGCCAATTTAACAGAGCAGGTGAGATCAGGTTATTGGTTAATGGCATGTTGAGCAAAACATCCAATGAAACGATGCAAAAACACATCAATCGCATAAAACAACAGTTCAGTTTGCTGTCAGAGCAGGATCGTCATTTGCCTATGGTGAAAAGACATGGCACCACAATGCTAATTGGTATGCGTCCTTGGGAGTTGAAACTGTTTGAAAATCTGCGCCGCCATCAAAACCTGAAGACTTACCAATAAGCTGGCATTTATCAGGTTTTTAAGCTTTGTCTTAAGCCACTCCATATCAAGTCCAGGCGTTCAATGACAGCAGTTTGTTCTAATACATGCTGCATAAAGTCTGCTTCAAAGTGAAAATATTTAAATACTTTAAAACTGAATTCACCAGGTGTTAAGTCCAGCCATTCTTTTTGAGTCAAGATTTCATAGAGTTTTGGGCTTTGTTTTTGGCTGATTGCTTGAAGCAGTTGATTGATTTCGCTCATCCGGTCTACACACAATTGAGTGTCATTGCTTATTTTGTCTTTTAATTCTGTACATGTTGCAATAAGGAATGGTACCTGTTGTGTGATTTTATTTAATTTTAAGCGAACGACCGGTTTGATCAATACATGCATCCTACCGTCGTCAGTCATTTTCAGAGTTTTACAATACCCGGCGCTGAATGTGTTGTGTGGTTCGTAGGTCGACTGGTTTTGGTTGAGTTCATCACTGAGTTGGCGTGTTTTTTTGGTTTTTGAAACCATTTTCTTGGTATGGCTAACAGCTATCATCATTGGTTCGGCTTGACAGTATTTAATCATGGCGCGATATCGCGGCTCAAACACATGTAAAGGTATGGTTATGCCTGGAAAACTAACCATCTTTGGGATAGGAAAAAGTGCTGCAGTGTGCTGTTTATACTTTGAAGTATTGTTGTCGACGTCTACCATTCTAATATTATACTTTTAATCTGAAGAAATAATGTGAAGTCGAGCATTTTTACTTGTCAGAAAAATTTGCTTTGTTAGACTGTTTGATTTGTCATTGAATAATATGTCTGAGTTGTATCAAAGTGCCTTTAACTATGCCACTGAATTTTTGGGATATGCCAATGATTCACCCATTCAGGTAGGAGATGAAGCGCGTGAGGGTTTAAAACATTTGGATATTGCATTACCTTGTGCTGGAACAGCGGCTCTTACGGTTATAGATGAGCTTAACCAATGGTTCAGTCCAGCCACCATGAAGATGGGATCGCCACGGTTTTTTGGTTTTGTTATAGGCGGGTCTTATCCCGTGAGTGTAGCCTCTAATTGGCTGGGCACTGCTTGGGACCAAAACACTGGTTTGGAAAAGACCACACCTGCTGCAGCCATGCTTGAAAAGGTGTCAGCGCGATGGATGTTGAACATCTTGGGGTTGCCAAAAGAATCTGCCACTGCTTTTGTAACTGGTGCGACCGTGGCTAATTTCACGGCTTTGGCTGCTGCCAGAAACCAAGTGTTTAAACAAGCCGGTTGGGATGTTGAATCAGATGGCTTGATTGGTGCGCCCGAAGTGCAGATCATCATCAGCGAAGATTCACATCCAACGGTATACAAATCGTTGGGTATGTTGGGTTTTGGTCGTAACAGAGTGACTAAAGCTGTTGTTGATGAACAGGGGCGAATTGATATGACACAGTTTCCCCAGATTGAGGACAATGCCATCATCATCACCCAGGCCGGCAACATCAATTCTGGTGCATTCGATCCGATTGGTGAAATATCGAAACTGGCTGAAAGTAAAAAAGCCTGGGTTCATGTTGATGGTGCTTTTGGGTTGTGG
The DNA here is from genome assembly GCA_028284365.1 of Marinicella sp. Taxonomy (GTDB): domain Bacteria; phylum Pseudomonadota; class Gammaproteobacteria; order Xanthomonadales; family Marinicellaceae; genus Marinicella. The sequence goes on from JANQRW010000060.1 coordinate 37,412, forward strand.
GCGCAAGCTTCGCCTGAATATAAGCACCTGTCTAAAGGTATTGAGTTGGCTGATTCATGGGCCACAGATGCCCACAAATGGTTGAATGTACCGTATGACTCAGGTTTGGCTTTTGTGAAAAACAAACATGCGTTGAAAGCAGCCATGGCGATTACTGCCTCTTATCTGCCCAGTGAAAATGCGGAAAGGAACCCATCAGATTACACACCTGAATTATCTCGCCGTGCTCGAGGTATTGATGTGTATGCAGTGCTGAGGTATTTAGGAACTGACGGTGTGGCGGAGTTGATTGAACGGTGCTGTGCTTGTGCTAAACGCTTTGGTGAACTATTTATTGCTGCTGGTTATGAAGTGATGAACGAGGTGGTTTTAAATCAAGTGGTGGTTTGTTTTGGTTCTGAAGAGGTCAATTTGAAAATAATGGATGTGATCCAAAAAGAGGGTACAACATGGATTGGCCAAACCATGTGGCATGGTCGCCTGGCTGCTCGCATCAGTGTCAGTAATTGGCAAACTGATTTTGCGGCGGTCGATGAGAGCTTTGAAGTGATTAATAAGGTGGCTAGACAGGTTTTGGCGTCGTGAACAGTTGATGAGGAGGGTGCCAACTGTATCACAAATTTGAAGTTAACAGCTTAACCAATGATTCAGACAGGGTTGTTTACAATTTAAGTTGTTTTACAGGTAATCGGAGGAATGACATGAAAACCATACAAAAAATATTCATAATGGCACCGGTATTATTCAGTAGCACCCTTGTACTGGCTCATGATGAGCCCAATGAAATGATTCATCATGAAACCATAACATGTGATAACAAAACGGGTTGTGAAGTGGTGTGCAAACAAGTGGGTGATCAATGGAGTACTTATTTAGAGACCAAAGGTGATATTGAGGTGACTTATTTTATGACCACTGGTGTGCGGCAGCTGAAAGCTGACATGGGCGATGGTCAATACACGATTTTGGATACGCACCCTGAAATACAATCTTGTCGTATCAGTGGTGTGAGCAGAGAATCTTAAAAGGATGCTTGTGACTTACTGATTAAGTTCTTAAAATTGAATTTTAAAGTTTGCTTTTTGAGGATGTTAGCTCATATATACAGGTCAGAGAAAAAAACAGGTGCTTATTTATACCTTGCTGAAGGTTTTGAATTTGATCGGCTGCCTGATGATTTGCAGGCTGCTGTTGGTGAGTGTACTCAGGTGATGAAGTTGGATTTGGCACAAAGGGAAAAGTTGGCCTCAGAAAACATTGAAACTGTTAGGGCCAACCTAAAAGAACAGGGTTATCACTTACAAATGCCACCGAAAGTATCCACTGGTGTGATTAACTATGGAGTCTGAGTATTAACATCGCATGTACCAGCTGTGATGAGCAAACCATCGCAAAAAAATGGTTGGTTTGGTCAACCTTATTGCCGTTTGTATTTATCTTTTTACAGATTAGGTGTGGTCGGTGCAAACAAGAACAAGAATATGAGTTAAATATCAATGTTTTTTTAATTTAGTGCTACCAATATTGATTGTTGTGGGTGCGCTCTTCACAGCCTATCACAGCAAATTTTATACGTGGTCTGTTTACTTGTTTTTTGTCGTATTCTTTTTTGTTGTTAGAGGAATTAAATTACTCTTTGGAGAGCCGGTGATTGGCTCGACCAGCGCTCTTGGTTAGGCAGAACATGAAATCATGGCGGTTTGCCGAAGGCAAGAAGCCTTGATGTAATGTTCGATAAGCCGTGAGCGAAGCGGCCACTTAC
>JANQRW010000079.1 GCA_028284365.1 Marinicella sp.
TGATGTAATGTTCGATAAGCCGTGAGCGAAGCGAATCAGAAAGAGCAAGCCCGAGTTTATAAATCATGCTCGCCGTGGTCGCTTTCAAATTTGTCGGGAGCAAATTTGAATGAAGCCCCAAGAGCATTCCTTAATAGGAGGGTTGACTATCTACCCTCCTCTGAATCATCAATCCAACTTCACAATAAATTGATTCAAACTTGATTAAACTTCATGACTTATTATCTATTGCCGATAAAGCACACAGCCACATAATCTGGATATGGAAAAAATCAAATACAAACGCAAAAAAAAGCCGTCACAGACAATCATTAAAACCACACTGTTACTGATGTCATTTTTTATCGCTGGTGCATGCAGCAAGGAAACAAGTGATAACAACCGAACAACATTTAATCAAACCACTGAAAAGCCAGAAATTAGCACCTTTACCATTTTGGCTTTAGGTGATTCATTAACGGAAGGTTTGAATGTCAGTAAAAATGCCAACTATCCTGCACAGCTAGAAGAAACCCTTCATCAATTAGGATACCAACAAGTCAAAGTAATTAATTCAGGTTTAAGTGGTGAAACTTCAAGCGGTTTGAAAAATCGATTAGATTGGGTGTTACAAACCAAACCAGATCTGACCATTCTGAATATTGGTGCCAATGATGCCATGCGTGGTTTACCTTTGGAATTAACCAGCGGTAACATTGATGAGATCATTACTCGCATCAAAGCCTCTGGTTCTGACCTGATTTTAGCTGGCATGCAAATTTATGACAACTTAGGCCGTGAGTATGTTGATGGTTTCAAGGACATTTACCCAACCATGGCAACTAAACACGAACTGGCACTGATTCCATTCTTTTTAAATCATGTGGCTGGTGACGGTCAACTCAATCAAGCAGATATGATTCACCCAACTGCTGAAGGTTATGCGATCATTGTAAAGCGCAATGTGCTTCCTGTGGTACAACCTATAATCGCAACACAAATATCTCCAACAAATAACCCAGAATAAAATGAATCAAATCGTATTAGAAGCCAACCAGGTACATAAGTCATTTCAACTGGAAAACAGCCAGATTGATGTGCTCAAAAACATCAGTCTCAGTGTTAATTCAGGTGAATTTGTGGCCATTATGGGTAAATCAGGCTCAGGAAAGTCAACTTTACTCAGTTTGTTAGCTGGTTTAGACCAACCAACCACTGGCCACATTAACCTCAATGGGGAAGACATCACCGACTTCAGTGAGGAAGAACTGGCCTTGAAACGCCAATCGGACATCGGTTTTGTGTTCCAGTCATTCCATCTGATTCCAACCTTATCCGTGCGAGAGAACATTGAGTTTCCATTGAGTATTGCACGCCAAAATAATCCAGACAGGGTGGATGAATTATTGGCTGCTGTAGAGTTAACCCATCGCAGCAATAGCTTTCCACACCAACTTTCTGGTGGTGAGAAACAACGCACAGCAATTGCCAGGGCTTTGGTGGCCAAACCAAAGATCCTATTCGCGGATGAACCAACAGGTAACCTTGATGAGAAAAATGCCGATCAAGTGATGCAACTCTTACTCAACTTACAACAAGCTTTCAACACCGCTTTGGTGATTGTAACCCACGATCCAGGTTTGGCTGAACTGGCCAACTGCACCATTCACATTGTCGATGGACAACTGCAGTGAATAACAATCTGCATCACAGCATTGTTCGCCGTGAATGGTTTGGTCACTGGATTTATCCGTTGTTATTCTGCTTCAGTTTACTCATCTCCTTAGGTGCTTATTTAACCCTAGACTCTTTACAGAAAGCCGTTGACAACTACATCAGCAACAACCAAAAAGCGATGGTTGGTGGTGACATCATTGTATCAGCCAGACAAGCTTTACCTGATGCAATCAACCAATGGGTAGCAGCAAGACCCGCATCAAACGTAGTCAAAGATCGACAATTCAATGCCATGACTTACCCGGCTGATACTGAGAACGAGACATCACTGTTGGTCAGGGTTAAGGCTGTGGACACCAGCTACCCACTGTATGGCGAATTAAAATTACTCAGTGGCCAAGACAAATCTGAATTACTTGTTCCAGGTCAGGTTCTGGTAGAGCGTCAGGTACTGACCGGACTGGGCCTTGAAATCGGTGACTCAATAAAACTGGGTGAATCCACTTTAATCATTGCGGATGAAATTATTGAAGAACCAGACCGACCTTTAACCGCTTTCGGTTTTGGTGCCAGAGTGATGATGTTAAATACCGACCTGACAGCAACTGGTTTAATGGGCCAACGCAGCCGCGTTAATTATCGGATTGAAATCAAAACGGATGAAATGAACCGTGATCTTTGGCTACAAGAACTGAGAGATTTAACTGCTGACAGTCGCATCAATGTGACCGCAGTCGAAGATGCTCAAACCAGTATCTCAGCCTTATCAGGTAACTTTCTGGTCTTTCTTAAATTGTTGGTGGTAGCAGTCATTGTTCTATCAGGCGTGGGGTTGATGAGCGTGGTTAAAGCTTTTGTTAATCGCCAACAACAAACCAATGCCATCAGGCGTGCCATAGGAGAACCTGTGGTCCACCTCAAACGCAGTTATTACCAATTATTCACCATAATGACGCTGCTGGCAGTTTTACTTTCATGGCTGCTGAGCTGGGTCGTGTTGCAGCTTGGGTATGAGGCTTTTTCATCAATTTTACCCGCAAAGGTAACTTTGGGTATCAGTTTGTTAAGTATAGGTAAAGTTTTGTTAATCGCTTTGGCTTTGACCTGGCTGATGACGTTCAACACCATCCAAGCACTTTCTGAAGTCAAACCCGTGGCCGTGCTACAACAACAAACATCAAGCACGCCCCAATGGTATGTATCTAAGTACTGGATGGGATTGTCCGCATTGGCCTTGTATGCCTTACTTGCACTGGAATTAGGTTCTTGGTGGCAAGGGCTACAGGTTACTGGAGGTTTAATTGTTATCAGCTTGATTTTTTGGTTGTTCAGCCGCATGATTTTACGTGGTTTACAACGCGTGATTCACAAAGGTTGGATCAAGCAATGGTTGATCAAACTTTCATTGCAAAATATCTTTCGCAAAGGTAATCAATCCATGCTGTTTTTTAGTACCATGTCGATGGCAGTGATGGTGATGTGGACGATTACCGCTTTGAATCACACCATCGATCAACAACTCATCAGCACTTACCCTGAAAATTCACCCAATATGTTTATGCTGGATGTGCAAAGTGACCAACATCAACAACTGAATGAGATCATCCAAACCGAAGCCACTTATTATCCTGTTATACGGGCCCGTATAGCCAGTGTTAATGGCATAGACCCCGAAACCTTGAAAACACAACTCGGTAACTATGACAATATTTCCCGAATTTTTAACCTCAGTTATGGCACCAAGATCTTGCCAACTGAACAGATGGTTGATGCCATTACTGCTGGTCAAATGTATACCATGAAACCAAACACTGATGCCGTGCCCATTTCTATCCTAGACAGCATCGCAGCGTATCTAAAAGTAGGCTTGAATGATGAAATCGTATTCGACATACAAGGTGTTCCCATCACCACATACATCAGCAGTGTTAGAAGCCGCTTCCAACGTGGCCCCAGTCCTTTTTTCTATTTCATGTTCCAACCTGAAGTGATGGCTAAAGCACCACAAATTCAGTTCGCCACCGCCAAGGTTAACGCCACTGAAATTCCGCAGTTCCAAACCAACATCGCACGTAGTTTTCCTGGCATCACCACATTGGACGGTGCCAGTATCGCCAAACAACTTAAGGGGTTTGTAGATCAATTGACACAACTGGTACAAATTTTTACCGGACTCAGCTTATTGGCCGGTGTTATGATTTTAATTACCTCACTGGTTTCAACTTCACAAGACAGACTCCAAGAAAGTGCTTATTTTCGCTTGATGGGTATGCTCACTAAAGATTTGTATGTCATTAACCTCATTGAATTAGTTGTGTTAGGGTTACTGGCGTTTTTAGCTGGCGGATTACTGGGCTGGATAGTTGCATACAGCATCACCACTTATTGGTTTGCGCTGCCATTTGTGTTTCCATGGGAAGTCAGCCTTGTGTCCTTACTGGTGTTGGCTGTGACATTGTTATTTGTGGGACTGACATACAGCCAGTTGGTCATTAAGTCCAATGTGATGAATATGGTCAGAAAAATGATTTAATTTGTGACAATCTTTTTCATACTTTTCAAGAATTTAGTCATATACTCAGTTGAGCGAGTTATATTCCAATTTTTAGTTAAAAAAATAACTCTTTTCACACATTTGTGAATCACTCAATGTCACAATATTTGGGTGATGAATCGTTTAACATGATTCAGTGTGTGCAAGGCACCCCGGTATTCTGTTGATACATATACAGATGCTTGGGGCTATTTTGAATAACAGTGAGTCGTTGACTCAATGTTTGATCATGACTTAAGGAATGGATAAAAACAAAGACAATTTGCACAAAAACATCAAAGTCAACAGCAAAAATAACGTAGTAGGTATAGACAAATTGACGGTTAACAATGGTGTTTCAAAGTTCAGCAAAACCCTACATGAAACACATCGAATTTTTGTTCAATCGATTCACCCTCGCCTCAATGATTTTTTTGAAGGATTAAATGATTTCTTTTTTGACATGGCAGAACAGGCCGAATCCAATGCCCTACAAAATGCCTACTTCTCAGCCATTGGCGACACCAGAAAAAATAAAACCGAACTGACGCGACAATTTGCCAAAAACGTCAACCTCATTTTTCAAAAGTTTAAATCAAATGATTTTGTGTATTTTGTTGAAAATAATGATAAGTTAGCCCAAAAAACCAAACCAAACCTGGCTCTGATTAAAGAAGATGATTTAGATCAAAAACTGGCCATCAATAATGTTATTGCCAAAATCAGCCAGGTTTATAACAAAGAATTGTATTTGCTGAATGTTCGTTTTACAGAACTGGCACAAACCAATGATGATTTGGACAACCACGCCAATCCAATCGGCCCTGATGCCATCGTCAATGCCTTTGCCCTGTCGTTAAAAGTACTCAAATCTGAAAACAAGATCAAATTGATGATCATAAAACTGTTCGAAAAGAACATGGTAGAAAGTTTGGGACCAGCATATCGCCAAGTTAACAAATACCTGAAAAAGAGCGGCATACTTCCAAGTCTTAAATTTGAAGTAAAGCATCGAACCAGCACCAACCACTCGATGAATAACTCCATCAACTACTTGGCTCAGGCCCTGTCTGAAGAAGATGAGAACTACAAAAAAATCGCCAGTATCCTTGAACATGATCGCGAACAATCATCACAACAAAACTACGCGCCAGAAAATATTGTTCAATTTTCACACCTTTCTGATGCACTTAACCAAATAACAGCTGAACTTTTCAGTGATCAGGAATTGGCAGCCAAAAAAAGCATCGGCCCTTTGGAATTAAAAGATGAGCTGTTAAAAAAACTGAAATCTCTAAAAGCCATCTCATCCAATCAGCGAATCGCCACCGCTGATGAGAACACCATTGACTTGATTGGCGAACTGTTTCAGTTCATGGTGGAAGATCGCAACTTACCAGAAACCATTCAATTGGTACTTTCAAAGTTACAACTACCATTCTTACAAATCGCATTAAAAGACAAGACATTCTTTTCCGACAAACATAATAATGCCAGAAAACTACTGAACATAATCGCTGAAAGCTCCATTGGGTGGTCACCTGAAACCGATGATAAATCAGTATTTTTGAACAAGGTTAAAGAAATCGTTGATTTCATTCTAAAAAACCACGAAAAAAATATCAATTATGAAAAATTAATTGAGCGTTTTATTAGGTTTGATAATAAGATCAAGAAAAGAGCTTCAATCACTGAACGCCGAACCACAGCCAAAGTGTCTGGTCGTGAACGCCTGAATACAGCCAAACAGAAAACTGCTGAACTGTTAAAACGACATTTGAAGGGCCAAAAAGTACCAGCTTTAGTCAGGGAAATTTTACTGAAACCTTGGGCAAATGTATTAATTCTCTCAGAATTAAGGAAGGAAGAATCTCCAGAACTGTTTTCCAAACACCGTAGGTTTGTTGAAAAAATTGTCTCTGCGTCTAATCCGGACAATCCTGAAAAACGCACCGATGAATTCATTCAATCAGTTTGTGAGCAATTAACTGATGGTCTCAAACTGGTCGCATATGACATCAAAGAATTGCGTGAAAAATCTCAAGCCATCGAAAAATGTCTGAAAGAAATAAACGGGTTGGTCGAGTCAAAAAACACCATAGAATTCATCGATCCAGAAGACATACTCAAATTGTCAAAAGAATTCAACGAAGATTCAAGTGTAGGTGAATTAATTGAGAACCCTGATCATGTGATGCAAGCACCAACCGATTTACCACAAATCGATGATGTCCATAACCAGGCATCATTGACTTTAGTGTTGGGCGAATGGATTGTTATCAATGCCAAAACCCAGCCTCAAAGGGTCAAACTTTCATGGGTCAGCCCCATCAGTGGCAAACTGTTATTTGTCGATGCCAAAGGTAACAAAGTCAAAGATATTTTTCCAATCGAACTGGCTGATCAATTCCGTAAGGAAGAGTGCCTGACCATGCAACAAATACCGCTTATGGATCGAGCCATGTCTAGCATTGCTCAAAAAGTTGTCAGAAAAAAAGCTTAAAAACCACTTACAATTCTACACTAAAATCAGCCGGGTAATGATCGTCCTGGTGCATCAACAAACCTCAATACAGTAACAGCTGACATAACAACCAAAAATGGAATACACGTGTATAAAACACCAGACCATTGGTGATTAAACAGCACCCAACCAGCCATCAGTGAAGACAGTCCTTGGAATGTAAAAATACTGAAATCATTGACCGCCTGCACTCGATACCTTTCATGGGGCTCATAGCTCAATGGTAACAAAGTCGTTCCAGCATAAAACAAGAAATTCCAACCAATACCTAACAGGATCAAAGCCCACCAATAATGCAACAGTTCATGCCCTTGACTGGCAACAATAACCACCCCAATAAACATCAAAGTACCAACCAGCAAGAAGTATTTAGTTGGCACCCTTTTGCCTAGCCAAACAGTTAACAACGAAGGTAAGTACATAGCGGCCACATGTGATTGAATCACCCATTTTGTGTGTTCTAGTGAATGGTTGTGTAATTGATGCATACTCAAGGGTGTGGCAGTCATCACAAAGCTCATTAAGCCAAAACCCAACGCCGCAGAAACGATTGCCACAATAAACACAGGCTGTCGCATGATCGTCGATAATGGCCTGCTTAACCTCTGATCCTCAGTATCACTAACCTCTGGCGGGGGCTCAAACTTTGAAATGACACCAATCGCAATCAGCGCTAACAACATCAAACCAATAAATGTCCCTGTGTATGCTGGCATACCAGGTATTATATTTTTGGTGAGAAAAGCCAATTCTGGTCCTATCAATGCCGCAAATATACCAGTTAACATCAACAGTGAAATTGCTTTGGGTATGTCACTAGAGTCATTTAATGACTCTATAGCAGCAAAACGCAGCTGAAGTGAAAAGGCACCGCTGAAACCCATGATAAATGAGGCCAGCACAAAACCATAAAAGAGTTGGTTTACAATTGATAACAAACCGATAAAACCACCAAAAACCGTAGCCAAAAAACCAATCATGCTTGCTATTCTGCGGCCATACCGTTTGGCTAACATTGCCACTGGAATGGTTGCCACCGCAACGCCTACTATCATCACTGTCAAAGGTAAAGTAACCAGTGAAAGGTTCGGTGCCATGGGCTTAGCGATGATACCACCAATAAAAACCATCAAAGGAGCAACAGCCATTATCAGTGGTTGTGCCAAGAACAATAAGCTGACATTGCGGTGCAACCCTGCGAATCTATCAATGAGATAAGCGGAAAAAAAAAGCAATAAAAGGATACTTAATAATTGAGCCATGATGCAACAAGTCTAACAATACCTGAGCAGTTTTGTCACCTTAAAAAATACAGCCACTGAACCCAATACCCTGTCGCAACAAATTTAATGCTGCAAACTCACCCACAACTCACACTTTGCGTCTAAAATACCTTGTAAAAATAATCTCGATTAACTGTGAAATATTTAAATACGACAGACTACAATCACGGCGATGCCTTGAAAGTTGGTGTGCTGATGGTCAATTTAGGCACTCCAGATGCACCAACCAAAAAAGCATTGCGGGTTTATCTGAAACAATTTCTTTCCGACCCCCGAGTGGTTGAAACACCTTTCCCCAGATGGATTTGGTGGTTAATTCTCAATGGTATTATTTTAAACATACGACCCAAAAAATCAGCCGCAGCCTATGCCAGCATTTGGGGTGAAGTAGGTGGCGGTTCACCGTTAATGGCAATCAGTAAAAAGCAACACCAAGCTGTCAAAAATTATTTATCTGAAAACAACATCAATGTGGTTACTGAACTTGCCATGCGTTATGGTAATCCATCAATCGCCACAGGTCTAAAAGAACTAAAAGCACAAAACGTTGATCGGCTTTTGGTATTGCCACTTTACCCACAATACTCCGCCTCAACCACTGCATCCATTTTTGATGCGGTCACCGATGAGTTACAAAACTGGCGACTGATTCCAGAAGTCCGTTTTATCAATCATTACCACGATCACCCCAAGTATATTGATGCCCTAACCGAAAGTGTCAAGCAACATTGGCAGCAACATGGAAAGCCAGATCAACTATTGATGTCTTTTCACGGTGTTCCTAAGCGGTATTTAATCAATGGCGATCCCTATCACTGCGAATGCCACAAGACCGCAAGGCTGCTTGCAGCGTCTTTAGGTTTAGATAAAAATCAATATTGCGTTACATTCCAATCAATATTTGGACGTGAAGAATGGTTAAAACCTTATACCATGGATACTTTAAAAGCATTACCAAAAAAAGGGCACAAACATGTCCAAATTATTTGTCCTGGTTTTGCTGCTGACTGCCTGGAGACTCTGGAAGAGATTGCGGTTGAGAATAAAAGCTATTTCATAGAGGCAGGAGGTATGGAATTTAGCTACATCCCTGCATTGAATACAGAACAACCTCATATCATTTTACTGACCGATCTAATTAAGACCAAATGTAGCGACTGGTTAAATGCTGAACATACTGACTCTTTGAAAACTGAACACATTTACAAAGCATTCATCAAAAGTTTTGATTCTCACTAACCATCATTTTTAATTTTTAAGTTGCAATCTTTTTTGATTTTTAATAGTATTGTTAGTACTAAATACTACGTAGAGAGATTAATGAAGATATATTTACTTGTTTTTTTTATATTTTTAGTGTCTTGTGCAAAACAAGATGTTAATAAAAATAAAGTGGTTGCCGTTGGTATTGATGATGAGGTTTACGAAATTGATCGAGCAGCCTCTGTTGCTTTGACGAATAAGGATGAAGGCAGCAAAATCGTTTGTGAAAAAACCCAAAAGACTGGCAGCAGAATCAGTTCCAGAACCTGTACCACCAAGGCCCAAAAAGACGCAGCCAGAGCATTGCACCAAGAAAAACTACGTGATGAACAGAGTCGACAAAGACGCGTGCTCAATCGCATGAGATCACCAACTGATGGTGGTTGATTCAGATTTTACTAATAAACTCAGTTTAGAATAAACCTTTTATAACAAAGACATTTGATATTTATTAGCAGGTGTCTTTGTTTTCAACCACACAATCCTCAATGTTCAATTACCCCGCAGTTTGACTTGAACTACAAGTTCAAATCAATATCAGAAAGCTCATAACTCCAAGGTGAATGAATCACCTTGATTTTAACCAGCTTTGGTGCTTTTTTATCAATCCAATAGTATTGTGATGGTGCCCCTCCGGAGTACTCAATCTTGTAAGTATCGAATGTCCCGGCAGGTACGGTGATTTTCTCTTCACCGTGATAAATGACATTTACCAACTTAGTACTTCCATCGTAACCATTAAACCACTGAATCAACAATTCTACAGATGGTTTAACCGGCAGCAAATGAGCCAACATGATACTGCTTGTTCGTTCCAATGTACCTTCGGGAAAGCTTGTATCCAAATCTATTCTACCCTGTTTTTTAAAAAGTTCTCTTTGCATATCAGTGTGTCCAGTAACTTGGTTCTTTTGCCAATTCAAGCTGATGTCCACCGGTGCTCCCACATGGCCTTTCATAGATAATTGTTTCGGAGCCAAATCATTGGCATTAACAGTGACCTGGATTGTTGCGTCAATACCCATGCGCTCAATTTGGGTGAGTTCTTTTAATTCATATGTATCTTGTTCTTGTCGAAACTGATGAATGGATTGACCAACTTTTTCACCTTTAAAAAGCATATCGAAAGTCAAATCACCTTCAAAATAGTTTGTGGTTAACGGTTTAAACTGACTCAATGTCTGTGTGGCCTGCGTTGGTAAACTTTTCAAAACATTTAAAGTTGTTTTTTCTTCACCAAAGACCACTTGGAACAAGTTATCAAAATCCACTTCATCCAAACTAAAAGTAGCCTGATCAGATAATAAATAAGTCAACATCGGTGTGGTGTTACTGTGTCCAACCACCCATGCATTGCCCTGTTGTTGTTTCAAAATTTCCGCAAAAGCATTTAAGTCTCTTGGGTTATAGATTTTTACTTCAATTCCCAAAAAATCTGCTAGAGGTTTTGCTGTGAGTTGTGTTCGTCGATAGTTAGTGCTGTAAATGTGCTCAATCTTTGCAGTAGAAAGCATTTTAGCCAAATTGTTTGCTCGCTCTTGACCTTGCTCAGTTAATGCCGGGTCTTTACTGCCATCCCCAACTTTCTCAGCATGCCTAGACAAGTAAATCGTTTTGGCATTTACTGTAACCAAGTTAATTATAAGCAAAATACCCATCAAAAGTTTATACATCACATATCCCTAATAAAAGTACACTGATTCTAACAACAATTCAGCACCGATAAATCTTGCAAAAGTCATGGTTATAAAATTTGCTCATGCTAAAATAATTACAGTTATTGTGATACGTTTAAAACAACCGATTACCTCGAACCAGCTCATTGTATTATGCGTTGATGAAATACAATCAGTTTTTGGTAAGTACCTGTTGAATGGATGACTTGGTGAGTGCTTCTTCTATTAAGTCATAAGATGGTCTGATTTTGTGCTGTTCAGAAAGCTTGAGATTTACTTTTTGTTTGTCCTTTTTGAAATGAATATACAGTTGGGCTTTACCTTTACCGTGTTTGTCTAACAATTCCTGAATGTGACGCCCAAGCTGCTCACTGTTATGTATACTCACAAAACAAATTCTGTCACAGAATAGTGCCACCGCTTCATCGATACTGTATAGATTATTAACCGATGTGACAAAAATTTCGTTATCAGGTTTACCGTCTTTGCCTTTAAAAGTTTTCATTCCTGCCGTCCCTTCAATCAATATCATGGCATTGTTTTCTAGTTTTTCTTGAGACTTGTAAAAAAACTGCTCAGTGATATTAAATTCGAAGACACCGGACTGATCCACAATTTTGACTTTCATTTTTCCTCTGAAGCCCGGTCGAGATCCGGTCACCAACCCCACAACTCTAAAATCTTTGGTTTTGGTATTTTTGATGTTCATTTCATGGAAATGATTCAACTCAAATGTAGTCACATGCGATAAGCATTTACTGGCCAATTTGAGCGGATGGTCACTGAGAAATGTACCAGTGGCAGTTTTTTCCGCCAATAAACGTTCCAATCTGGAATCTTCATCTACAGTCGGTAACTTAATCGACTGATATGAACTGTTTCCCGCAGCATTACCAAACAAGTCAAACTGCCCCGCATCACGGTCTTTACTCATTTGATCAGCCGCCTTAACCACACATTCCATACCATCCATTAATTGGCGACGGTTATCATGCATCTGATCAAAAGCTCCTGAACGTATTAAAGCTTCTAGTGTGCGCTTGTTGACCTTTCTTAGATTAACTCGCCTGCATAAATCCTGAAATGACTCAAAAGGACCGCCTAGCTCCCGGGCATTAACAATTTCCTCAATAGCGCCTTCACCAACACCTTTAATCGCTCCTAATCCATAAATAATGGCGCCCTCCTTTGCTTTGAATTTATAAACCGAATCATTAACAAAAGGTGGGTTAACCTCAATTTTGAAGCTACGGATATCAAACAATTGATGCACCACTTTATCAGTATTGTCCATATCTGCTGATAACACTGCGGACATAAAATGTACTGGATAATGTGCTTTTAAATAAGCCGTTTGATAAGACACCAAGGCATAGGCAGCAGAATGTGATTTATTGAAACCATAACCAGCGAAAGTTTCAATCTGAGCAAATATTTCAGCGGCCAATTCTTCTTTCACCCCCCTTTCAACCGCACCATCAATAAAAATCTGTTTCTGTTGTTCCATGACTGATGCAATCTTCTTACCCATGGCTTTGCGCAATATATCCGCGCCTCCTAAAGTGTAGCCAGACAAGACCTGTGCAATCTGCATCACTTGTTCCTGATATAAAATCACACCATATGTTGGCTTTAAGATTTCAATCAAAGACTCATGCATGTAGTTGGGGGTTTCCATTCCGTGTTTACATTTTACATACGTATCCACCATGCCTGAATCCAACGGGCCTGGACGGTACAATGCCACCAGAGCAATGATGTCTTCAAAACTGTCAGGCTTTAATCGACCAATCAATGCCTGCATACCAGATGACTCTAACTGGAACACCGAAGTGGTCTTAGCTGACCTGAGTAAGGCAAAAGTTTTTTTATCATCCAACGGTATGTTTGTAATGTCTGGTTTATGACCTGTTTCTTGTTCGATCGACTGTAATGCCCAATCAATAATGGTCAAGGTTCTTAAACCCAAGAAATCAAATTTCACCAAACCAATTGATTCAACGTCATCTTTATCAAACTGGGAAACCACAGACTGGGAGTTTTCCTCAACGTAAACTGGACAAAAATCACTGATGGCACTGGGCGCTATAACCACACCACCAGCATGTTTCCCCACATTTCGCTTTAAGCCTTCTAGTTTTAAAGACAAATCAATCACTTCTTGCGCTTCTTCATCTTCCTCGTATAAAGCAGCCATCTCCGGTGCTTTCTTCAATGATTCAGTTAAGGTAATACCCAAATCATTAGGAATTAACTTAGCAATACCGTCGACCACCGGATAGGGGTAACCCAAAACACGGCCAGCGTCCCTGATAACTGCTTTGGCATTCATCGAACCATAAGTGATGATCTGACTGACCTTTTCTTTACCATACTTATCTGCCACATATGCAATAACTTCATCACGTCTGTCCATGCAAAAATCAACATCAAAGTCAGGCATGGAAATCCGTTCTGGGTTCAGGAATCGCTCAAACAGTAATTCATATTTCAGAGGGTCTAAATCAGTGATCTGCAACACATATGCAACCAGCGAACCAGCACCTGAACCACGCCCCGGCCCCACTGGAATTTCATTGTCTTTAGACCATTTAATGAAATCAGATACGATTAAAAAATAACCTGGAAATCCCATGTCCAAGATCACTTTGATTTCATGATCTAAACGATCATGGTAATCTTCAATACTGTAATCAGGATCTGGCCCTTTTGTTTCTAAAAACTGATTGAGGCTATCACGACACAGTTGGGCGAAATAAGCATCGATGGTAAAACCATCGGGTATAGGGAAATCAGGTAAATAGTAATCTTTGAAGTTAAAGTCCAGACTACACCTTTGAGCAATTGCGTAACTGTTTTGTATCAGACCAGGATGAGCAGCGAATAAATCACACATCTGTTCGCTTGATTTGATGTATTGTTCCTCAGTGTATTCTTTAGGCCGTTTGGGGTCGGCCAGCACATATCCTCGATTAATGCATATTCTGGCCTCATGGGCATTAAAATCATCGGCCTCTAAAAATCGACATCGACCAGTCGCTACCGCTGGAATGTTTTGATGCGAGGCCATATATATGGCAGCAGAATTAAATGTCATCTCCTGCTCACGACCAACCTCAGCAACTGCTAAATAATAACGATCACCGAAAACAGCTTGCCACTGCAGCATCGCATCAACAGCTAAATCTAACTTTTGGTTGGCAATGAAGCGACCCGCATCGCTGAACATACTGTCTGCCAATACAATTAAACCTGCATGATGTTCAAGAATATAAGCCATGTCCACACATGGTTGATGATACTTATTGCGATTGTATTGGGCATGCGAAATAATTTGGCTTAAATGCAAATACCCTTGTCTGTTTTGGCACAATAGAGTTAACTCAAACACTTCATCGGGGTTATCACTGTTACATACCCAAATATCAGCTCCAATGATGGGTTTAATGCCAGCTTTTTTAGCAGCATTAAAAAACTTAATAGTGGCAAACACATTATTCATGTCAGTAATGGCCACCGCCGGCATATCCAGCGCCTTAACCTTTTCAATCAATTGCGAAATTCTGATGGTTGAATCTACAATCGCGTATTCACTGTGTACATTAAGATGGATAAATTGATTATTCATACCTTACAACAACTCCATCTGCAGTAAATTCCTCACAGGAGCAAAAGTTTTGCGATGATGTCTACAAGGCCCATGGGTTTTGATCGCATGTAAGTGTTGTTTTGTGCCATAGCCTTTGTGTTGTGCAAAACCATAATTAGGATAATTTTTATCAAGCTCTTGCATCAACATATCACGCTCTGTTTTAGCAATAATTGATGCTGCACTGATCGCTGTAACTTTTCCATCACCACCTACAATGGCTTCACTTTCAATACCAAAATCAGGACTTTTATTACCATCAACCAATACCTTTTTGGGGGTAAGTCTTAATCGTTCAACCGCTTGTAACATACCTTGCATGGTAGCCTGGAAAATATTGATTCGATCAATTTGTTCAACAGATATGTGAACAACAGACCACGAAAGTGCCTTGGATTTTATTTCATCAACCAATAACAAACGTTTTTTCTCTGATAATTTCTTAGAATCATCCAAACCAGAGATTGAACTTTCTAAAATAACCGCAGCAACTGTAACAGGTCCCGCCAGAGGGCCTCGGCCTGCTTCATCAACACCAGCAATCAACTTCTTTGCTCCAAAAATTCTTTCACTGCCATTGCTGCTTGGTTTTCAGCATCTGGCAACAGCGTTCGGTGAATCTTCTCAAACTGATCAATCAACCCTGTTTGAGGTTTTTTATTCATGACTGAATCACAAGCCGCAATCAAGTTTTCTGCGTTTAACTCTTTTTGCATCACTTCTGGCACTAAAAAATCACCATACAAAACGTTTGGCAATGAATAATAAGGCAATTGCATCATCTTGAAAGTATTAACCATCCACCAGGTAACAGATGAAATTTGATAGGCCACAACCATTGGGGTTTTGCATAGCATGGCTTCCAAAGCCACTGTGCCCGAGCCAAGTAAAGCAAAATCAGCAGCTGCCAACAGCTCCGTAGTGTCATTTACCCATTCAACCCTTATGCCTTCTGCATCCAATAAAGATTGCGTCAGTTCAATTTTATCCAAGCTCACATTACTGCTCATGACCTGCCAGTCAGAACCCAGTTTCATTTCTTTGATGGTTTTTGCAAAAACGGGTACCAGGCTTTTGATTTCTCGAACCCTACTGCCAGGCAATAAGGCCAAAACATTCTCACATCTCGCATTGATGTTTTCTTTTTCTTTTGATTTATTGATCTTAATTGGTATGCTTTGTGCCAATGGATGACCAACAAATTTTGCCTTGATCGAAGTTGGTTCATATATATCAGTTTCAAAAGGAAATAAAGTCAATAAACCATCAATAAACTGCTGCATTTTAAAAACTCTATTGGGTCGCCATGCCCATACTGATGGGCTTACATAATGGATGACAGGTATGTCATTTCTTTTCAGGGTTTTGGCGATTGAAAAATTCAGATCCGGTGAATCAACTCCAATAAAAACATCAGGTTTGAAATCAATAATTTGTTTAACAATTTGTTTCTTTATCTTCAATAGCTGTGGTAAATCCTTGAGTACTTCAGCTAAACCCATAACTGAAAACACTTCATTGTCTTGAATCACCTCAGCAGGGGTGGCTTTGATTTTTGAACCGCCTACCGCAATGGTTTTTAATTCAGGAATCAACTCATACAAATCATTAAGCAAAGTGGCGCCTAACAAATCACTGGATGCTTCACCAGCAACCACGGCTATTTTTAGCCCTTCAGGCATTACCGAATAATACTGCGGGTTGAACCTGCTATGAAATCAGCCATCATTCTAACGTCTTCAGATTCATTGCTAATTTGATTAAGTTCAATCACCGCTTGATCTAGCTTTAAGTCTGATTTGTACAAAATCCGATATGCTTTTTTAATCAAGGATATTCGGTTTTTATCAAAACCACGGCGCTTTAAACCTTCAAAGTTAATGGCTCGTGGTTTAGCTGGATTACCTTGGGCCATAACAAATGGTGGAAGGTCTTTTTGGAAGCCTGAGTCCATTGCTGAAAAAGAATGCGCACCTATGCGACAAAATTGATGAATCTTGCTGAAGCCACCTAAAATGGCGTAATCACCCACATGAACATGTCCGGCAAGTGAACTACAGTTGGCTAAAATGGTGTGATTGCCTAATACACAATCGTGAGCGATGTGCACATAAGCCATGATCCAGTTATCATTGCCAACCTGTGTTATTCCTGCATCATCTACTGTTCCCCTGTTTATGGTGACATATTCACGAATGGTATTACCATCACCTATAATGAGTTTAGTCGACTCATCAGCAAATTTTTTATCCTGTGGGTCTTCACCTATTGAAGCAAAAGGATATATCTTATTACCTTTTCCAAGCGTGGTGTGCTTGGCTATTACCACATGAGATTTGAGTACACAATCATCGCCTATGACTGTATCTGGCTCGACAACACAGTATGGTCCAATACTGACGTTATTACCTATCTCTGCTGAAACATCAACTATTGCTGTTGGGTGGATCATTTACTTTTCTCTGCACATAAAATATCGGCTTTAGCCACCACTTTTCCCTCCACCGTCGCCTTGCATTGATATTGTGTCATACTCTTGATTACTTTTTTAATATGACACTCAAACACCAGTTGATCTCCTGGCGTGACTATCTGAGTGAATTTGGCATTATCAACCTTGACCAGATAGAACAGTGCATCATTGGCACTGCCATTTCTTGACAATTGTGTCAGCACACCAGCAGCTTGTGCCATTCCTTCTACTAACATAACACCTGGCATAACTGGATGTCTTGGGAAATGACCTTCAAACTGCGGCTCATTAAAAGTCACATTTTTAACGGCCTTAATCCACTCACCTGGTTGGTAATCCAATACTTTATCCACCAACAAAAAAGGATAGCGATGTGGGATAAGTTCCATAATTTGTTCAACACCAATGCTCTTGTTTTGTTCAGTCATCAATATTTTTCTCCAATTGCTTCACTCGTTTTGTCAGCTGGTCTAATTGTTTAACCCTCACAGCATTTCTGCGCCATTGTTTAGTTGGCTGTAAAGGCGCAACAGAACTGTAAGAGTCAGCTTCTGTGATTGAATGGGTTACCAAGGCCATTGCTTGAATGGTGACACCATCACAAATTTCTATGTGACCAACAATACCTACTCCTCCGCCTATAAAACAATTCTTACCAATCTTGGTTGAACCTGCCACAGCCGTACATCCAGCTATCACGGTATGATCGCCAATTTGTACATTATGACCTATCTGAATTTGGTTGTCCAAACGAACATCATTGCCCAACTTGGTGTTTTCGATGGCACCACAATCAATAGTGGTGTTGGCACCTATCTCACAATCATCACCAATTTCAACAATACCAGTTTGCGGTATTTTAACCCAACCTGATTTATCCCTGGCTAAACCAAAGCCATCAGCACCAATAACTGCTCCAGGATGCACGATCACCCGATCACCTATAACTGTACCAGCTTCGATTTTAACCCCTGCTTTAATCTGACAATCGCTACCTAGTTTAACGCCATCACCAATCGAAACCTGTGAACCAATAACACAGTTATCCCCAATCACCACATCATCACCGATGAATGACAAAGGACCCACAGCCACAAAACCTCCAAGTTTAACTTTTTCTGATACCACTGCAGATGAATGAATTTCGGTTTGGGCTTTCATTGTGTTTTCATTTATTGAATGAAACAACTGAGCAATGCGTGCGAATGTTACGTATGGATTATTTGAAATTAAAGCATTGCCCTGATAGCTCTCTGCTGCTGTTGCAGATAGAATCACCGCACCTGCTTTGGTTTGATTAAGAAACTTGGTATAACTTGGGTTAGCGAGGAATGTGATTTGATCATGAGTGGCATTTTCCAAAGTTGCCACTGACTTTAAGAGTAAATTACCATCGCCTTTGAATTCTAAATCTTGTATTTGAGCCAACTCAGCTAAGGTTTTCATAGAATAACCTCACTGACCAGATGAATATTTTGCTCGTAATTTTTGCAGAATTTCATCAGTGATGTCTATGTTTTCATTGGCATACAAAATAGCATTAATCAAAATTGCATCATACCCATTTTCCTGCGCATATTGGGAGACAACGGTCCGAATCTCTTTTTGGATATCATCTACCAATTGTGAATTACGAACAGTAATGGCATCCTTCATATCCTCCCTCGCTCTTCTGACTTGGCGCTCTAATATCCTGGCACGCTCTTGTAGCTCCGAAAGTTTATCAGGTGTCATGAAATTACCTTCTTTGCTGATGGTATTTTCAAGTTGGTGTAAATCTGCCTCCTGCTCTGAAATGCGGTTGTCTTGCTCTTCAAATTCTGCAGTTAAAGTTTGATTGGCAGCTAAAATCTGTGGTGATTGGCTGATCAACATATCCATATCAACATAACCAATTTTACCATCCGCTATAACATCACTTGTTATCAACAAATACAAGCCAGCTATGAAATATTTTAACCGCAACAATGACATGTTTTAAAACGTGTTACCAAAGGTAAATTGCAACCGTTCTGTACGATCCAATTGATCATTATTAAACGGATAAGCATAGGAAATAACAATCGGACCTACTGGCGCTTGCCATTTCAGAGCAAAACCAGTTGACATCCTTAACTCTCTTGCTTCAAATGAATCTGCATCATCAAAAACATTACCAACATCAACGAACCATGCCAATCTTGCGGCATTGCTTGTGTCTTTAGCAAACGGAGTGGGGAATATCAATTCTGCAGAACCAACCACTTTCAATGCGCCCCCAATAGGGTCACCTGTTCGTGATGTAGTAGGAATACCCAGCTCAATTTCTGCTGGAAACGGACCACCTACATTCGATTTTGGCCCCAAGGTATTATCATCGTATCCCCTAACTGAACTGACGCCACCTGCAAAAAAGTTCTCAAAGAATGGTAAACCAGAAGTATCACCATAACCATCCCCATAACCAATTTCACCCCTTAATGATAAAGTTAATTTATCGCTCAAAGGAAACAATATATTCTCTTTCAAATTAATTTTATAGAATTCCGCAGTACTGCTTGGCAATGAAGCCTCAAAACCAATCGAATGGTATGATCCCCTGGTTGGATTAAAGAATCTATTACGGCTATCTCTGGCCCACCTGGCTTCTGCTTTGTATAAAGTAAATGCCCTTCTCAATTCTGAAGGCGCCAGAATGGTTTCACCGTCAATACCCATTGCAGGCGGAATAGTCTCACCACTAAAACATTGCTCTGTTAATGGCCTTAAAGGAAGCTCCTCCCCATCTTCTCCGAACAACGGCTGGGTATTTCTACATCTATAAGCATAACCACCTAATTCGATTAAGTCATCCACAATCGCCTGGGCTGTTGCGTTTGGGCTGGCACGAAGAGATATTCTTTCATAAGCTAAATTAGTATAAATCCGATCAAATTCAGTGATCGGAAAACTGGCTTGAACACCTAGACTTCCATTGGTTGAATTGTATCTTGCAATATTCGCATCACCCTGATTGATATTGGTGAAATTAATACTGTAACCCAGCGAAATGCCATCATCAGTAAAATATGGGTTCTCATAAAGCAAATTCAGTCTTTTATAGAAATCTGAAGTGTTTACAGCCACAGAAAGTGTATTACCAGTGCCTAATAAGTTTTGTAACGAAACACTGGTTGAGAAATTTAAACCGCTGAGCTGTGAAAAACCCAAGCCAAAAGTAAACTGTCCTGAATTACGTTCTTTAACAGTCACATTAACATCGATTTGATCTTCTGTGCCCGGAACTTGTTCTGTTTCTATTTCAACTTCTTCAAAATAGGGTTTTTGTTGTAATCTTAACTTTGATCGATCAACCAAAGCTTGAGAAAACCACGCACCTTCGAATTGGCGCATTTCTCTTCGTAACACCTCATCTTTGGTTTTGGTGTTACCAATGAAATTAATTCTGCGTACATAAACTTTTTTTCCAGGAACCACAAAATAAGTGACATCTACTCTTTTTTCATCATCATTGATTTCTGGCACTGGTTGAATTTCAGCAAAGGCATAACCTCGGTTCGATAATACCGCTTTCAAAGTGGTGTTGGTTAATTCAATTTTATTTTGAGCAAATGTCTCTCCTTCAACACTTATCAAATAACGCTTCATGATGTCTTTATCAAAAATCAGCTCACCAGTCAGATCCTGTTTACCAAACTTATATTGTTCACCTTCCTGGATGTTGGCAGTGATGTAAATATCTTTTTTATCGTTACTGATGGTCACTTGAACGGATTCAACTTCTGCGTTTACATAACCTCGATCAAGGTAATAGGATTTCAATTTTTCCAAATCACCATTGAGCTTTTCTTTTGAATATTGATCATCCTGAGAATACCATGAAAGCCAATTAGTGGTGTCTGATTCAAATACTTCAACCAACTCCTCATCAGTAAATACCGTATTACCAACAATTTTTATGTGTTTAATTTTGGCTGCTTTACCTTCATCAATATTGATGTTAACCAGCACACGATTTCGTTCTAATTGTTTAACGTTGGCATCAATTTCAACATTGTACTTACCACGTGAGAAAAACTGTTGAACCAATTCATTTTTAACTTTTTCCAATTCAAGTTTATCAAAAACCTCACCTTCGGCCAGACCAATGCTGTTCAAGCCTTGCATCAACTCTTCTGTTTTGATACTTTTATTGCCATCAATCCTGATGGTCGCAATCGCAGGTCGCTCTTCAACTTGAACGATCAAAACCGCACCATCTTTTAGCATTTTCACATCACTGAAATAACCAGTTGAAAAGACACCTTTGATACCAGATCTGATCGCTTCAGCATCAACCACATCGCCTCGTTCAATAGGCAAATATGAAAATATGGTACCGTGAGAAATTCTATCAGCACCAATAATCCTGATGTCACTGACCGTGAATGATTCGGTTGCTTTTACATTGAAGGATAAAAGCAGCAAAAGTAAAATTAGATTTCGCATATAGGTTTGATTATATTTTTTCTGTATTTTAAGACACTGACCTTAAAATGTCGTTATAAAAAGCTAAAGACATCAAACAAATTAGCATAAACATACCAATAAACTGTGCTTTCATCTCGAATTGTTCGGTCAGTGGAGAACCTTTGAATTTCTCAATGGTTAAAAATAGCATTTGGCCACCGTCCAACATGGGAATGGGTACCAAGTTAATAATACCTAAACTCAAACTGACTAAAGCCAAAAATGACAAGTACCAAGCAAAACCTCTTGATGCCGAATCATTAGCCACTTGAGCAATGGTTATGGGGCCTGATAAATTCTTAACAGAAGCCTTACCTGTTACCAGCTTCCACATCATTTCTACTGATTTACTGGCGATTTTACCAATCTGTTTAAAAGCTTCTGGGACGGCTGCGATTGGATCATAGGATAGCTTAAACAGCAGGCTTTGAGCATAAGCCTGATCAGCTTGGGTTGGTTGGATAGGTCTGATACCTAGAATCTTTTTACCTGGGTTATCTGGATCTTGCATCAAATCCGGGATTGTTAACTGCTGCAAATCCCCATCACGTACAAAAGACACTTCTATCGGCCCACGTTTAATTTTGCCGATGGCATCAACCACATCGTACCAGTCACCAACTTTAATCTCGTTAATTTGAACCAATTCATCACCCGTTTGCAAACCTGCTTTAGCTGCTGGAAGTTCAACATCAAGTTCACCCATTTTCGCAGCGACCGGAATTCGGTATCCCTTCAGGCCAATATGTTCAATCAAATCCTCCTCTGCCACACCATCTGCTATCCGGCTTAACGGTAATATGCGATTAATCAAAGTACCTGAATCAGTCTCAACTTCAATTTCGATGTCACGCCTGTCAATACCTGCAGTTATTAGGTTTAAAGATACATCTGACCAGGTTCTGATAACCTCACCATCAACGCGCTTCAATTTATCTTTGGCTTGAAAGCCAGCTGTTTGCATAATCTTGGTGGGTTCACCCAATGTGGGTTGTATTTCATTTTTACCGACAACAAACATCAACCAATACAAGAAAAAGGCCAAAATAAAATTAAAAACAGGGCCCGCAATCATAATCAACATTTTCTGCCAGTACGATTTGCTATTGAAAGTGTAATGTAAATCCTCTGCCGGAACATCGCAATCGCGAGTGTCTAAGAATTTGACATACCCTCCTAATGGAATCGGTGCAACAGCAATCTCGGTCCCATGTTTATCGAACCTCGACCAAATCGGTTTACCAAAGCCCACACAAAAACGAATCACTTTCACTTTAAAAAGCCTGCCCATCCAAAAATGACCTAACTCGTGAAAGGTAACCAAAACCCCAAGGGTGATGATAAGCCAAAAAATACTGCCTAAAATTGTTGTCATTGCTTATTTTACTGAATTAATACAAGCCAAGGTTTTTCGCCGCACCTCAATGTCCAATGCTTTTAATTGTGACAAAGACTCAACAGGCACCACAGCTATCTGATTTAATATTTTAGCACTGTAGCTGCCTATTTGGTCAAATCGAATTTGACCAGCTAAGAATGCAGCCACGTTTACTTCATTAGCTGCATTCAGAATAGCTGCTGCTGTCCCTCCAGCAATCATGGCATCTCTGGCTAATTGTAAACATGTGAATTTTTCCATATCAGCCTCAAAAAAAGTCAATCGACCCAATGCAATTAAGTCCAAGAAATCAGCATCATTACTTAAGCGTTCACCTAAACCCAAACCATGCGAGATTGGAATTTGCATATCGGGACAACCCATTTGAGCCAACACTGAACCATCCAAAAAATTTACCATAGAATGAACAATGCTCTGTGGGTGGACGACAACCTTAATTTCATCATTAGGCATATTAAATAACCAATGTGCCTCAATAATCTCCAAGCCTTTATTCATTAAGGTGGCAGAATCAACTGAAATTTTAGCGCCCATATCCCATTTGGGATGTGCAACAGCTTGATCAGGGGTAATCATGCTGAATTCAGACTGTGACTTATTCCAGAAAGGACCACCCGAAGCTGTTAGCGTTATGCTGCTGACATCTTTGGGATGCGTGCCCACTTGATAAGTACCTCCTAAACATTGATAAATCGCATTGTGTTCAGAATCCAATGGCACTATTCTTGCACCCGTTTTTTGTGCCAGTGGCATCACTAAGGCACCTGCTGCAACAATAGATTCTTTATTTGCCAACAACAGTGTTTTGCCCGCCTGAACGGCTGACAATACAGAATCCATGCCAGCATTACCGACAATCCCAGCAACCACTAAATCAACTTCATCATCCACAACAATTTCATTCAAGACGTCAGCTCCAGAATGCACTTGAATTTCAGTTCTTTTAATTGCAGACTTAACAGTTAGGTAAGCAGATTCATCAGTGACGACAACATGCATAGGCTTGAACTCTTCAACCAGCTTGATCAGCTTGGCTGTATTTTTATGGGCACTCAAGCTATGTATGTTGAACTTATCAGGGTGCCTGCGCATAATGGCCAGTGTTGAATCACCAATTGATCCAGTAGCTCCCAATATGGATACAGACTTCATGTGGTTTGCAACAAAAAGAAGTACAGTGGTGCCGCAGCAATTAAACTATCAAAACGATCAATAAAACCACCATGACCAGGTAACAGGTTTGAACTGTCTTTCACTTGAGCTTGGCGCTTACCCAGGCTGGCAGACAAATCACCAACCACTGAAAATAAAGCCACAGGTATCATTATGAGCAAGGCTTTTTGCCAAGTTAAATCAAGATAGATACTGATAACAATGGCATAAACCGCAACCAACAATTGTGCACCTACTACACCTTCCCAGGTTTTTCCAGGACTGATATTTATAGCCAGCTTATGCTGACCCATGAGCTTACCGCTGGCATAAGCCCCAATGTCAGCCACCCAAATCAGAAAAAACAAGGCCAATGTCCACCACTTACCGTCTTCAATGGCGTATAAATGTATCAAGGCAACAGCAAACAAAGCAATGGCCAGCACACCTAAAATACCTTTAGTTAATAATTGTTGACTTGAATTATCATAACCCCACCGATGATTTTTTAACCAAAGTAAGGCCAACAACCAAATAAAACCATACAAAATGATCCAACTCTGTAGTGACAAGTGATATCTATAGGTAATGAAATAGGTAAAAATACCGATAACCACACCATTTAATATAGCTAAGGTTATGCTCAGTTTATTAATCTTTAACCATTCGTAGGTTGCAGCTGACTGTAACACGAAAACCAAGAAAGCAAACCAATATGGGTTTCCATAAATCACAATGGTCAATAGAATTGGAGCCAATAACACAGCAGTGATAATTCTTTGTTTAAGCATCTTTTTGCTCCTTTATTTGTTCACTGGTTTGGCCAAAACGACGTTCTCTTTGTTGAAATTTGTTGATTATTTGACTGAATGTCGTGGCATCAAAGTCAGGCCAAAGCGTGTCTTCAAAAAATATTTCCGCATATGCTATTTGCCACAACAGGAAGTTTGAAATACGGTGCTCACCACCGGTACGTATCAACAAATCCACCATTGGCCCATCTCCCAATGACAAATAATTATTGAATTGTTCTTCAGATAAATCATCAATTGAGGTTTTACCATTCAGAACATCTGACGCAAAGTTCTTAGCTGCATCAACCACATCCCATTTGCCACCATAATTAACGGCAATGTTCAAGTTTAACTTCAAGTCTTCGGGGTGCAACTCTGATACTTCAAACATTTTGTGCTGCAACTTTTCTGAAAAGCGATTTAAATCACCTATGAAGCTTTGTTTAACGCCTTGTTTAAGTAACTCTGCGGTTTCCTTATTCAAAGATCGCATAAACAATTCCATCAGTCTTTGAACCTCTTTTTCAGGCCGTGACCAATTTTCACTGCTGAAAGCAAACAAAGTTAAGTTAGGAATGCCATGCTTGACACAGGTCTCAATGGTTGAACGAACAGTTTTAACACCAGCCTGGTGACCAAACGTTCGAGGGCGTTTACGTTGGGTTGCCCATCGCCCGTTTCCATCCATGATTATGGCGATGTGCTTGAGATTCATTGGTTCAATTCAGTGGTTCTATTGATTAAATTTCCATCAATTCTTTTTCTTTGTCAGCAATCACATCATCCACTTGCTTGACAAATCGATCAGTCACATCCTGTACACCTTTTTCTGCTCCTCGCAAATCATCTTCAGTGATTTCTTTATCATTGAGCATGGTTTTTAGTTGGGTATTGGCATCACGCCGAATGTTACGAATGGCTATCTTGCTGTTCTCAGCTATCTGGCCAACCAGTTTAACCAGATCCTTTCTGCGTTCTTCAGTTAAAGGTGGTAACGGAATACGAATAACCATACCCGCACTTACTGGGTTCAAACCCAAGTTTGAAGTCATGATGGCTTTTTCAATCGGCTCAATCATGGTTTTTTCCCAAGGTGTCACAGTTAAAGTTCTGGAATCTTGTACGGATACATTAGCCACCTGATTCAGTGCAGATGCTGAACCATAATAATCGACCATAATGCCATCCAATAAGCTGGTATTAGCACGGCCAGTACGCACTCCCTTGAGTTCATTGTGCAATGCTTCAATCGTTTTGCTCATACGTTGATCTGCTTCTTTAATGATTTCATCGATCATATTCTGCTCCTTATTCTGCGGTCACAATTGTACCAATAGTACTGCCTTTGACGATATCCATCAAAGCGTTTTCTTTGTTCATATTGAAAATTTGGATAGGCATTTTACGATCCCGACACAACACCACAGCTGAAGTATCCATAACTGCTAACTTTTTCTCAATGACCTCATCATAAGTTAAATGGTCATATTTGAAAGCATTCGGATCCGTGACCGGATCAGCTGAATAAATACCATCAACTTTAGTTGCTTTAAGGACAATATCTGCATTGATTTCAATGGCGCGCAAGCTGGCAGCCGAGTCAGTGGTAAAGAAAGGGTTGCCTATGCCTGCTGCAAAAACCGTGATATTACCTTTTTCCAAGTGTCTGATCGCACGACGCCTGATGTAATCTTCACAAACTTCGTGTATGCCAATGGCTGACATTACCCGAACTTTGATATTCTGCTTTTCCAATGCATTTTGCAAAGCCAATGAATTCATCACAGTTGCTAGCATCCCCATATGATCACCAGTCACACGATCGATACCAGATTTACTCAAACCAGCGCCGCGAAAGATATTACCTCCTCCAATCACAATGCCAATTTGAACGCCCAGTTGATGAACCTGGGCGATTTCTTTTGATATGCGATTGATGACCTGAGGATCAATCCCATAATCCTCAGCTCCCATCAATGCTTCTCCGCTGAGTTTCAGCAGAATTCTTTTGTATTTAATCGAATCAGTTTCCACGCGCTTGAGCCATTACCTCTTCAACAAAGTTATCTTCTTTTTTCTCGATACCTTCGCCAACTTCAAAACGCACAAATTCTACCACATCTGCGTTTTTAGAACTCAATAATTTCTCAACTGTCATGTCTGGATCTTTAACAAAAGGTTGACCTACCAATGTAATCTCTGCCAAATACTTTCTGATGCGTCCACCAACCATTTTTTCAATGATTTCAGCAGGTTTACCAGAATCTTGTGCTTGAGCAACTAAAATCTCTTTTTCCTTTTCCAACTGAGCAGCAGGTACTTGGGCCTCAGAAATGTATTCAGGGTTAGCAGCAGCAATGTGCATGGCCAAATCTTTGATCAATTCCTCATCGCCACCAGTTGTCGCAACAACCACACCAATGTTTTTACCATGTGAGTAATGACCTACAGCACCATCGGCACTCTCAACCAACTGTACACGCCTGACCTGGATGTTCTCACCAATTTTGGCAACCAAATCAGTTCTCAATTGCTCTAATGATTTACCATCAACCTCAGCCGCCATGACAGTTCCAACATCTGTGGCTTTACTTGCTAAAGCAGCATTAACAACAGCATCTGTGAAACCCAAGAAGTTTTCATCTTTGGCAACAAAGTCTGTTTCACAATTCACTTCAACCAATACTGCAGTTTTGTTATCAGCTGAAGCAGCAATTTTCACTATGCCATCAGCAGCAACTCGACCTGATTTTTTAGCAGCTTTTGCAGCACCAGACTTTCTCATGTTCTCGATGGCCACTTCTAAATTACCATCGGTTTCAACCAATGCTTTTTTACACTCCATCATACCGGCACCGGTGATCTCACGTAATTCTTTAACCATTGCAGCAGTAATACTCATGTTTTTTTCCTCGTTCAATATGTAAAAATAGTCTGGCCCTTAATAGTGTTACATTTAAAACACTACACCAGAACCAGACTTTTAAATTGTTTAACTAAAGTGTTTATTCTTCAGTTTTTTTGGTCACTTTTTTCTTAGTGGTTTTTTTCTTGGTGGTTTTCTTTTTAGTCGTTTTTTTCTTAGTGGTTTTTTTCTTAGTCGTTTTCTTAGTGACTTTCTTCTCGTTTTCTACAACAGCCACTGCTTCTTTTACTTCATTATCATCGATATCTTTGGCCACCACTTCTTTGACTTCTTCTTTAGCCACTTCCACTTTTTCCGCTAAAGGTGCCGCTGCAACTTCTGTAGTTTTAACTTCAGGTGTTACGATTGTTGGCTTCTCTTCAGCTTTTGGTTTTTCCTTCTTGGCAGATGCCTCTTCTTTGACATTGATCTGCATCGCAGCCTTACCTTCCAGAATAGAATCAGCAGCAGTAGCAGCATATAATCTGATGGCTTTCATGGCATCATCATTGGCTGGAATGACGTAGTCAATTTGATCAAAGCTGTTATTGGTATCGACCACTGCAACCACAGGAATACCTAGTTTTTTGGCTTCATTGATGGCGATTGATTCATAGCGAGTATCTAAAATGAACAAAGCATCAGGTAAACCTTTCATGTCTTTGATACCACCCAATGTTTTTTCTAACTTAACTCTTTCACGTTCCATGTTAAGTTGCTCTTTCTTGACAAAACGCTCAATACGACCATCAGCTTGCATAGACTCAATATCTTTTAAGCGATTAATAGAAGCTTTTACTGTTTTGTAATTGGTCAACATACCACCTAACCAACGGTGAGAGACAAATGGCATACCACAACGTTTTGCTTCTTCCTTAACCGCCTTGCTGGCTGCACGTTTGGTACCAACGAACATAACTTTACCGCGTCTTGATGCGATCTTGCCCATGAAATTCATGGCATCATTCATCATTTCTTCAGTCTTTCTTAAGTCAATGATATGAATTTTGTTTCTTGAACCAAAAATATAAGGGGCCATTTTGGGGTTCCAATATCTGGTGTTATGCCCAAAGTGAGCACCAGCATCCAGCAGCTGTTTGACAGTAACTTTTGCCATTTTTAATTTTCCTATGTTTTAGGGTTATTTCAATACCAGATTCAATCGCAACAACTTGTACGAACAAGCACCCTGCAACGAATTGTGAACCTGGTAGACATTATGTTTGAGGCTAATCACCCCAAACGCTTCATCAAAATATATTATTTGATTTTCTTTTCGTTATAAATCACGTGTTTTCTGACAACAGGATCGTATTTTTTCATTTCCATTTTATCAGGCGTGTTTTTCTTATTTTTATCAGTGGTATAGTAGTGACCGGTACCGGCACTTGAAACCAACTTGATTTTATCTCTTTTACTGTTACTCATGATTACACCTTCTCACCACGATGACGCATTTCAGCCAACACAGCATCAATACCTTTTTTATCAATGATTCTCATACCTTTGGCTGAGACCCTTAATTTAACCCACTTGTTTTCACTCTCTACCCAAAACTTGTGGTTTTGTAAATTGGGCAAAAATCTTCTGCGGGTTTTGTTCATCGCATGTGAAACATTGTTTCCTACAGTGGTTTTCTTTCCAGTAACTTGGCAAACTCTTGACATAATATTTCTCTCTATCAGTGATTACTTTTTAGTATCCAGCTTCTCTGTAATTCGAGCAGCTTTTCCTTCCAGACCACGCAAGTAGTACAACTTGGCTCTTCTGACTTTACCACGACGCTTAACAGTAACACTGTCAATCATTGGGCTGTGTGTTTGAAACACACGCTCAACACCTTCTCCATAAGAAATTTTTCTTACAGTAAACGCTGAGTTCAAGCCACGGTTTTTAACTGCAATCACCACGCCTTCATAGTTTTGAACTCGTTCACGACTGCCGTCGATTACTTTAACACCAACAACCACAGTATCACCCGGGCTGAAAGTTGGTAAATCACTGCGTAATTGAGCAGCTTCTATTTGTTTTATGATGTCACTCATGATTTATTCTCTTAATCATTCATTTTTCTGGGTACATGAGTCGCTTTTACTGCGCTCAGAGGTGCCTGCCATAAGATCAGGCCTTTTGTGTTTTGTGTTGGCAATGGCTTGTTGTTCCCGCCACGCCTTAATGGCCTGATGATGACCACTTAACAAAACTTCAGGGACGCCTGATTGTCCCAACATATCTGAACGGGTATATTGAGGCATACTCAACTTACCATCCATAAATGAGTCAGTCACCGCTGACTCAGCATCGCCAAGCACGCCTTTTAACTGACGTCCAACAGCATCAATGACCACACAAGCAGCCATTTCTCCACCACTGATGACATAATCACCAATAGAAATTTCTTTATCTACATATTGTTCAACAAATCGCTGATCAATACCTTCATAACGACCACAAACCAAAGTAATGTGGTTCTTTTTCGCCAAGTTATTACAAATAGCCTGGTTCAGTGTTTGTCCTTGTGGTGACATAAATACAACATCACCCAGCATCCTTTTACCAACACTTTCAATGGCCTTAGCCAATGGGTCATACATCATGACCATACCAGCGCCACCACCAAAAGGTTTGTCATCAACATGATTGTGCTTGTTTTCAGCAAAATCGCGTGGATTGATATAATCAATGTCAATTAAACCAGCTTCAATTGCCTTACCGATAACACCGTAGCTCAAAGCCGATGCCACCATATCTGGGAATAATGTGATGACATTAAAATGCATCAATTGACTTCCAATTCCCAGTCAACAACCATCCTGCCATTTTTCAAGTCTATTGAAGTGATAAATTGACCTTGTATGTAAGGTACCAAAGTTTCCTTATCAGAAACACCTTTGATCACCATGACATCATTAGCACCTGTCTCAAACATTGAATCAATTGTTCCTAATTGCTCGCCTTGTTGATTCTCAACGGTGAGTCCAATTAACTGATGCCAGTAATATTCATCTTGTTGCAATTCCAACAAATCAGTTACACTGATTTGTATTTCACAACCAATGTACTGTTGTGATTTTTCTCGGTTGTCACAACCCTTTAAATAGGCAACAACAGTTTTACCATGTCGTTTGGCTTTGATTCCTTTGATTTCTTCACCACCCACAATCCAAGTTGAGTAGCTGGCTATATTTTCCATTGGCTGGGTGTAAGAATATACTTTTAACCAACCTTTAACACCATAATGACCAGTAACCTTACCTACCGTTATCAAGCCATTATTCATTGCTCTGATTTATGCAGATTTTTGCGCTTGTTTAAGCAAAGAACCAACACGATCTGATAATTGAGCACCTAGGCCAACCCAGTGGTTGATGCGCTCAACATTTAAGTTTAACTTGACTTCTTGACCACGAGCCATTGGATTGAAAAAACCTAATCGCTCCAAAGCCTTACCATCTCCTGCGTAACGGGAATCAGTTGCCACAACTTTATAGAAAGGCGAACGCTTGGCGCCATGCCTAACTAATTTAATCTTTACCATAATTTACCTCTAAAAATTCGGGGCACTAAAAAAGGTGGGCAATTTTAAAGGAAATTACCCTAAGATAACAGCTTTATTTATGCTTTTTTGCTGTTATTTTTGAACAGCTGGGCATTATAGCCACTACTGATTGAATTTCAAGCCAATATTAGCCTAAAGGACCGATTTCCTTAGGGTCCAAAACTCCATGCCTGATCGCCAAGTGTGTGAGTTTAACATCATTCTTGATGTCCAATTTTTCAAGTATGCGGTATTTATAAGTTGCTACTGTTTTGTCGTTGAGACCAAGTATCTTACCAATCTCCTTCGGTTTTTTACCCCGAACCAATAACAACATAACTTCCATCTCGCGACTGGTCAAACCATCAAATGGAGACTCTCCACCACCTCCTGGCAACATAGACAAAGCCATTTGTTGTGCAATATCTGCACCCACATAACGTTGACCTGCATAGACCTTCTTAATGGCATCATCTAACTCAGAGGCAGCACACCCTTTAGTCAGGTAACCATTGGCACCTGCATCCAGTAATTGTTTGGGGTAAGGGTTTTCTGCATGGATGGTTAGAATGATAATGCGTACATAGGGATCAATATCAGTAATTTTTTTTGTCGCTTCCAGTCCACTCATACGTGGCATATTCACATCCATCAATACCACATCTGGTTTTTCTTGTTTAACCAAATTCAGCGCTTCATATCCATCGTTACATTCGCCAACAATTTTGATACCGTTCATTTTTTCAACAACCAGTCTGATACCTGTTCTGACAATATCATGATCATCAACCAACAACACTTTAATCATTTACACCCTCCTTCATTCCTTATTTTGGCAGTTTTTATTTATAGCACATTTTGGCCTGTCATTGTTTCACAAATTTACCCAGAACCACAATGTTAAACCTAAAACCAACCACCACCTCAAACTCCTTCAAAAATTTCACCCATTGAGATAGCCAAAATAAATCACATCGCTATAATAGCACCCCATGATTACAGTTAAAGCTGCAAAAGACGCCATCGAAAGCAATCAAAAATTTGGTCTTGCCTTGGCAGGTGGTGGCCCACTAGGGGCTTTTTATGAATTGGGAGCTTTGTGCGCCATCGAAGATTCCATCTCTCCTTTGGAAATCACTGAATTAGATGTTTACGTGGGCGTCAGTGCAGGTGCATTCATTGCAGCCGGTTTAGCCAACGGCATTGATTTAAGAAAAATGGCAAAAATATTTGCCTTCAGTAAAAAAACTGAAACCCCTTTTAACCCTGACCATTTCTTGCAACCTGCTTACAAAGACTACGTGCTAAACCTAGCCAAAACACCAACTTTAGTCAGTAAAACGATTCTCAAGTGGGCTAAAAACCCACTTAAAACAAGCATGGTTGATGTTCTGGAGATTGCAGGAAAGGTTCTACCAGCAGGCGTTTTCAATAATGAAAAACTGGAAGCTTTTTTAGAAACCATTCTGAAAGATCATGGGCAAACCAATGACTTTAAACAACTCAAGAAAGAGTTGTATATTGTGGCATGCGAACTCAACAGTGGAAGAATCGCAGGCTTTGGTAACAACGACAACAACAAAGTACCTATTTCAAAAGCCGTTCAGGCTTCCTCTGCTCTACCCGGTTTGTATTCTCCGGTAAAAATTGATGGTAAATTTTATGTCGACGGTGCTTTGCGTCGAACCATGAATGCTTCAGCCGCATTAAAAAAGGACACGCATTTACTGTTTGCAGTAAATCCAATTGTACCTTTTGAAAGAACCTTAAAAGTAGATGAAAAAGGTTTGGTCAGTGGTGGCTTGCCATTGGTACTGTCGCAAACCTTCAGGTCAATTGTCCAATCCAGATTAAAATCGGGTTTAGATAAATACGAAAGTCTTTTCCCACATTCTGACATCGTGTTATTTGAGCCCGATGCTAATGATGAGACACTGTTTCGCTCTAATTTGTTCAGTTATTCAAAACGTGACCAACTCTGCGACTATGCTTACCGCTCCACCCGCAAACACATCATTGATCAACAAGTACAATTAGAACCTATATTAAAACGCCATGGTTTGTATCTGAATCAACACAACCTTGCACAGAAGAAACGCAAGATTAAACACTTCATTGATCAGAAGCACAACAGTTCACCTTGGTCAGATATGCTGACACAATCCTTAGATATATTAGAGCGAAAAATTCGCAGCAAGCAATAAAAAACCACCCCTATGGGTGGTTTTTTATTCACAACATAGTTTTTAACTTAAGAAATTACTTTTTGACAGCCTTCTTAGTCACTTTCTTTTTTGCCACTTTTTTTGTTGCAGTCTTTTTAGAAGTGGTTTTCTTTGGAGCTGCTTTTTTTACCGTTTTACTGGCCGTTGATGCTCCTTTGTTGGTCGACTTTTTAGCTGAAGACGCAGCTTTTTTAACTGTTTTTTTAGTGGTTTTTTTAACATCAGCCGTGGCTTTTTTTACACTTTTCTTAACCGTGTTGGCTTTTTTCTTAGCACTGGCTGTGGCTTTTTTTGCAGTTGCAGTTACCTTTGATGCAGTTTTCTTCACTGTTTTCTCAGCTTCTTTAGCTGTTTTGGTGGCTTTTTTCTTAGCTTTAGAACCGGTGTCTTTAGCTAATTTTGAGACCTCTTTAGTTAAGGTATCGATACGCTTCAATAAGTCACCCAACTCATTGTTAGTAGGTACGCCCAAGCTTTTTAATGATTTTTCAACTCGTTTTTCAAACACATCTTCCAGTTTGTCCCAACTTTCAGAAGCCCTTTTCTTAGCGGTATTCACAGTTGAGCTAACTGATGATTTCACATCACTAACGGCTTTCTGTGGGACTTCTTTGAACAATTTTTCAAAATCTTTGCCTTCATCAATCAATCTGTCATAGATTTTTTTACCTTCTGATTGTGCTTTTGCAAAAGCACCCAATCCCGCCAGCCAGATTTCGTTGGCAGAGCCAACCAAAGTCTCTGCCAGTTTAGGCGACTTCTTATCAGCAGATACTGCCTTCTTCAATGTTTTTTTCTTTGCCATAATGACCTCTCAATTATTGTACACAGCTTATTATGTTTATTTTAATAGAGCAAACATACTAATCCCTTGGATCTCTTATCCTTATATCAATAAACTTGAGTATCATAATGACATATGACTCTTTTTATCAAGCTTATCCTTGAATACATCAACTTGTCGCAAAGAAATTCCGTTCAATTGGTTGATCGGGAAAGTAAATGCAATACCATCTTCGGTCGAATTGATGTGTAAGCGATGAATAATGGCCTCTAATACTCCATTGATCATATGATTTGGCAATAAAAATATCAAAACTGTATCGCTTATTTCATGATTGACTCGGAATAAATTATCAAACTTACTCAGGCCCATGCCTTCTGCATCGAGAATAGTCACTCCTGAAGCACCCGCATTTTTTGCAGACTCAACGGCCAATTCTTTTTTATCTTTGGGTACAATAAGCACCAATGCACTGAAGTGCAAATCCAGCTCATCGGCCAGTTCTGGCAGGGGCTTGCCATCAACAATAACCGAATGTCCAATTTTAGGACGAAATGGATTTTCCACATCTTTCGCAGTTTTATACTGTTCATCAATTTGTGTATCGGTTCTGACTTTAAATCTATCGATCGCCACACCATATATCATGACCGTCAGCATTGGAAACAGAGATGCAAAAGCAATGAGACCAAAACCATCTATCAGCGGATCCCTTCCTGGAATATTACTTGCCAACCCAATACCCAAAGCCGCCACCAGCGGAACTGTAATGGTAGAAGTCGTAACCCCACCACTGTCGTAGGCAATAGGAATAATATAACGTGGTGCGAAACTGGTTAACAAAATAACCAAAGCATAACCGACAATAATGTAATAATGTATTTGCTCGCCATCGATGATTCGATGTGCTCCTAATGTGATGCCAATACCCACACCTAATGCCACAAAACTTCTTAACATCAGATCATTGATACGTCCATCACTGATTTCAACAGATTTTTTACTGATCGCTATCAATGCAGGCTCAGCAAAAGTAGTAGATATGCCAATCAGAAATGCGAAAGCATAAATAGTACCAGTAGAGTTCAGTGAAGTCAGTTCAAATGCCATGGTCTCGCCCAAAGCAAATAACCCCATTTCAAGCCCTAAAATGAAGGCATCCAAACCTAAAATAACCAGCACAAAGCCCAGAACAACTTTTCTCCAACCCTCAAGTGGTTTTTTAAGTACGACCAATTGAAAAAACAGTATAATTCCCACAATCGGCAACACATCAAGTGTTGTGTTAATCAGCCCTTTGATCAAATAATTTGGAGTGATACTGATGCTGTTGGATGGTACAGAAGAAATAACCACTTCAGCCACTTCCTGTACTTCAACGAAGTTGTAAACAAAAATGCCATACAACTGTACAAAGATCATAGGCGTTAGTGACGCCATTGCAATTAAGCCAAATCCATCAATCATGGGGTTACGCCCCTTGATGCTTGATGCAAGCCCAATCCCAAGTGCAGCAACCAACGGTACGGTTACAGTCGAAGTAGTCACCCCTCCCAAATCATAAGCCAAACCCACAATTTCATTGGGCGCAAAGAAAGTAGTACCCACCACTAACACATACCCAGTGATGATATAATAATGAATCGGGTGTCCTTTTAAGATTCGCCATACTCCCAGCAAAATGGCAAAACCAACAGAAAATGCCACCACTAAACGCAAAACGGTTGATTCAATACGCCCCTGACTGATATCAGCCGCCTTATGGGCAATAACAATTAAAGCTGGTTCTGCAACGGTTGTACCAAAACCAACCAAAAAACCAAATATTAATAGCCAGAACAGGCGTTTACTTTTAGCAAAGTCTCTGGCCAGATTTTCGCCAACCGGAAAAATGCCGATTTCAAGCCCAAGCAAAAAGATGGCCAACCCCACTCCAACAATCCCCATACCCAGCGTGGTGTCAATCCAGTCACTGGGAACTGCCTGAATAACAAAGAGCTGAAAAAATACAATAACTACAACAATGGGCATCAAATCACGAAACGAATCGCGTAATAATTTGCTCAGTAGCGATAAATACATAACTTAACTATCCTCTGTTGGGGTGAATATCTTACAGAACATTAGATTCTGCTGCCTAATGGCAAATAGCCAATTATCGTTATTCTGACTGATTAGCCTACCATATGAAATCAACAAAAGTCTCACTGATAAAGGAATAAATTCTAACTCAAATAGAACATCAGTACGATTGTTTTCAATTACAGTTTAAATTTGCTCCTGAAAAAGTTACACAATTGACACAAAGCAAGAACAATGCCTGTAAGCACAGCAGTTTCTCCAAAACACTCACCTGTATTTCACACTTCTATATAAGTCATATAGGTTTTACGACTGCAAGGATGTAGCAGGTAGAATTGAACTTGGAACGGAGACCAAAGACCCAATAGCATTCCTTATATTTCTTTCAACCTTAATCGGATAAAGTTGTATAATTCAAACCACTGCACGTACGACTGATATCTAAAACGTTTTTTCGAAAAAGCTGACTTCGCACCTTGTCCAAAGTCACTCAATGACATAGCTATTGATTGTTAATAAATAAAATAATCCATAAAATACATTTAATCAAACCATACAACATCAACAAAATTATATTCATGACAGACAGAAAAAAACTCGCTAATGCCATCAGATTCCTCGCTATGGATGCTGTTCAACAAGCAAACTCAGGACACCCTGGCGCTCCCATGGGTATGGCCGATATCGCTGAAGTCGTCTTTAATGACTTCCTTAAACACAACCCACAAAATCCACACTGGATCAATCGCGACCGTTTCGTGATGTCCAATGGCCATGGTTCTATGCTCCCTTATGCCGCATTACACCTTTCAGGTTATGACTTGAGCATGGATGATTTAAAAAAATTCAGACAACTACACTCAAAAACCCCAGGCCATCCTGAATATGGTTACACACCTGGCATTGAAACGACCACAGGTCCTCTAGGACAGGGCATTGCCAATGCAGTTGGTATGGCTTTATCAGAAAAACTACTGGCTGAACAATTCAATCAAAACGATCATCAGGTTATTGATCATCACACCTATGTGTTCTTGGGCGATGGATGTCTCATGGAAGGTATTTCACATGAGGCCTGTTCTTTGGCTGGCACCCTGAAACTCGGCAAGCTGATTGCGATTTACGATGATAATAACATTTCTATTGATGGCAAAGTTGATGGTTGGTTCACTGACGACACACCAGCTCGATTCAGAGCTTATGGTTGGCAGGTCATTGAAGCAGTTGACGGCCAGAACGCATCTAAAGTGAAAGCCGCTATTGCGGCGGCCAAAGAAAACAAAACACAACCAACTTTAATTTGTGCCAAGACCGTTATTGGTTACGGTGCGCCAAACAAAGCAGGTTCTCATGACTGCCACGGTGCTCCATTAGGACCTGAGGAAATCCAAGCCACCAGAGTGGCATTAAATTGGCCATACGCACCATTTGAAATTCCAGAATCAATTTATCAGGCTTGGGATGCGAAGGCCAAAGGCGCTGACACCGAAAACACATGGCAAAGACAATTCGATGCCTATACCAACGAACATCCAGAATTAGCTACCGAGTTACAACGTCGCATGGCTGGTCATTTACCCCAGAACTGGACAGAAAGAGTTCAAGCGTACGTGGCTCAAACAGCTCAAGACGCCCCACAAATGGCCACTCGCAAAGCATCTAAACATGCACTGGAAGGACTTGGTCCACTGTTGCCTGAATTTTTCGGTGGTTCTGCAGATTTAACTCCTTCAAATAATACCTTTTGGTCGGGTTCAAAATCCATCAATAATGGTGACTTTTCTGGGAACTACATGTCTTATGGTGTTAGAGAGTTTGCCATGAGTGCCATCACCAATGGTATGGCGCTACACGGGGGCATTTTGCCATACAGCGCAACCTTTTTAATGTTTTCAGAATACGCCAGAAATGCCTTGCGTATGGCTGCTTTAATGAAAATCAGGAACATTTTTGTTTATACGCATGATTCCATTGGCGTTGGTGAAGATGGCCCAACACACCAACCAGTTGAACAAACGCCAACATTAAGAATGATTCCAAACATGCATGTGTGGCGACCTTGTGATGCGGTTGAATCTGTAGTTGCCTGGCAAGCTGCTGTAGAAAAAACAGATGGACCTACTTGTTTGTTATTCACTCGCCAAGGGGTAGACCATCAAACCAGAACTGATGCCCAAATCGATAACATTTACAAAGGGGCCTATGTGTTGATTGATAGCAAGTCGACACCAGAAGTGATCGTTATTGCTACCGGTTCTGAAGTTGGCATCGCCGCCAAGGCTGTCACTCAACTCAATCATGATGGTGTACCAACGCGCTTGGTTTCGATGCCATGTGCAGAGGCGTTTGAACAACAAGATGAGTCATATCAAAACGCTGTCTTACCAATTTCAGTTACCAAACGCGTGGCTGTTGAAGCAGCACAAGGTGATTTTTGGTATAAATACGTTGGTCTTAATGGCGAGATCATCAGCCAAAATACTTTTGGCGAATCAGCACCAGGTAATGTTTTGTTCGAACACTTTGGTTTTACTGTTGATAATATCATCAAAACAGTTAAATCACTTTAAACAAAAGGATGGCATCCATCAAGATGCCATCCTCTTTCTGCCCTAAAAGTCATTCAGCTACGAATCTTTATTTTGAGGATATAGCTTTTCCTTGATTTTTGCTTTAGCTATGCTTTTCTTAGCTGCTTTTTTTGCAGCCTTACTGGCTAAACGCAACATTTGTTGTTGTACCTCTTCATGTTGAATCACATCAACATCAGACTTCAACTTTCTACTCTCCTCTAGCATCAGCTTGATCTCTTGGTGCATCTTTTTAACTTGATTTGCATATGTTTTCACATCTGCTAATATTTTTGCACACTCTATTGAATCTAAATCCGGTTTATTTCTATTTCTCATTTGCAAGTGCCTTTAAAGTAGCATAAGGATACATTTTATCGACTGACCCAACTATATTTTCATCATAGTTTTGCACGATGGATAGATCCTTATTCGGATAGTCTAAATTGCTTAGAAAATAACGCATACAATTTATGCGTGCGCGTTTTTTATCATCAGATTTAATAACTGTCCAAGGTGTTAATGGATTGTCAGTATGAAAAAACATGTCCTTCTTAGCCTTGGTGTAATCGTCCCACTTATCCAGAGATTCTACATCAACGGGACTGAGTTTCCAGTGTTTCAATGGATCATTCTTGCGGCTGTGAAAACGGCGCAGCTGTTCTTGACGTGTGACTGAGAACCAAAATTTAAACAAAATAATCCCTGAATTAACCAGCATTTGTTCAAATGGAAACACCTGTCTGATGAACTCTTCATATTCATCTTCAGTACAAAAATTCATCACCCGTTCAACACCAGCACGGTTATACCAAGAGCGATCAAAGAACACCATTTCTCCTCGTGTAGGCAATTGCGTTATATACCGCTGAAAATACCACTGTCCTTTTTCGCGTTCCGTTGGTTTCTCTAACGCCACCACATGTGCAGCACGAGGATTCAGGTGTTCCATAAAACGCTTAATGGTTCCACCTTTACCAGCAGCATCACGTCCTTCAA
The DNA here is from genome assembly GCA_028284365.1 of Marinicella sp. GTDB lineage: Bacteria > Pseudomonadota > Gammaproteobacteria > Xanthomonadales > Marinicellaceae > Marinicella. The sequence goes on from JANQRW010000079.1 coordinate 39,994, forward strand.
ACAAACACACTATTCTTTGACCTGTCTCCTTGACCCAACTCTGTACTTTTAGCAGTTCTGTTTGCAATAAATGCTTTTCAGTTTCATATTCTATAAGCGCGATTTTGGTATCGTAAGGATACTCACCTGCAGCATGGCTCAGGCGTAACAGCTCTTTGCCTGAAATGGTGTTTTTTTTCTTCATCACAAATTTGTGGTCAGAATGTTTGAGTAATAACTTTTTCGCTTCTTCTGGATTAATTTTCTTTTGTTCTGTTTTCATATTATTTTCTGATATTTAGCGGCAATCAATATACTGACTGGTCATATAGCACAACCAATCATCACCTATAAACCACTTGCTTAATACAGCAAGGTTTGCTGGCACTGACTTGGTTGATGAAAAACTAAAAATGTTCCATACTTTGATGTTATCTATTTTAACCCGAAGCGCTGTTTCATTGAATTATTTAAGGTGACAATTTGATGACAACCCTGCCTAAAGTTGACATGCATCAACTTTTTTTTCATAAAAAAAGGCGCATATTTGCGCCTTTTGATGAGTTGTTTTTCAATTCAGTCAATCACATCTACATTGACCCTTAATCTCACCCTATCCCCTGGGTGCTCTTGCATTTGAGTTTGATACAAATCCCCATTGTATTCATAAGTCACATCATAGCCCATAAAACGCTCTTCATCTCGATAGAAAGTTTCTATATAACAACTTTGACGGTTATAACGATGGCTGTAATTACCTTTGTTAGCGCCAATTCCAGCTCCAATTAAAACACCCAATGCAGTTGAGGCATCACGCCCTCGACCTTTACCAAAACGGTTGCCTATGGCACCACCAATGATGCCACCTAAAATGGCTTTGCCTGCTGAGTTTTTATTCCTATGACTTTGATAACCATGATGATTTCTGCGACGGTCACAAACTTGCCTTTCTTCTGGAATCGAGACTTGCTGATAAATGGGTTCAACTTCAACAACTCGACCGTAGTTAATGTTACTGTAGCGGCTTGCAGTCACCAACATCGGTAGCCCAATCAATAAAGCAGTTATGGTAATTTTTTTCATCATATTCTCCAATTGGATAATCATGAAATGATTTTATGCAGGGTCTGATGAACAAAGTCTGAACATTGTATCTCCGTTCAGCTGGCGTTTATATTCGGTGGGTTTGCTATAAACAGAAAGACTTAAAAGGTTGGCCGAGCATATAAGCCCGGCCAACAAAGGTTGCATCATTCCAAGAATGAATTCACCTAATGTCGCTACCGGGACTTTGACCATATCCCACAGATGTAGCGACTTCTTACCCACACTAATATTGTAAGCAAAATATTTTTAAATGAGAAGTTCTTTATTAAATTAATAAAAATTCGAAGAAAGCTTTGTGTAGACCATAGGTGATGAAGCTTTTTTACAGCCTCACTCGATTATGTGACTTTAACCAGACCACCATTTTCAACCTGTTAAATAAGTCAAAAATTTTATTATTCTCTAAAAGTCTAGTTTTAATGCACATTCCTCCGACATCGGTTTACCAAAGAAATAACCCTGACCAAAGTCGAAACCTAAATTTTTTAGCACCCGATACTCATCTTCGCTTTCAATACCTTCAGCAACCAACTTGGTCTTCAATGCGTGAGCCATATTAGCAATACTCTGCAGAATGGTTTGATATCTTTGGTTCTTGAACATGTTGCGGATAAAAACTTGGTCAACTTTCAGCACATCAAAATCCAGCTCAAGTAATTGTTCCATACCAGAATGACCCGTACCAAAGTCATCAGCACAAACAGGAAAACCAATAGCGCGGCACTTGTTTAACCATTTTTTTGCCAGTTTAAAATCAACCACCATGGTTTCCGTAATTTCCAATTTCAAACGTTCAGGATTTACACCGTGATCTTTGGTTTTTGCTACCACTCGATTCAAGAAATCATCATCATCGAGTTGCTTTGAAGAAACATTAATATTAATAAAAACATGTTCAGGTAATTTTGAGAGTAACTCAATAGCGCGGGTAAAGACCAAATCGCCCACCTCTATAATTAAATCTGTCTCTTCTGCCAAAGCTATGAATTCAACTGGTGAGATAAACCCTCTGGTTGGATGAGTCCAACGACTAAGTGCTTCAAAGCCAGTTATTTTTTGGCTTTTGATGTCACTGATTGGTTGAAAAACCGTCTGTACTTCACCCTTATTGATGGCACCACGCAATTCACTTTCTAATTTGAATTTTGACAACCCTGTTTGCTCAATCACCGAAGCCACTTGATCTAATAAACTGTTATCTCTCCCCCTGCTTTGACTGGGCAACATAGAACGAAATCTTTTCAACAATACACCAACCAGCGCTTTAACAATTGGATCACTTTCACTCAAGCGATTGGTGATTTGTTGGGTTTTAACTTCTATGAGTGTTAAAGGAGTTAAAGCACGTGCAGATGTGGACCGAGGTGACTGATCCAAAACCCCCATTTCACCAAACAACTCACCCTCATTAAGGATATCAATAATGGTGTCATTGGAAGCCACAAAAATTTCTACCTGGCCTTGCTCAATAATATAAGCACAGTCAGAACTGTCCCCACCATGGAAAATAATATCACCCTGTTTGTATTGTTTGATATCGTAACTCATGACTTCAGTAACTTTCTAACCCAATAATAATAACGCATGTCATTTGCTATCGCGATTAAAAAAGCCCCTTTCGGGGCTTTTAACATCAAAGTTAACAATTATTAACCAAAAATACCATATGGCATCTGTGCCAATAAAGGTGCAATCACCAGACTGACGATGGCCATCACATTGATCAAGATATTCATGGCAGGACCAGAAGTATCCTTGAATGGATCGCCAACAGTATCACCAACAACAGCAGCCTTATGGACATCAGAGCCTTTTCCTCCCAGATTACCTTTTTCAACATATTTCTTGGCATTGTCCCAAGCACCGCCGGCATTGGCCATAGTTAGCGCCAACAACACACAACTGATCAGTGCGCCACCAAGCATGCCGCCCAAAGCAGCAGCACCCAAACCAAAACCAACCACAACAGGTGCCAAAACTGCCAGAGCACCTGGGCCCATCATGCGTTTCAAAGCAGCTTTAGTCGCAATATCAACACATTTTTTGCTGTCTGGTTGAGCCTTACCTTCCATCAAGCCTGGAATTTCTTTGAACTGACGACGAATTTCTTTGATCATATCAAATGCAGCATCACCCACAGCCCGCATAGTCATGGCTGAAACAATGAATGGGAAAATACCACCCAAGAACATACCCATTAGGACTTTCGGGTTGCCTATGTCCAGACTGAAACCCTCAACCTGTGAGGAGATGACTTGTATGAATGCAGCAATGATTGCCAGTGCAGCCAAACCTGCAGCACCAATAGCAAAACCTTTGCCAATCGCTGCTGTGGTATTACCAACTTCATCTAGCCCATCTGTGATTTCACGTGTTTCAGCGCCCAATTCAGCCATTTCTGCAATCCCACCAGCATTGTCAGCCACTGGGCCATAAGCATCAATAGCCATGGTAATACCGACCGTGGCCAACATACCGACAGCAGCAATACCTACACCATAAACACCCGCTCCTTCAGGCAAAATAACTGAAGTGCCAAAAATAATAGCAGCTAAGGTAATGACTGGAATCACCACTGATTCCATGCCCACCGCCAAACCTGAAATCATCACTGTCGCTGGTCCGGTTTCACCACCTTTGGCAATATCTCTAACTGGTTTACCACCCGTGTAATATTCAGTCACCAAACCAATCAACATACCGCCGACAGCTCCCAGCAACACACATTGCCAAACACTGATTTGAATGCCCAATTGTGAAGTAGTCACATACGCAGCAACAATGAATAGCAAGGTTGCACCCATGGTGCCAAACCGCAACGCCACATCTGGTTTCTTACCAGAAAATACTTTAACCAAAAAGATGCCAAGCACTGAACACAACAAACCAGTTGATGCCAGAGCCAAAGGCAAGAACATCAAGTCCTGTTGCCGTTCAGCAATTTGTGAATACAGCCCCATTGACATGGTAGAAGCAATTGCAATACAAGCAATCATAGAACCACAATAAGATTCAAATATATCTGATCCCATTCCTGCCACATCACCAACATTATCACCAACATTATCAGCAATAACGCCAGGGTTTCTCGGATCATCCTCTGGAATACCTGCTTCCACTTTACCTACTAAGTCAGCACCCACATCAGCACTTTTGGTAAAAATACCACCACCAACGCGAGAGAAGAGTGCCACCACTGAACCACCCATGCCGAAACCATGGATTGATTCAACAGTATGCGGATCACCACCAAATAGCATATACAGAGTACCAATTCCCAACAAGCCCATGGCTGCAACGGTTAACCCCATGATTGACCCACCATAAAAAGCCACTGACAAGGCTTTAGCCGCACCATGTTCATTTGCTGCCACTGTTGTTCTAACATTAGCTTTGGTGGCTGAAAACATACCAAAATAGCCAGCAATCCCAGAACAAAAAGCACCTAAAGTAAATGCGAAAGGTGTATGCCAATCACCAAAACCAACATACAAACCTACCACAATAACCACAATGAAGATCAACAATAAGCTGTATTCTCGGCGCATAAAAACCATCGCGCCATCATGTATTTGTTCGGCAATTTCTTGAACTTTTCCAGTTCCGGCAGGCATTTTACTAACCAACATATAAATGACTAATGCCATGAACAATCCTAGGCCGCCTACAATCAGCGGGATTAACTCTTGATTCATATAATTTCCTCTATTTTTGGGGTTTATTAACTCTTATGGCATGCACATGTGTACATTCGATTAATCTTAACATATTCAATCAGTTATTTGCATGAGGATAAACGTCAAAATCAAACCAATTTGCCTTGATCCCATGCTGTTTTTTCAATGTGATCTTTCCGAAATTTAAAACCTACCCAAAAGGTCGCTATTGCTTATAATACATGTTTTAGCACAACCACGTTTAATGTATGTCGAACCCTTACCCAATCGTTGATTTCGATCCAATTTTTTTATCCATCGGGCCACTCGATATTCACTGGTATGGCATCACCTATTTAATTGGGTTTGGCTTATATTACATCTTGGGCAAATACCGCCTGAAGCACCATCCAAGCTCCTGGAATGAAGATCAACTTTCAGACTTTTTATTCTACGGTGCGTTGGGTGTGATTATCGGTGGGCGTCTGGGTTGGTTGTTATTTTATAACGACACTTCAATTATAGATGATTTCACCTTGCCATTCAGGATTTGGGAAGGTGGCATGTCCTTTCATGGTGGTTTGGTTGGTGTATTATTGGCCATGCTTTATTTTAAGAACAAAACCAAAAAATCTTACTTTGAGGTCAGCGACTTTATCGCGCCATTAATTCCTACAGGCATTTTATCAGTAAGAATTGGTAATTTTCTCAACGGTGAATTGTGGGGCAGATTGACTACCAAACCCTGGGCTATGATTTTCCCTGATTCCCTACCCATACATTTACAACCTGGTAACATGACTGCCAACACCTGGCAACAAATGTATCAACAAGGTCAGTTGGATGCTTTTGCGCGCCATCCATCTGCCTTGTATGAAGCACTGGGAGAAGGTTTGATTACATTTTTTGTGGTTTGGATCACTGCTAATCGTGCGCAAAAGCGCGGCACAGTTTCAGCCATGTTTTTATTGAGCTACGGTGTGGCTAGATTTGTGATTGAGTTTTTCCGAGAACCCGATGCCAACCGTGGTTTCATTGCTTTTGACTGGATGACCATGGGGCACTTATTGACATTACCAATCTTAATGTTTGGCTTGTTTATTTTGATCAGTAACAGACCAACTATCAAAAGTAATCAATAGAACCCTGCTAGATTCAATTGTCGACCACCGCCACGACGACGGTCACCCACGGAATTTAAAACAGCATCTAATTCATAAAAACCTGCTTTTGGAATGATGTCTAGTTTCAACTGCCAGCGTCGTGGCTGAATGTATAAAGTACCAGAAACATTCACCGCACTGGACTGACTGGTGAAATTACCAACGATGATACCAGTTTTTTGAGTGGTAAATGTTAGCTTAACTGTACCTAAATCTCTGGCACTGGGTTTCACTAACTTAAAATCTTGTAATGTGATTTCCCCTTCCATGCGACCAAAACCTGTGTTCTTATTGTATTCTACTTGACTCAAATTAACTTGAGCGTAACCGTCTAATTGTCCATAACGCATTTGTAGAAAAGGTTTGATCAGTTCCCAATTCAAAAACCCAGTGATCCGGTTAAAGTCTTGAGTATCAGCAGTCGCTTTTCTAAGATCAAAGGTTAAGTCATAATCTTCTTTATAAACCCTAATCTTACCGCCAACGCCATTCAATGAATTTGGGTACAGCAACCACTCCGCCTGCCCCAACGGTGCCGACAGATAACTTAAAGATTGGGCTGAACCTTTGACTGCACTGCCACCAACCCCACTCAAACTGATTGGTTTAAGGTGCTGCTTGATATAATCATGGTACAGGTTCATGGGGGTCACAGCCACCGCAATCGTTACCAAAATAATCAATATGAATACAAACTTGAAAAGCTTGCCCAAACGATCACCACTACTTAACATTATTTCACCAACCTCATTCTAATATCAGTCAAACCTAAATCTGAATCAACCACATTGATGTCTATTTGATCGACCTGAACGGCATAGCGTTCGAACAAAAACTGCAACCAATCCACAACCTGATTAAAAGGCGCCCCCTGCAACCATACTGACAAACTGCTTTCACTGATCGGCTCAGTGCGATTCACCATTTGTTGTAAATTAACCACTTGCAGCTGTTGATCAACCCATGACGAAAAGGTTATGTTAGCCGGAATAGGTTGCCTCTGATTTATTTGTACCGGTGCAACTTCCCCTGCCATAGTTTGCATTTGAGCCAATTGGTTTTGTAAACGATTTTTGAATGCCACCTGTTGATCGATATGTTGAGTGATTGGTTGATATACACCAACCCACGCCAAAGCTAAGAACACCAACAAACCACCTACCAACAACAATCGCTGTTCACTGTTACTCAAAGATTCAAACCATTGTTTTAACTGAGATATCATTGCGGCACCATAGTCAGTATTGATCTAAAACTATTGTCTTCGGCCAATTCATTGACACCAACTTGTACATTGAAATCACTGGCTTGTTGTTGTAAAGCTTGATGAAATACGTTAATGCTACTCATAGCAGGGGCAGTGATTTGTATTTCAATTTTACGTTCAACCAAACGTAAGCCCCTGATCCGGATGGCTTGCTGTTGTTGTAAAGTCGTGCCGATGCCATGCAAAGCACTGACAAATAAATTCTCTTGGCGACCCAATGAGGCATTTTGTAATTTCATGCGAGACTGGAAGGCTGCAAAAGGATCAACCAATTCTGAGGCCACCACATCAGGGTAGTTCTGGGTCAACAAATTCTGTTGCTGTTGTTTCAGTGTTGTAATTGAGCTTTTCAGCTTGTACCACTGTGTACCCTGAATAATAAGCCAGCTCACTACCAAAGCTGCAGCCAGCCATTTTACCGATTGCCATTTGTTGCTGTCTTTTTGCTTGTTATCAGTTTTGATCTCATCCACATACAAATCAATTGATTGAGCACCAGACAGTGCTTCACAACACATATGTGCACTCAGGTCGTTTTGAACAGGCAGATCCAACTGATCAGTCTCGACCAATCCATTACTGATAATTGCTTCTGCATCACCACCAAAAACCGAAATTACCTTACTGACTTGTGGATTGGCGATACGCATGGATTGATCGTTTCCAAATCGCAACAAAGAGCTGCTTTCATCTTGCCACAGGTGTATCAAGTTGGGAGCAGCTGGCAACCAATCTGCTTCGCTGAAAATGGCTTGAACTTTTAGGTTTTGTTGCTTGATCTGTTGATGTAATTGCTCTAAATAAGCCTTTTCAATTGCAACCACTGCTTGAGAATTATCACCATCAATCCGAAAAGCATAATAATTATCGTCAACATCATTGCTGAGTTCTTCTTCAATAGCAAACGGGATAGACTTGGTTAACAACTCCGCATTTTTGGAGGCCACTTTGGTTTTGGAATGATAAACCCAACTGGCAGGCACCAAGATTATTAACAGATGATTTGTCAGTTCCTTATCCGGCCAACCGTTGATTTCAATGGTATCACAGGTATGTGACTGTGTATCAAATTGGTATAAGCACAAAGGCTCACCATCATGTTTGATGCGCAAAATCATTTGCTGAATCATAATTTATACTGAAGACCTTTCTGTAAATCAGGGCCAGTGGAAAAGGGAGTAAAAAAACAAAAGAAAGAAAACCAATGTAATGAACCGCTACCACTAAGTTTACTCAGTGCATCCATGCACTTAACCCCTTTGTGGTTTACGTGAAGGTTCATTCCAGATGAATTATTTCTAATATCTAAATATTGCTTTTTAAACTTTTGTAATTGATCCACGGTTTATACAGAGGTCTTTATTGGTCTAAAAACATGTATTATAACTCGAATTACAAAATGCCTTTCCTGTATTTTGGCATCAACCAATAGGCCAAAGCTGGTAGCAATAATAATGCCCCAACCATGTTCAAAATAAACATGAAAGCCAACAAGATGCCCATATCAGCCTGGAACTGTAAATCACTGAATATCCAAGTGCCAACACCTATGCCAAGAGTCAAAGCAGTGAACAACACAGCTTTACCTGTCAGTTTCAATGTTTCTCGATAAGCATCATATAAACCAAAACCCTGTTTAAGCAAGCCTTGTAAACGACTGAATATGTAGATGCCATAATCGACCCCAATACCAACACCCAATGCGACCACTGGCAAAGTATTGACTTTCAAACCAATGCCTAAAAACGCCATCAAGGCATAGGCCAATACCGACACAAGAGCCAGAGGCAAAACAATGGCTATGGTTCCGGTGATGGATTTAAAAGTGATCAAACACAATAAAATAATGGCACCATATACCATAATTAGCATGGGCATTTGCGCCCCTTTAACCACATCATTGGTTGATGCCATGACACCAGCATTACCTGTGGCTAACCTGAATTTAACCTCACCTTCCAATAACTCACCCGCATCATCCGTTTTAAAAGGTGTGTCTTGCTGATAAGCCTTAACTGATGCAATCACCTTATTGATGGTGGCAGCTTTGTGGTCTTCAGTGAATATAGTGATTGGCATCACACTACAGTCCTGGTTCAACAAACCAGTATCGGTCTCAATCCCCGACAAAGACTGTCTCATCACATAATTATTGCGTGATAGCTCACGCCATTTCATGTTGCCCTCATTCCAACCAGCTGTGATGATTTTCGCAAATTGTGGCAAGGTAATTACTTTTTGTACACCCTCAACATTCGACATATGCCAAGCAAAACGATCAATATTCTGCATCGCCTGATAACTTTCGGTACATGCATTTGGCGATGTTTCAGCAATAACATTAATCATATCAACACCCAAGGCAAACTCGCTGCTTATGGTCATTGCATCTTGATTGTATCTGGCATCGGGACGCAGTTCGGGTACTCCAGCCTGCGAGTCACCTATTTGCATGTCTTGACTCTTGATGTAACCAAACACAAACAAGCCAATGGTTAATACCACGGCCACAGATGCTAATGGGTTTTTAGCAAAGCTAGCAATACCATTCCAAATACCAGATGTTTCATCTTTATTGGTGAATTTGGCACAAAAACCATCGTAACTTTTCATCTTCAAACCAGATAATAACAAAGGTAGTAGAATCAAGTTAGTGATAATTATCAATGCAACACCGATGGTTGCTGTAATGGCCAGTTCTTGAATGATTTCAATGTTGATGAAATAAATGGTCGCAAAACCAATAGTATCTGACAGCAAAGCAATTGCACCTGGTGCCAAAAGCGCACAAAATGCTGCTCTTGCAGCCGTATCTGGATTCTTGCTTTTAGCTGGTTGATTCACCATTTGATCAGTCCAGCCAGATATCATCTGTACCCCATGACTCACTCCTATGGCAAAGACCAGGAATGGCGTAAGGATATTCATCGGATCAATACCCATGCCCATTAATTTTAAGATGCCCATTTGCCAAATAACAGCCACCAATGAACACAATATAGGGTATAAAGTTAGTTTCCAGTTTTTCGAATACCAATAAAGTAATACTGCTGTAATCAAAATAGCCAGGGCAAAAAAGTACAGCACTGATTTAGCACCTTCAGCAATATCACCAACAATCTTGGCAAAACCAATGATGTGTACCGTTTGTCCATCACCTTCAAAATTGGTTCTTATTTCTTCCAGTTGTTTGGCAATTTTTTGATAATCAACTTTTTCATCAGTTTGTGGATCACGTTCCTGTAAATCAGCCCAAACCATAGCACCATTGAAATCTTCTGCCACTAACCTGCCAAGAATACCAGCTTTAACAATATTTCCTCTGACCGTCTCAAACATTTTTGGCGATGGGCTGAAATCAGCTGGAATCACATTGCCTCCAGCAAAACCATCTTCTACCACTTCCACAAACCTGACATTTGGGGTGAAGATCGACTTAACACTTGAACGGTTAACACCTGGAATGAAAACCACGGCATCAGTCACTTGTTCCAATTTATCAAAAAACTGTTCGTTGAACATATTGCCACTTTCATCCATGATGGACACCAGAATGCGGTTCGCTCCTCTGAATTTTTCATGCTTCATAAATGTTTTCATGTATTCATGATCCAGTGGTAATTGCTTCTCAAAACCCGCGTCTACTTTCAGTTGACTGGCAAAATATGCCATAGCGATGGTGATAATGACCAATAAAAATAAAATAGCTTTTTTACTGCTGAATAGGATTGATTCACACGTGGCTGCGAATCTGCTTTTGTCTGTATTTTGATTCATCTGCTTAGCCCCTTTACCGTCCTATAGATTGAAATTTGTAACCGATTTCACCAACCAAAAGCACCTGGTCACCGCTGATGATTGCATCAGCATAGTCATCACCTGAATCAGTGCCTTCAAACTTACTTAAACTTTGATTCTCATAAACAAGGCGTGCACCATTAGCACCTACCAACAGCAATCTATCCTGGTCAAGCACAGCTGAACCAAATAAATTATTTGGCTCTGTGGCACTTATTTCACGCCATGTTACTCCTTGATCCAGAGAACTTAAAATATTGCCGCGAAGACCGTATAGTATGATCTCTTCACCAAGTGTGTTGACACCGAACATAGACCCCAAATAAGGCAACTCAATGCCCTCCCAGGTTTCTCCACCATCTAAACTACGAAAAAAGTAACCAGCCTCTGCAGCTATATAATAGTTACCATCACTGCCACGTGTTATGTCATTTAAATGATAATCCAGTTCTTCACTGATTAATTCATCATCCCAGTTTTTTCCAGCATCCGTTGTTTTCATGATGGTGCCATATGCCCCAATCACATAACCATTGTTTTCATCCTCAAAATAAGCTGACAAGAAAGGCACTTCTCTATCGGCATCATAGAATTGTAACTCCCACGTTTCACCTGCATCAGCACTGTGAATGATGGTGGCATCATGACCAACAGCCCAGACATGATTGTTTTGTGCCACTACCTTAGTCAGGGCAATATTAACTGGTATGTTTTCAATCTGACGCCAAGACAAACCACCGTCACTGCTTTTGAGAACGTGACCTCTTTCACCCACCATCACATGCTCATTACCTACTTTGGTCACTGAAAGAATCAATGATTTATCAGCCAAAGGTAAGGTTTCAGCTGGCTGTTGCGCACTGGCAGATGCCAAACACCACATCAGAACACTTAACAGAAAAGATCTCTTAAAAATTACAGTCTTCATAATTCACCCAAAAAAAAATGGCCATGAGTAACCCGTCACTCACAGCCATTGTATTTATATTTTTAACTTAATAACACAGATCAGCGTCTTCCGCGTTTACGTAATGCACTTGGTGTATAGTTATTTTCGCTCAAAGGCGAGTTAAAAGTATTAACCTGATCCTGGTTATCCAAACCTACGGCAACATAACGACCTGATTGCAAATCGTGGTGTGTTTCAATGGTTGACCAAAAAGTTGGTACTTCATAGTAGTTGATGCTATGAGCTTCAGAAAAACGCCACAATTCACCTCTGCGGTCATAATGATCCGTTATCAAAATTTGGTAACTGTCTTCATCTAAGTAGAATGTACGACGTGAATTAATATGCCGGAAACCATCACGCAAATTGGCTTCGATCACATGCACACGGTGTAATTCATAACGCATATAACTAGAGTCTAAATGACCAGGCTTCACCATGTCGTCTATTTTAGAATCAAAACTATGCGCTTTATAAGAATTGTAAGGTACATACATTTCTTTGGTGCCAGTCCATTCCCACGTAAATCGATCCATTGCACCATTGAACATATCAGTCATGTCATTGGTTCTCAAACCGTCAGATGCAGTACCAGGATTGTCATAAGCCACGTTTGGTGCGCGACGAACACGGCGCTGACCTGGGTTATAAATCCAGGCTTGCCGTGGCGTTTCTTTTTGATTCATGGTTTCGTGAACCAATAAAACTCGACCTGCTAAACGTGCTGGTGACTCAACCACCTGGTAGAAATACAACAAGATGTTATCAATGTCATCAATGGTATTACCTGGTACATAGTATTTGCCATACAATTCTTCACGCAAACGCACCAAGGTGTAGTTACCATTAGCAGTTGGTGCAACTTGGTTGTTATACCTCACACCACCTGAACCTTTGTACTTCAGCTTGTGATTCAGAATTAATTCATAAGCATTTTCAGGGAAGGGGAAAGGAAAGCCTTCAGCCACTCCAGCAACACCCTCACCGTCAGCAACCAAAGTTCCAGTTTTGCCATTTTCTATGGTTTTTTCATAAATTCTCTGTGGAAATGAGGCCGATCTTCTGGTCGGGTAGACATCCATTTTAAAAGTTTCGGGGTAACGCTCAAACATGGCCATCTGACCAGCTGATAAATTATCCGCATATTCCTTATAGTTAGATGCATTGATCGTAAATTTGATGGCATCATCAGCAAATGGATCAGGATGGTGATCACCCACTTGGTAACCTGCAGGGGATGAAGTGATACCACCTGTCCAGGCTGGAATTGTACCTTCCTCATTACCCGCACGAGTCGCGCCAACAGGAGTGAGCTCGTTGGACAAACGCTCAATTTCGTTTGGTTTCGGTCCAGCTTGAGCTGAACCAGCCACTACCGACAATCCAATGAGCGAAGATAGAACTGTTTTTTTAATTAATTTCATGTATGTTTACTCCTGTAATTAAAACGAGTATTTAACGTTAAAGGCCACAAAATCTCGGTCGGAAATTAAGTTGTGGATACCTGCTCCCGAATAACCGGTGTAACTTATGTCAGCACTCCATTTTTCAAGATAAATGCCATTCACCCCAATGGTGTATGACTTCCTGCCCTCGATAAAGTTCCCACCAGGGCCTGGTGTTGTGCCATTGACATCATGGTTAAAGGCAATTCTAGGAGACAAATTCCAGGAAGTTCCAAACACCGAATTGTAGTCCAAACGAGTTACCAGACGATAACCCCAAGAGAAATCCGTTGGAAAACCTGTTGTTGTGGTTACAGGATTACGACTGGTGCCCCCATTTTCTGTACTTTGACCACCACCTGTGTCGGTACCAGGACCTTGGTAGCGCAAAACGCTTTGTGCAGGCAAGTCCCAAACATGAGTAAAACCTATTTCACCCAATAAAACCACCTGGTCAGTACCCAGGAAGTCATTAGGACCAAACAACTTAGTGGCTGTAAATTGTAATTGAGAAACTTCATGGCGCTCCCAACCTCTTACATACTCATTAGGTCCGAACTGACCTAATTGTGAGTTAAAACGGTCATACTCAGCAGGAATGGCTACATTCAATGGTGATAAGGCAGCGAATAGAACCTCCACATCATCTATCTGTAATGGCACATTCGGTCGATAAGACAACTCACCCTGCAGTGACATACCTAAAGAATTAATGGTTGTATTGAAACTCAAGCCATACAGGTCAATGTCTTCTGGATACTCTGTAAAATAAGTGGCTGAGTTCGGAGATGTCCTGCCAAAAGCATACAGATCCGAAGCTGGATTGGTTAAATAATCAGGCAAGTCTAAATTTTGCAAGATATCCGCCATTTCTGCATTAGGGTTGCCAACAGAAGTACCACTTACCAGCGGTAATCTTGAATGATAATTCAAATAGTACAAACCGAACTCAGTATTATTCAAAGCTTCTGAATAATACCTGAAAGCGATACCATACTGCCCGTCATCATCCGCACCTGCACGGTAAGAGCGAGGCACATTAAAGCGTGCCACATTACTTACCAGCGCTTCTAAGCCAGGAGCGCCAATAAAACCACCAATAGCCGAAAGCTCTGGAATGATACCAAAACCAAGGGCCACGTATTCTGCACCTGGTGTACCAAAGTCATTGGAACCAAAATAAGTCCCTGCTGGATCTGGGTCGACCTGCTCAAACTCGAACATATAAACCGCTTCCATAGATAAGTTATCGGTGATACTGGTTGAGAAAGACAACATATCAATTGGTAAAAATGCTTCTTTTAACTCAGCACCAGCCACACGAATTTTCGACACATCCACAGGGTTTATCACGTTGATACCCTGTTGGATGAAAGTAGACTCCCCCCAGCTAACAACTTGTCGACCCAACCTTAAGGATGCAAACTGGTTACCGATATCAAAATCTTTGTAAATATAGGCATCCAACAACCTGAAATCTTCGCCCACAAACTCTCTGGCAGTTCTGGACAAATCATCATTATCAGCATTTTCAAAGTCATAAAATCCAGTAAGCCGCATAAATGCACCCCAAGTCGGTGCTGCAAAAGCCAGATCAGAAGTGAACTTTATGGCGTTTGAGAATAAATCGCCTTGATCGTAATTTAAATTGCCGCTGTCTGTATTGATAGACCACCTGCCAGGAGCTGCAATGCGTTGTTGTAATGTACTGGGTGTACCCGTAGCCAAATCGATTGATACCAATGGGTCCAAATTACTTTTACCAATCAAGCGATTATCGCGGTCAGCAACACGCCATGAAGCACCATATGAAACCGTGGTATCAATACTGAATGAGTAATCACCATTATTGAATAATTCAGCAGCAATGCTCGAACCCGAAACACCCAATGCAGCAGCCATCATCGCCAGTTTTAATGGTTTCATTTTTAACTTGGTGTTGCTTTGAATCATGTTCAATACGCCTCTTTTGTTATTTAGTTTATACATATCAGCCTCCTTATTGAATCACGTCAGTGTTGGTAACATTCAATACAGTACCACCGGTCGCCTGGAAGGCTGCCATTTGAGACTGCATTTCAACAGTTGCCGCAGGGGAAGCTGCAGGACTTAACAAACTACCATGATCACCCGCTGTGAACCTGACTGCCGCATCTAAACCAGCAGCATCCATTGCAGATTCAGAGTATGAGGTCAGTCCCATAGCAGCAATCAAAGGTTCAGTTCCAGACAATGGTGCTCCAGGTACTGCATTTGGTACCACAATATCACCATTAATTTGGTGTAATAAGATGTTGTTTTGTAATGCAGCGAACTGACCCAAGTTAACAGGGTCTGCTGAATCCACTGCTGTTTGGGTAGCCAATACAAACAAGTTAAACGCTGTCGTGCCTGGCTCTATACCATTGCCTTGTAACCCAGCGATAATTCGTGGGCCAAAAGTTGGAGAACCAATCAGCAAGTTCGCGATCCCACCACCTGGTGCCGACAAAACAGCACTTTGTACATTGGGTGCGAAAGCCAAGAAGCCAGTACCTGTGATGGCACCTAAAGACTGACCAGTGAAAGTAATGTTACCCTCATTAAAGTCGCCCGCTCCATCACCATCAATATCCATCAATGGAATGGTCTCTGTCAGGGTAAATAAATCAGCAATCCCCTGTCTGGTATTATCACGTGAAACCAACAGGTTGGCCAAGTTAATAAAATGAGCACCAGAAGAATCTGTTACCCCATCAGGACCTGGTGCACCTGTCTCGTTATTGACATAATCAACATCAAAAGTTCTCTCAGAAGCAACTGGTGCGAATGGTGTGTTTTCAATATAAAAAGGATTGGCCGCATCTGTAATGCCATGCATAGCCAAATCAATGGCCACCACCGCAAACCCTATCGAAGCCATGGTATCAGCCACTGCCAACATATCTGTTCTGTTTCTGGTAATGCCATGTTGATAGATCATTATGGGCCAGCCAGATTCCGGCTTAGTTTGGCCAGATCCTGCATTTGGTACAGTCATTAAAACGGGTAAGTTTTGCATGCCTGTAGCCACTGGAATTGGATTTGCGAAAGTCAAATTTGTTGATGTCGGATCCAAGCCGAAAGCGTTGAATGGTGCAACATAAGCACCTGGTGCTGCTCTCCAAAACTGATTCAATGGGGCAATCGGATTTGATGCACTTGGTGCAGTTAAATAATAAGGTGAGCTCATGGTACCAATATAAATATCGGCAATTCCAACACCACCCACAGCAGCTGTTGATAAACCTGTCGGCGCCAAAGTGGCAGCACCTGGAGCAGCGATGTCTTTAGCCGCAGCCAAAACCGGGGTGATTGATTGAGTGGTTGCTGTCCATGAGACTACGATATCAGCCGGGTCCACACCTTGCGATGCAGCAGCAGCTTCTTGCGCATTGGTTAACTGCCTCAATGGCTCTAAGGCTTGTGCAGTTGGGTTATCTATCAATGGATCAGTACTGTTGCCACTACCATCAACCAAAGGTGAAGTTCGCTTACTGATAAAATAGGTTTGTGAAGGTGTTGCCGCATTACCACTGGTGTCTTGTACACCATTGGTGATAACAGCCATATACGAAGTTAGCTGTTTCAAAGGTTTGATGGGAACTATTGCCACACTGCTGCCATTGGCAGCTGCCACAAAATCAACCCCAAAAGCCAACTCGTTGACGACACCAGTTACACCACCGCCAGGTCCAGTTAATGAAACTTCATACAGTTTGACACTACCAGGATTAACCGAAGCTGCTGCCACATCAACTGAAAAATTAGTTGCCCAGGGAGCGACTGTACTGAACCCATCCAACCCATTCAAGGCCACCAATGGATCAGAAAAGTCTGTTGGATCTGCCACTGGAATATTCAAAGTCAAATCAGTGGTGCCAGATAAAAATAAATTGGTTGGAATCGGCACCTTAGTCGGGTCGCCGGAAGCCGGATCAAAAACAGCTTCAATAACTCCTGTTACTACATCACCGCCTGGATTGGTCACTGGTGGCACATCGACTGCCCTCGGTGAGTTACTACCGCTGCTACAAGCTTGTAACAAAACAATAGATGTCAATGTAAGTAGGATTGGTTTTAGTTTCATTTGTGTCCCCAAATTGATAAACCCTATCATCATAAATTTTATTCGGGTAAGATTACAAGTCTAATTATTAAAAAAACATTAATTTTCCATCCAAAAACATACGCTATAGTATCTACTTTATGCTTATCAAAAAAATCAGTACATTCTTTGTCTTACATTTGTTTATTTATGCGCTTTGGCAGATAGAAACCGTAAGCAATAGTCAGGCAATCACATTACTGATCACTTTAACTACCGCAGTATTCTGGGTCACTGAATGGTTACCAATTCCGGTTTCATCTCTGCTGCCAATTGCTCTGTTTCCACTGTTTGGTATCATCACGCCGAATGAAGTTGGCCAAGCTTACGGCAGTCCTTTGATAATTTTGTTGTTAGGTGGTTTTTTATTGTCCTCTGCCATGTCGCACAACAACACCCATCAATACTTGGCACATCATATTTTGGCTAAAGTAGGCACCAATCACCCAGAAAAAATTATTATTGGCTTTATGCTGACAGCCTTTTTACTCAGTATGTGGATTTCAAACACAGCCACCACATTGATGCTATTACCTATTGCCATTGCTATACTCAATAACAATCAGGATCGGACGTTCGCCACTTTGTTACTCCTCGGCATTGCTTATGCTGCCAGCATTGGTGGCACCATGACACCCATCGGCACACCACCTAATTTAATCATGATTCAAAGTTATCAAGCTGGTGTTGGGAGTGAACTGGGATTTCTGACTTGGATACAAAAGGTATTTCCAATGGTGTTTATATTTTTTCCCGTCATGGTTTGGCTGTTGGTCTCACAACTAAAACCTCAAAAGTTCCATGAAACTGTCATTAGCCCAACGGCGATAACTTCAGCACAATACCGCACATTGATAGTCTTTGCCCTAACTGCATTGCTTTGGGTAACTCGCACAGCACCATTTGGTGGTTGGAAAACATGGCTTGACTTACCCAATGCCAATGATGCTTCGGTGGCCCTAATAGGCGTAGTGGTCATGTTCATGCTATCGGATAACAAAGGCAATAAACTGCTCACTTGGCAAACAGCCAACACCATACCTTGGGGTGTATTGCTGTTATTTTCAGGTGGTATGGTGATTGCGGCAGCATTCAAAAGCACTGGATTAAGTGCACTACTTGCAGATCAATTAATCTTCCTCAAGGACATGCATTTATTTGTTTTGGTTCTGGCAATATGTTTAGCCATTACTTTTTTAACAGAAATCACCAGCAACACCGCAACCACAGCCATCCTGATGCCAGTTTTGATGTCTGCCTCTGAAGCCATGGGTGTTGATCCATTAAAAATCATGATACCGGCTGTCATCAGTGCCAGTTGTGCTTTCATGTTACCAGTTGCCACCGCGCCTAATGCCATTGTTTTTGGCTCTGAAAGGGTTTCTATCAAGAGCATGATCAGACAAGGCTTTAAACTTAACCTGATTGGAGCTGTAATCATTGCTTCCGTAGGGACTTGGTGGTTATAACGTCCCAGGGCCTATTAACGCTATGCAAATGATGCCTGTTAAGACTGAAAATATTTCAATCAAGGCGCAAAGTGCGCAGTTTGGTCATTCCAAATAAGCACTTAGCAACGCACAGTGAAATATTTTCAGCCTTAACCCTTTGGGCTGCGCTGCTTTTTCACCCAACTGTGTTATCAGTTGTTCATGTGGAGTAACCACACATCACAACTTCTGCCTTGTTGGATAAAAAAGCAACGACAGCAGGATTTATTTTCATAGTGTTAATAGGCCCGGGGATAAATCAACTGTTTTCAGCGTAAAAGCCCATCACATCCTGAATGCTTTCCTGACCCAACAAGCACATCATCAGACGCTCCACACCTAAAGCGACACCAGAACAAACTGGCAAACCATGGCTTAAAGCCGACAACAAATGTTCATCTATTGGCAATTCAATATGATCTTTCTCTGCCCTGATTTGGTTATCTTGCTCAAAACGACGGCGTTGCTCTTTGGCATCAGTTAACTCTTGATAACCATTGGCTAATTCAACTCCATTCCACAAAAATTCAAAGCGTAAACACTGCTCTGGATGTTCTGGATGAGCCTGAGCCAAAGCCGCCATTTCAATTGGAAAATGATAAACCATAACTCCCTTGATGCGACCATTCTGACTAACAAGTTGTGGTTGAATCACCAGTGCAAATAGAAAATCCAACGCCTCGGTCCGGCTTAGGTTACTGCCAACATAGCCACCATGCTCACACCGCCGCCTTAATTCTCCCAAATCTATTTGAAATGGATTTATCTGCGCATACTCTTGGAACATGGATTCATAACTAATCATTTCAACATCAAGCTCAGCCACCCCCATCAAGTCATTAAGCTGTTTGATTAATGCAATGACTTCATCCATTAAATCCACTAACAAAAAATCCAAACGATACCATTCCAATAGCGTAAACTCGGGATTGTGTAACGGCGTTAGTTCCCCAGCACGAAAAACAGGTGCTATTTCAAAAATGTCTCCAGAGCCACTGGCCAATAGCCTTTTGTGAAAAAATTCTGGTGAAGTCCGCAGAAAAGCCTTCTCCGCTTCAGGTTTGATGCTTTGTGTTTGAAACATTTCGATCTGAACATCTGTATTACCTGCAGTTGAAAGCAAAGGAGTACTTACTTCCAGCACATTTTTTCCAACAAAGAATTCGCGAATTTTTGCCAATAAAAAGGCCCGTTGCTTAAGTAGCTTTAACGGGCCTTGAAACTGCCAACTTTCTTGGTTTTTCATTACTTACTTCTTCACACGTCCTACGTATTCACCTGAACGAGTATCAACTTTAATCACTTCGCCTTCTGGTACAAACAACGGTACATTCACTACTGCGCCAGTTTCCAGAGTAGCTGGCTTACTGCCTCCGCCAGAAGTATCACCACGCAGACCTGGGTCTGTTTCTGTGATTTTTAATTCAACGAAATTGGGTGGCTCAACAGTCAATGGTACGTTATTCCACAAAGTAACCAAACACATGTCCTCTTCTTTAAGCCATTTAGCACTTTCACCAACTGCCGTTTCGCTGGCTTCAAACTGCTCAAAAGAGTTTGGATCCATAAAATGGTAAAACTCACCATCCGTGTACAAATACTGCATTTCAGTATCCATCACGTCAGCAGCATCCACTTTTTCATTGGATTTGAATGTTTTTTCAATCACACGACCCGTTTTCAAGTTACGAATTTTAACACGGTTAAATGCCTGGCCTTTGCCTGGTTTCACTTCTTGATTTTCTACAATGTTGTACGGATCCCCATCCAACAGAATTTTCAAACCATTTTTAAATTGCGATGTACTGTAAACAGACATGTCACTTCCTCATTGAATCTTTATAAAGCGCGGCATTATAACACAGCAGCAGACATAGACACGGCAAGGTCTATACATGTTAAAATTCCCCACCCTATTGGTTGGAATTTAAAACTACTCAATGTCTAACAACTGGCAACAACAATTACAACAAGCCTTAACTAACCAACACGATAAACCTTTGAATCAGCATCCGGCTTTTTCAGATGCCGCCAACGAGTTGTTTACTCATGCAATCACCGCTGAAATACGAGACGTCATTGATATCCATAACCCACAAGACCCTGTTTTGCGGCAATTCCTTCCAACAGCAGATGAAACCATCGAGCTACAGCACTTCAATTCAGATCCAGTCGGCGATGAAGCAGCCACCCAAATCCCAGGCTTGATTCACAAATACCACGGACGAGTGTTGTTGATTGCTAGCGGAAGCTGTGCAGTGAATTGTCGTTATTGTTTTCGTCGACATTTTCCTTATTCACAAAGTTTTGCACCAAGGAATCGATGGCGAGCCAGCATTGATTACATTGCACAACATCCTGAGATTCATGAGGTTATCCTCAGCGGCGGTGATCCATTAACCCAAGAAACCAAAACTTTGGCTCAACTGACCCGAAATTTAACAAAAATCACTCATGTGAAAACTTTACGAATTCACAGCCGCATCCCAGTGGTTTTAAGTCAACGCATCGACCATGAGTTCATGCAGTGGGCCGAACCGTTGAGGTTGAAGAAAGTGATGGTCCTACACGTTAACCATGCCAATGAACTAACAACAAAAGCACAAAATGCCATCAAAAAACTTAAACAATCAGGTTTTACACTTTTGAATCAAAGTGTCTTATTGAAAGGGGTTAATGATGAAGTTGAAGTGCTGGCAGAACTGTCCAAAAAATTATTTGAAAACAACGTGCTACCCTATTATCTGCACCAATTTGATCCTGTACAAAATGCGACTCACTTTATGATTGAAGAAACAACTGCCAAAGAAATACATCAACAACTCCAAGCTCAATTACCAGGCTATCTGGTACCCAAGCTGGTTAAAGAAATAGCTGGAGAAAAGCACAAAATCAACTTGTAAGTGACCGTAAAACAACCCCACCTGGAACAATAATCAACTCAATGAAAGCCAATACAATTTCACCCCTGACTCGGTTCTAGTGTGGTGTCCTAAACTTGGCCAGGTAATAAGAAGCCGCCAAATTTCCCAAGACAAGGCGCAGTTCGCAGGTAATGGTTCCTCCCTTGGCAAGAGCTGCAACACCGTATTGCGGAAGTTGGTGGCTTCCCTTCGGGCGAACCGGGAAACAGTTCTCTGCTGCGTTATCACCCTTGAAAAGGGAGGACTGTTTCACGATTCGCTTATTGCCTGCCCAAGTTTAGGACACCACACTAGTGCACTGTTTGCTTTTAAAATGTTACAATCTACGGTTTGTTAATCAATTCACTTACAATCAAAAAATAACAAGAGACATTTATCTAAATTCATGGGAACTTATATTTTCCAAATACCCAAAATCAGGTAAAGGTCTTAATCATTAGTAAAGGAAACGAAATTGGCTACTGAAAAATCAATAAATCTACTTATTATTCATCAATCTGAGGAAGAAGCCGAACGCATTCTTTCTTTACTCAGAAATTACCAAATTGCAGTGCGCCCTACCCGTTGCACCAACGAAGATGACTTGGTTGGGATTTTAGAAAGAAAACCTTTGGATATGGTTTTATGCCAACAGTTGCAAAGCAATCTACCCTGTCAAACAGTCATCGATCACATCAAGCGTATGGGTCTGGACTTGCCTGTGATTTCCTTGTTAGAGAACTTTGACCCTGATTTAATTCATGAAGCCATCGAAGTCGGGGCAATCTCTTATTGCACCGCTAAATTACCCGATCATATGCGCCATGTGATTCAGCGTGATTTCAAATCTTTACAAGACCGAAGAAAGAACATTTCTTTAGAATTGGAACTAAAAAATACCGAAAAGAGGTGTAATTCACTGCTCGACTCATCAAAACAAGCCATCGCCTATATACACGATGGAATGCACGTTTATTCTAATCAATCTTACCAGGAACTGTTCAAGTATGATGATTTTGAAGAGCTAGAAATAACACCATTTTTGAACCTCATTGCTAAAGATGATATCGCTAATGCCAAAAAGATACTGCGTGATATCAACAAAAATATTTTGCCTGAAGAAGATTTGGAGTTCAAATTAGTTACTTCTGATGGTGAAAAATTTGATGGTACTGTAAACGTTACAAAAGCCACCATCAATGGTGAACAATGTGCACAGTTCATCATCAACATGCCGTCTGTTGATCCAGAAGTTGAAAAAGAACTCTTTGAAATCAAGAGCAAAGATCTATTAACTAAATTCTATAACCGCACTTACTTCCACCAACTGCTATCCGAATCAATTGATGCCGCTAAGAAAAAGGCTGGAGACAGTCTATTAATGGTTGGCATTGATGATATTGACAAGCATGAAAAAGAACTGGGTATCGGTAACTTAGATTTGTTTATTGTCAGCATTGCAGAATTTTTAGAAAACAAATTAGGCAAAGATGTGGTCTATTGCCGATACTCAAGCAGCAGCTTTGTATTGAAGCTCAACACACCCATTGAGAATGCTGAAAAGGTTGCTGAAAAATTACGCACCATGATCTCTGATCAAATATTCGGCGCAGGCTCCACTTCAATAAACTGTACTGTCAGTATTTCGGTGACACAATTAACACCACAAAGTGGTTCTGACACCGAAGTTATCAAAACCTTAACTGACAACATGAATATCTTGCTGGATGCTGGTGGTAACAAAATCAAAGTGTTTGACCCAGCCGAAGAAGAAAAACAAGCCCGCGCTGCATCCAAAGCATGGATTGATCGCATCACTGACGGCCTTGAAAGTGATAAATTTATTCTTCATTACCAACCGATAGTTAATATCGATGGTGATGAAAAAGAACATTATGAAGTGCTGATCAGGCTAAAAGCCGAAGATGATCAGTTGATTTACCCTCAACAATTCATTCCAGTGGCTACCAAGTATGGTTTCATTACAGAAATAGATCATTGGGTTATTACGAAAGCTTTGGAGTCGATAAAATCTGCTCAAAGCAACATCATGCTGTTCATCAAACTATCGCACCAAACACTGACTGATGCCAGCTTTCCAAATTGGCTTGCCGATACCTTAAAACGATCAGGTGTGGCTGGTGACAAACTGGCATTTGAAGTCCGTGAAAGTGAACTGGTCACCTACGCCACTAAAATGAAACCCATCATCAAATCCATCAAAGCCACACATTGTAAGGTGGTGGTTGAGAAATTTGGTTCAGGCTTGAATTCTTTCAGCATATTGAAACACTTCCCGGTTGACATTCTCAAAATAGATTCAAGCTTTATGCAAGATTTAGGGAACAATGAAGAGAATCAGGAAAAAGTCAAAACCATCGTTGATAAAGCACACAACCAAGGAAAACAAGTCATTTGTGAATACATCGAAGATGCTTCAACCATGAGTATCATGTGGAAAATGGCGGTTAACTTTGTACAAGGCAGTTTCATTGCCGAACCAAGCGAAAACATGGAGCAAGTTGAATAAAACAGCTTATCGCGGCCGCTTCGCCCCTTCGCCCACTGGTGACTTACATTTGGGGTCATTGGTTGCTGCCATAGCCAGCTATTGTCAAGCCAGAGCCAATGATGGTGCTTGGCTACTGCGCATAGAAGACATTGACGAAACCCGAACCGTGCCTGGTACCGACCAAGCCATCATACAAACGTTACTAAAATTTGGCATGGAACCTGATGAACCTATTATTTATCAGACTGATGAATTGAGACAGTCTAACTATCAAGCAGTATTACAACAACTGACAGAGCAAAACCTGACTTACCCTTGTGTTTGTACCCGGAAAAAACTAGCTGGCCTGAATGTATACCCGGGTTATTGTCGCGACCAGAAAATTGACACCAGCCTTTTACATTCCATTCGCTTAAAAACCGCCTCACAAGAGTTTAAATTCAACGACTTATGGCAAGGATTACAAACTCAAAACATGGCTATGCAATCGGGTGATTTCAACATCAAGAGAAAAGATGGTTTGTTCTGTTACCAACTGGCCGTGGTTGTTGATGATGCAGCACAAGGCATCACAGAAGTGGTGCGTGGCATTGATATCATGGACTCAACTTCGAGACAAATGTACTTAATTGATTTGCTGGGGCTTCATCAACCTAACTATGCACACTTTCCTGTCATAACTAAAAATGGATCCAAACTCAGTAAACAAAATCATGCCAAACCAATCACCAATGAAGACCCTTACACCACCACACATCTGGCATTACAATTGTTACAACAAGAACCACCAAATTTACAACAAAAAACCCAGTCAAACTTAATCAACTGGGCTTCAAAGCACTGGCAACCGGAAAGGTTGCGCCATTTATCAGAAATAAATTATTGAGTACTCACACCGGGATTAGCCTCATCTGCTAACTGTTCACACAATGCCACATTAGAACCTGAAATACGTTGAATGTTCATGGTGTTGGCCAAATTTGAATCTTGTAAATCATAACTAAACACCGCAGTGGTGCAGTTATTGAAGACAATACTCATACTACCCACTTGGGTGTTGGTCACAGCTTGTGGATCATCAAACAAACCACCACTGGTCTTAAAAATATTGCCTACAAAAGTATTCCCATCAAAGCTGCCAGCAGCCGTTAACCAACGATTGGCTGAGTCCCCAATGGCTTTTTCACTCGCAGGCATTGCTTCATTATCAAATGTATACCAACCAACAATAACAGTATCGGCATCTGGTAAAACCTCTAAGTACAAGCCTTGACCGTTTGTGTCCGGGTTGAACCAAGCACCTGATAGTCCAGCATTAATCTGAAAAACATCAGAAAGCACAAAAGCTTTTCTTATAAAGACATAGTTTGCAGCCTGAATCTGCCCACTTATGTAGTTGAATAAAGGTATTTCACTGATCATCCTGAGCGAAGCAATCAGATCCACGGTTTCCATACCCGAGATCACTTCAGCAAAAACAGTAAAACCACCATTTTGATTATCCAAATTAGACGAATTATTAGCCACATTGATGAAGAAGCTACTCGTGGCACTATTGGGTTGACCTCCAAGTTTAGCCATTGCCACCGTGCCTCTGGTATTGGATAAGTTGAATTCATTTTGAACAGATGAATCTTCTGGTATTTCAACCAACCGATTACCGTTTAATCTAAAAACACCACCCTGCACAATGAAACCTGAAATGGCTCGATGAAATATGGTTTCATCAAAATCACCATCATTGACATAATTGAGAAAGTTCTGCACAGTCAATGGTGCCACATCTGCACGCATTGCCATATCAATGTTACCAAAATCGGTTTCAAACCGAACGACTTGCGCTACAGCACTGACAGATAAAGACAGCATCAGGATAACCCAGGTTAGCTTACTATTTTTCATATACATAATTTTTAATTTTCTGATTGTTTATTAGTGACGCCATAAGGTACATGACCGGTGGCAATGTGTTCGGATGCAGTTTTAACATAGGTTAACTGATCTTCAAAGAAAATATCAGCTTTAAAAGACTGTAGGAACCTGGCCTTATCCTGACCACCGAGAAATAAAGCTTCATCTATGCGGATACCCCATTCACGTAAAGTCAGTATCACTCTTTTATGTGAGGGCGCTGAACGTGCTGTCACCAAGGCAGTACGAATAGGTGCCTGACCTGGTGGAAATAATGTTTGTAAATCATGCAACTTTTTTAAAAAAGCACTGAAAGGGCCAGGGTTCAGGGGCTCATTACGACGACTGTGTTCGTTTTGTCGAAAAGCTTCTAAACCATCCGCTTGATAAATTTGCTCTGATTCGTCTGAGAACAGCACCGCATCACCATCAAAAGCGACCCGTACTTGTTGGTCAGTTTGAATCGCCGCTTTGCGCGTCATTAAATGTGCTGCGGCATAACCTGCTTCAATGGCTCCAATAACATCTGCGTGATGTGCTGACAAAAATAATTCCACCCCGAGAGCTGATAAATAATCATAAGGAGAACCTCCATTGCTGAACACTGCACGACTGATATCAAGGTTATGGTGTTCAATGGAATTAAAAATTCTTAATCCGGTGTCACCATTGTTTCTCGAGACCAACACCACTTCAACCAAAGATTCTTTGGTATCAGGATGTCTGATGTTCAGTAACTTTTGTACCAATGGAAAAGCCACACCTGGATCTAATGGTACATCTTCATGTGCCAACTGGTAGCTGCGATAAGCCTCTATACCCTCATCCAGATAGATTTGATGAGCATCATGCAAATCAAATAAAGTTCTGGAGGAGATGGCTAAGGTTAACATCAGGAGAATTGCTCGTTGATGATACGGTCTTCCAAATTATGTTTCTCATCATACAATGCGCGAATTTTGATGTCCTTGGCTTCTTTTATAATGACTGCACTGACATCACGTATCTCAGTATTATCGGCAGTTGCAGATACGGGGCGCTTGTCATGGCTTTTGACTTTAAAGGTTACTTCTGCATGCGAAGGTATAATTGCCCCACGCCAACGCCTTGGCCTGAATGGGCTGATAGGTGTCAGAGCCAATATCTCACTGCCTAAGGGGATAACTGGACCATGAGCTGATAGGTTATATGCCGTTGATCCAGCTGGCGTTGCCACCATCACACCATCACCAACCAGTTTTTCTATTTTGCTTTGACCATTGATCATAATTTCAATGTGAGCTGATTGTTTGGTTTGCCTTAATAATGACACTTCATTAATAGCCAATGACTCAGCCTGTTCACCGTTAACCCCTGTGGCCTGCATTTTTAATGGATGTAATACTGTTTCCTTGGCTGCTTTAATGCGCTGTAACAAATCTTTGTCAGCATAATCATTCATTAAAAAGCCCACAGTGCCTCGGCGTAAGCCAAAGACTGGAATTGATTGGTGCATGTATTGGTGCAAGCATTGCAACATAAAACCATCACCGCCCAGAACCACCATCACATCGGCATCCAGTGGATCATGCTGGCCATACAGATCGATTAATTGATTCAAAGATTTTTGCGACTTATCAGTTTCGCTGGCTAAAAAGGCTAATTTCATGGACTTAGTTTACCAAAGGCTTGGGCAGATAGGGGCTTAATGAGCGACTTAAAATCCGCGCATCTCCTGTGGGTTTTCGTTCCAATAAGGCATATTGCACAAATTCACTGCCTTCCATTTGAACCAGTGAACTGGCTTGGAGGTGTAAGGTTTGTGTGCTGATTAATTGTCTGAACTTTGTTTTTAACGCTCTTGGCACAGCATAACGGATAACCGGATCATCCTCAAAGCTTTCAATATTAATGTATTTTGCTACACCGTTTTGAAACAAGCGCACCGCCATCTCTCTGGTAATCAATGGTGTTAAAGCACTGAACATTACTGGGCGCATGGTGTTAACATTCATGCGTGTTGCTTGATTATGTACCGGTAAAGTACTGATATATGGGGCTAAACGATCAAAATCTTCTAGACTCAAACCATCTAATAATGACAACTCTTCGATGTGTTTAAAGTACTGACCACTGGTTTGGTAACTTGGTGATTTAGCCAGATAAACAAAATCCTCTGCACCATTCGACTGAGGCACTTGATCGGTATCAATCCAATCAATGATTTTATCTGCAATGTGAACATCTAACTCAAGCAACAGCAACAGTCGACGCAAGTATTCAACGTGTTCCGGTGACTGCTGACCATTGATGATGACATTATTGACATTAAAGCGGTCATTCAAACCAACCAAAGTACCTGAAAGGATCGCATCTTCCACTGCCATTCCCTGAACACCTCGCAACCAGGGGTCTAAATTGCTGTCATGACTGCTTTCATCCTGTGCATAATCCTCACGTAAGATATCGCTGGCCCACAACAACATACCCTGTGCATAATGTTTAGCCTGATAGGTTTTCTGTAAGTTATGGATACGTGCAAACGAAAGTTGGTTCTTATACCAAATAGCTACAGCCAGGGAGCTGGCGATTGCCATCATCACCAACGCCATCAACATAGCCATGCCTTGATTTGATTTCCTCATTAACATCATAGGAAACCTATTTTCTGTAAGGGCACAACATTGAACTTGCTGATTTGCCCATGGGTATTTTCCACTTCACAACTGATTTGTTGAGGCAATTGGCTGAACTGTCGTTGCTCATTGGGCCAAATGGGTTGAGTTTGCCCAGTCACATTTTGGTAACCACAACTGAAACGTGTTACTTCTAACATCACTCGCTCTTGCCATCGATTATCAGTCAAGGATGCTACACCAGCCTGTGTGGCCCGATACCAAGTGTTGTTGCGCACATACCAACGCACCCTGAGCAATGGGCTTAATGAATCATTTAGCTTTGAATTGCGCATTCGATTACTGCTGAGTTTCACTGGTGCGGTGGGTGATTTATACTTGAGAAGCGTAATGGATTGGCTGTTAGCTATGAATTCACCTTGTGGCAGATTATTAATCAATTGTTCACTGGCAATCGCCATCTGCAAATCATTTTGAAATAAATAATATGCCAAGTTCTCTTGATTCAGTGATTTGTTCTTTTCATCCAAATACTGTTTAGCTGAAGCTAAATTATCTATACTCAAAAAAGCCATACTTGATATGATGACTAAAATGGCTGTTGCCACCAACACCTCTAACAGAGTCATGCCATACTGTGTTTGTAATCGCCTCATCTTCTCTTAAAGCCGGTAAGTTGTGCTTCAAAGTAATCTAATTGGCGATTCAGCCCAACAGTTAAATCTATGCGATTGATGTTGACGTTGTCAGTTTGACTCAATTCAGCCCGCCAATAGAAATCTCTCCCAGCAAACAACTCTTGCCCTTGATGCGTACCCACCTGTAAGTCACTGCGTTGATACAATTGCAACATCACTTGATCAGCCACATGATATGCCGCGGTTTTTTTCTGGTATATTTCAGTGGTGTTAGCGCCATGCTGTGCAGATTGCACCAAAGCCACCAAACCCACACTAACTACCAACAAAGCCAACATCACTTCCAATAAAGTAAAACCTTTCTGATTCATCTTATTCTTGTGCATGCCATTCAGTATCTAACTCCCAAGGTGAAACGGTGCTCAAAGCATAATAATGTGTCGCTTGTTCCTTAGCGGCTAATCGTATTTCAAAAGCATTAAAAGAACCATCTGGCTGGCAAACGATTTGAGGCAAGCCTTCAGGTTCGGCAGGTAAACTTTGTTCTAAACCACCCAATAATAAAGCCATCGAAACTGATTCTGCCATAACTGGCAACTCATCGGGTTCAAGCATTTGCCAAGTTTGTTGTTGATAGCCAAAGACGTTGTAACCCAATTGGCTGAACTCAATACCCAAAGCTTGGTTATCCAGCACTGCTTTTTCACAGAGGAAGATCAGATTTTGTTCAAATGCTTTGGCCTGATTCAAAATAGTGCGTTCAACTGATTGGCTGTTAATAACATTGGCACCAACAACCGACATAACCGCAACAATGACCACCACCAACAATATTTCCAGCAGTGTAAAACCATGTTTTTTGGCTTGGGTATTCAAAAGTTTTACTTGGTTATGTTTACCAATTACCAATGTCAGCATTCACCCCTTCGCCGCCAGGTTGACCATCAGCCCCAAAAGAGTAAATATCAATTGCAGCACGATTACCTGGATTTAGATACTGGTATGCATTGCCCCACGGATCATTGGGTAATTTTTCTACATAACCTCCTGGCTTCCAGTTTTTGGCCTCTGGTGAGCCACTGGGTTTTTGGACCAATGCCTGTAAGCCTTGCGAGGTACTGGGATAATTGAAGTTGTCCAATTTATACATACTCAAAGAAGTTTGTAAATTTTTGACATCCGCTTGTGCCCGTGCTGCCCTGGCCTTATCAGGTGAGTCTAAAAATTGTGGCACCACCGTAATGGCTAAAATACTTAATATAACCACCACAATCAGAATTTCCATCAAGGTAAATCCTGCATGGACACTAACTTTCATAGATAAGTTTTTGTGTGTTTTCATATTTCGCTGGATTGTTTTTGGGTTATGATTATATGCCATTTTATAAGTAGCCGCCACGTTACGTGATTGATTTAATGACATGAGAATTTCAAGGATATACCTACCACTTACCTCAGGTGGCATCAAAAACAGATTGGTAATAGAAGGCGAAAAAGCCCACTATTTGAGGAATGTCTTACGGGTAAAAGCCAATCAATATTTGTACTTTTTTACAGCTGCTGGCATAGAATACCAAGCACAAATTAAATTGGTTGAAAAACGCCAAATCACCCTAACAAACATTCAGCCCTCCGCCAGGCAGCCACAAACCTCATCAATAAAAACCACTTTGATCCAAGGTATCAGCAGCAGTGATCGCATGGACTACACCATACAGAAAGCAGCGGAATTGGGCTGTCAAAAAATCATTCCAATATTAACAGACTTCTGTTCCCAAAAAATACCAAAGCACAAATACGAAAAAAAACAACAACACTGGCAAGGTGTCGCTATCAGTGGTTGTGAACAGTCAGGCCGAGCAGATATATTAAAAGTTAATCCAATCTGTACCTTAATAGATGTGGTTAAAGATACAGCAGATGCCTTGTACCTTGAACCTACTGCAACAACCCACATACAACAACTACCTGCTAGATTTCATGACCAGCAGCAAATATTTATTGGTCCAGAAGGTGGCTTTTCTCCCACTGAGATTGATTTGTTTCATCGCAAGAATTACCTGGGCATACAGTTAGGCCAAAGGGTGCTGCGGACAGAAACAGTGGCTCCTGTTATCATGTCAGCTTTACACAGTTTGTATGGCGACTTTAAGCCGCCGGTTGAGTAAGTGCAATTAAGTTTGATTCCAAGTAGTTCATATTTGGAATATCAGCCATCTCGTCTTGAATAGATACCAGTGACGCGATCGCATTGTGATTAATGGTTTTCTCTTCGTGTAGCTGCATATCGCCCCGAGAGATCAATTGTAATTTTGGGATACCCCGTGAAAGCACAGCAAAATAGGGCATGGTTTGTGCATGGTTGATGCTTTTTAACACTGCCAGGTTGTAAGAGCTATCAATGCTGTGTTCATCTTCAGCACCTGTTAACACAGCGAAATCTATCAATGGAATGTCCCAACCTCGCCAAGATACTGTCCCCAAAATCCACTTTTCTTCTTGCTCCAAACTGTTAATACTTCGCATGCCCAATACTTCTGCCACCATGGCATTTGGTAACAGCAGCTTACGATTTTCCTCAATGGGTATCAATACGGCTCGAATTTCATTGGACATAATAATTTACCTTTAATTTAGGGTCTCTTTAATATATTGTGCCATGTCAACGGGATCACCGTCAAACATCGACATTTTCAAACTGCGCACTTCTTCAGCTATTGCAGAAACAACACAACTTTCTGCTGATTGGGTGATAACTTTTCCACCGTTTTCAAACACATTAGTAGCACCAACAATTCCGTCTTTAGCCATACCACTGAATATTGCCATATTCACTTTATTCAGATTTTCTAACATAGAAAAACAGACATCATCAATACATGGTGTGTACATCCGTTTAGGATTCACATCTTTAACGGCCAAACCACCATCAGCATTGATTACAATGTCTTCATCCACTGGAATTAATATGGCTTGACCAGGTTCAACTTGTTCCCCAGATTGTCCCAATTTCACCATGATTTTTTCGTTCTTATCCAGTTGTTTTTCCATCATTGTTACAAACTCACTGTCCATGTGTTGCACGATCAAGAACAGTACAGGCTCATCACCTTCAAACTCCCCCAAGAACTTCAACAATGACTCAGGCCCACCTATCGATGCACCCAAAATCCAAACACTTTTAATACCTAATCCACTCAAATCAACCGCAGCAGTTGCTACATTATGGCTGGCATTGGACTTAGGTAATATGTCATTGGCTTGATCAATCTTGTGTAGCACATGACGTAACCAGCGATTTTTATTCCAACCAACCAATTCATTGGAAATTCGCGCATCATTAAAAATAATTCTGGCACCACTCTCATCCAAGCGATGAATTAAATCATCTAAATTCACATCATTATCAAACAAGTTTAATATGAATGTTTGAATATTTTGATCTAACGAGCCAATATCACCAATCTCATATTGTTGGACTTGATAACCACTGGTATTGAGTTGACTAACCAAAAACTGAGCAGAAACTTGTGGCTCACCAATATGTATCAGGCCAACTGCTGGCTGACTATGCATCTTCTAGCTGCAACAAATCTTTAATGTTATCTAACAATTCAATTTCTTGATAAGGTTTACCCAAATACCTTTCAACACCGATTTCCTTCGCACGGTCTTTGTGTTTTTGACCTGTTCGAGAAGTAATCATAATGATTGGAATATCCTTAAACTTATCAGAAGCTTTCATGTTGGTAGCCAATTCAAAGCCATCCATACGAGGCATCTCGATGTCCAATAGCATCAAATCAGGTTTTTGTTCTTGTAGTTTATTCAAGGCATCCAGACCATCTTTTGCAGTCATCACATCAAAATCGTTCCTGGCCAGCATACGCTCACCAGCTCGACGCATGGTAATGGAGTCATCCACAACCATAATGGTGATCATGCGATCCTCTTCAACTTCTTCAACCACTTGAACGCCTTCGGCTTCAAGTCTTTCAAGCTTCTGTACATAAGCACGATGCATTGGAATTATATCCAAAATCAAAACCACCGCCCCATCGCCCAGAATGGTTGCACCGAAAATACCAGGTACTGATGCCACCTGTGTTCCAACTGACTTAACAACGATTTCACGGCCACCATAGGTTTGATCAACGCGCAGTGCCACACCTTGATCACCCGATTTGATCATGACCAAAGGTACCTGGTTACCTTCAACCATTGCCTCAGAATCAACACCAAGCAATTTATTCAGTTCCTGGACTTGGTACTGTTCACCGGCATAGTCATACGCTAAATCACCCTCTAAAACGCGCCGCCTGAATTCATCAATGTTCATACGAATCAAGCCTTGTACACCTGATGCAGGGATGGCATAACGATTATCAGCAATTTGTACGATGATCGCCTGGGTCAATGCCAAGGTATATGGCAAACGAATCACGAAAGTAGTACCTACACCTTTTTCAGAAAAGATTTCTATACTACCACCTAAACGCTTCACTTCATTGTTCACCACATCCATACCAACACCACGGCCAGCCAGTTTAGAGACTTCATCTGCAGCCGATAAACCTGAGTGTGTGATTAACTGAGCAATTTCATGCTCTGAAAACTGATCATCATCAATGATGCCACGCTCCAGTGCTTTTTTCTTCAATACATCTGTATTGATACCAGCACCATCATCTTTGACTGTAATCACTACCTCAGTGGCTTCTCGAGATAGCTCAATAACAATCTGACCTTGGTCTGGCTTTTTAGCTTTGTGACGATCATTTTCAATACCATGTACCATGGCGTTACGAATCATGTGCTCTAACGGTGCTTGGATACCTTCCAATACTGTCTTATCCATTTCACCTTCAGCACCCTTAACTGATAACTTGGCTTTTTTATCCAACTCCTGACCAGCCGTTCTCAATACGCGGCGTAACCGAGGAATCAATGAATTAAAGGTCACCAAGCGAGTTTCCATTAACCCTTCTTGTAGTTCAGTATTTACCCGCGATTGTTGAATCAACAAAGTTTCTGATGAACGGGCAGACTCTTGTAAATAGGTTTGAATGTTAGTCAAATCCGAAACCGACTCAGAAAGTGATCGTGATAACTGTTGTATGGTTGAAAACTGATCAAGCTCCAATGGATCAAAATCTTCTTCCAGCTCATCGCCTTCTAACTGATAGTTTGAGATGATTTGAGCCTCAGTTTCATGCTCTAATTCACGTAACTGACGCCTAACCCTTTCTACCGTATTTTCTAACTCATCAATGTTTAATTTCAGTTCTGCTGATTGTTGCTCCATTCGTGAGCGGTAAATACTCACCTCACCAGCAAAATTCACCAATTTATCTAACAACTCTGAGTTAACTTTAATTTGGCCACCTGAAAGCACATTGGCTTTTTTCTTCAGTGTCGGTGCTTCTACATCACTATTGGCAACAGCCTCAACCTCGGGTATATCCACTTGTGCCAATGGATCGAAGAACTCTTCGTCCAGCTTAGATTTTTCTTTGATTTCCGCACCTTCAGAAGACAGCATTGACTCAAGCTGTCCGGCTTCTTTTTCAATACTGGCAGTTAATCCATAATCATCAGAGTTAACCATGCCGTGTAACTTGAGCATAATTTGTGATATTAATTCATGTTGCTCAGGTGCAACCGAACCATCTGAATCAGCAATTGATTCAAATAATGACTCCAGCTGGTGCGATAAATCACCAATTTGATTCAATCCAGCCATTCTTGCACCACCTTTTAGGGTGTGTAGATCCCGTTGCAATGCTTGAATGATGGTCGGGTTTGAGGGATTATCTTCTAGTTCTGCCAATTGATGATCAGCACGATCAAAAATCTCTGAAGCTTCTTCACTAAAAATTTCAAGAAGCTCATCATCTAAATCTAATTCAGCAGTATCAACTGCTTCTGATGTGGGCTCTTGCTGTTCATATGGTTCATAAACAGTATCCTCTTCAGCCGTTTCTTCTTCAGCCGTTTCTTCTTCAGCCGTTTCTTCTTCAGCTGTCTCTTCTTCAGCTGTCTCTTCTTCAGCTGTCTCTTCTTCAGCTGTCTCTTCTTCAGCTGTCTCTTCTTCAGCTGTCTCTT
>JANQRW010000080.1 GCA_028284365.1 Marinicella sp.
TTCATTGAACTATTTACCGCCTTCACAATTTGCAAAACAGGCGGCATAATTAACATGGAAACTCTACTTCAGGATGGCAGAAGTTCGGGGGGAAGGTCAGTATTGCACTACTATTTACTGATCAATTTCGAAAAAGTGTCAGAACATCAGTCAGAAGTATTTAACTCATTTTTAATACAATCGAGCCAGCA
Organism: Marinicella sp.; assembly: GCA_028284365.1. Classification (GTDB taxonomy): domain Bacteria; phylum Pseudomonadota; class Gammaproteobacteria; order Xanthomonadales; family Marinicellaceae; genus Marinicella. The sequence continues at coordinate 192 of JANQRW010000080.1, forward strand.
CTTAAAACAACATAAAAAAGTATACTGAAGAACAAAAAACTTGTGATAGGATGGTGAGAAAAGGAGGTGAATAAAAAAATAAATTGTAAATCGGAGTATTACAACATGAAGATTTTTCTTTCATTGGCGTTCATATTAGTCACTCAATCTAGCTTTGCTGGTTTTCCACCCTTTACAGACATCAATCCAAACAACATTACTGTGGGCCAAGAGGTTTTTATTGGATTTGACCCACTGCAAACACCATGTCTACAAGGACTCCCAAACTTTCAAGGATTAACAGAGTTTGTCGAAATTGATGCGAACAATTTCATAGATATTACAATTGTAGCCCTTGGAACTTCTCCTTGTCTAAATATAGGAGTTGAAAACCCACCTTATCAATATTACAGTTTGGGTGTGTTGCCAGAAGGTGACTACACTGTCCAAATGTATTGGACAGACAACTCTGTTGCTTTACCTGTCACAGACCCACTATTAAGACTCGCAATTGGCGACTTACTACAGTTTCGAGTTGGCTCACCTACGCCTGTACCAACATTAAACATATTGGGTCTAATGGCTCTCCTGAGCTTATCATTGATTATTGCTGGAATTAACTTAAGAAAGGCTCAAAAAAGAACAGCAGTATTATTGCTACTCTTATTGTTCAGCACAATGAGTTACAGTAAGAAGTTTCACATACAATTATCAGCTGAAGAAGGAGCTCCTACTGCTGAAGAGTTAATTAATCAAGCTACAACGTCTCCTTCGCCCCCTGCTTGGTTGCTGGACTCATTCAATCAAGCAAGCCCTTCAGAAGTTGAATACTTAATAAAAGAAAGACCCGTTGGTAACCGTCTTATCATTGTTGATGGCGCTCCAAATTGGGCCATGTCTCAACTTTATAGATACCTGATTGTTACATACCCAGACTCTGTCGATGAGAACACAATTCTCAGTAATTTTCAAAACGATGTAGATGTTACCCAGTCAGCATGGGTTGACAACCTTGTTGGTTCAACATCTAGTTTTCCAAATTTGAGTAATAAATCAACTAATAGAAATCTTTTCACCCAAAACTCTTTTAAAGGTATTGGCACTAACTTCCTTACTGATTTAAACATATCCCAAGCATGGGAATTATCAGAAGGAATGGGCTATATTGGCGCTTTGGATGTTGGACTCCAAATTGATCACCCTGATTTGAAGGCGTTTGATGGAGGAGTTTATCAAGGCGGTAATATACTGGATGGCTTTTATCAAATAGACATAGGAGAAGGTGATCTAAATGTTGATGAGCAGGAGCCATATGATACTCAAGGTATCCCAGCATATGAACCATGTGATCTTGAAGACGGAGTTGATGACAACCTTGCAACGTCAATATTTGTTGGTCATGGTACTCACCTTACTGGAATTATGGTTGGAAGTGATCACAGCATTGGTGGCATTTGTAAGAATTGTGGTATGTCTATGATGAAGATTACCTCATATGACTCACCAACAAACAGTTCATGTATAAATTACAATGGAGTCAACACATTAATATTTGGCATTTCACCAGAATCATCAATCAATGCACTAACCATTTTGACAAACGTAGGAATCGGAACTGTAAATTGGAGTGGTGGTTTCCGGGCAATCAATGAATTCTATTGTGTCACAGACACCTCTGGTCTTTGCTTAGCTGTAGATTTCATGAAACAACAGAATACACTTATGGTTGGGGCTTCAGGAAACCACAGGGCGAAATTACAATTTCCTGCCAGCGAAGTGGGAACAGTTGCCGTTGGAGGGCTTGATGAATCAGGTGGATTTTGGAATGAATCGCCGAACAATGGAGACCCTTTTGATTTCACAGATGTTAGTAATTGCCCCCGAGGTGGAATTTTCAATGAATGCGGCACAAATATCAGCCACTTGCCAACCAACCAGAAACTAGATGTCATGACTCAAGCCAAGGCTGTTTATTCGACTTTTTATGAGGGTGGTGAATGGGCAGATGACTTAAATTGTACAGACTTCCAAGATGGATCCATTGATGCTTATGGCTTTTGTACAGGTACTTCAATGTCATCTCCACAAGTTGCTGCCATCTTACAATTAATGAGATCTGCTCACCCACTGCTACCTAACGGCACATCAGATCCAACACAAGCAACCGGCTTGATTAATGTATTGAATTCAACTGCTAGTAGATATACAGGAGGACTTGGTCTTAACGATTTCTTGGGTTACGGTTTACCAGATGCCAGACTAGCTCTCGAAAGAATACTTGGGGTTGCTAATGGCAATCAAATCAAAACTAGATTATCACCAATGTTTGCAGTTACTTCATCTGAAGATGAAAACAACGTTTATACATCCTTTCCTCAAGTTGCCATGGCTTTCTTACTAAACAATGGAGCTGAATACTTACCAGACACAAATGCTCCTTTGGTAGATGAATTTACAGAATTTTGGTATGACACTGCGAATCTTAGCTTTCCTCCCCCACGAGCACATTTTTACGTATTTACTACAAATAACAATCCTTTTGTAAACCTAAAGAACATGGTGCCATTAAGGCGTATGGAGAAGTCTATTACCGGTAGCAGAAACGACACCTATGCTGTGAATACAACTGAAATAGAAACATTTAAAGCAGATGGATACAACTTAGCAGGAATTGAGGGTTATATCTTTCCAACATGCGACTTAGAACCTGGCTGTATTCCAGCAGGTGCTCAAAAGCTTTACAGGGTAGTAGATGACGTAAACTTTAATCACACGCTTGTAAATCTACCGATTAATGATCCAGCTCCGTCAAACTCAACCAAAATAGGTTACGTGTATCCAAATATTGATACTGATGGAGATGGGTTGATTGATGGTCAAGAACTCATACTTGGGACTTCGACAACTAACCAAGACAGTGATGGCGACGATTTGCCTGATGGACTTGAATATCCCCCAGCAGGTGTACCTTTTAGTGATCCATTGATCAGTGACATTATTTTTGAAGATGGATTTGAATAATTTGATAGATGCCAGGAGTAAATAGATACAGACAGGCTATTGATTCGAGCAGTTATTCGGTTTTAAGCGAATCTGCGTTAGATCAAATCATCCGAAATAAGTCAAAGATACAAGTAACTAGAAAACCATGTATATTTTTGTCTCATAAGTCTGAAGATAAAGAAGCCGTTAAAGAAATAGGTAACTATATAGTTACTAATTATGATATTGACATTTACCTTGATATAGAAGATTCAGCTTTACAAAGAGCTGTAAAAAATAATGATCATGAAATAATTACGAAGTCTATAGAAGTTGGGTTACTTTATTCAAGCCATTTAATGGCTGTCATATCTAAAAAGACTAAAAATTCATGGTGGGTACCGTATGAAATTGGATTTGCTAAAAGTATCGACACAATAATTTCTTCACTACAATTAATCGATGTTGACTACCTTCCTAGTTTTTTAAATATAACGAAAAAATTAAAAAACGTTAGAGACTTAAAACTCTATTTGAGTCAAATACAAGTTAAATCAGACCCTTTTGAATTGATTCAGGAAGTGTGTAAAAGGCTTGATATAATAATAAGTGATCAAAGCAGTAGTGTTTTATCAAAATATCTTGATGCATAGGTGAAAAAAATGAAATGGTCAGAATGGTTAGATAAGTGGAGCATGAACTCATTAAAAATTTCAGCGGGCTTTCTTGAAATGGAATTTTGTCCAAATGATAATGATAAAAATGCAGCATGGCAAATGTACATTGACCTATTAACTCGTATCACTACACAACCAATTGATGCTGATGATGGTGATGAGTTAACGGCACTAAAAAGTATACATGGACTGTTTGGGTTAACTCGAACTGTAATTAAAGAGTATGGGAGACATGGGTTGGAGTTTACTAAAATAGCAATCGTTGTCTTAAATCAAATCATTCGCCCTTTCACTGCAAAATGGCATAAGATTTCATTAAATAATGGATTTGATGATCAGCAGACGTGCTTAATTTTTAGAAAGGAATTAGACGAGCTTCAAAAAAAGCTGAGAGTTTATACGCGAATGTTGGGTGAAATGTCAGGTGTGGAAGAAGATTTATTAAATTTTGAAAGCAAAATTTAATTTTTGGAGAGTCTACAAGGTGCTTTAAGGTGAGAAGAAAAGTATTTATTTCACACTATAAAGGAGATAGAAACGAAGTTGATTTATTCATTGATGAATTTGCAAATCGTCAAAATGTTTTTATACCCTATGTCCTTGGCGCAAATGATAACGACCAGTTCATAAACAGTAACAACCCAAGTTATGTGATGTCGCAAATCAGGTCAAAGTACCTTCAAGACACAACAGTTACCATAGTTCTTGTTGGTTCATGCACGCACAGTAGAAGATATGTGGACTGGGAAATAAAAAGCTCATTACAGCAGGGTGAGACAAGGCCTAATGGACTAGTGGGAATTATATTAAGAAGTCAAGGTGACACAGCTTTTATGCCTCCTAGGTTGATGCAAAATTGGAATGTAAATAATCAAAATTGTTATGCACGGTACTGGGTTTATCCTTCAACAGCTCTCCAATTAAGTAATATGATTGAGCAAGCTCACTATTCCAGAGAAACCAGCAGGCATTTAATAAACAACTCACAACAAATGATGAAATACAATGCCAAATGTTTAGTTCACAACATAACACATTAACTGAATAATTTTATAAACTTATTTACGCCTACCTAGCAAGTAACATACGAGTCAATATGTAATCAGTAATCGGTATTAGAATATTTGTCACTTCTTGTTTTTTCACAACATTCAAATAAGTTTTCATCCCTTAATATTGCAAAAATGTTTCTTCATTGGGACTCCTTAAATGCAGAACTGAAGTAATCTGTTGTGTTGGTTTTTTAAAAAGACAATGCTTTGCCCATTTTTCGTTGAACTTATTCAAGTAAATTTGCTTTTTTAAGCCCACAATTTTTTGTCTCAAATTCTTATCAGGAAAATGTGTAATAAGAAGTAAGAAACATAGATAGTATCTACATTTCTATACCTAATAAGACACAATGCTATACATGTCTCAATTAATGTCTTATAATATAATTCTCACAACATCTAAGAGAATATAAGACATATGGCAATTATTGGCTATGCAAGGGTTTCATCAATTGGACAATCACTTGATGTACAAATGGACAAATTGACTGAGTATGGGTGCGATAAGGTGTATCAAGAAAAAATCAGTGGAACTAATGCCCAAAGAACAGAACTGAAAAAGTGTTTGGATTATGTACGAGATGGCGATGTACTTGTAATCACCAAACTTGATCGTTTGGCTCGTTCAACATTACACCTTCACAAAATTATTGATGAATTGAACAGTAAAAACGTTGGATTCAAAGTGTTAGATCAATCTATCGATACAACAACTAAAGAAGGTCGTTTGATGTTCGCTATTCTTGCCAGTATTGCTGAGTTTGAAACAGAGCTCAGAAAAGAACGTCAGATGGAAGGTATTGAAAAAGCAAAATCTAAAGGTGTTCAATTTGGAAGGAAAGCAAAATTAACGTCCACCCAGGTATCACAGTTGCAGAAAAAACGGTCTGATGGAGTTTTAATTAAAGATTTAATGGCTGAGTATCAACTGAGTAAAGCTAGTGTTTATAGATTATTAGCAAGTTAACTTTCATCAAGAAAACATGTTGTTAATTAGGTACAATAAATCACAAATACTGTGTGAACTTAATCGTTTTATGGTTGATAATGATTAATTCTATAAGACATGGATCTTCAAGGGTATAACCTCTTATGAATCGACAGGACTACAAAAAGGCAATAATTAACTCGTTGACTTGGCTTAGCAAGGAAGTTGAGATAAATAACAAGCTAAATTTTACAGATATTAATGTTCACTCCGAATATTTTTACCGTGATCTGCTAAACCTTGCGTTTGGTTATAACCTTCAAAATATTAATATACTTGAACCCAATGCGGCTGCAATAGATTTAGGAGATGAATCAAATCAGTTGGCAATACAAGTTACATCCACTTCTGATCTAAGCAAAACGAAGCATACTGTTGCCAAATTTATAGAAAAAGGTCTTCACAAAAAATATAAACGATTGGTAATTTTAAATATTGTAAAAAAGGCAAATCATAGGGAACCACTCATAGGTGATGAAAACTTTAGCATTAATACAAAGGAAGATATCTGGGATATTCATACTTTATCAACAAAATTAAATGATAAAAATGATCACTCTCTTAAACAGATTAATGATTTTTTAAATGCAAATTTATATAAAAAACCATATGAAGCACTACCAAAAAATGTCACAACTATTTTGAACTTGATCAACTTAATTAGCGATGAAAACCACCCTCATGTAGGTAAAGGATATATAACCGAGCCTTTTCCCGAATTTAAAATAAATGAGCGTTTTTCTAGCCACTCAGAATATTTAATAAGCGAATATACTGAACTTTATAAGGATTATGGCTTTGTACTTAAATCAGTTAGTGAAAACGCTGATCTGGGCCAAGTAAAGATTCGACGAGTGGCACAGTATATTAGAGACTATAGTGATGAAGTTTTGACCGAGAGCAATGGAGATCCAGATAAAGCATTAAGAATAATAATAAATAATTTTAGTGAATTATTAAGGTCAAACCAATACGAATTCGATAGTGGTGCGATAAAATTTTACCTCCTTCAACAACTAATTGATTGTAATGTTTTCCCAAACAAAGAGGCTGTTAAAAGTGAGTAGTTTATTTACAAAAGATGAAAATCTGACAATGTCAGCCCCGTATATTGGATATAAAATTTTAAAAATAGTTAAAGATTCTGGCGAGGAAAAAGTTAGCATATTTGATATTGCCAATAATCTTCGTAAGTCAAACAATTTAAGTGTCAAAAGCATTTACTATGGCATGATTTTCTTGCATTCATTGTCACTTATTAATTTTGATGAGCCTTATGTGGTTTTGTGCGATGAAAATTAAGAAACTATATTGCCAACCAAAAATTTTTGATCCAATCTCTTTCCATGATGGATTCAATGTAATTTTGGGTGAATCTACAGAGGATGACGATAAAACAAATGGCGTAGGGAAGTCATTAGCTATCGAATTCATTGATTATGGCTTATTGAAACGTAATTCAGATAGTCGTGTTTCATTAATTCCCAATAAAAAGATACCTAAAGATTTTGCTGTATATCTAGATTTTGAAATTAATAATAATCAAATTACATCAATTCGTTCAGTAAAAGAACCAAATACTCCAACATTAATTGTGAATGGAGAGACAAAAGTTTTTACTACTTTATCAGATGCAAATGATTATTTAACCTCTTTGATGTTCGGTGATTTGAACCAACAAAACCCACCTTCATTTCGCAATATTATGGGGCCAATAATCCGGGATGAAGGATCAGAATTTAAATCAATAATAAACTGTTACGACACAAATAAAAGAGTTCCACCCGATTACACACCGCATTTGTATCTTCTGCATATAGACCCATTGCCTTATTTAGAAGCAAAGTATTTATCATCTCAGATTAATGATGTTGTAAAAGCAAAAAGGAAGATGAAAGAGAATATCGAAACCATTACTGGCAAAGATATTTCTGAAGCTAAAGCTGATCTTAATGAGCTTGAAAGTCAAGTTAATAAAGTTCAGAACGATATAGATAAACTTGAGAATATAGAAGGCTTTGATTTAATTAAAGGTGAGATAATAGATATTGAAACTCAGCTAAAAACAATTAGAAGTTCTAAAGCAGTACTACAATCTGAGCTGTCAAAAATTAATATCTTTAATGGTGATAATTATATAGATGGAGAAGAAGTTGCAGAACTTTACAACCAATTCAAAGAGGGATTGGGTGACTTAATCCGAAAAGAGATTGATGAGGTAACTCGGTTTAAGAAAAAAATTGATGATTTTCAAAGAACTATAATAGAAAACAGAAGAACAAAACTAACTGACGATATTTCATCTTTAGATATGCAGATCTCTTTGTTAGATAAGCAATATAAAGAAAAAATTAGTCTTCTTGACCAAGAAGGACTATTGATCAGCCTCAAACAAACAATCGCTGCTCACCAGAGTAAAATAGAAGAACTTTCCTCTCTCTCAACATTCATTAATAAACATGATGAATATGAAGCTGAACATAAAGATAAGAAAAGACAACGAGAAGAAAAAATCTATTTTTTAGACACGGAAAAAAATGATGCCAAAGCAATCCTAAATTCGTTTCAGACATCAATACTAGATATTCATGAATACGTTTATGGCAATAGAAAAAGTTCTTTTGAAATTGTAATATCAAAGAGGGCAGAGATAGTTAAATTCGAATTAAGAGCTGACTCTGATGGGAGCCATAGCATTAATCGAGAAATTGTGTTCTTGTACGACATAGCGTTGTTGTTAAACACACATACCCAAAAGCTTCATCCAGGATTATTAATTCATGACAATATTTTTGATGTGGATCAGGCTACATTAATAAACAGCTTGAATTATATCCATGCAAACAAAAGTAAGCTTACTAGCAAACAATACATTTTGACACTCAACTATGACAAGTTAAGCAATGAGGATAAAGAAAACCTGAGGTTTGATATTAAAGACTATGAATGTGCTACATTCACAAAAGCCAAAACATTTTTAAACTTTAAATACCAAGAATTATCAAAGAAATGATGATACGGACAATGTAGAAATGGCAGCTAGAGATAGATATAACGCAAATTTTAAATGTGAAAATTGTGGCAACGAAGGAATAGTAAAGGTTTCAGAAGATGACTACCCATTCATGAAAAAACTACATAGGGACGTTGATGGGGTTGAAGGACAAATCTCTGCTCATATGAATGGTGAATTTGAAATACAGGTCACCTGTTTAAAATGCAAAAATGTAGGATACTTGTTTAAGCGTAAGAGATCGTAAATAGATCTATGTATTTGTTTATTTTTAACCTGTCAAGTTAATGAAAGATGAAGTAAGAACTGCAACAAATGATAAATCTATTTTATTGTTTTGAAATGACATCATCCACCAAATCAGCCCAAAACTGCATCAACTCCACTCTCAAATCCATATATTCCGCATTGTTGTAAGTTTTTCTCATTTCGTTTGTATCAGCATGAGAAAGCTGTTTTTCAATTACTAACGTTTTTTCTGGGTGATTATCATGAATAAATGTTGAAGCTAAGCTTCTAAAACCGTGGATAGACATTTTGTCTTTGAATCCGACTTTTTTGATTAATCCAAGCATGGTTCCAGAACTGATCGGTTTATCATACCTTTGTCTGTATGCACCAAAGATATAGGTATTGTTACTTTCAATTTGTTTTTGTTTATTTAAAATTTCAAGCGCCTGTTCTGAAAGCGGAACTATGTGATCTTTACCATCTGCAAATTTCCTATAAGAAGCTTTCATTCTCTCATTCGGTATAGTCCAAATTCTATTGTTAAAGTCAATTTCATCCCATTTGGCAAACCTTGTTTCGTTGGTTCTTTGAAATGTGTACATGATAAAAAATATACATGCTTTGGTAGAAGGTTCAGCTCTGCTTTGATTGATGGCATTAATTAATTCTGGAAGTTCATTTATGCTTTTGAGTGTTGGAAAATGTTTGTGTGATTTCTTATATTTGAAGTCACCTTTGAGTTTCGTTATTGGATTGAACTCGATGATTTCCTTTGCAACAGCTTTGTCACAAATGTTGCTACACCAACCTTTTACTTTTTTTAAAGTTGGATATTTTTTTGCGTCATATATGGGCTGTAAAATATTAGAAAAATTACCAACATTTAGATTTTTTACCGGTATATCGCCGATGTAGGGGTAGACATACAAACCCAATATTCTTTCAATTTCTTTTAAGTGGCCAACTGTCCATTTACCTTTTGTTGAATTAACCCAATCATTCTTGACGTCAATGAAAGTTTTATCATCATTATTTTCATCATTTGGGTCATTGTTATAGGCAAGGTCTAACTTAATTTTAAATGCAAAATCTCGTGCTTGACTTAATGTTAGTAAGTTCAGTTTATTTGGTTTTAACGACTGAATGTCGATTCCAGTAGGGGTTGTTGAAAACCTTCCTAATACGAAGGTCGGTCTGGTTTTGTTTCCCCTTATGTCAACTTTGGAGGCTTCAAGTTTCCAGGTACCAAAATTCTTGTTTTTGTATATGTAAAGGTTGTTTCCAACACTTCTTTTTTGATTTGGTTTTGCCGTGCTTAAAAATTTTTTTACTTCTGAAACGGTGTTTAATGGTTTATTTTTATTAGTCACATAATGAGTATATCAAAAAATGACGTATTTTTTACGCAAATTACGCTGAATTGATTGAAATGGAGTGAAATTGGTTGAAACATCCATGTTTCTAAATCACTGATAATTATGGAATATTTAACTTCGCGAAACTCATTGAAACCTAAGTATGGCGCGCCCAGAGAGATTCGAACTCCCGACCAACTGGTTCGAAGCCAGTTACTCTATCCAGCTGAGCTATGGGCGCATTGTTTATTAGGGAAATTTTACCCTGTTTGGTGCTTTGAGTAGTTAATTATTTTTTGTATTGTTTTGATTTCTCTTTTCTGGCAATACTGACATCTGTAATGCAGTTATTCAACCGTTACTGATTTGGCCAGGTTACGGGGTTGGTCGACGTCAGTACCGCGCAACACAGCAACATGGTAGCTAAGCAGTTGTAGTGGGACGTTGAACACGATGGGTGAGGTGAAAGTGCCACTGGCTTCCATTTCAATCAAATGATCGACGCGGTCTTTGAGGCCGTGTTGGCTTTTGTGATCGACGAAAGCGTATAATTCACCACCGCGGGCACGGACTTCTTCAATGTTCGATTCCAGTTTTTCCAATAAAGCATCATTGGGGCATACGGCTATGACCGGCATTTTTTCATCCACCAGAGCCAAGGGGCCGTGTTTTAACTCACCGGCCGGATAACCTTCGGCGTGGATGTAGGATATTTCTTTGAGCTTCAGTGCACCTTCCAAGGCAATCGGATAATGTACGCCGCGGCCTAAAAACAGGGCATTATCGCGCTTAACGATGCGTTTTGCGATGACTTTGATTTGGTCATTCAGCAGCAGTGACTGGTTGATGATGCCAGGTAAGGTGCGCAGTTGTTTGGCCAGGTTTTTGCGGACCTTCACATCTACATTTTTTAATTCAGCCAGTTTTAAGGTCAGTAAGGCCAATACACTGAGTTGGGTGGTCAGTGCTTTGGTTGATGCCACCCCGATTTCGGGGCCGGCATGGGTTAAAAAACAAACATCAGTTTCGCGGTCCAGGCTGGAATTAGCGACATTACATACAGCGAAGGTGGATAAGTAACCGGCGGTCTTGGCAAAGCGCAATGCTGCTAAGGAATCAGCAGTTTCACCGGATTGTGAGATGGTCAGGAACAAGGTGTTTTTAGGTACCACTGGTTTGCGGTAGCGGTACTCACTGGCAATTTCAACCTGGGTTGGAATTTCAGTGATGGCCTCCAGCCAATAGCGCGCCACCAGTCCTGCGTGGTAGGAGGTGCCACAGGCAATGATGTGGATGTTTTCTACCTGATTCAAAATGGCTGAGGCTTCTTTATCAATGAAATAATCAGAGATTTCATCGTTGTACAAGCGATCAGCGATGGTGTTAGCAACAGCGGAGGGCTGTTCGTGAATTTCTTTGAGCATGTAATGAGCGTAACCGTCTTTGGTCAGCGCATCAGATGATAAAGTCACCGTTTTTAATTCGCGTTTAACCTTGTTGCCTTGTTGGTCATAAATGTCACAGGTGGTTTGGGTGATTTCGACCACATCACCTTCTTCCAGATAATAGAACTGATTGGTTTCGTTGATCAATGCTTGCACGTCTGAAGCGACGTAGTTTTCACCTTCGCCCAAACCAACCACCAAGGGCGAACCTTTGCGTGCAGCTATGATCCGGTTGGGGTCAGACATGCAAGTGATGGCAACGGCGTAGGCCCCTTCTAGTTCGCGGATGGCTTGGTGGCTGGCTTCAGAGAATGAGCTGCCTTGGGCTTGGTAGTAATGGATCAAATGCACCAAGGTTTCGGTGTCTGTTTCTGATTTGAATTCATAGCCTGCGGCGATCAGTTTTTCTCGCAACGGGCGGTAGTTTTCAATGATGCCATTGTGGACCACAGCAATGGCGTTGTTTGAGTCATGTGGGTGGGCATTGGCTGATGTGGGTTCGCCATGAGTGGCCCATCGGGTGTGGCCAATACCAACACTGCCAGCAACCGGGTTATCCAACAGTTCCTGCTTGAGGTTGTTGAGTTTGCCGGCCTGTTTGCGAATGGCGATTTCATCACCAGTGATGATGGCGATACCAGCGGAGTCATAACCGCGGTATTCCAGAGTTTGTAAACCATGAATGATGGTGTCTACCACATTGCGAGTGGCGCTGACTGCTACGATTCCACACATATTATTTTTTTCTCGGTCTCTGCCAGTCCTTGACAGATTTTTGTCTGCTTCTGGATAAGGTTAATTGTTCATCCGGCGTGTCTTTGGTGATGGTTGAACCTGCGCCAATGGTGGCGTTCTTGCCGACCGTCACAGGTGCCACCAGTTGACTGTCTGAGCCAATGAAAGCGCCGTCTTTGATGGTGGTTGTGAATTTATTCATTCCATCATAATTACAAGTGATGGTGCCGGCACCAATGTTTACGTTGTTGCCAATCACCGCATCGCCTAAGTAGGTTAAGTGGCTGGCCTTGCTGTTTTGACCCAGTTGAGCCTTTTTGGTTTCAACAAAATTACCGACTTTACTGCCTGTCGCTAATTTGGTGCCTGGTCTAAGTCGGGCAAAAGGGCCAATGGAACAAGGACCGGTGGTGGTCACACCATCTAACATGGAGTGTGGTTCAACCACAGTGTCGGCTGCCAGGTGGCAGTTTTTAACCACCGCAAAAGCACCGATTTTAACGTTGTCGCCCAGCTCGTTATGGCCTTCAAACAACACGCCTTTGTCGATGACCACGTCCTGACCACAAGCCAATGAGCCACGCACATCAACACTACCAGGCCTGATTAAGCGAACCCCCGCTTGCATCAGTTGTTGGCGCTGGCGTTGTTGAAAGATGTCCTCTAATTCGGCCAACTGTTGCATGTCATTTGCGCCTTTGACTGCATTGGCATCGGCCAGTTGTACGGCGCTGAATGGTGTGTTGTCTTGTGCTGCCAAACCAATCACTTCAGTGAGGTAGTATTCTTGTTGTTGGTTGTTGTTGGACAGTCGTTTCAACCAGCCTTTGAGCAATTTGGCAGGTGCCTGGATAATGCCGGAGTTGATCTCTTGAATTTGACGCTCGGTTTCATTGGCATCTTTTTGTTCAACGATGGCCTCAATGTGATCGCCATTTCTGATGATTCTGCCGTATCCAGTGGGATTGTTCAAATGGGCCGTTAACACAAATTGTTTACCACCGAGTTTGGATAAGTCATGAGTTTGAACCAAGGGAGCATCGCCGTACAGCACCAACACATCTTCATCATCATTAAGAAAGGGCACGGCTTGTTGTACGGCGTGTCCAGTTCCTAATTGTTGTTTTTGTTCCGCCCAATTGATCGCTTCTGCAGCAAAATGCGTTTGCAGCTGATCGCCTTGGTGGCCATAAACCAGGGTTATTTGACTGGGGTTCAAAGATTGAGCGAGTTGGTAAACATGGTCAACCATGGCCCTACCAGCCACTTCATGTAATACTTTGAGCTTAGCAGAGCGCATGCGGGTGCCTGCACCAGCTGCCAGAATAACGACATGCAATGCTTTATTCACAGCATTGTCCTCAGGTTGTTGCTTAATATGGTTTGGTTAGGTAGGTCCACTCAATGGGCTCACATGCATAAAACCACCATTATAATTCAATCCGGCTGGAAGCCAAAGCCAAGCAGCCTAATCATCATGGTTAAAGCCTTGATTAAATATAGTCTGTGTCCAGATACAGGTCTCGTTCCAGTGATGTTGCATCTGGATCATACTTATATTGATCAAAATCGGAAGTGCCAAGATCACGCAAAACCCCTTCATCAATACACACCTGGCCTGAATACGACAGGTCACTTGTTTTTAAAATGGCCAAAGCTGCATCTGCCATGATGGCTGGGGTGCGCGATTTTTGCATGATGCGTTCATCCAAGGCATATTGCACCGCAGCGGTGGCAATGGCCGTTTGTGGCCATAAGGCACAGGCTGATATACGATCTTCTCGCAGTTCCTCTGCCAGGCCGAGCGTCAGCAAGCTCATACCGTATTTTGATAAGGTGTAAGGAATAAAGGGTTTCAACCAGTGTTTGCCCATGTTTATAGGGGGTGACAAGGTGATGATATGGCCGTTTTCACTTTGCTTTAAATGCGGAATGGCTGCTTTGCTGCAGACCAAAGTGCCGCGGGTGTTGATTTGATGAATCAAATCAAACCGCTTTACATCAGTGTCTTGTAATCGGGTCAATGAGATGGCACTGGCATTATTAATCAAGGCATCTATGCCGCCAAAGCGGTTGGCTCCCTGCTCAATGGCTTGCTTGACGCCAGCTTCATCTCTGACATCGAGTTGGATGGCCAAGGCCTGACCTCCAGCTTGTTTAACCTCTTTAGCCACGGTGTGAATGGTACCAGGTAATTTGGGATGGGGCTCTGCTGATTTTGCCGCAACCACCACATTGGCACCCTCTTTGGCACAGTTCAGCGCAATTTCACGGCCGATGCCACGACTGGCGCCAGTGATGAAAATGGTTTTATTGTTTAAACTTTGCATCTTAGGTTCGCACTAATTGGTTTTGGCATACGCTTCAACCTGTCGCCAAACACGCATTAAATTACCAGATAGGATTTTGGCAATATCAGTTTCTGAGTAGCCACGTTCGAGTAAGCCAGCAATTAGGTTTGGGTATGTTGAAACATCTTTTAAGCCAGTTGGTAGGGAGTCGCCGACACCATCGTAATCTGAACCAATGCCAACATGATCAATGCCGGCCACTTTAACCACATGATCAAAATGGTCCAACACAATGTCTAGGTCAGCGAACTCAAAAGGTGTCTTGGCACGGTAATCAGCGGTAAATGCTTTCACTTCCTCGCTGTCCAAAGTGACATCATTTTCTGCCACAAACACATCACGAGCCGCTTTGAAAACCTCCCAGCTTTTCAGTGATTTCCGTGACACAAAGCTCGAGCCAAAGTTAATGAAAATGACGCCGTCGTTGGCAGCTAACAGTTTGATCATGTTATCGTCCATGTTGCGCTCAAAGCCAGGTGTAAAGTGTCTGGCCGATGAGTGCGAAGCAATCACAGGGGTTTTGCTGTGGTTCATGACATCATAAAAGGCCAAATCGGAAATGTGTGAAACATCAATCAACATACCGATGTCATTCATTGCACCAATCAGTTTTTGGCCGAATTTAGTCAGTCCGCCTGATGGTCGTTTGGTATCGTAAGAAGAGTCGGAGATGTGGTTGCTCAGCGAGTGAGACAGCGTGATGTATCGAATGCCGCGATCATAAAAATGCTTTAAGTTGGCTAAATCACCAGCAATTGGTGAACCGTTTTCCATGCCCATGGGCAAAGAAATCAAACCTTTGGCAAAGTTGGCCTCAATGTCAGCTGGTGATTTGGCGAGGGCAAACTTCTGTGGTGACTGGCGCACGATGGTTTCGACAGAATCAATTAACTTATCTGCCAGTGCGGCGCTGTTGCCACCCTTGGCTTCAATATCGGCAGGAATATATATTGACATAAAAGGCGCATCCAAGCCCCCTGTTTTGGCCCGGGGATAATCAAAGTCTCCGCCCGCTGTGGTTTTGGAGACATCGGCATACTCGTTTTCCAAGCGGTAAGGCACATCAACATGCAGATCAGCGATGATGTATTTCTGGCTGATGATTTTGGCTTTTTGGGACAGGGTGTCGGTGGTAACCTCTTCTTTGGTCACACTGTGACAACCACCCACAAATAAGGCAATTATGATTGGAGTAAATATTTTGGTTTTGTTCATGTGTGATAACTCTCTTGGGTTAATTAAAATTTCTGAAAATGGCTTCAACCGCGTCTTTGGCTTCTTTGAGGCTAGTGGCGTGATGTTGTCGAAATCTTTTGATGGCCCCAATTTTGTTATTTGATTGAATCGCCTCAAGTACATCCGGATGCACATCTTCATATGGGTTATGTGTTTTTGAGTCAGGCTGTAAACTGTTCCATTCTTCGCGGCTGAGCTGTTGTTCAACAAAAGGATCAGGTTTGCGGGTGCTGCGACCCAGGATAAAGCCGATGACCAAGGCCATAATCACGGTAGCTGCAATTTGAAATTCACTCATAGCCTTTCTTCATTTATCAGTTGTTTTATTCTACAACAGCTTGAAGATGACCACATTAAAATCAGAGAGATTAACAACTCAAATCACCATCTTGTTGCTGTTGCCTAATTGAATTACAATTAAGGAATGCTCTTGGGGCTTCATTCAAATTTGTTCCCGACAAATTTGAAAGCGACCACGGCGAGCATGATTTATAAACTCGGGCTTGCTCTTTCTGATTCGCTTCGCTCACGGCTTATCGAACATTACATCA
>JANQRW010000009.1 GCA_028284365.1 Marinicella sp.
AGTGCACGCATGAGAGCATTCAAGCAAGACTTATTGCCTTTCAGGCAAACCGTCATGCTTTCATTGCTTATGCTGGTCAAGCTGCTCAGCAGCTTTCCACTGGTTATCAGTTAGCCACTGACCGACAGGATCTGTGAGCATTCCTACATAATCAGTGACGGGCTGGTTTGGGTGCGGTAAAATCGATGCATCGTTAACATAAACCCTATTTACATGGATAAAGATCAAGATACAGAGTCAGTTGAAGCTGAGTTTGATAACCAAAAGCATGAAACTACTGAACATGAGACACCAACAGTGGTGGTGAAAAAATCATCTGGTTTTTTCAGTATTTTGTTGTCTCTGGTGGCATTGGGTTTAGCAGCTTTTACGTTTTACCAACAATGGCATACGCCTGCTGCTGTCAACTCAAGCAATGAAATACGCAGTTTGGAACAACAAGTCCAAATGTTGACAGATGATCTTCAGGCCCAAAACAATCAACAACAAAACACCGCCAAGCAAGTGGTCGAGTTGACCCAACAAAACCAGCGCATCAATGGCCAGTTAAAATCACTAGGAGATTCTGAAGACCAAGCTGCTTTTGATAACAGTGATAATGAAAAGGCTTTACAACAATTGACCCAACAACTAAACAAGCAACAAAACCTGATAACTCAACTACAAACTGGTTCGAACAATCAACCGGCCATCGCACATGAAGAATTGGTACTCGATGAGGTGGCCATACAAAAATCCATAGCAGTAAAAGTGCTGATCCAAGCACAAATGCTGGTAGATCTACAAAACATTGATCAGGCAGTTGATGTTTTGGAAAAATTTTTATTGGTCACGACCTTGGATGCCAATTGGAAAAACAAACTCAGGCGGTTGGTGAATGTTCTTAAACAGGTAGAGCTGCCCGATATATCAAGCTTGCGAGCAGAACTGAATCGCATTGATCAGATGGTTGGTTCGATCGTGCTTGAAACGGTCGAACCGAATGTGGAATCCAGGTGGTATGATCGCTTCGTAAGTATCAGGAAAATTGATGATGAGGCTAATATAGAGTCATCAGCAGCTTTGATTGAATTGAAATCGCTGATGCAACGTAAGCTTTATGAAGCACGGTTATTTTTGAACTTACAGGAACAGAATGGTTGGGAGAACAGCTTGTTGGAGGTTGCAAAATTGATTAAAGACAATGTGCCGAAACAAGTAGATTTGCTGGGAGCCATAGAATCACTGTCTCAGTTATCATTGGTTGCTAACATACCTGAGCGTTTTGATACTGAAAGTTTAATCAGTGAATTGACTGGATTACGCTGATGATTAAAACCGTTAAAATTTGTTTGTTGATACTGTTACTGTTATTGGCTGCCTGGTTGACGCCACAACTGATCAAAAACCCTGGCTTGATTCAAGTCGAGCTACTGGGTTATCAAATTCAAATGACAGCCATAGCTGCTGGCATTTTATTGGCTTTGGTTTTTTTGGCTATTTGGTTGGTGTATGGTTTGTTAAAAGCGCCGAAAAAAGCCATCAACCACATCACAGCCAACTCCAGTCGTAAAAAGTTTGCCCGTGGTTTATTGGCATTGAGTGAAGGGAAATGGGCACATGCAGAAAAGCTGCTTTTGGCATCCGTGGAAAAAAGCCCAACACCTGAGTTGAGTTATATGGCAGCAGCCAGGGCAGCAGTGGCTCAGAATAGTTTAGCGCGTGCAGAAGTGCATTTGGATGAGGCTGAGAAGGTCATTGATAACCCATTAACGGTTGACCTGACTCGATGTGAAATCTGGATTAAGTCAGGCCAGGCAGAAAAAGCTTTACCCTTGTTGGCTGGCATTTTGAAAACTTATCCGAATAACCCGCGCGCTGTACACCTGCAGACCCAGGCAAGCCAACAAACTCAAGATTGGAAGTTGTTACAAGCGACCATTCCTAAAGCTGAAAAACTGGCTTTGATTAACCACCAGCAAAGTAATGAGCTTAAAACCAAAGTAACTTTGGAACGTTTTGCTGAAGCAAAATCAGAAACGGAGTTAATGGAGATTTGGGAAAGCTTGAGTAAAAAACAACAACATCGATATCGCCATACTTACTGTGAAACTGGTTTGCGTTTGGGTGCTTATCAAGCCGTAACCAGCCTCATTGAGAAATCGCTGAAAAACCAATTTGATGAACAAATGGTGACTTACTGGTCAGCCCTGCCATACAATTTAAATCATCGTTTAAAAGTGGCAGAAAAATGGTTGGTCCAACACCCAAATCAGGCCGCTGTGTTGTTATGTAATGCTAAATTACATGTTGAGAAGAAGCATTGGGATAAAGCTGAAAGTTTGTTATTGGAAGTCATTAAAACCACACCCAGTCAGGAGGTACATCAATTATTGGGTTTGATATACCAAGAGCAAAACCAAGCAGAAAAGGCACTTAATCATTTTCGTGCATCAGTTGTACCCAATGAGAATGCGATCAGTGTTATAGAAAGTGAATTAAATAAAGAGAAACTTTGAATTAAATTTACTAGACACAGGTTTGTTTCCTAACTTGTTTTGTATCGAGAGCGTCTTTTCTCTTTAACTTATTAAACTACAATATAAAATCACATATGTTTATTTAGGCCTTAAATAAATAATAAGAATGGCTATATTATAGTTTTTGCGTATAATCTATAATATAAAACACTTTTGGGATAACTTCTACCATTCATGATTCAACTTAATAAATACAATTCGGGTAAATTTGAAAAAGATCACACTGGTTACGAATATTTTGTGCCAAGTAAAGTAAACGACTTGTGGGTTTGGGAAGATCCTAAGTTGAATAAGTTGATAGAAAAAGCCGCTATAAAACTAGGGGAGCTTAATTCTTTTTCGAGGCTTGTGCCTAATATAGATTTATTTATTCAGTTACATGTAACAAAAGAAGCGGTTATTTCAAGCAGAATAGAAGGGACAAAAACTGAAATAGATGAAGCACTTATGGATGAAAAAGAAATTGCTCCAGAACGAAAAAATGACTGGATAGAAGTGCAAAACTACATCAAGTCTCTCAATACTGCAATTACAGAACTTAAGTTATTACCTATTTCATCAAGATTATTAAAAAAAATTCATAAAATTTTGCTTGAGGGTGTGAGGGTGAATTTAAATTGCCAGGGGAGTTTCGTAGCACCCAAAACTGGATAGGGGGAAGCAATCTCATGGATGCTACATTTATCCCCCCCCACCAAAGTTATGTTGGTGAACTGATGGGGGATTTAGAAAAGTTCATTCATAATGAAGAGGTTGATGTGCCTGATTTAATCAAGATTGCAATAGCACATTATCAATTTGAAACGATACACCCATTTTTAGATGGTAATGGAAGGATTGGTAGATTGTTGATCACATTGATGCTAGTGGACAAAAATATATTAGGTAAGCCGCTTTTGTATTTATCGGCATATTTTGAAAAGAACAAAGGTTTGTATTATGATAATTTAACTTTTGTTCGTTCAAAAAGTAATATGAAACAGTGGCTTAAGTATTTTTTAGTTGGGGTTGCTGAAACAGCAGAACAAGCATCTGATACCTTATCAAAAATATTGGTAATGAAAGATAATTACGAAGATAAAATAAATAAAGAATTTGGTAGAAAGAGCCAGAATGCTTTTAAATTACTTCAGTATTTACTTAAAAAACCGATCGTCAATGTCAATGAAATTAAATCTGAATTAAGTTTAAGTTACAGTGCTGCCAATTCTTTAATATCAGACTTTCTAACTTCCGGGTTTATCAAAGAAGTTACTGGTCATAGCAGAAACAGAGTTTTCATTTTTGATGAATACATCAAACAGTTTTAATTAAGCAATATTTTTTTAATTGACTCAAATTGAACTTCCATTTCAATCGAAAGATCAGGTTTATGGGTACAGTCAGCAATGGCCTCTGGTAAGGGTAGTTTAATACCTAAAATTTCTTCTACCGAAGATTTGAATTTGGCTGGGTGTGCAGTACCTAAGAAAATTCCAGTTTCACCATCATCCAGGCTGTCTTGCAGACCTTGGTAAGCAACAGCAGCATGCGGTTCACTGATGTAACCTTGTTGATGTAAATCTTTCAGCGTTGTGGCTGTTTGTTGCTCATCAACAGCCAAACCGGACAAAGAGTCGCGATCAAACTGTGCTGACTGAATCATGTATTCAATGCGAGGCCAGTTGTTTGGTTTACTGACATCCATGGCATTGGATAAGGTTTCAACGGTGGCATTGGGTGCCCATACACCATCTTTTAAATAACGTGGTACAGTGTCGTTGAGATTGGTGGAAGCAATGAACCGTTTAATTGGCAGGCCCATGGCCTGAGCTATGATGCCAGCACAAAGATTCCCAAAATTACCACTGGGAACAGCAATCACGGTTTGGTCACGTTGGGTCAGGGGTAATTGCGCCAGTGCATCAAAGTAATAACAAATTTGTGCAAACAACCTGCTGACATTGATGGAATTTGCTGAGTTTAAGCCCACTTGCCTAACCAGCTCATTGTCATCAAAGCATTGTTTGACCAGTTTTTGACAGTCATCAAAATCACCCTCAACTGCTACTGTACGAATGTTGCCCGCTAAGGTAGTAAACATCTTTTGTTGTAAATCACTGATCTTGCCTTTAGGGAATAAGATCACCACTTCAATGTTATCCAAGCCATGAAAAGCATGTGCCACTGCTGCTCCGGTATCACCTGAAGTGGCGGTGAGGATGGTGATTTTTTCACCATCAGATTGTGTTCTGGCAAAATGTTGTAAACAGTTGGCCATAAAACGGGCGCCGAAATCCTTAAATGCCAAAGTGGGTCCATGAAACAGTTCCAAACATGAAACTTGCTGATTAACGCTTTTCAATGGTGAGGGAAAAGTAAACACTTTAGCGATGATGGCTTTCAATGCGTCATCACCAATATTCTCAGAGACAAATTGGCGCAGAATAGCGAAGTTACGTGCCGAAGTGGGCATGGCCAATAATTCATCAATGTTTTTCAACTGGGGTACTTTTGCAGGAAAGAAAAGGCCTTGGTTATTGCCCAGCCCAGTTTTAACTGCGGTGGCAAAATCGACAATTTGGTTCGAGTCTTTGAGGTTATGTAATTTCATTGGCTTATTATTCTGTTTGTTCTATCTTTCTTGTGCCTTGTAAATCGGTCTGGCACACAGCAACGAAGCCATCTTGGGTTTGTAAATAATTTTTTTCTAGCCAATCAGCTTGTCTTTGTGCAGTTGCTAAGTCATCACAAGCTGAAAATAGGGTTGGCCCTGAACCAGAAATACCCACAGCCAGACTGTTCATGTTTAACAACTGTTGCTTGGTGTTTATAAAGTCGGGTAACAACTCGGCGCGATACGGTTCAGCGATTTCATCCTTTAACAAGGCAAAAGCCAGGGTTTGATCTTGTTCATAACAAGCCGCTACAAAACCACCTAAATTCTGCCCGAAACGTATCAGGGTTGAGCGATCATATTTGGGTGGTAACAAAACCCGTGCAGCTTGGGTACTCACAATCACATCTGGATAAGCCAAAACCCAATAGACACCTTCAAAAACTGGCAGTGAAACAGATATTTTCGGCTGACCATTAAGCATTAACTGCATGCCTCCCAAATAACAAGGAGCGACGTTGTCATAATGCAGTGAACCGCTTATTTTAGCTTCTGCCTGGCCCATCATTTTGAGGAGTTCTGTTTCATCAAAAGGCTGATGATAGAACTCATTCAAAGCCACGAAAGCCGCCACCACTGAGCAAGCACTGGAGCCTAGGCCACTACATACTGGGATGTTCTTATGTAAAGTAATTTTAACTTTTTGAGCTGTTATAGATTTTGTAGTTATGGCTGTTTCAAATGCCAAAAACACATCCCAGACTATATTAGATTCCTTGTCCTTAGGCAAACGTTCAGCAAAAGTGCCAGTCAGTTCGAACTTATTATACTCAGCAGGCTCAACCGTCACCACATCACCCAGCAATCGATCATCAATAGGACTTAATGCCAGACCCAATGAATCAAAACCCACGCTGACATTGCCAATGGACACTGGAGCGAATGTCCTGACTGTTTTGAGAGAATCATTCATGTCAGTGTTCTTGTTCCCAAGCCAAGGTACGTAACAAATCACCAAACAAACCAGCAGCGGTTACCTCTGCGCCAGCGCCATAGCCACGGATGATATATGGTTTGGGTTGATAATACTGGGTGTTGATTGCTAACGCATTTTCACCGGCCTCAATGTCATACAGCGGATGGGTTTTGTTAACGGCTTGTATTTTCACTGCGCATTTTCCATCTTTGATCATCGCTACGTAACGCAGCTTTTGTTGTTGTGCTTCTGCTTGATCAATTTTCCGTTGGAATTCATCATCGTAAGCAGGTAATTGTCGCATAAATTCATCGTCATCAGTTAGGTCAGCCAATGCTTTCGGTACCACTGGCTGTAAATCCACATCACTCAACTCCAGAGCCATGCCGGCTTCACGTGCGATGACCAATACTTTTCGGGCCACATCCATGCCATTCAGATCTTCGGCTGGGTTGGGTTCTGTATAGCCTAAATCACGTGCTTTGCTTGTCGCTTCAGACAAGCTCAAGCCTTGATGTATTTCACCAAAAATATATGATAAAGAGCCTGATAGAATGCCCTCGAATTGAATCAACTCATCACCTGCACGCAACAGGCTTTGTAAGTTATCAATCACAGGCAGCCCAGCACCGACATTGGTTTCATACAAAAAACGCCGTTGTTGCTTGGCTGCCATCTGGTGCAATTGATGATAGTATTCCAAGCTGTCAGTGTTGGCTTTTTTATTGGCCGTGACCACATGGAAGTTGTTTTCCAGATAACTTAAATAATCCATGGCGATGTTTTGGTTACTGGTACAATCAATGATTACCGGATTGGTTAAGTGTGCGGTTCGGGCAAACTCTTTCAATTCAATCAAAGAGAAACTGGTCTCACAACTGGCCAGTTGGTCTTGCCAATGATCTAAATCGACTCCGTCAGCGTCTAACAAACACTGTTTGCTGTTGGCTATGCCAATCAAGTTTAATTCAACGTTTTTTTGTTTTAACCATTGTTGTTGTTTTTTGATTTGAGCAATTAACTCTCGACCCACAGTGCCACAACCAATGAGGAAGGCATCAATGCGGGGTTTTTTTAAGAACAGTTGTTGGTGACAAATCACCACCGCATCATCGACACGCTTGGCACGAACCACAGCTGAAATGCTGCGTTCGGATGAGTCTTGAGCAATCGCGATTATGTTAACTCGTGCGTGTGATAAGGCACTGAAAAAGCGGCTGGCGGTACCCTTCTGTTGATGCATTTGATCACCAATCAGGGTAATGATGGCTAGGTCTTTGCGGCTTTGAATGGGTTCCAGAAGACCATTTTTTAGCTCCAGCTTGAAAGTTTTTTCCAGGCGCCTGACAGCTTTATCTGCTTCATTGCCGGGGACGCAAAAACTGATGCTGTATTCTGATGATGACTGACTGATGAGAATCACGGAAATCTGTGCTTCGCTCATGGTGGCGAAAACCCTGGCAGCCATTCCAACCATGCCTTTCATTCCAGGCCCAGAGACATTAATCATCACCACATCAGACAGGTTTGAAATGGCTTTAACTGCTTTTTTGGTTGCGGTTTTGGTGGTGATGGTGGTGCCATGATGGTTTGGGTTGTGAGTGTTTTTAATCACGCATTGGATTTGGTGATTGGCTAACGGTGTGATTGTTTTTGGGTGTAAAACTTTGGCACCAAAATAGGACAATTCCATGGCTTCCTGATAGGACATCTGTTCAATCAACTGAGTTTCTGGAACCAATCCCGGGTCAACACTGTAAATGCCATCAACATCAGTCCATATTTCACAGGATTTAGCTTGTACACAGACTGCGAGAATGGCTGCTGAATAGTCTGATCCATTGCGACCCAAAGTCACCAAATCACCGTCATGATTGACGCCATAAAAACCTGGCATAACAGCTACTTCTGTTAATGCATTGTAGTGCCTGGCGAATTGCTTTTGGCAACTAGGTAAGTCGGCGACGGTATCATTTGAGTCGCTGTCAGTGTAGATGAATAAGCGCGGATCCAAGACTGTAACTGCATTTCTGGTTCGCAGTAAAGTTGCCATCAGTAAGGTGCTGAATTTTTCACCACAGGAAAGAACTTGAGCCGCAGTGACTTCTGGACAAAAGCCTATGAGTTCACAGCCTTGTGCCCAATTGCGCAATTGATCCAACAGACCTGCGGTTTGTTGTTGACTCTTACTGACATCAAAATCAGCGCGCAAATCAGCACAATCAGCACTGATGGTTAACAGTTTCTGGCTGATAAGGTCCAACTGTGTTGTTAATTCTTGTTTTTGATTGATCAACTTAATTAAAAGTACAAGGTCGTCAGTGATGCCTTGCGGGGCAGAAAATACTGCTCCAATGGGTTCTTGTTGGTTTTCTATCAAGCCAACAACATGATTGAATTTTTTGGCAGTGGCTAATGATGAACCACCAAATTTCATAATTTTCATTATTTTACTTCTGTGATCTAAAAAAAAGCCCGTGAGATGTTTCCATGTCACGGGCTTTTTGTTTTTTGTTCAATCAATCAGCACATGACGCTTTTTTGAATTGTGGTAATGATGGTCGTTGTGTCGATGATTTTTATCATGCTGTTAATGTTATTGGCTTTGGCTTTAAATTACAACAATTGATTCAGAACTTTTAAAGAACATCACAAGACAAGTCCAAGCTAATACTGCGACCATGTTTGAAAGTGCGGGTTATTTTATCGCCTTGTAAAAAAACGACCTCATCCAGTAAGTTTTGGATTGATTTTATTCACAGAAGTGGTGTTTAAGGCGCTCTATGGAGTGTCTTTTTTGTATTCTGCAACAAAATGAAGCAAAAGTATTCTTTTAAACCTAGTTCTGATACTTGATTCATTTATCATACATCTAAATTTGTTACATTGTTGGTTGGTTAATTAATAATGAGGTGAGTTATATGAAAAAGATAATTATTTTGATTCTTATATTGAGTTTATCTTCGTGTGCCAAGAATAAACATTCACGGGTGAATTTTGAAGAGTTCATTACACAAAACGAGTTAAAAAAATTAGATTCAGCCAGACATTTCAGGTTTCAGGGTTGGCAATCATTGAGTGAGCGTTATTTGGTTTTACGCAGCAGTCAGCAGCGCAGTTTTCTGATTAAACTGATATCAAGTTGTGTGGATTTACCATTTGCTGATAATATTTTACTGAAACAGGACATGAACAACCGCTTACAAGCCAAGTTTGATTCAGTCATTGTGCCTGGTGAGTTCCGGCAAACCTGTCGAATAGATGTCATTTATGAACTGGATAAGAGTCAGCGACAGGCCTTGTTGGATTTTGCCAACCAAAAAGAAGAAATCAGGGCAAGTAGCTAGGGCCTGTTTAACAAAAGTCAAATCCGTGTTGTGCTAGCATGTGTTTTGTTTAAAACTTAGTTGTAACTCATGAAAAAAATTTTCATTTTAGTAGGTTTGCTTCTGACTTCATGGGTTGGTGCCAAATCCAAGCAAGAAATTAACATCCTGGCTGATGCCACCATGCAGCGTTTCACCAAAGAGGTGGTTGGTGGCCAGCAGTTTCTCAATGGTGCAGCTGCTTATCTGGTGTTTCCACAAGTGCTGAAAGCAGGTTTTGGTATTGGTGGTGAATACGGAGAAGGTGTGCTGCGCACCGGTGGAAATAACTTGGCTTATTACAGCACTGCGGCAGCATCCATTGGGTTTCAGGCTGGTGCCCAATCAAAGTCGGTCGTTGTGGTTTTTATGACCCAAGATGCCTTGAATAAGTTTCGCAGTAAAAAAGGGTGGAAAGCGGGAGTGGATGGTTCGGTAGCTGTGATCAAATGGGGCGTGGGTGAGGACATCAATACATTAGACATTAAGGATCCGGTGGTGGGTTTTGTATTCAGTAACAAAGGTTTGATGTTCAATTTGACTCTTGAGGGATCAAAATTTACTGAAATCAAGCGGTGAACCTGAAAAGAAATACTGTTTGGCCTTCATTCCAGACTCGACTCTCTACCTCCTGCAGCCTTGCAGTTGTAAGCTTCTGCACACAACTCACGCAGCCAATAGATTTGCACTTCGGCTCTGTTCGCACTGAGCGAAGTCGATGTGCTTAGTGCACGATCTCACGGTGGCTGAACGGAGCCGAAGCCTTAGTTAAAGACTGGTTTCTTTATCTCCGGTTAAACCACCAATCTTTCATTACCTGCACGCGCAAAGGTACTCAAGACACACACCTTTATTTTTTGTATACTTGACCGCCTTTCATCACAAATTTTACTTGTTCAGTGGTTTTCATGTTTTCTAAAGGGTTTTCATCAACCGCAATGATATCTGCTAATAATCCTACTTTGATTTGACCACGATCATCTACCCCCAATAAATCTGCAGAGTTGATAGTTGCTGACCGTAAGGCATCAGCTGCACTCAAGCCGTGGGCCATCATGGCTGATAACTCGTATGCGTTTTGACCATGAGGTATTAATGGTGAATCGGTGCCTAAAGCGATTTTGACCCCGGCTTTTATGGCCTTTCTAAGATTTTTTTGAGCCAATGGCAGCACATACTCAGCTTTTTCTGCCAGTTTGGGGTGCAGTTTACTGGTGTCTATAAAAGCGTCTGCGCCTGTGGTGGGGACTAAATAGACGCCGTGTTTTTTCATCAGTTGAATGCCTTCTGCGTCTAACAATGAACCATGTTCAATGGAACTGGCACCAGCTCGTATGGCAGCTTTGATACCTTCTGTGCCATGCGCATGGGCTGCTACCTTCATGTGATGGCGGTGAGTTTCTTCAACTATGGCTCGCATTTCATGATCACTGAGCTGTCTGGCGCCTACGGTATCTTCTAAAGATAATACTCCGGATGTGGCATGCATTTTAATCACTTTAGCGCCATTTTTTATCTGATACCTCACTGCTTCAATTGCTTCATAAGGTCCATTAATGATGCCATTTTTGGGTGTTTGTTCAACCAAATCAGCAGCCAAACCCAATGTTAAATCACCGTGTCCTCCTTGGATGCTAATCATGTGTCCAGCTGGAATGATTCTTGGTGCATTAATCCAGCCTTTATCAGAAGCTTGGGCCAAGGCCACATCAATCATATCCGTGGTCAGATGTACTTGGCCAATGTTCCTGACCGTGGTGAAGCCTGCCAATAAGGTAGCTTGGGCATTTTTAACTCCGCGAATAGTACCTTTGCTGGCGGTTTCTTTGGTCAAAATGTGATCAAAGCCATTTTCAAAGTCCAGATCTAAATGTGCATGCATATCCATCAGTCCAGGCAATAAAATTTTGTTTGATAAATCCACGGTTTTGGCTTCTTCAGGCAGCTTGTCTGGATTAATCGCAGTGATTATTTCGCCATTGATAACGATGTTGGCAGGTTGTATCAGTTGGCCAGTTTTGACATCGATGTACCCTTTGGCCTTTAACAGAACTGTTTCAGCATCAATGGTGAAACTAAAAAACAACAACATCAGCAGTAATTTCATGGGTGTTCCTCTTGGTTTTTTATAAATTCTAACAGAGCAGGGAGTCAGTGTTGGGTTGTTTCTTTGGTTATTGGAGAGCCGATGATCGGCTCGACCGGCGCTCTTGGTTAGGCAGAACGTGAAATCATGGCGATTTGCCGAAGGCAAGAAGCCTTGATGTAATGTTCGATAAGCCGTGAGCGAAGGCCAGGTGATGAACGATTGCTGATTTTTGCGAAGCAAAATAAAGCATGAGGGAATGCCGTAGGCCGTGAATCAGAAAGAGCA
>JANQRW010000017.1 GCA_028284365.1 Marinicella sp.
TCTTACTACCTCGGACGAGCTACGGCATTCAAGCAAGACTTATTGCCTTTCAGGCAAACCGTCATGCTTTCATTGCTTATGCTGGTCAAGCTGCTCAGCAGCCTTCCTATGAGTTTTTATCATTGAATGGTATTCATTCCGATTGAATGACAACAGCCCAGCGATGATAGTAAAGGTGCTTAACGAAGTCAATTATTATTCGTTTTTGGCAATCTTAATTAACAAATTCTGATGTTGTAGGTGCGTATAAATTGTTTTAAAAAATAGCTTGAAAATTTTACTTTCAGCCTCCAACTTCTCCAAAGTTTGAGCGATAAAAGTTGTAGAAATTTTTATTGTTTTCAAAATGGTCTAACGGCCTCAGCTGTTTATGACTGAGGTTGTTGGTTATGTTCAATACTAAAAAAAGAAGGAATGACATGATTGAATGTTTGAACTTAAGTAAGAAGTTTGGTCATTTTACAGCGGTTAATGACTTGACATTTACTGCGAATAAAGGCCAAGTTTTAGGGTTTTTGGGCCCCAATGGAGCAGGCAAATCAACCACCATGAAAATGATCACAGGTTTTTTAGAACCAACAGCTGGTCAGGTTAAAGTTTGTGGTGTGGACATCAACGATGACCCAATTACAGTTAAACAAAAGATTGGTTATTTGCCTGAAGGCGCACCCAGTTATGGTGAAATGGAAGTAGGGCAGTTTTTATATTTCATTGCGAATCTCAGGAATATTCAGCCAGCACTGATCAAGCCAGCAGTTGAATCCGTGGTTTCAAGGGTAAATTTAGAAAAAGTTTACTATCAAAAAATTGAAACATTATCAAAAGGTTTTAAACGCCGGGTTGGTTTGGCTCAAGCCATCATTCATGATCCGGAAGTCCTGATTATGGATGAACCAACAGATGGTTTAGATCCTAATCAAAAACATCAGGTTCGTGAATTAATTACCAACATGTCGCAAGATAAAACCATTATTCTATCTACCCATATTCTGGAAGAAGTACAGGCAGTATGTGACCGTGCGATTATTATTGCAGGTGGTGAAATTGTGGCTGATAACTCGCCAACGGAGATGGAAAAGATGTCACGCTATCATCATGCTGTTAGTTTTGTGTCAGATTTAGATACCGAATTATTGAATAAAATCAAACAGATGGATTGTGTTTTAGATGTTGATTATGACTCCAGATTAAAAGAAACCACGGTTTACCCAACACAAGGTTTATTTATTTTTGACGAAATCAGTGAATTCTTGCGCAAAGAATCTATCCAAGTTAAGAGTTTAAAAATGGAAGCTGGCCGCCTGGATGAAGTATTCAGAAACATCACCGAAACTGCAGGTGAAAGGGAGGTGGTGAAATGAGTGCGATAAGTTCAATCATCAAACGTGAATTACAGAGTTATTTTGCGACACCAATCGCTTACGTTTTTATTGTCATATTCTTGATCATGAGTGGTGTGTTTGGTTTCTATTTCGGCAATTTATACGAAAGAGGTCAGGCAGATTTGACTCCGTTTTTTAATTTTCACCCTTGGTTGTATTTATTTTTAGTCCCTGCCGTAGCCATGCGCTTGTGGTCTGAAGAACGTAACAGCGGTAACATCGAGCTGCTGATGACGCTTCCTGTTAATAAAATGGATTGGGTTATGGGCAAGTTCTTTGCTGCCTGGATTTTTATTGGTTTGGCACTGTTGTTGACCTTCCCTATGATCATATCAATCAATTATTTGGGTAACCCTGATAATGGCTTGATTATTGCCAGCTATTTTGGCAGTTTCTTATTGGCTGGTGGTTTTTTGGCAATAGGAAGTTGTATCTCTGCTGCCACTAAAAACCAAGTCATTGCGTTTATTTTGACGGTGGTGGTTTGTTTCTTATTCCTGCTTTCTGGTTTCCCTATGGTGTTGAACTTCTTCAAAGTGTTTATGCCTCAAGTTCTGGTTGACGCCATTGCATCTACCAGTTTTTTGACACATTTTGATTCAATCACCAAAGGTGTATTGAATTTAGGTGACATTGTTTACTTTGGTTTGGTTATTACTTTGTGGCTGTATGCAACATCTTTAGTTATTGACATGAAAAAGGCGGATTAAATTATGAAAAAACATGCACATAAGACACAATTGTTGATCTTGGGGGTTATTTTTTTATTGGCTTCCGTCATCATCAATCAAAGCGGATTGTTTTCAAAGTTAAGGGTTGATTTGACTGAAAATGATTTATTTACACTCAACGATGGGACCATTAATATCTTAAAAAATATTGATGAAAATATACATTTGAGGTTGTTTTATTCGGATCAGGCCACTGAAAACATTCCGTTGTTAAGAACTTACCATCGACGTGTGGTGGACTTCTTGGAAGAATTAGAGCGCTATGGTTCTGGAAAATTGAGGATCACGCAGATTGATCCTGTGAGCTTTTCCGAAGAAGAAGATCAGGCATCACAATATGGCTTGCAGGCTTTACCAGTAGGTGAGGGTGGTGAGAATGTTTTCTTTGGCATTGCAGGTACTAATTCATTGGATGATGTGGAAGTTATTCCATTTATCCAGCCAGATCGTGAAGCATTCTTAGAATATGATATTGCTCAGTTGATCTATAACCTGAATAACCCGGCAAAGCGGACAGTAGGTGTAATGACTGATTTACCCCTGTTGGGAAGTTTTGATCCACAACAGGGACAAGTCTCTGGACAAATCATCTTTGAGCAGCTTAAAGAAATGTATGAAATTGTGCCAATAGAAACCACTGTTACAGAAATCAAAGACATTGATTTGTTATTGGTGGTGCATCCTAAGAACTTAACTGAAGGCACTTTGTTTGCCATTGATCAGTTTGTTATGAATGGCGGTCGATTGATGGCCTTTGTAGATCCGATGGCACAGGCTGAAGAAGTGCCAGTTGACCCACAGAACCCAATGACACAGCTGCAAGCGGATCGCTCATCTGATTTGGCTGTTCTGTTTAACGGCTGGGGTATAAATTTTGATAAGACTCAGGTGGTTTTGGATAACCAACAAGCGGTATCCATTCAATCTGGTCAGGGCCAAACCATCAGACATTTAGGCATCAACTCCTGGGACAAAAACAGCTTGAATCAAGTGGATATTGTTACTTCAGACTTGTCATCTTTGAACACAGCTTTAGCTGGCGCGCTGACTGCTGAGGAAGGTAAATTATTGCCAATTATTAGCAGTACCCAACAATCTATGTTGGTTGGTAATGATGCCATGTCATTGTTATTTAATCCGAATGCCTTATTTCAAAGTTTTAACCCCGATGATCAAGTGCATGTGATTGCTGCCAGGGTGCAGGGCAGTTTAAACTCTGCTTTTCCGAATGGTATAGAAGGTCAAAGTGAAGTTCAAAACTCAATCGAACAAGCCAATGTGGTGGTATTCGCCGATGTGGATATACTGTTTGATCGCATGTGGGTACGTGTACAGAATTTCTTTGGGCGTCAAATTTACTCTAACTTTGCTGATAATGGAACATTGATTAATAACTTAATTGATAACATGACCGGCAGTGCCGATTTGATCCAAGTACGTGCTCGCGGCACTTCTAATCGACCTTTTGATAAAGTCCTTGAAATTCAAAGAGTCAGTGAGCAGAAGTACCGTGAAACTGAAAATCAGCTGATGCAACAGCTTCGAGAAACTGAGTCAAAGCTGAATGAGTTGCAGAGTATTAAAGGTCAAGAAAATCAATTGATCATCAACAGAGAACAACAACAAGAGATTACTAGATTCAAACAACGAAAGTTAGAAGTCAGAAAGTCATTACGTGAAGTGAAACGCAACTTAAATAAAGACATTGAAGCTTTAGGAACTAAACTGAAATTTATTAATATTGCGCTGGTGCCTATTTTGTTAACTTTAGTGATTGTGTTCTTATCATGGCGGAAATCAAAACGAAAGGAGCGTCAATATGCTAAATAACATGAAAGTATTGATTGGTTTATTGGTTGTAATCGCTGGGCTGGCTTACTGGGTCACCCAGAAAGATCAGGCTCCAGTACCAACATCCAAGGCTTTAATTCCAGCATGGCAAAGTGAGTCGTCACAATTGGCTGAGGTTGATGAAGTGGTTTTGTCAAAAGCTGGTGAGCAAATAAAATTATCCAAGATTGGAAAAAACTGGGTTCTTAATGATGGTTTTTATGCATCAGTCGATCCCTTGTTTAAGCTGTTACAAGGGTTGAGAAACGCGGAGATTGTGGAAATTAAAACAGCAAATCCAGATAACCATGCCCGCATCGATTTATCCGACAATGATTTAAAAATAGTGATCAAGGCTGCTGATAAGGAGCTGGAAGCATTACATTTGGGTAAATCTACAGCTGGTGGAAATATGTTTTTGCGTCGGGTTGGTGAAGCTCAAACCTACGCCGTAAGTGGCCTCAGTCCTGTGGTGTTCAGTGTTGATAGTTGGCAGTTAAAAACAGCTGTTGATATTGATGAGAAAGATGTTCAGGCTGTTATTTTAACTCCACAAGAAGGTGAGCCAATTGAATTAGCCCGAAGTAAGGAGGCTAACAATTGGGAATTGAATAATATTCCAACAGGGCAGCAGCTAAAAACCACTGCATATTTGGATCAACTTGGTGGTACTCTGAGTCGTTTTATGATTGATGATGCATTGGTAAGAAACACAGCAGAAATGACTGAGCTTTTACAAGCTGAATATACATTGAAAAATGGAAATGAGTTGTTACTTAAGGCTTTTCAAAAGGATGATGACTATTTTGTTACCATCGATTCAGCTGCTTATCCTCAATACAAAGATTGGATGATGCAAATTGCTGAGTACAAGTTTAAATCATTCAACCGAACTTTGGGTGAATACATCGAGCCTGTAACAGAGTCAGAATCTAGCGAAGCGGTTTCTGAGTCAAGTGAAGAGCCCTCAGTTGAATAAATCGGCACTTTATTTAGTGGTGGCAGCGGTTTACGGATTAACTGCTGTCGCACTTGGTGCTTTGGGCACCCATGCCTTTGGTTTAGAAGCAGGAATGAAGCAAGCAGCTTTGTTTCAACATGCATTTATTTATCAGTTAGTGCATGCATTGTTGCTGTTTTGGATTGTTACACAGATACATCAAGGTGTGTGGATCAGGTATGCAGCTTTGGCTTTATCACTGGGGGTGATGTTGTTTTGTGGCGGTTTATATTTATTGGTTTTTGTTGGTAAAACCAGCATTTCGTGGATTACTCCAGTGGGTGGTGGCTTGATTATTTTGGCTTGGCTTAATTTGGTAATCCATGGATTTTTAAAACTCAAGGATGATTCGACTAAATATGAACCATGAACTTGGGAAAGTTACTGAGCAGCTTGGCTCGCTGAGGTGGTTTGATTCTCAGTCAAAAAGCTTTGCGAGAATGGCGACTGCAAGGATGCAGGAGGTAGAGTCGAGTCCGGAACAGAGACCCAAAACCTTTCCTTATGGTTCATTAATGAAAGTGCATTCAAATACGTTTTTCAAGCACTTAGTAAGGTAATAATGATTTCTGATGGTCTGTTTTTAACTGATTAAAATTACGTTAATTAGATAGATTTAAGCCACTTAACCCCCATTCTTTTGCGAACATTGTCACAATAAATCTACCCATTCATTCTAAAATAATATCCACAAATTAAAAAGGTGGGTTGAAATGAAAAATAAAAATTTACAAAGAAGACACTTAGTAGCGGGTGGGGCTGCAACGGCATTGTTAGCAGCTTTACCAATGACAAGTCAGGTGGCTCACTCTGGTACTTCTAAAAGTGCCACACTTAAACAGAAACCTATAGTTGAAGGTATCAAGGCTGCAAAATTGCCCAATCAATCATTTGCCAATATGGTTTATAGCCGGTTGGGTTATGGGTACACACCTGGAAAATTTGATTCTCATACTTGGTTTGCGTTATCAGGAAATGACAATGCTGCAAAGTTGAGAAACTTTGTAGATCAGCAATTAGCTGGTGGTGTTGATACTGATTTAGATAACCGAATCGCTGCAGCTGGAAACTTTGAAACATTAAATAAGAGCTTAACCCAATTGTGGGTTGATTACAGAATTGATGAAAACAACCAAACCAGTAGCTATCGTCCCATTTATGAAATGAAGCGATTGAAATTTACTCGTGCAACCTATACGGCGTATCCATTGATAGAGCGTTTGGCCGATTTTTGGCACGATCATTTCAGCATCAATGGTGACGACTTGTACGCCAGATCTACCATGACAAGTTGGGACAGAGATGTCATCCGAGCCAGTATGATGGGTAATTTTAGGCTTTTTGTATCCAGGACAGCGAGACATCCAGCGATGCTATATTATTTGGATAACTATAATAACTCTGCATCAGAACCCAATGAAAATTATGCACGTGAACTGATTGAGCTACATACATTAGGTGTTGAAAATTATTATGGATTGGCACAACCCAACGAAGTACCGACAATAACTGTCACAGACAGGGGAGGGGCATGGCCCCAAGATGGGTTGATTCAAGAATTCTATGTGGATAACGATGTTTATGAAGCAACCAGGTGCTTGACTGGTTGGCGTGTTAATGATTTCAACAGTGCAGGAAATACAGGTGCTTTTTTGTATGATGATGATCGACACGATAGGTTTTCTAAAAATGTACTGTCGGGGGGCTTTACCAATTTTCAGGCAAACCAAGGCCAAGCAGATGCTAATTATCTATTTGCTTTGTTAACCAGGCATCCCGGAACAGCTAAGCACATAGCAGGTAAATTAGCCCGATTCTTTATTTCAGATGATCCACCTCAATCTGTGATTGATGATGTGGCAGATGTTTTCTATGCCAACAGATATGCAGATAACCAATTAGAACTGGTTTATAAGGAGTTATTTAATCACCCTGACTTTGCAAACCCCACATACTGGCAAAGCAAACTAAAACGCCCATTTGATACTGTGGTCTCAAGTATGCGCGCTTTAAGAACGAACTTTACTGTCAAGCCTGATGATGATAACAGCAACAATTTAGAGTGGCGGATGGATGATACCGGTCATTATCCATTTGAGTGGCAAGCACCGGATGGTTATCCCATGAAGTCTAGTTACTGGATGAGCTCAACTGCTTTAATTCAAACTTGGAAAACTGTTGATTGGTTGATGGACAGAAGTAACGGAGGTGTTTATCTGACCCCTAATAGGTCTCGCATGTTGAGTTACTTTCAAAATCGACAGGATGAACTCTCTCCAGAAGGGATAGTGAATTTTTGGATGTGGAAAATCTTTGATACCAGGCCTGTGGGTGATTGGTATGGTGACCCAGTTTTTGAAGAAGCAGTCAACTTTTTTAGGCAAAGACCAGAAAATAACTCTTTTCCGAGCTGGCCAGCTGATAAAGCAGTGCCATTTGAAGAGCTGGAAGAAAACAATTGGCCATATTACTGGCACGAAAGGTTACGTGGCACGATTAGCTTAATTTTAGCTTCACCTTATTTTATGCAACGATAGAGGAACTGACTGATGAAAAACATGAAAAGAAGAACATTTTTGCAGTCAACTGCCTTGTTGGGTGCACTCTCAGGAGTAAAAGTGGCCCGGGCTGGTGGATCAAGCCCCAGCAATCAACCCATCATTATTGATTTGTTTATGCGTGGCGGAATGGATGGTTTGAATGTTGTCCCTCCGTATTCTGGGTCGAATCGCACTAACTATGAAATACTCAGGCCAAATATTCAAGTGCCCAGATCAGGCAATAATGCTGTTATTGACATTGGTGAAGCGTTTGGCTTTCATCCGGCAGCTTCTGGGCTGAGGGACATGTATTTGAGTGGCGACTTAGCTGTTATTCATGGCACAGGGTTGCCTCAGAATAATGTCACAAGAAGCCATTTTGATGCCATGAAGCTAATCGAACTTGGTACTCCTGAAAGTTTATTAACCATAGATGGCTGGTTAACCAGGCATCTTAACAGTACATCAAAGATAACTGGTGCGGAAGTTATTCCTGTTTTGGTTTCTTCGGGTTCAAACCCAATCAGCTTACAGTCGTATTTTAATGCACTGACTGTGGATCAAGTGGGTGGTTATAACCCAAATAGCGGGCGCTTCGAAGCCAAACATGCTGAGGCTATTGGTAATATGTATGGAGGCAACAGTGCTTTAGATTTATCGGTGGCCGGAGCGATGGATACATTGTCAATAATTTCAGCTTTGGATTTGGATGATTATGTTCCAGCTGGTGGGGTTTCATACCCAGCCAACAGTACATTCAGTCGGCAGTTGTCTTTGATAGCACAATTAATCAGGGAAGATTTAGACATCAATGTAGCTACAGCAGACTTAGGTGGCTGGGATACTCATAATGGTCAAGGTGATGGAGGTGGCGGTTATTTTTACAACAAAGTTGCTGACATGTCGAATTCTATCAATGCCATGTGGAGTGACCTCAAGGCTGCTGGCCTTGGCGATCAGGTTACCATTGTTGTTCACAGTGAGTTTGGGCGTCGAGCCAGACAAAATGGTGATAACAACAGTGGCACCGACCACGGTTCTGGTAATGTGATGTTTGTTATTGGTGGTAAGATTAGAGGCGGTGAGATGTATGGGAACTTTAACGGCCTTGCTAATGACGAATTATTCGGTGGTGAGGATATATCTCCAGAAGTTGACTTCAGGCAGGTGTTTGTTACCATTGTACAAGAGGTGCTTGGAAACTCTGATATTGATCAGGTGTTTCCTGGTTATGAAAATCATGTCAGCATGGATTTTGTTAGTCCTGATTTGATATTCAAGTCTAAGTTTGAATAATTTTTAATGCTGTCATATGACACGGAAAAAGCTAAAGTGGTGATTCTTTTTACACTTTAGCTTTTTTATTATATGCAGTGTTATAGAAATTCAGCTTTAACCTGTTCAAACGCAGCAAGCACTGCATTTAAATCATTTGTCGAGTGGGCCGCAGATATTTGTAATCGGATTCTGGCCTTATTTTTGGGAACTACAGGAAAGCTAAAGCCGATGCAATAAATGCCCAATTCAAGTAAGCGGTCTGCCATCGTTTTAGCCAATTTGGCATCACCGAGCATGATGGGCGTAATGGGGTGTGTTGTGCCTGAAACTTTGAAGCCCAGTTGTACGATTTTTTCCCTGAAGTAGCGGGTATTTTGTTCTAATTTATCTCGCAGGTGTGTTGATTTTGAAATCAGATCAAATACTTTGATGCTGGCTGCCACCAGTGGTGGTGGTAAGGTGTTTGAAAACAAATAAGGTCTGGATCGTTGTCTGAGTAACTCAATGATTTCTTTCTTGCCCGTGGTAAAACCGCCCGAACCACCACCCAGTGCTTTACCCAATGTGGATGTGAAGACATCAATCTTGTCTTGAACACCAGCCAGTTCGGCCGAGCCGCGACCAGTTTTACCAATAAACCCTGTTGCATGTGAATCATCTACCACCACCAAGGCGTCGTATTTCTCAGCTAAGTCAGTGATGGTTCTTAAATCCGCAATGGTGCCATCCATGCTGAATACACCATCTGTAACAATCAGGCGTTGTTTGCAATCTTGTGTGTTTTGTAAAATTTTTTCCAGCTCTTGCATGTTGCTGTTTTTGTATCGGTGCCTTTGTGCTTTGCACAAGCGCACACCATCAATGATTGAGGCGTGATTCAACTCATCACTGATTACCGCATCTTCTTTGTCTAATATGGTTTCAAACAGCCCGCCATTGGCATCAAAGCATGAGGTATAGAGAATGGTATCGTCGGTGCCAAAAAAATCACTGATTTTTTGTTCTAACTCTTTATGCAAATTCTGAGTGCCACAAATAAAACGCACTGATGCCATCCCAAAACCATGGGTGTCCAAAGCATTTTTGGCGGCTTCAATGATTTCTGGATGATCGGCCAGGCCCAAGTAATTGTTGGCACAAAAATTAATGACTTTTTGTCCATCTGGTAATTCAATGTGGGCGGACTGTGGGCTGGTGATGATGCGTTCATTCTTATAAAGCCCTTCATTTTTTATGGATTGGATGATTTTTGAATAGTTTTTCATGTTTTATTTATCCCAGCTACAAACAACTTTGCCACATTGGCCAGAGGCCATTAAGTCAAAGCCGGATTGGAAGTCGTCAATATGAATTTCATGAGTTAAAGCGATGTCTAAAGGAAAACCGGTCAACAGCATCTGTGTCATCTTATACCAGGTTTCATACATCTTTCGGCCGGTGATGCCCTTAACTGACAAGCCTTTAAAAATGATATTGTCCCAATTAATTTTAGTGCTGTCTGGTAGCATGCCAAGTAAAGTTACTTTGCCACCGTTGTACATGTTGTCAAGCATGTCATTGAATGCCATGGGGTTGCCTGACATTTCCATACCCAGGTCAAAGCCGGTGATGTTCATCTGATGCATAACATCTGTCAATTTTTCATTGGCAACATTAACACAGCGGGTGGCTCCCATTTGCTTGGCCAACTCTAAACGGTAATCGTTCACATCAGTGATTACCACATTTCTCGCGCCTACGTGTTTACAAATGCCTGTAGCAATGATGCCGATAGGGCCGGCGCCTGTTATTAATACATCTTCACCAACCATGTCATATTCAAGTGCACAGTGTGCTGCATTGCCGAATGGGTCAAAGAATGCCGCCAGCTTAGATGGTATTTTCTCATTAACTGGCCACAGGTTTTGTATTGGCATGGTGATGTATTCAGCAAATGCACCATTGCGGTTAACACCTATACCTTCGGTATTTGGGCATAAATGTGGAGTGCCCGCGCGGCAGTTTCTGCAAACGCCACAAACAATATGGCCCTCAGCACTGACCCTTTGGCCAATCTCATAACCACTTACCTCAACACCCATATCAACAATTTTGCCCACAAATTCATGGCCAATGATTAAAGGTGGTTTAATGGTTTTTTGTGACCATTCATCCCATTTGTATATGTGTAAGTCAGTGCCACAGATGGCGGTTTTTTCGATCTGGATAAGAACATCATTGTGTCCCATTTCAGGCACGTCAACATCTTCCATCCAAATGCCAAGTTCAGCTTTTTTCTTTACCAGTGCTTTCATGGTTGTTCACTCTGTTGCCAGATTTTTAAAGAGGCGTCATTATAAAACTTTTAAAGGTTCTGGTGCATATTTTGTCGCAAAATACGCACTGGTAAAACCTTCAGAGGGTCAAACGCCTATACGAATATAGGCGTTTAGAACTGAGTGGGGAACAGAGGCCCTAGACTCAAGAATATTCCTTATTTGACTTGTCTCTTAAGAAAGGCTTTATGTTGCTTCTCTATGATTCTCTGAGGTCTTTGTGTAAGATTTTGCCTACGTTGGATTTAGGCAACTCATCACGGAATTCGACTAATTTTGGTACTTTGTAGCCAGTCAGGTTTTCGCGACAATGAGCTATCACGTCTTTATCTGTGAGCGTATCGTTACTTTTGACCACAAATAACTTAACGATTTCACCGGATTTTTCATCAGGTATACCAATGGCTGCACATTCAACAATGTCATGGTGTAAGCAGGCAGCATCTTCAATTTCGTTGGGAAATACATTAAAGCCTGAAACCAAAATCATATTTTTCTTGCGATCTACAATTTTAAAATAACCTTTTTCATTCATTACCGCCACATCGCCAGTTTTTAACCAACCATCGACGATGGTTTTTGCCGTTTCTTCGGGGCGTTTTAAATAACCCAACATCACTTGCGGGCCTCTGATACAGAGTTCTCCAGGTTCGCCAATTGGTAATGGATTACCATCGTCATCTTGGATTTGGCAATCGGTTCCAGGGATGGGTAGGCCAATGGTGCCATTATAAGCCTTCATGGGGACTACATTCATACAGGCTGCTGGTGAAGTTTCTGTTAACCCATATGCTTCTGCTAAAGTGACTCCGGTTACTTCTTTCCATTGTGTGGCTGTGCTCTTTTGTACTGCCATACCGCCACCCAGTGCAAATTTAAAACTTGAAAAGTCAATATCTGAGAAGCCTGGTGTGTTCAATAATCCGTTGAAAAGGGTATTAACTCCAGTTAATACGGTG
This sequence comes from Marinicella sp., assembly GCA_028284365.1. GTDB lineage: Bacteria > Pseudomonadota > Gammaproteobacteria > Xanthomonadales > Marinicellaceae > Marinicella. The sequence goes on from JANQRW010000017.1 coordinate 12,036, forward strand.
AACTTGTGTGCGCTTAATTCTTTAACAAAACCAGGCATGTCACGTGGATTGGTAATTAATATATTTTTTGCGCCGTACAGGCAAAAAGTCAGACAGTTAGCAGTTAGGGCAAAAATGTGATACAACGGTAAAGCAGTTATGATGATTTCGTTGCCTTCATCAATTTCGCTGGAAATCCAATGGCGCGTTTGGGTCACATTTGAAACCATATTTTTATTGGTTAACATGGCGCCTTTGGACACGCCAGTGGTGCCACCTGTATATTGCAAGAATGCAATGTCATCTAAAGTTCTTTTCACGGGTGTATAAGTCTTAGATTGACCAGCTTTGAGCACAGACTTAAAGCGAACAGCGCCGGGTAGATCAAATGGAGGTACCATTTTTTTAACGCGTTTAATCATGAAGTCCATGATGCTGCCTTTCAGGCCACCTACCATTTCTCCGATGGTGGCAGTGATGACTTGTTCAACACCTGTTTCATTCACAACTTCAGCCAGAGTACAAGCGGTGTTCTCAATCACAATAATGGCTTTTGCCTCGGCGTCATTTAATTGGTGTTTGAGTTCTCTGGGCGTATAAAGTGGATTGACATTGGTCACTACCATGCCAGCCCGTAAAATACCCATAACGGCGATTGGATATTGCAGAACATTAGGCATCATCACTGCAACAGAGTCACCTGTCTTGAATCTGGATTGTAGATAAGCTGCTAAATTTTTACTGAGTTCATCCAACTCCGCATAGGTAATGGCCTTACCGAAATTGTAAAATGCTTCTTTGCTGGCGTATTTCCTACATGAATCAATCATCATGTCAGCTACAGAGTCATAAGGCAGTTCGCCAACTTCAGCTGGCACACCAGGTTTATACTGGTCTAACCATGGTCTTGCAATTGTCATAGTGCTCCTAATTCATTTAGATTAAGTAAGTGAGGGTTCAAGTGACAAATTGTCTAATGCACACGTTTTGAAGCCTCAATTCACACTGAAAATACATTTAAAAGTACAACAAACCATGTCTACTGCGCTTCTTTGTAGAAGAAAATCAGCTTTACCAAAGATGTGTTTGTGTTTTTAATGTTATATCAGTCAATTACCATCGACACTGTCTAATCGGTGTCAATTCCATTTCATAATAAATGTTTTTAAGTTTTTTTTCTAGCAATTTGATAGACTATAAATTCCTTTTAAAATTAAGCGTGTATGGAATCAGAACTTTTGGCCAACTCTTTACAGCCACATGCCTTGTCTGTGTTGTTGTTAACTTTGTTGGCACTGATATTGTTTGCTAATGACAGAATCCCTTTACAAACCTCAAGTTTGTTTGTGCTTTGCGCATTGGTATTGGGTTTCCATATCTTTCCTTACCAACAAGCAGATGGTACTGTCTTCCCAATCAAAACCTTTTTTCTGGGTTTTGGTAATGAGGCACTGATAGCTGTATGTGCTTTAATGGTAGCTGGACAAGCATTAGTCAGAACCGGAGCCATGGAGCCCATTGGTCGGTATCTGGCAAAAATTTGGAAAGTCAGCCCTTCTTTGTCTTTGTTGTTGACTTTGATTACTGGCGCAGTATTGAGTGCTTTCGTCAATAATACCCCAATTGTGGTGCTGTTATTACCTGTTCTAATAAGTGTGTCCTTGCGTACAGGACAATCAACTTCTGGTACATTGATGCCGATGGGGTTGGCTACCTTGCTGGGCGGGATGGCAACGACCATCGGTACCTCCACGAATTTGTTGGTGGTGAAAGTAGCTGAAGGGCTGGGTGTGCCTGAATTTGGAATGTTTGATTTCGTCTTTCCAGTAAGTATTGCAGCAGTTGCAGCTATTTTGTATTTGTGGCTTATTGCACCTTTAATCCTACCTGATCGAACACCGCCTTTAAGAGACACATCTCCCCGGGTTTTTTCTGCTGAAATAAAAATCAACGAAGGTGAATTTGCCGATGGTAAAACCTTAGCGGATATTCGTGACAAGGTGGATGGAAAAATAAACATACAACGCATCGTCAGGGGCGATTCATTGTCTATTGCTACTTTACCTGATGTTATTATCAAATCAGGTGATCGCCTGATGGTTTCTGATACTGCAGATAACTTGCGTGAGTATGAAATTGAGTTAGGTGGTTCGTTATTTACTGGTGAGCATCAAGTCGATGAATCACATCCTTTATCTGCTGGAGATCAGTCTATTGCAGAACTAGTGATTACTTCGGGTTCATTGTTGGACCGGGTTAGGGTAGGTGATTCGCGACTGAACAGCAAATATGGTTTGACTTTATTAGCAGTGCACTCTCAAGGTAAGGAAACCACTGCCACAGCTAAAGGTATGGATGATTTGATATTCCGGCCAGGTGATGTGTTGTTGGTGCAAGGAACACATGAAGCGATTCAAGAAGTGAAGCGTGGTGGTTCATTGTTGGTGTTAGATGGTGGCGAGGAATTGCCACACACCAAAAAAGCGCCATTGGCTTTAGCAGTAATGGCAGCAGTTGTGGGTTTGGCCGCGTTTAATGTGATGCCCATTTCAATCAGTGCGATCATTGGTTGTTTTGTGTTGATTGCAACGGGTTGTTTGCGTTGGCGTGATGCCACTCACGCTTTGAGTGCTCAGGTGATTTTTATTATTGTGGCTTCTTTGGCCTTAGGTGCGGCTTTAATGGCGACAGGTGGTGCTGATTACTTGGCTCATTTGTTTGTTGCCAGTACCGACGGTTTTGCACCTGGTGTGGTGCTGGGGATTTTAATGTTTTCTATGGCCATCATGACCAACGTGATTTCAAACAACGCAGCGGCAGTGATTGGTACTCCGATTTCTGTGAGTATTGCACAAAGTCTGGGGATGCCAGTTGAGCCTTTTGTATTGGCGGTGTTATTTGGTGCCAACTTGAGTTATGCCACGCCAATGGCTTATCAGACTAATTTATTGGTGATGAACGCTGGGGGTTATAAGTTTGGAGATTTTGTTAAAGTGGGTGTACCATTGACTTTTATTGTCTGGGCGATGTTAACTGGTATGCTAACTTGGATATATAAATTGTACTGATAAATAGAGAGGGCTTTATGGGTGAGCAAAACATTTCCAGAGGTGGTGATAAGGAAGCAAAACGACTGTTTACACGGGCAGTCTTAAATGACCTGCGAGCACTGGAGCTGATGATTGAGAAAGGTTTGATTGAATCAGGGGCGAGGCGCATCGGAGCAGAACAAGAAATGTTCATAACTGATCGTGATTACAGTCCAAACCTAACAGCGCTGGACTTGTTGAATGATATTGATGATGGACGTTTTACTAACGAAATTGCTTTGTTTAACATTGAGGCCAACCTAACACCAAGACGCTTTCAAGCCAAGTGTCTCAGTCAAATGGAAGAGGAAATCAAGGAGGTGCTTTCTATTGCTCACAAACATGCCAATGATTATGATTCAAAAATAATTCTGGCAGGGATTTTACCTACTTTACGTCAAATGCATTTAACTATGGATAGCATCACACCTGTTGATAGGTATTATGAGCTGAATGACCGCTTAAAAGAAATTCGTGGCTCGGATTTCAGGTTAGATATTCGAGGCGTTGATGAATTATCAGTGACCCATGACAATTTTTTATTAGAAGCCATGAATACCAGCTTTCAAGTGCATTTTCAAGTCAGCGGTAATGAATTTGTCAATATGTATAACCTGTCTCAAGCAGTCACGGCGCCGTTGATGGCTGTGGCAGTGAATTCTGGGTTAATACACCATTTTCGTTTGTGGCATGAGTCTCGAATTGCAGTGTTTCAGAATTCCATTGATACAAGGTCCACAGCGCATCAAAATCGTGGAACTCAACCACGGGTCCATTTTGGCAATGAGTGGATTGAAAGTATCGTAGATGTTTTCAGAGATGACATTTCACGATTCTCAGTGGTGCTGACTTCTGATTTTGAAAAAGATCCTGTGGCGATGGTTAATGCCGGTGAAATGCCTAAACTCAAAGCATTGATGTTACATAATGGGACTGTCTATCGTTGGAATCGACCCTGTTATGGGGTTAAAGACAATGTGCCGCACTTGCGCATAGAAAACAGGGTTTTACCTTCAGGACCGTCAGTGATTGATGAAGTGGCTAATTCAGCGTTTTATTTTGGTTTGATGTCTGGTATGGGTGACAAGGTAAAAGATGTGACTGAAGTGTTGCGTTTTTCGCATGCCAGGAATAATTTTCTACAAGCATGTCGTACTGGACTAGAATGCCACTTCACTTGGTTAAATGGTGAGAGTGTCGCTGCATCTGATCTAATTAAAAACGAATTATTGCCGATTGCAGAGTCTGGATTGAAATCATCTGGAATCGATAAAGATGATGTAGAACGTTATTTGACCACTATTGAAAGAAGGGTCGACAGTAAGCAAACTGGTGCTAAATGGGCCATCAAGTCCATTACGGAAATGAATAAAGAATTGCATCCTGATGAAAAAGTGAGGGCGGTTGTTGCTGAAATGCATGACCAACAGGCTTTGGATAAACCCATTCACGAGTGGCCTTTGGCCCAAGCTGAACAACGCACAGATTGGCGTGCAGGTTATTTGTTGGTGGGGCAGTTTATGGTAACCAAGCTTTTAACAGTTCGCCCTGATGATTCAATGGATTTAGCTGCGAGTATTATGGATTGGAAACGGGTTCGGCATGTGCCGGTTGAAAATGATGAAGGCGAGCTGGTTGGCTTGGTTTCACACCGTTCGATTATCAAGAAAATAGTTGAAGGTGATGATTACAACAAAGCCACGGCCATTCGCGAGATAATGAATGATAAACCCATTTATGCACAGCCTAAAACCACAACGGTTGAAGCCATACAAATCATGCGGGAGAGGCGCATCAGCTGTTTACCAGTAGTGGACAATGGAAAATTGGTAGGTGTTATCACCGAATATGATTTAATCAAAATAGCAAGTCATGTACTTGAGGCTGACTTAAAAGCATATGAAAAAAAGCAAACTGAAAGAGATAAGAAATCTTGAGTACTTATTCCTATTATAGATACTTATTTCTCAATATATTCCATATAGTAGTCACTTCTTTGGTACTCGGATTCAAATGGTGTCGGCATGGCAACAAAACCAAAACGTTCATATAATTTGATCGCTGGTTTTAAAGAAGAATGTGATTCTAGGTATAATTGCTTACCAGTTAGAGCTTTGAATTCATTGATGCATTTTTCCATCAAAATTGCGCCGATACCATGAGCTTGAAGTTCAGCAGTGACTGCCATTTTAGTTAATTCAAATATGCCATCGCCATGATGTTTAAGTGCGACACAACCGACCACCTCATCGTTCACTTCTGCATATAAAACTTGTCCACCTTCCTCAACTACTTTGTTAGGATTTGATAGAACATAATCATCAATAGGCTCAATCACAAAAAGCTGCTTTAACCATTCTTCATTGAGACATTTGAAATAGGGGCCTAATTGGTTATTGTGCTTGTGTATGGTTACTTTTTTCACTGAGATTCGTTAGCCAAATAAGCTATAATAATTGCTTTTTTTCAATAGGACAATGTGTATGGGCATTTGGGACAAATTATTTGGTGAACTGGTAGATGTGATTGAGTGGACTGATAACACCCAACACACTTTAGTTTATCGTTTTCCAAGATATGGTAATGAAATAAAAAACGGTGCCATGTTGACTGTCAGGGAAGGGCAGATGGCAGTCCTCGTAAATGAAGGTGAAGTGGCAGATGTGTTTGAACCTGGTTTATATGAATTAACCACAGCAAACGTACCAATTTTGTCTTCTTTACAAGGCTGGAAGCATGGTTTTGAAAGCCCTTTTAAAGCAGAAGTTTACTTTTTTAACACCAAGGTTTTTACCGATATGAAGTGGGGGTTGCGTAACCCATTGATCCTTCGTGATCGTGAGTTTGGTGTTATTCGAGTACGGGCTTTTGGCAGTTACGCTTTTAGAATCACCGATCCACACAAGATGATCAGTGAGATTGTAGGTACTGATGGTCACTTTGTACTCGAAGAAATCATTGGCCAACTTAAGAATTTAGTGGTGACTGGATTTGCAAAAGTCATCAGTGAATCTGGTATTCCAATTCTTGATGTTGCTGCTAATTATGATGATTTAGGCCAATTTTTAACTGAGCAAATCCAACCGATGTTTGAAGCTTATGGCCTCAAACTGGAAACCATGCTGGTAGAAAATGTGTCAGTTCCGCCATCGGTTGAAAAAGCATTGGATGAACGCGCCAGTTCTATTGCGGTTGGCGATTTGAATCGGTTTACTCGTTATCAACAAGCCCAGTCTATGCGTGATGCTGCGAACAATGAAACGGGTGCTGCTGGTGGTGGCATGGCTATGGGGATGGGTTTTGGTATGGCCCAATCCTTTGGTCAAGCCCTTGGTAAGGGAGATAACACCGATCCACTGCAGCCGCCGCCAGTTCCGGAAGAAGTTAAAGAAGTGAAGCATTATTTTGCTGTGATTAAAGGCGAGCGACTGGGACCTATGACTTTGGCAGAAGTGGCTTCTCGAATTTTACAGGCTGAAATCAATGCCGATACTTTGATGTGGACTGCTGGTTTGGATAATTGGGTCAGTGCTTCAGGTTTGTCGGAAGTTCAATTGCACTTAAGCAATATGCCACCGGCGATTCCAGAATAGGTTTATCTTTATACAAAACCTATGATTGCTTATACGCACTTTAAGTGTAACCAATGTGGTTCGGATTTGGATTATGCCATTGGTTTGCATTCTTTGAAATGTGTCAGTTGTGGTGAAGTTGACCCCATTGAGGCTTCACCATTGGATATGTATTTGGCGCATGATTACAAGTCAGCCATCAGTGATATTGATTATTTTGATCCTCAGAACGTCAATCATGAATTGAAATGTGAAAATTGTGGTGCCAATTTCATGCTACCGGTTAATGTGCATGCTGAGGAGTGTCCGTATTGTGATTTGAACGTGGTGGTTCCAGTCGAGTTGTCCAGAAAACTGGAGCCAGATGGGGTTATTCCTTTTGAAATCCATCAACATCAAGCAGAGTCGGCGTTTGATCAGTGGATTGGTGGCTTGTGGTTTGCACCATCAGCTCTGAAACGTAAGGCCATTCAGGCACAATCAATTTTAGGTTCATATATGCCCATGTGGGCATTTGATGCTCAGGTTTACAGCAGTTATTCTGGCCAGCGGGGTGACAATTACACCACCACCATTCATGTACCCACAAAGGTCAATGGCCGTACTGTGATGAAAAAACAAACTGTGGTCAAAATCAGGTGGCGTTATAAATCTGGTAAAGTGCATAATAGCTTTGATGATGTCATGACGATGGGTACTGAAACGTTACCTGTTAAGTTCCAAAACTTCTTGTCAGACTGGGATTTATTTAAGACCCGAGAATACAACAACAAATACCTCAGTGGCTTTCGTTCAGAGTTGTATCAAATTGGCTTACCAGAGGCATTTAATTTAGCAAAAGATGTGATGCACCGCACCATACGTTCAACAGTCAGACGTGATATTGGAGGTGATCATCAGCGCATTGATCACATTGATTCTGTATATCAGCAGGTGGGTTTTAAATTACTTTTAGCACCGATGTGGATATCTGCATTTAATTATAAAGATAAAACCTATCGTTATGTGATCAATGGCCAGAATGGTAAAGCTCATGGTGAGCGACCTTACAGTGTCTTTAAAATCGTGGGGACTGTCTTGGCTGTTGCAACTTTAGTAGGGCTGATATATGTCTTTTCTCATTACTGAAGTGAATGAAAATCAAACGCGAAACAATGGACAAGCCTGTTAACAGGTATTAAACTTAGCTTATGTTCAATAATTCAAGGTGTATTAAAAAACCTTAATGACAGAAGACCAGAGTAGGAAAGATTCTGATGCGGAAAATCAGAAGTCTTGGCTCAGCAAATTAGCCAATTTATTTACGGATGAACCTCAAAACCGCGACGACCTGTTGCAAATCCTTCAAGAGGCTTTTAACAATGATTTGTTAGATATTGATGCGCTTAATATGATGAAAGGGGCGTTGAAAGTGTCAGAGCTGCAAGTTCGCCAAGTCATGGTGCCGCGTGCTCAAATGGTGGTGATACCATTGACTTCGGACATTGAAGATGTGTTGCCCATTATCGTTAACTCTGGACATTCAAGGTTTCCAGTTGTTGGTGAAGATAAAGATGAGCTTGAGGGCATATTATTGGCGAAGGATGTCCTGAAATCATTTGTTAAAACAGAAAAAGACTTTAATCTTAAGGATTTTATTAGGCCTGCGGTGGTGATTCCAGAGTCAAAACAAGTCAATATTTTGCTCAATGAATTCAGAACCTCACGTAACCATATGGCAATAATCATTGATGAATATGGAGGTGTGGCTGGCTTAGTCACAATTGAAGATATTCTTGAGGAAATTGTGGGCGAAATTGATGATGAATATGATGATCGAGAAGATCCTTATGTGATGCATGTCAGCGATCAGATATACCGCATCAATGCGTTAACTACCATCACCGAGTTCAATGAACGTTTTAACTATGGCTTTGATGATGCAGAATTTGATACCATTGGCGGTTTGGTTGCCAGTGAAGCTGGTCGCTTACCTGAAACCGGTGAACTTATTGAGGTGGCAGATTTATCGTTTAAAGTTATCAAAGCTGATAAACGTAGGATTGAGTTTGTTGAAGTGGATTTGAGCTGACTCTATTGAGCACTTGTCATCGAATCATTCTTGTTTGGCTGCTGTTGTTTGGCAGTTTCGTTGTTAATGCCAAAAAAGTCAGACTAATAACCATTGGTCCAGGTCATGCTTTTTGGTCAGCATTTGGGCATACGGCCATTGCTATTGAGAATGATGTTTATGGTTTTGGTTATTTCAGTTTCGAAGATGATGTCATCACTGAATTTATCAGTAATCGCATGCAATATGAATTAGGAGTGAGTGATATCAATCGTGAGTTATTCTTGGCTGAGCAACAAAATCGTGATTTCAGTATGGTTCAACTGAATCTATCAAGTACTCAGGTTAAACAAGTTGAAGATTATTTGAAATGGCATAATCAACCTGAAAATCAAGCCTATCATTATGACTATTTTTTAAATAACTGTTCGACCAAGGTCAGAGATATATTGAATAATGCCTGGCAAGATCAATTGGGCGCAGTAAGTCAAATTCCAGCAAACAGCAGCTACTTTGAACAAACATTTCCTGCAAAACAACAAGGTTTGATGAATTTTGGTTTGGCCATTGGGTATGGGTGGTCAGCTTATCAGGAACGATCGGCTTGGGAGTTAATGGCATTTCCAGTTTTTTTTGAGCAGCAGTTATTAAACCTTATGCCAGAACAAATTGATAGTCACGAGCTTCTATTTGAATCGACTGCAAACGGTTTATTTGCCAGTTTCATATCAACTCATTGGACTGTTGTTAGTTATGTTTTATTGTGGTCGTTGATGATGTTGTTTCCAAAAGTGCAAATGAGGGCCACAAAATTTTGGTTCATATGGCATGGGATCATTGGCCTATTGTTGTTAGGCTTGTGGTTGCTAACACCACATCAAGCGATGGCTTTGAATTTCAATGTGCTTTTATTCACGCCTTTGGGTTTTTTAGTTAACAGAGGGAAGTTGATTAAACCCATGATTTTGTGCAGTTATGTTTTGTGGTTTGTATTGGCTTGGTACTTGGGTGCTTGGTATTTGATGTTTTTATTATTTCCCGCCATCATGGCCTTAAGTATCGTCAATAAAAATTCAGATCTGGTTAAACCGCGCCTGTCCTTTGCTGGTGTTAATCAGTGATTGTTTAAATGCTTTTAGTTTTTCCTCTGCAATAACCACTTCTCCGCTTAAACCAGATTCATTGAAAGATTGGTTGGTCACTTGGGCTTTAAATTCAGTTGATACCTTGAACAGTGATTGGCTGAACTCAAATGGTATTTGAACGAATACAGAAACAGTTGGTACGTGTATGGAATGTGCTGCTACCTGTAAATTTTTAGCGATGGTGCCACCATATGCTCTTGCCAGGCCGCCTGTACCTAGTTTTATGCCACCATAATGCCGAATCACCAAAGCACCCAAGTAATCAAATTCAGCACCATCAATAGCTGCTAAAATTGGTTTACCAGCAGTTCCGGATGGCTCACCATCATCATTAAAGCGATATTCATTGCCAATGCGATAGGCCCAACAGTTGTGTGTGGCACTTGTGTCTTGATATTTGTATAAGAAATTTTGAAAGTCTTCGATAGACTTGACATGGGCACAAACACCAATGAATAAGCTCTTTTTGATAACCGCTTCATTGGTGCTTGTGTTAGATATGATTCTTCTAGTCAAGCAGTTCCGCTGGAATTGACTCGTTCGGAAATTGTGAATTGATGTATCTGATCAAGTGTTCAGCTTTGTCATCAAGGCCACTTTCTCTGAAAGATTTCAGAGCAGCAATAGATTTTTCTATGGTTGGATATCGCATTGCGAATTTCATTTTGTCTACAGCAATTTCTCTTAATTTCTCAGGCGTTTCTTCAATAACTGGTGCCAAAGGTTCAGGTTCGTCATAGTCAATAACTTCAATTTCAGACACAGTTTGTGGTTTTTTCATGGCTTTGGGTTCAGTTTTTGTATTCTCTTGAGCCATTTCTCGAGTCACTGATTTGATTGGTTGTTCGTCATTGTGTAATAGTTTCCAGCCTAATGCCACCGCAAAAATTATGCCAGCAATGACCAAAAATGGAATCAGCACTGATTTTGATTGTGTTGCCATAAGTAAAATATCCTCGTTATGATTAGTAATTTGGGCGCTTAGATTGCTTATTTTTCTAAACGTTCAAAAATTTTGGCATGTATTCTACCAGATTTGAGTTGAGTTACTACTTCATCGCCTTTTTTTACATCTGTTGCAGCAGTAATTACTGTGCCAGTAGTCTTGTTTGTCGTGATGCTATAACCTCTGGCGAGGATATTAAGAGGATTTTGATGGTTTAGATCATTGATTTTAAGCTTTAATACTTGTTGGCTAGAATTAAAATTTTGTCTAATTAAGTGAGTGAGGTGTTGACTTAAGTTTTTTAATGTTTGTTGTTGAGACATTAAATTTGGTTTTAAATTATGAAACTCAGTATCAAATTGCTGGTACTTGTTTTTTAGTTCCTGCCAGTAAGTTTTAAAATTGTTATCCAGTTTGTTTTTTTGTGATGCTAATGTTGTATTTTGTTGGTTTAGCATGTTCTTGGGGTGGCGTTTTTCGAGGGCGTGATTTTTAATGTCTATTCGTTGTTGGGATAACCTCAGCTTGTCTTGCATCAATAACTTTAATAATTGTTGGTTGTGATTTAAATCTTGCAATGATTGTTTAAAGTCGCCGCTGATTAGCTGTGCTGCTGCGCTGGGAGTTATACAAAACTCATCAGCCACTAGGTCACTTATGGATTCATCAGTTTCATGTCCAACTGCACTGATAACCGGGGTGTTTAACTGAAACAACTGGTGTGCTAAAAACTCATCATTAAAGGTCCATAAATCTTCTTTCGAGCCACCACCACGAGTCAATAACAACACATCGTGTTGTGCATCATCTGCTAGCCTTAATGCGTGATTGATTTTTGGTGCAGCATCTTCACCTTGAACAGGCGTTGGATAGAGGGTAATTTCAAGCAGTGGATTATTGTGTTTTAAAATGTTTAGGATGTCTTGTAAGGCTGCACCTTTTGGAGAGGTGATAATACCCAGTGAGCCAATCATTGTGGGGATGTTTTTTTTATTCTTGGTATCAAACAAACCAGCATTTTGTAGTTTTTGTTTGAGTAGGGTGAATTGTTGAGCCAGATCACCTTGTCCTGCATCCATTACTCGCAAAACATTGACCTGGATATCGCCCTTGGGTGTGTACATAGATAAGTTTCCAAGTACAACAACTTGTGAGCCTTTGCTTAATTTAGCAGTTTGTTTTTGTCTGAACATCACACATTTAATACCAGCCTGATTGTCTTTCAGTGTGAAGTACTGATGTCCTGCTGGAGATTGGTAGTATTCAAAAATTTCTCCAGTTAACCAAAAGCTACCAAAATGTTCGTCCAAATGCTTTTTCAACATTTGATTAAGAACTGACGGAGAATAAGGATTTTGTGCTGATTTACCTGATGTTGCATCCATAGTTATGTGATAGAATACGCCGCTAATTTTTCAGACCCAAAGGTGGCCACCATGCGAGTTATCTACGATGCCTTAACCTTCGACGATGTTTTGTTAGTTCCTGATTATTCTGATATCTTACCAAAGGATGTTGATTTGTCTACACAATTGACCCGTAACATCAAACTCAATATTCCTATCGTATCTGCTGCTATGGACACTGTGACTGAAGCCAGATTGGCCATTGCCATGGCACAATTGGGGGGTATAGGAGTGATCCATAAGAACCTGAGTATTGAAGACCAATGTGCAGAAGTGATCAAAGTTAAAAAATATGAATCTGGGGTGATCAAAGATCCCATCACGGTTGAACCTTTGACCACCATTCGCGAGGTGTTGGAGATCACGCGTAAACACCGCATTTCAGGCGTTCCAGTGGTTGAAGGTGATGATTTGGTTGGGATTGTTACCAGTCGTGACATGCGTTTTGAAACCGTTTTGGATGATCCGGTACGTAACATCATGACAAGGAAAGATGATTTGGTGACTGTAGGGGAAGATGCTGAAGCAAAAGAAGTGTTGCAATTGTTCCATGAAAACCGCATTGAAAAAGTTCTGGTGGTTAATGATGTGTTTCAGTTGAAAGGTTTGATCACTGTAAAAGACATTCAAAAATCACAAGATTATCCATTGGCAGTTAAAGACTCAAGTGAACAGTTGCGAGTGGCTGCTGCTGTTGGTCCAGGTGGTGATTCGGTTGATCGAGTCGAAGCATTGGTTAAAGCTGGTGTTGATGTATTGGTGGTTGATACGGCTCATGGTCATTCTAAAGGAGTGATTGATCGAGTCAGGGAAATCAAACAACAATATCCTGACGTAGATATCATCGCCGGTAACATCACCACTGGTAAAGCTGCTACAGCGTTGGCTGAAGCTGGTGTGGATGCAGTTAAAGTTGGTGTAGGACCTGGATCTATTTGTACCACCAGAATCGTTGCTGGTGTTGGTGTCCCACAAATTTCAGCCATTGATGATGTTGCAAAAGCACTTGAGGGAACAGGTGTGCCATTAATTGCTGATGGCGGTGTGCGTTATTCGGGTGATTTGGCCAAAGCGATTGTGGCTGGTGCATCAACTGTCATGATGGGCGGCATGTTTGCAGGCACAGAAGAGTCTCCTGGTGAAGTTGAGTTGTATCAAGGCAGAACTTTTAAATCTTACCGTGGAATGGGCTCATTGGGTGCTATGGATAAAGGCTCCAAAGACCGTTACTTTCAGGATGAAGTTGATGCTGAAAAATTAGTGCCAGAAGGCATTGAGGGAAGGGTGGCATTCAAAGGCGCCTTAGCACCTGTGGTTCATCAGTTAATGGGCGGTTTGAGAGCATCTATGGGTTATGTTGGCTGTAAAAACATTGATGAAATGAAAACCAAGCCTCAAATGGTTCGTATAACAAACTCAGGTGTGAAAGAATCTCATGTACATGATGTTCATATCACTAAAGAGGCTCCGAACTATAGAACGCGCACCTAACTCAGGAATGACCATGGACATTAAACAAAGCAAAATTCTAATTCTAGATTATGGTTCTCAGTACACCCAGTTGATTGCACGGCGTGTGCGTGAGCTTGATGTTTACTGTGAGATTTACGCATGGGATGCCGATACGGCTGATATAGAGGCTTACGGACCGCAAGGCATCATCCTTTCTGGAGGTCCCGAATCAGTCCATATGGAGAATGCACCAACACTTAATGAAATCATTTTAAAACTTAATGTGCCAGTTTTGGGTGTTTGTTATGGGATGCAGTTATTGAACCAATATTATGGTGGTTTGGTTGAAGGTTCAGAAGCAAAGGAGTTTGGCTATGCAGAAGTTAATATAACTGAAACTTCAGATTTATTTGCACGGCTAAACAAGACAAAACTAGATGTCTGGATGAGTCATGGAGACAAAGTTAAATCCTTGGCTGATGCTTTTAAGGCGGTTGCTCATACTTCTTCTACACCTTTTGCTGCTTGTCAGCACAAAGAACTACCTATTTATGGTGTTCAATTTCACCCTGAAGTTGAACATACGACTGATGGTAGAGAAATTCTTGGGCAATTTGTACATCATATCTGTGGTTGTGAGAAACTGTGGAAAACCGATAACATCATTGAAACTCATGTGGAAAGCATTAAGGCCTTAGTTGGAAAAGAAAAAGTATTGCTTGGTTTATCAGGTGGGGTTGATTCTTCTGTTGTGGCAGCGTTACTACATAAGGCCATTGGTAAACAGCTCATCTGTGTCTTTGTAGATACAGGCTTATTGCGTTTTGAGGAGGGTGACCAAGTCATGCAAACCATGGCTGATAAAATGGATATCAACGTCATCAGGGTCAATGCACAAGAGATGTATTTCAATGCTTTGGCAGGTGAGTCTGACCCAGAGAGAAAGCGTAAAATTATTGGTGAATTGTTTATTAGAATTTTTGAGAAACAAGCCAAAGAGTTAGATGATATTCAATGGTTAGCACAAGGCACCATTTATCCGGATGTGATTGAATCTGCTGCATCCAGTACTGGTAAAGCTCATGTTATTAAATCACATCACAACGTGGGTGGTTTGCCAGATGATCTGGCATTAAAATTGATTGAGCCATTAAAAGATTTATTCAAGGATGAAGTACGTAAGTTAGGTGTTAATTTGGGGTTGGCGCCAGAAATGGTGTATCGACATCCCTTTCCAGGCCCTGGTTTAAGTGTGCGAATTTTGGGTGAGGTTAAAGCTGAATATGCTGATGTTTTGGCTCGTGCTGATCACATCTTTATTGAAGAGCTTCGTAATCATGATTTGTATGATAAAACCAGCCAGGCTTTTGCTGTGTTTTTACCCGTTAAATCTGTTGGTGTGGTAGGTGATGCCAGACGCTATGAATATGTGATTGCTTTGCGAGCTGTGGAAACCATTGATTTTATGACAGCCCGTTGGGCGCACTTACCATATGAATTTATTGATTTAGTTTCTCGTAGAATTATCAATGAGATAGACAAGGTTTCTCGTGTGGTTTATGATGTTTCTAGTAAACCACCAGCAACAATCGAATGGGAATAGATACCCAAAAACAAGATGAAAAATTCATGCGGGCTGCTTTGGTGCAAGCGCAGAGAGCAGCAGATGCAGATGAAGTACCTATAGGTGCTGTGGTGGTATTAGGTGATCAAGTCATAGCTGAAGCTCATAATCAAGTCATAACGTTGAATGATCCCACTGCTCACGCAGAGGTTTTGGCATTGCGCCAAGCAGGTGAAAAAATTGGGAATTACCGTTTGGTTGATTGTGAATTATTTGTCACTTTGGAGCCTTGTACCATGTGTGCTGGTGCTTGTGTTCATGCCAGAATAAAAAGATTGGTCTATGGTGCCAGTGACGCCAAAGCAGGTGTAGTCCAGAGTGTTGAGGATAATTTGAACAAGCCTTTTCATAATCATTTGGTTAAAGCAGAAAGTGGTTTTTTGAGCCATGAATGCGGTCAAATCATCAGTGATTTTTTTTCCAAAAAGAGGCAGCAAAAAAAAATCGAATCACTTACTGAATAAAATACATATATGTCATTAAATTGTGCACAATATGTGCCAGCAAAGGTATATATAGGTTTTGTGAGCGATGTAGTAAATATGCGTATAACAACGCAGCTACAAATAAACTGATGAATTCTGGCCAGCTCCAGTGTATCGCTGCAAAAAACAAAGCAGAGAATAAAGCTGCAAACAACACGTTTAATTGGTTGCTTAACTGTTTAAAGACCAAACCACGAAAAAATATTTCCTCAAATAAAGGTGCCACCAGAACTGAACTGATGAAAACTGTGAGTGGGTAGTACCGCGAATTGGCATTGTGCCAACTTGTTATTGCCGCCTCGGAATTCAAGCCAAATATATCATCCATCAACCAATGATCTACAAACCAGTAAACAATCCCTATAATGATGGCTGCTAAAAACCAAATGCTAACAGGTGGTTCTAGTAAAAAGGTTTTCCTGAGTTTGAAGCCAAAGCGCTTAATTAACAAAAAAACCAACAACAATGAAGTGCCGTGCAGCCACAGGGCAGGAGTGATGCGGCTTTGATTAGGGAAATAAAGAATCATACCCATTAACAGCAAAACCCATAGAATAACTGCTAGAATAACCCCCAACAGCTGTGGCAGGCTTAGTGTTATGTGATTTGGTGACTGCTCAGAATTATCAATCAAAGTCAAGGATCAACGACTGGGCCTGTGTTGATGTGGGTTTGGTTTCTTTGAGTAGATACAGTTGCTAAACTACGTTGGTAACGAGAGTAGAGAATTTTCACACGACGCACATACTCTTGTGTTTCTGGGAATGGTGGAATGGTGCGGCCATATTTTTCTACTGCTGTTTCACCTGAATTATAGGCTGCCAAATAAACATCGATGCTACTGTAGGTGTTTTTCAGATGGCGTAAATAAGCAGCGCCACCATTGATGTTTTGTGCCGGATTATAGGGGTTAGAAACCTGGTAGGTTTTTTGAGTCATTGGCATTAATTGCATCAAACCTTGAGCACCAGCTGAAGACACAGCACGTGGCTTGAATGCTGATTCGGCATGAATGACAGCTTTCAATAGAGCGGGGTTTAATTCATGTTTCTTGGCTGCGGTGTTAATTTCTGATGTGAATTTATCTAATATCAACGGGGTGGTTTTCCAATTGACTGAATTACGCCAGACAGCACATTCAGGACACCTGATATTTAAGATTGAATAGGATTTACCAGCAGGCTTTTTAGACGAATAGTGTATAATCCCGTTTTTATCAACGTGCTTATAGACTTTTAAATTTTTTGCGGCAAATGTGACAGAAGTGCTACAAATAAATATAGTGGCCGCTAAAAATAAGATGTGTATTTGACGTTGTAATGTCATTGGTGGTGAAATTAAAATTTTTATGATGTATCAAATTATAAATAAATCAAAGGCTTTTAACAAACTGATAAAGCCAAATATGAGAACAAAATCAACAAAAAACTTACTTTTTATAGCTTGTTTTGCTGTTTTGACCTTGTTGACTGGTTGTGGTTCACCTGGTGGGACAAAAATTGACGATGATTCATTCTATCAATTAGAAAGTGATGTTGCGGCAGTGATTAATTCTAATGTTGCAGATGCTGCGCCACTTGAAATTAAATTCATCAAAGAAAAATTACGTTTGGTAAAACAGGCCAAAGCAGATAGAAAAAGGAAATTAGAGGCCCAATATACGGCTCAAATATATTCTGATATTGAAATTGCCAAATTACGCGCTGAGTTAAACCGGAAAAATGATGAATTGTTGGATAAGAGAGATCAGGTTTCGGCGGCACAGGCTTACCTGATGGAGTTACAGGAGCGTTTACAATGAAGTTGCTGGTCAAGTTAGTTATTTTGTTAAGCTTTGTGCCTTCAGGTATCGCAGCAAAAAAGAACTTAGAGTTGGAAGCTTTGCGCATTGAATTTGATAATTTCATCACTGAGGATAAGTACAGGCCTTACGCTAAGGTCGACAAAACAGCAGCTCGAACTGCCATTGAAGCATTGTATAACCAACGTGGAAAAGTTAAAGAGCATGCTGTTTATTTAGCCAGAAATCACCTGATCAAAGCCAGAATGGTTGCTGAATCTGAATATTTAGATGCACAATTACAACAAGAAGATCAGCGTTTGAATGAATTGAACATTGAAACCTTGAAGACAGAAGCAGCGGTGGCCAGGCTGGAAGCTGATCGAGCTCAATTACAATTAAGTTTGCGAGCTGAAGAAATCGAACGCGAACGCTTAGAAAAACAAAAAGCTTTGGAGCTGGCCAATCAAATAGCCACAGAGAAAGAAATGACCCAGGCTGAGTTGACTGCCGCTCAGGAATATGCTGAGGCTCAAAAGAAAGTGGCTGATCTGGCCAAGCAAGAAGCAGATTTGGCTTTTGAGGAAATTGATGCATTACGTCGCCAACTTGAATCATTGGCAGCCAGAGAAACTGTTGATGGTTTGGTCATGACTTTAGGTGACTTCGTGTTTGATTCGGCTTCGGCCAATATTAAACAGGAGGCTGTAGATAATTTCACAAAAGTTTTGGATTTTATTGATGGCTATCCGGATCGAAACATCCGCATTGAAGGACACACTGATTCGTCAGGTAGTGATGCTTTCAATTTGAGCTTATCACAACAAAGGGCAGATGCAGTTAAGTCATTACTGGTTGACCATGGTATCAACTCGTCAAGGATTGAGGCCATTGGCATGGGTGAGTCTTTACCTGTAGCAAATAATAATACCGAAGCGGGTAAAGCTAAAAACCGCCGCGTTGATATTATTATTTTGAACAATTAATTAAAGACATCTTACTTTCCTTATCACTCCTGAGATGAAAGCTGGCTAAGTATGATGGTGTTTATTTGAGCGATCAATTCTCTGATCCGTTGGTATTTATGGTCTAAATGGCACTGTGTTAACGCTTTTTGACTTTGTTAAACTGCATTATTTTACTGTCTGACCAAACCAAGTTAGCGGGTTGTATTGCTCCCTGGATAATAGGAATCTTATGCAAGTAGTTAATTCTGTGCTTGACCTGATTGGGCGCACGCCCATGGTCAAAGTGAATCATTTAGATACCGGTTTATGTAATTTATACCTAAAACTAGAAAATATGAACCCAGGCGGTTCAATCAAAGACCGCATTGGCATGTCAATGATTGAAGAAGCGGAAAAGGCAGGGCACATCAAGCCTGGAGACACTTTGGTTGAAGGCACAGCTGGTAACACTGGTATTGGCCTGGCTTTGGTGGCAGCACAAAAAGGATATAAACTTATTTTGGTGATTCCAGACAAGATGAGTAAAGAGAAAATCTTTAACCTCAAAGCCATGGGGGCAGAGATAGTCCTCACCCGATCAGATGTCGCTAAAGGTCATCCGCAATATTATCAGGATTTGGCTGCCAGCATTGCTGAAGAAACCGAAGGCGCTTATTTTATTAATCAATTTGCGAACCCTAACAATCCCAAAGCTCATTATCAGACCACTGCGCCAGAAATATTTGAACAATTGAATAACAATGTAGATGCGATTGTATTTGGAGTGGGGTCAAGTGGTACTGTTACCGGGTTAAGCCAATATGTTAAAGAACACCATCCCAATACTGAATTAATCTTGGCTGATCCAGTGGGCAGTATTTTGGCACAATACATTAATGAAGGTGTCTTAAGTGAGGACAGTGGGAGCTGGAAAGTTGAAGGTATTGGTGAAGACTTCTTACCAAGTATCAGTGATTTTACCCATGTCACCAAAGCTTATGCCATCAGTGACCAGGAAAGCTTCAATGCTGGTCGTGAACTTTTGTGCCAGGAAGGTATTTTAGGTGGCTCATCTACAGGTACATTGATACAGGCCGCCTTGAATTATTGTCAAGAGGCTACTGAACCAAAAAATGTGGTGGTTTTTGTTTGTGACACGGGTAACAAATACCTGTCTAAAATGTATAACGATTACTGGATGATAGACAACGGTTATATGGCAGTCACCCAGTACGGTGATTTACGCGATCTTATCTCCAGACCTTACCAATCCAATGACACCATTGTGATGCGACCTAACGAAACTTTATCCACCGTTTACCAACGCATGAAGCTTTATGATGTGTCTCAGATGCCAGTCATGGAAGGTGATGATATTGTTGGAATTATCGACGAATCGGATGTGTTATTAAAAGTGTTTGAAAATGCCAAGGCTTTTGAAGATACAGTTGATTCGGCCATGACCAGTAATCTGGAATTTTTAGACATAAAAACACCATTGGATCAGCTGATGCCTATATTTGATGATGGCAAAGTGGCTATTGTGAAAGAAAATCAACAATTTCTGGGTCTCATTACCCGGATAGATTTACTCAATTACTTGCGCAGGGTTGATATCAATCAATGATGACCAGATCTCTGTGTTTCAAATTAAAATAAGCTGATTATGAACAACAACGAATACAAAAAAGATAAAAACTACAAAGGCCTACAAACCAAAGCCATTCATGCTGGACAGTTTGTTGACCCAACCACAGGCGCGGTGATGCCACCAATTTACACCACCTCAACTTACGTGCAAAGCAGCCCAGGTAAGCATCAGGGATTTGAGTATTCTCGTTCACATAACCCTACTCGTTTTGCTTATGAACGGGCGGTGGCAGCAATGGAAAACGGTTCTCATGGTTTTGCCTTTGCCTCAGGCATGGCAGCCACTTCAACCATCATTGAATTGTTAGATGCAGGTGATCATGTGATCGCCATGGATGATTTGTATGGTGGTACCAACCGCTTGTTTCGTATGGTGAGAAAACGCTCAGCTAATTTAGAATTTGATTATGTCGATTTGACGGCTGAGGCTGATCATTTGGATCAATACTTAAAATCCAACACAAAAATGATTTGGGTCGAAACACCGACCAACCCCATGCTAAAAGTGGTTGATATTGAAAAAATAGTGACGTTTGCTAAAAAGCATGGCTTGATGACCGTTGTTGACAATACCTTTGCTTCACCATATTTACAAAACCCTTTGGATATGGGCGTGGATTTAGTGATGCACTCAGCCACTAAATTCATTAATGGACATTCAGATATGGTTGGTGGTTTTGTTGCAGTTAATGATGCTCAACTCGCTGAGCAGGTGGGTTTTTTACAAAACGCCATCGGTGGCGTTGGTGGTGCTTTTGATGCTTATATGGCTTTACGTGGATTTAAAACGCTGCCATTGCGCATGGAAAAACACTGTCAGAATGCCCAAGTCATTGCTGAATGGTTAGAAAAAGACCCCCGCGTAGAAAAAGTGATATATCCGGGACTTAAATCCCACCCACAACATGAACTGGCTAAAAAGCAAATGCGAGGTTTTGGTGGTATCATCACGGTTTTGATAAAAGGTGGTTTGGAAGAAACAGCAACAATGATGGAAAAGTGTCATTTATTTGCTTTAGCTGAGTCCTTGGGTGGCATTGAGTCCCTGATTAATCACCCAGCGATTATGACCCACGCCTCCGTGCCCGCAGAACAAAGGGCTAAGATCGGAATGACTGATAACTTGGTGCGGCTGTCAGTTGGTATTGAAGATGTTGAAGATCTGATCGCAGAATTGGATGTGGCTTTGGGCTGAAGCCTTCGTTGTCAAGTTAATATAAAGGAATGTTTTTGGGTCTTACGCTTCCGCTCCAAGCTCACGCAGCACACCTATATCCCTATAGGCGTCGGTCTCTGTTCCGGACTCGACTCTAACACCTATATCCATATAGGCGTCGGTCTCTGTTCCGGACTCGACTCTATCTCCTGCATCCTTGCCGTCGTACGCTTCCGCTCCAAGCTCAGTTTACGCCATTTCGTCTATGCTTCTTTTACTTAGGTAAAAACCGCAAATACGCCATTGGCTATCCTGCAGCACACCTATAGGCGTCGGTCTCTGTTCCAGACTCGACTCTACCTCCCCCATCCATGGGGTCGTCTTGGCATACTGCCAAACCGTCTTACTTTCTTTACCTGCTCTTGCACTTTCTGATTGGCCTACATGGATGTAGGTCTGTCGCGTGAGTTTGGAACGTAAGTGCATTCCATAATGGTGCAGCTTCCACTCCAAGTTCACGCTAAGCACCTCCGTCCATGGTGGTGTCTTTGCTTCGCAAAGCCACCACCACTTCATGGTCTGCCTAACCAAGTGCACGCATGACAGCATTCAAGCAAGACTTATTGCCTTTCATGCAAACCGTCATGCTTTCATTGCTTATGCTGGTCAAGCTGCTCAACAGCTTTCCAAAGATTTTATTCCTATATCAGGCAAACTTAAAGTATCCTCCCGAGCTTGATGTTGCAGTTTCTTTCGATTTTATCGATGGTGTAAATCTGCTTGCTGCTTGAAAATCTTTGATAGAATGTATGGTTAATTAGAAAATAACAAGCCATGTCTATGGCTTTTAACACTGAAGATGTATGACTACAAGTGAGGTTAGTGCGTTACTTAATGAAGCCAAGGATGGTGATCCGATTATATTTAATAAAATATATGAGTTGTTGTATGCGGAGATTAAATCAATTGCCAGTTTTCAGCTGAGCCACTTATACGCCGGGCAAACCATCAGCCCAACGGTATTGGCTCATGAATGTTATCTCAAGTTAATGAAAAATAAAAATATCACATTTGAAAATAAACGCCACTTTCTCAATTGTATGACAAAAGCCATGCGCCTGTACCTCATTGATACACTGCGTGCTAAGTCAAGTCAGAAAAGGAAAGTCCATCAAGTAGATATTGAGATAACAGGGTTTGTTGGAGATGAGGATGTGTCTTTTAAGTTAATGGAAATTGATCGTATGCTTGATATGGTTGAACAAATTGATGCAAAGATGTCTGAATTGTTACATTACAAATTGATCATTAATCTAAGTTTTAAAGAAATTGCCGATGTCTTTCAGCAGTCAGAGCGCCAAACCATGCGTCAATGGAAACAGGCTAAAGCGCTGTTGATTGCAATGATCAATAGTGAAGAGTAATTTGTTAGGCAGGTGATAAATACTTGTGCTCCTACCACCGACACTGTGTTAACTTAATACAGGATTGGTGTTAAACTCATTCAAAATCATCTTGGAAAATAAGGTCGCTACACTGTGCCACTTGTTCAGGGTTGATGAGTACATGAAATGCTGCATTCAGTGGCATACCGGCGAAATCTTGATTAAAAACATACCATTGTTCATTGACATGAGAATAAGCCACGCCGATGGGGGAATCATTAAATACGCCTTGGGAAGCACTCTGTGTCACCTGGACTTGGGCGCAAGGTACTCCATTAATGATTCTGTTGTTTAAGAAAGTCGAAGAGGTAAAAGTATTACCTGCTGTAGCAATGTGCTCCCAAGCACTTTTACTTCGATTCTGATGATACACATTGAAATTGGAGCCCTGTGGCATGTCTACCAGGTCGAAATTAATAACAGCCCATTGTGAACCAAAATAAATAACACCAAAAGGGTGTGGGTTGTAGGTGCCTGTCCAGTGTTGTGTGACTTGTAGTATCAGGTTGTTGTTGCCATTGAGGGAGGAGTTGTTGATGGGGGTGTTATTGGAACCTGCGCTTGACTTGGTGTGTTCAAAAGTATTGCTTTGAGAGGCAAATCTGGTCACGTTAAAAGCTGCATTAGAATTCAAAGCTTGAAGTCCTTGGTTGAAAATAGCCCAGACATCACCAAAGGCGTTTGAGAAGAAAATACCCTCATGGTCGTTGTTATACACACCACCAACACCATTGGGGTTAAAGTTTGCGGTGATGTGAAGGTTATCCAATGAGGCCAGATTATTTGTTGCTTCATTGTCAATGGTGGTAATGTGGGTTGTACTGGTGCTGTGGTGAGTGAAATTCACATCGCCTCTTTCATAAGCACCGATGTCAACATTATTGCCGTTGGAGCCATTTTTTAGACGAAGTAAACCATCAGCATCAATAAAAGGAGCGTCACCAACAGCTATTAATATGGTGTTGTTGCCAGCTCCATCAGCTGGTGAGTCAGGGCGTAATCGAGCATTTAATAACCCTTTTATCTTTGGATCCACATCCAGGGCATTGGCACCTGGTGTGTAATTGAAATTGCTGCTGTTATCAAAAGATAAATTGTAATTGTTGCTGACAGTCACTCCTGCGCCAAAATCAAAGCCGATACCACATTGAGTCACTAAGTTATTGTAAATCAAGGCATCGAGTGAACCACCATTTTGTTTCAGCTCTATACCCCATCGACAATTAATCATGGAATTATTGACTATATCAACTTCGGTGGTTCCAGCATCACTGATCACATGAATTCCGGAATTAAAGTATATGTTACCTTCCCGATAAAAGGCATTGCTGGAAACATCCATGTCCATATGGCCACTGTCACCACCACCACGGTGGATAAAAAGCCCACCTTGAGAACCTCCGTATACTTCGTTGCCAGTGATATTCATATTGAATTGTGTATCGGTTTCATCATATAACCGAATACCCATAGAATCGATTCCTAAAGCCGTCACTTGGTTTCCATATATTTGGCCAGTTACAGTTCCAAGTGGAGCGGTTCTTTTGATGATGTTGAGGGCACCGTAGGCTGGGACACCTGAATTCTCTGCAGTATTGTGTATGTCATTGTAATTGATTTGTAAATCGAGAACAGCATTAGAAAATGCACCGATGTGAATACTTGGTACTGTACCTAAACTGTCAAGAATGGTATTGTTTTCAATAATAAAAGTGTTGTTGGCTCCGCTGTGAATCATTTGTAACCGCCCTTTGGTTAAGGTCAGCCCTTTAACGATAACGGTTCTGGCAGTGGTTGTGTTGGAATTGATGGTGATTGAACGATTTGCAGAAAATGTGGGGTTATAGCCATCACCAGCAACCAAAGAAACCACTTTGTTGGTAAACACATCTTCAACAATTGGACCATCGGTTCTAATTTCGATGTATTCCCCTTCTGGGCTTCCATCTATACAGGCTTGTAGTGTGTTGTTACAAGGAGTTGTTGTGTCAGGCCAAATAGAAAAAGCGTGGTTACCTGTACTGTAAATAAATAGGCTGATAAATATGATCGATTTCATGATTTTCCTCTTTCAAAACATCTATAGGAGCCTTATGTGATTCAGTCAGAAAACTGTGCTTGATAAGCAATGATAAGTTACTTGCAATGGCATATTGGCAAGCTTTTTTACTGTGTTTATGACGAGAAAAAGGCCTCTTATGTTTTATTTTCGGAAAATAAGCTATTTTCCTGACATTTTATAAAAAATAATTAGCTTCTGTTTCAGTATTTGAATTAATGATATCTTCAGCGCTTAGTTAATCATTGTTAAAACCTGTTACACTTATGAAATCTATCAGGAACCAATACTGTGAAAGCTTTTGATGAAAAATAGTGTGGATAAAAGTCAAGTAGAAATTTGGAGAGAGGCTTATGGCCTTTTTGTGAGCATTGTGAAGTTGCCAAAAGAAGAAGCTTTGGAGGAGTTGAAACGACTTGGCGGTGTTGATGAAGTTGTAAGACAGGCCGTTTTTCGATTAATTGAGGCCAGTAATGAATCGACTGAATACTTAAAAGATATGGTTTCTCATCATCGAGAATGTGTCATAACAGCCATCTCTCAATATACACCTGGTGACATGTTCAATGAATTCCAATTATTAGAAAAAATCGGCCATGGCGGGATGTCGCAAGTTTATAAGGCCAAAAGAGTTAACACTGAACAGCAAAAGAAAGTTGCTATAAAGATATTTTCACCGACGGTACAATCACCGTTACTACTCGATCAATTTTTGAATGAACAAAAGATTCTGTCGAAGCTTTCTCACCCGAATATTGTAGATTTTTTACATGGTGGAACAACCAAAAACCAAGAACCATATTTGGTCATGGCTTTGGTTGATAATGCGCTGCCTTTAGATCAGTTTTGTCGACAAAGTGCTTTCAATGTAAAAGAAAAAATAAGGCAAATTATTATTTGTGCTAATGCGTTGGCATATTTGCATGCCAATTTGATTATTCACAGAGATTTAAAGCCTGATAATATATTGGTTAATGAAGCAGGTGAGATCAAGATTGTTGACTTTGGTATTGCCAAATTTATCAATAAAGACCATAACCTGAATCATACCACCATTATGGCACTCACCCCAAAGTATGCTGCACCTGAACAGGTTAACGCAGAAACAGTGAGCATAAAAACTGATGTGTTTTCATTGGCTGTTATTGCGCTTGATTTGTTGATCGATACCAATCCATTACCAGCCGACCGATTGATTAAGTCCTGTAAAAATGATGAGGTCTATATTGAAAATTTACTGAAGTCTCTCAACACAGACAAAGATTTAAAAAACATCCTTGCAAAGGCATTGAAAACTACACCTGATGAGCGGTATGAAACCATGAACAGTTTTGCCAGTGACCTAAGTGCTTGGATGGAGCATAAACCTGTGAGTGCAACTGGCAATACATGGTTCTATAAGTTCACAAAGTTTGCTATGAGGAGGACAGCATTATTCACCACCGTGGTGATTTCATTGACCACCTTGTTTATCATGTTATTTGCTTTGATTTGGCAAACTCAGGCGACTGTGAAAGAGCAACAAAGGGCTGTTGAAATAAAAACATTCATGCTGGATTTGTTTTCATCAGCAGACCCTGAAAAAAACAGTGAGGGGAAATTAAGAGCTGTCGATTTATTAAACATTGCCAGCAAACAGCTCAAAAACAGATATAAACAAAATCCTGAAATAAAGGCTGAAATTTTAACCAGTATTGGTTCGGCATTCATCAATCTGGGTTCCACATATGATGGTGAACAATTGTTATTAGAGTCTTTAGATTACGATGCTGGCAATGTTAATACACAACTTAAACTGTTAGAGCATTACATTGCTTCCACAATTATGGTGTAGATCATTTCATAACCATCAATGGAAATATAGAGTTGGCAGTGTTGATGTTTAAAAACGATCGAAAACAGCAAGCCATTGATTTTATTTTACAATTTAAGGATCAATTGATTGCTAAATTTGGTGAAGTTAATGAACATACCATACATGCCATCAATGTCTATGTTAATTTCATGTATGATATGAACCAGGTCGATGGCCTTTTAACTTTATTGGAACAAAATCACCAAAACGCAATTAATAACTTGGCACAGGGGCATAAAGAGATTGTGTATTCAAGCGACCTCTTGGAAAAGATAAAAAATAATTAAAACAAATGCAGCTGCTGCGGTAACAGTTCAGTGAAATAAATCTTAAATTAAGTTTTTTTAGATTTTTGATGTAAAAAATCATAAATCATTTGTGCCATTTTGGCACTGATGCCATCCACTTTTGTGATGTCCTCCAAGCTCGCTTTATCCAGACTTTGTAACCCTCCAAAGTGTTTAAGCAATTGGTTGCGACGTTTTTTACCGATGCCTGGTATGTCTTCCAAGGTTGATGTGGTGCGGGACTTTTTGTAAGCTTTGCGGTGTGATTTGATGGCGAAACGGTGGGCTTCATCACGGATGAACTGAATCATCAGAGATAATAATCCATGGCTGTCAGGTTTAATGAAAGTTTTGGATTCTGGTAAGTAAATGCGTTCTTCTCCGGCGGTGCGATTGTCGTCTTTGGTGACACCAATCACACGGATAGAATCAATGCCATGTTCTTCCAAAATAGTGACTGCTTGATTAACTTGACCTTTACCACCATCAATGACAAAAGCATCTGGGAGGCCTAATGTTCGTTTTTTTATAGATGCCAGGCGTTTTTCTATTACTTGTCGCATGGCAGCATAGTCATCGGCAGCTGTGATGTTTTCCATGATGTATTGGCGGTACATTTTTTTGATTGCGCCTTGGTCATTGAAAACCACACATGAAGCGCGGGTGTGTTCACCCATCTGGTGACTGATATCAAAGCACTCTATGCGTTCAGGTTTTTCAGTAAAACCCAGCTCTTGTTGCCATAAGGCCCATTTGTTTTGCCATGTTTGGTATTTATTAACTTTAATGGTTAATGCATTTTGCATGTTTTCATCGGTTTGTTTAAGCAGTTTTAAGCGGTTGCCTTTGGGTTTGGCGGTGATAAATAGTTTCTTACCTTTGATGGCAGATAAGATTTCGACTAACTCAGTTTTGTTACTTGGTTCGGTGTTACAAAGTACCGCATCAGCAGTTATCTGATCATCATAGAACAAGCCAATAAAAGCGTATAAAAATTCAGCCAAAGTGGTGCCTTTGGGGGTGGTTGGAAAATGATTGCGGTAACCCATGAATTGTCCATTACGAACAGTGCCGACTGTTGCAATATAGAGGTTGCCTTGTTGACCCACTGCTATCAAGTCAAAATTGTCATCCGGTTTTAGCTCTACAGCTTGTTTCGACTGAATCATACGAATGGCTTTAATTTGGTCGCGAAAATTAGCTGCTTGTTCGTATTCTTGATTCATGGCAGCTTGTTCCATTTGTTCTAATAAAGAGTTAACTACCTGATTGGATTTTCCTTCAATAAAATCAAAAGTGTATTGAAGTTGTTGTTGATAGTCTTTTTGAGTCACATAGCCCACACAAGGAGCCGTACAACGATTGATTTGGTGCTGCAAACAGGGGCGAGAGCGATTTTGGAAGGTGCTGTTGTTGCACTGTCTGACTTTGAATACTTTTTGTAAAAAATGTAATGAGTTTCTGACGTATGCGGCACTGGGGAAGGGACCAAAGTAACGCCCTTTGTTTTGTTTCTTGCCACGTCGGAACTCCAGCAATGGAAATTCATCCTCACCCACTGAGCAATAGATGTAGGGGTAGCTTTTACCGTCTTTAAGTAAAACATTGTAGCGGGGATTGTGTTTTTTAATCAGTTGATTTTCAAGCAACAAAGCTTCAGCTTCAGAGCGTGTGATGTGAAAAGTCATGTTAGCAATGGCTGCAACCAGGGCCATGGTCTTGTTGTCTTTGGCCTTACCTGTGAAATAGCTGCTTACACGATTTTTTAAAACCCGTGCTTTACCCACATAGATGACTTCATTGGTGTCATCAAACATTTGATAAACGCCCGGTAATTTAGGTAATTCCTTGACAAATTTTTTATGGTCAAATGAGGTCATGTGGTTTTAAAGGTTGGCTTCAACCCATCCAGACTCACCATCGTGGTAGTGTTCATTTTTCCAAATAGGTACGTTGGCTTTGGTCTGATTCAAAATATACTCACAGGCTTCAAAAGCCGCTTGGCGATGATCGGCCGAAACCCCCACCCAAATAGCCATGTCACCTACCTTGAGCTGTCCAATGCGATGACAACAACACGCCTGGTTAATTTCGAATTTTTCTAAAGCCTGGTCAATGATCTTTTGCCCAACTTTTATGGCCAGTTTCTCGTGTGCTTCATAATGTAACTCAAGAACCTTTTTGTTGACTTGTTGGTTATCCAGGTTGTGATTTCTTACCCAGCCCTCAAAACATACAAATCCACCGCTTCTTGGATCTGTGATTTTTAGTTTTAATTCCTCAGTGTTAATGGGTTCATTACTGATTGAAAACATTTATCCTCCCGATGCCGGTGGAAAAAAACCTACTGCATCATTGGCAGAAACTACATCATCCCAATTGGCAAAAGTATCATTCAGAATCGGTTTGATTGATTCTACTTCAGGTTCAATGCTGTGTTTCTCGCACATCCACAAATACACAGATTCAATGGTTGATGCATGGTTTTTAATTTCAACATCCAGAGGTGTTGGACTGAACTGATCTTTTAAACGACCATAAAATTCCAAGGTAACTTTCA
Organism: Marinicella sp.; assembly: GCA_028284365.1. GTDB lineage: Bacteria > Pseudomonadota > Gammaproteobacteria > Xanthomonadales > Marinicellaceae > Marinicella. Next base: position 41,523 of record JANQRW010000017.1, read on the forward strand.
TGATTTTTGATAATCGGATTTACCACCAGTTTTTTGTATCAAGCGTGTTTCAGAAATAACAATGTCATGGCTTAATGCTTTACACATGTCATAGACAGTTAAAGCTGCAATTGATGCCCCGGTTAGCGCCTCCATTTCCACCCCTGTTTTGGCAGTGACTTTACATTTACAGCTGATGATTAAATCATTGGCTGTTGTTAAGTCTATTTTGATTTTGCAATCATCTAAGGGCAGGGGATGGCAAAAAGGAATCAGTTCATGGGTTTTCTTAGCAGCCATAACTCCTGCGATGATGGCAGTTTGGATAACTGGACCTTTTTTACTGTGGATTTCTCCATCTGAAAGCACTGTTTTGACTTCATTCGGTAAGGTTATCAGAGTTTGTGCAGTGGCTTCACGCTGAGTCATTGATTTACTGCTGACATCAACCATAGTTGGGTTGTTTTGGTTGTCTATGTGATTGAGCTGTTTGTTCATTTGTTGCGTTTATCCTCCAATTACAAACATTTCTATTTTTTTTGTTTTGTTTTCTTGTTTAAGGTTTTTTTGGCGCAGTGCGGAGTATTGATCTGCTCTGTTACACCAAATTTGGCTGATGGCCTGTAACAGCTGTTCTGGTTGATTTAACAAGGGCTTGATGTTGTGGCCTTGGTTGGCAAACAAACAAGTGAAAATTTCACCACGGGTGCTTAAACGTGCTCGATTACAGTCATGGCAAAAGGGTTGGCTGATTGATGAGATCATTCCAAATTCCCCTTGACCGTCATTGAAAATAAAACGATCAGCCACTTCACCAACATGGGTGGCATTTTTGGGTTTGATCGGCCAGCGATTGTTGATTTGATCCAATAAGTCCTTAGAGTTTACCACTTCGCTGGCTTTCCAGTTATTAAGGTTACCTACATCCATATATTCAATAAACCTAACCACCACCCCTGTACCCCTAAAGTGCTTCAATAAAGGTATCACCTGATTTTCGTTAATGCCTTTTTGCACCACGCAGTTGACTTTTACTTTTTTCAACTTTGAATCAAGACATTGATCAATGGAGTTTAAAATCTGCTCAACTTGGAATTGGGTTCCGGTTATCTGCTCAAACAGGGTTTGTTCCAGTGCATCTAAACTTATGGTGATTCTATCGAGGCCTGCATCAACCAAATCATCCAGTACCTGGCCAAGCAAACCGGCATTGGTGGTTAAGGCGACTTCTTCAATACCTGTGATTGATTTGATGTCACTGACCAAGTCAGCAACATTTTTACGCAACAAGGGTTCGCCACCTGTTAACTTGATTTTATTGACACCTAATCTGGCAAATACTTTAATCACCGCAGTAATTTCATTAAAACTTAAGCAATTTTCGGACTGACTTTGTTGGCGCATCACATCGACATGTTCTGCTGGTAGACAGTAAGTACAGCGAAATTGGCAACGATCAGTTAATGAAATTCTTAAATCCCTGACAGGCCGATTGAGTTGATCAGTAACAGTCAATTGAATTGCTCCAGATAAGCTGTTAACAAGTTGTCCCATTCAGTTTTTAATTCTTGGGTGCAGCTTTTTTGACTGATTTTTTCAATCGATCTTTGTAGGCGGTTCAAATTATCTTGACGCCAGGAATATTTGATAGGCTTGATGCTGCCTTTATCAAAATCAATAATGTGAACCTTGTGTTCAGTATCGTTGCTATTTAGAAGGATGTTATTCGCATTCAAGTCTGAGTGATAAATCCCATGTATGTGGTATTGAGCGATGGTTTGGCCGATGTCTTGCCAGGTGGATATCGGTTGGTGTTCATTTTTAATGAAAGCAGCAAAAGTTTGATCATGCTTGATGTAGGACATGATCAAATCGTTGTGATAGAACAAACCTTTTTTTGTTATTAATGCAGCTATCGGTTTCGGGCTGGGTAAATTCAGCTGTTGTATTTCGTTCAATAATTTAAATTCTTGATAAACTCGGGTGTTTTTCAGGCCAGTCCAAAAATAGCTGTCACGGCTTATTTTGGCATACATACCACCACGAAAATAATGCCTCAATACCCATTTACCCCATTCAGATTTGATCACCCATGTTGAGCCACGGCCTGAATTGGCACCCAGCAACCGTCCTTGATTCATCCAGTAATCTTGAGTAAACCACTGTTCTTCAATGCCATGAAAATCATTATTGATGGTAATGATCCAGTGATTTTTATTGTTTATTGTGTGCAAGTGCAGAAGTTGGTCAATGATAGAATGTAACAATTTTAAATGATTTAGCAGATGACGACAAATACCAAGCCAAAATCGATTTGTATATTCAGGCTTTCTGCCATTGGAGATGTGACTCATGTGGTGCCAGTGGTGAAAACGTTGCAGTATCATTTTCCAGAGACAAAAATAACTTGGGTTATTGGCAAATTAGAACATAAGTTGCTCAAAGGCTTACCTGGGGTAGAGTTTGTCGAGTTTAATAAATCAGCAGGGTGGAGAGGCCTTCGGGAGATGCAGCATCATTTTAATGGTCGTTGTTTCGATGTTTTGTTGCAAATGCAACTTTCTTTAAGGGCTAATTTGGTATCCAGATTTATTCCTGCAAAACGCCGGGTGGGATTTGATAAAAAAAGATCTAAAGAGTTACATGGCGTGGTTATTAATGAACGCATCCCATATTTACACAATTGTCATGTACTCGATGGCTTGATGCAGTTTGCAACGCACTTAGGATGTGATGAAAAAATCATGAGTTGGGACATACCTCTCGGTGAGGGTGATGCTGAGTTTGCCAACAAGGTCATTAGACAGGGTAAACCTAATGTGGTCATCAGCCCTTGTTCAAGTCATGAGTTGAGAAATTGGTCAGTTGGTGGCTATGCCGCAGTTGTTGATGAAATAGTTCTCAAGTATGGGGCACAAGTTATTTTAGTCGGCAGTCCTGCAGCCAAAGAAAAAGCCTTTGTCTCTGAAATTGAGACACAATGTCAGCAAACAGTGGTCAACATGGCGGGGCAAGATACGCTAAAACAGCTGTTGTGTTTACTCAAAAAAGTTGATTTGGTGATTTCTCCTGATTCGGGGCCACTGCACATGGCAGGGAGTGTGGGCACACCAGTGATAGGGTTGTTGGCAGCCAGTAACTATGAACGTTCTGGTTCTTATCAATTCCCACAGCTGACTGTTGATAAGTACCCCAATGCCATTAAAAAGTATTTGGGTAAAGAGGTCACTACAGTGAAGTGGGGGACTAAGGCGGAATTTCCTGGTGCTATGGACTTAATTACTGTTGGTGATGTATTGGCAAAAGTCAAACTGGTTTTAACATAACTGGAGAATTGATGATCAACTCGACCGGCGCACTCGGTTGGCGAAGCTCTGCTGAGTCAGAGAGGGTAAGCCCGAGGTTGCAAGCCATGCTGGCCGCGGTCGCTTTCATTTATGTCCGGAACATAAATGAATGACGACTGCAAGGATGCAGGAGGTAGAGTCGAGTTTGGAACAGAGACCGAAGACCCAACAGCATTCCTATATCTACCAGACATAAATCACATGGGCATCGACCAGTGGGTACTGATATTCTAATTCATCAATTTTTTTAGTTATCAGACGTTTGGCTTTGCCAGTAACAGTGACCGGTTTTTTCATGAAACTCTCTGGCTCGAGAAATGTTGGTTTGCAGGCGATGAACCTCCCTTTATCCACTCGAATCCGTCGTGATGGTTTGGCTTGTTCGTCAGGCACTTTAGCAATGATGGTTAAACAGCTGTGTTCTGTTTTGTTATCGACATCAATCACAAAACCAGTCCAACGAATATTGAGGTTGTTCTTCGGGGTCTTTTGATAGGCTTGTGGACTGATGTCACTGTATTCACCCCGAAGTGGCTTGGGTGGTTGAATGCATGCTGCAAGTGTTAAAGTGGCTATGAAAATGGCTAATTCTTTCATGGTAGTTAATGTGTTTCACAAGTTGACTGTACCATTATGATAGTAAAACTTGAATGGTGGCTGAATCAAGCGAAATTATTTAATACATGGATAAGAGGCCATGCATGATGGTGATGGTGGCAACAAAAATCATTACCATTAAACAAAACCTAAAAAATTCAAATAAAAAGTGAAATATTGGTTTTAACAAGTGCTGGTTGTTTTGGATCCAGGATACCGATAGACCCAAGGTTATAAAGCCTAACAGACCATAACTTAACCAAGCAGGAATGGTTAAGAACAGAAAGCTGCTACCAAGCAGTAATAAAGGGGTGAAAAGTTGTTGTTGTGATCTTGTCATGATGGTTTACTTTTGTTCAATGCCTGTATTTAACTGGTTGTTATTCGCAAAACCTGAGAATTGAGATGATTATTTTGCAAAAATACAACCCTTGAACTGTGCTGCTTGCATGGTTTAAAATCATTAAGATGTGTGCAGCTCAAAATATATTAAAAGATATTTTTGGTTACGAGCAGTTTCGTAATCAGCAGGAAGATATAGTTAATACCATTATTGGTGGTAAGGATGCTCTGGTTTTGATGCCCACAGGTGGAGGTAAGTCTTTGTGTTACCAGATTCCAGCCATCGCCAGATCTGGTGTCGGTGTGGTAATTTCACCATTAATTGCACTGATGCAAGACCAAGTAAACGCTTTGCAACAGCTGGGTGTTAATGCAGCTTATATTAATTCAACATTGTCGGCCAGCGATGTGTCTGAGGTGCAGCAAATGGCACAAGCCAATAAGCTTGATTTGTTGTATTTGTCACCTGAACGTTTGGTTGGAGAAGAAACCCAAAATTTTCTGAAAGGCATACAGGTTGGTTTGTTCGCAATTGATGAAGCTCATTGTGTTTCGCAGTGGGGGCATGATTTTAGAAAAGAGTACCAACAATTATCAATTTTATATGAAAACTTTCCAGAGGTACCCAGAATTGCCCTGACCGCAACTGCTGATCAGCGAGTACGAGCTGAAATGGTCAAAGAGTTGCAGCTAGGTGATGCAGAAATTTTCGTTTCCAGTTTTGATCGGCCCAATATCACTTATTCGATTGAAGAACAGGAAAATGGTAAACAGCAGTTGTGGCGTTTTATCAATGATAACCACGCGACTGATGCAGGTATTGTTTATTGTTTATCTAGGCGTAAAGTGGAGTCTGTGGCTGAGTTTTTACGAGAGAAAGGACGTGTTGCATTACCATATCATGCTGGTTTATCCAGTAAAGTAAGGTCGAGAAATCAGGCCCAGTTTTTACGCGATGAAGGTGTCATCATAGTTGCAACTATAGCTTTTGGGATGGGTATTGATAAACCAGATGTCAGGTTTGTGGCACACTTTTCAATGCCAAAAAACATAGAATCTTATTATCAAGAAACGGGCCGGGCCGGGCGTGACGGCCAACCCTCAAATGCATGGATGGCTTATAATTATAAAGATGTGGTAATGCAACGTCAGTTTATTCGTGATTCAGATGCGGGAGACGAACATAAGAATGTATTACATGGGAAGCTGGATTCACTGGTTGATTTGTGTGAACAGCTAGAATGTCGTCGCCAAACCTTATTGAAATATTTCGATGAGAGATTATCTGAACCATGTGGTAATTGTGATAATTGTTTGAACCCACCTGAAAAAATTGATGCCTCAAAAGAAGCGCAAATGGCGCTTTCTACCATATACAGAACTGGTCAACAATTTGGCATCATGTACCTGATCGATATTTTACTGGGTAATGAAGGTGATGAGAGGGTTGGACAATTAAAACACAATGAATTGAATGTTTTTGGGTTGGGTAAAGATCATGTTAAAACCTGGTGGCGACGCTTATATCGCCAATTAATCAGTCAAAGCTACATTGATGTTGATCCAGAGTTTGGTTCGCTTAAATTAACCGATAAATCTAAAGCTATTTTGAAAGGAGATGAATCTTTTTATCTTCGAGATGTGGTTAAAGCAAAGAATAAATCCAAGAAACCTGATGAGGTTGATTTGGGAAGACATGATACGATTCTATGGAATGCTTTGAAAAAGTTGCGGATGGATTTAGCTACGGATCAAGGGGTACCACCTTATGTAATATTCAGTGATGCGTCTTTGCTCGAAATGGTCAAAAAGCGACCAGTTGAAGGTGAAAAGTTCATGTACATCTCGGGTGTTGGTGAATATAAATTAGCTAAGTATGGTGATGTATTTATTGAGGTCATTAAAGCCAACCCCTTACCCGATAAGTTAGATAATCGTTTGGAAGATGAGGTTAATGTTTCTCTTGATCATTTTTTGGAGCATAAATCTGTGGAAACGGTGGCAGAGGTGTTGGATATCAATGTTAACACCGTGTATATGCACTTATCCAAAGCCATAGCAGTGGGCTTGGTAGATAAAAAAGATGTCACTGGACTAGAAGATGCAGATATTGATTACATCATTCAAATGGCAGAAATGACGGGGTATTTGGAGGAAAAGAAATTAAAACCAGTTTTTGATGCTCTGGATGGGATGTATGATTATGGCACTTTACGTTGTGTGTTGGCTGAACTTGTGTAATTGTTGATTAAAGATTTCAAAATAAAGGATTTTTGGCTTATTTTTGTCGGTGGTGGACTCGCTGCGTTAATTAACCTGTTCCGAATGCCCCTGTTTTTTGAAGCTGAGTTTGTCTTTGGGGGCTTCATTGTTTTATTGATTGCTGTTTTTCGAGGCCCTTGGGTGGCACTTTTGGCCAGTTTTATTGCCACCACTCCGTTGGTGCTTGCCTGGGGAAATTTTTGGCCGGTATTAACCTTTGGTATTGAAGCCATATTCGTTGGCATTATTTGTTCCCGTTCTAAATTTAATGTGATTGTGGTGGTTATCGTTTATTGGTTGTTTATTGGTATGCCAATCTCTTGGTATTCAATCTCCCGATATGAGTATTTTGTTGACTCACATCGAACCTCAATTCTGATTAAGCAACTCACTAATGGGATACTGTACGCGCATATTGCATCTCTGTTTACTAATTTGCCTGTCATTAAAAAGTATTTTGTTAGAAAAGATTCAGAATATTCGTTTTCGATCAAAGAACAGTCATCGCATGTCATTTCGTCACTTCTGATTACCATTGGTATCATTTTCTTTTTTTTCAATTTGAATCAAAACATCAAGTATTCAACGAAACAATTTAATTTTGAGCATGATTCAATGCACAATGAGCTGAAACATAAGCTGAAATTGTCCATCGAATCGAAAATTAAGGCGATGGATGAGTTTAAGTATAATTTAGCTGAAGTTTGGGATGATGATGAAAAGCGCCACCTTTCTCTGTTGGCTTTCAACCAAAGGCATCCAGAGTTCAGAACTATGATCCTAACTGATAAGAGTGCAGACTTGATTAATTCATCGCCTCCAGAGTTGGTGCAGAATGTGTTGGCACAAAACGAGTCTGTTAATGTAGCTGACAGGGCTTATTTTAAAGAGGCAATAAAAACCAGTAGCACTTTTGTATCGCCTGGTTTTGTGGGGCGAGTGTTTGGCAGTGATTTGATTGCAGCCATAAGTGTCGGTATTCCAGAATCGCATTCAAGTGATGAAAATGTAGGTGTTTTAGAAGGGGCTTTTATTCTAACTTCAGTGAAACACATCCAAAAATTACTAAATACTTTAGAACTCAATATTCAGGGAATCTTAATTGATCAAACAGGAAAAAATCTGATTGCTTCTGAGTTTTTGCAGTTGGAACCATTGATTCCTGTAAGTTTTTCTCAAGCTGAAAATAGTTTTTATAGTAATAACTTATTCCATGTTGTCAATAATGGTGAATTGAATTCTGATGATGACTATTATTTAAAATCATCAAAGTTCAATTGGGGATGGGAGTTAGTGACACTACTGAATGAAGAAATGTTCGCCAAAGTGATTGAAAGAACTCTAATCATTTTTGCAATATCAATTATATTATTAGTATTGATAGCGAAACTTGTTGCTTTGTTAATCAGTAATTCCTGGTCCTATTCTTTGCAGCGCTTGAACCGTTTGATTGTGATTGATGATAGCGAAAGTATAGAAATTGCAGAATTTGAAAGTGATGTTCATTTACCTGAAGAAGTTAATAATTTGTATCAAGAAATTAAAAACAGTCGTTTAAAAATTTTACAAATGAATAAAGAGCTACAAAATACAGTAGCTGAAAGAACAGAAAAACTAAAAACCGCTAATGAAAAACTCAATGTTATGGCACGCCATGATGACCTTACGAATCTGGAAAATCGTCGGGTTTTTAAAGAAACCTTAAGCGCTTTATGGCACCAATCGTATGATGCTCATGCCACTGTATCAATGATGATCATTGATATAGATCATTTTAAAAGAGTGAATGATTCATACGGGCATCCAGCAGGAGATGAAGTATTAATTCAGCTATCTCGGATTCTGGAAAAGTTCAGCAATCCAGCGATTCAGTGTTTATCCAGAATAGGTGGTGAAGAGTTTTGTTTATTAGCTAAAGGTTTGCAGAGCGAAGATGTGAAAAATTTAGCTGAGGAAATCAAAAAACTGGTTGAAATCAGTGATTTTACTGTTGCTTCTGATCAGCAAATAAAAATCACTGTATCAATTGGAGTGGCAACAATCAGCCCATCAAAAGTTTCGGCAGATAAACTTTACCAATTGGCAGATAATGCCTTATATGAAGCCAAGAATGCTGGTAGAAATTGTGTGGTTTCAAAGCTTTAATGCATGCCAAAAGGCAGGTGCAGTATAACTGTTCCTAATGCAGCGAGATAGTTGATAAAATAATCAATGATCATCAGATTAAAAAGTGAGTTACCATGATCGGAGTAAAGTATGACAAATTATATTGATGGATTCGTGCTTCCCATTCCAAGAGAACATTTGGAAGGGTATAAGCGTGTGGTTACAAAAGTGGCAAAAGTTTGGAAGGAACACGGTGCCCTGGATTACAAGGAGTTTGTGGGTGATGATTTGGTGTTGGAGGGCACGCGTTCGTTCACTGAGGCGGTTATTGCAACCGAGGATGAAGTGATCGTTTTTGGTTGGGTGGTGTTTAAGTCCCGTCAGGCGCGTGATCTGGTAAACAAAAAGGTCGCAGCAGATCCCCGAATGGTGGAATTGATTGATTCATCAGATTGCGGCTTTGATGCGACGCGGATGATTTATGGTGGGTTCCAAGTATTAGTTAACTGAACTATTCTGAAGTCAGTTTATGTTTGAATCTCGCATTGAAACGTTTGGAAACAGCTTCACCAGTTTTTAAGTAAAGTTAATCCGGTATAAGTCAAGTCTTCAGTATAGAATTGTCCATATGGCGAATGCCCATCATAATATTCAAACAACAATTGAAATGGTGTGTGAGTCAATTGATGGATCTCAATACCTGCGCGCATATTCAGGTTTATGTTCCAGTCATATGCGCCCCAGGAGGTTAGATCGACACCTATTACGGGCTTAAAACTACGCCATTCACCTTGATATTGAAAACCTGATTGCCACATGTATTTGTCTAAATTACTTGGCTCTGAACGTGAAATGAAGCCAACACCAGCATAGATATCCCAATTGTCGAAAGATTTTGCGGCATCCCAGCGAATGGTCTCATAAGACAGATTGATTCGATCTTCTAGGTATTCAGGATTGTCAATAATAAATTCATCGCCTAAATGAGTACTGCGATGGGTATAACTGAATCTCCAATCCCAGTTTTCCATAGATTTCACAATTTCTCCACCAATTGAAAAATCAGTGTTGATCAATGCACCTCCACGGTTATTTCGTGTATCTATTTCATCGATATCAAATTGAGAGCGAATCTGACCTATGACATTGAAACTAAATGTTTGGCCGTTAGGTAATTCAAAATTTCTGATCAAGTGCCTCTTGCCAGCGCCAATAAATGCAGCTTTGAAATCTCTGCCTAAGAAATCCAATTGGCCAAAGCTGACCATTAAATTAGGTTCATTTAAATCAGCTATCAGTATTGGAAATTGGTTGGATTTATTATGTTCTGGTTGGTTTTTTACAGCAACTTTGGTTTCAGATAAAGCCATATTTTGAGGCTTGGTAGAAATTTGATCAAAGCATTCTAAACGCGCTGTGTCATTCTCTAATTCTTGGCAGTTTTGTATTTGAGATTTTAAATTTGTTGGCTCAGCATTTAGTGTACCCGCTAAACTACAAGATAAAAATAACGTCAGTGTAATGTATTTCATTGTGGCCAGTTGCTATGTTTTGTTTTAATATTGGGGTGAAATTATAAAAATAAAACAGGCAAGGAAAATAAATTCACTTGCCTGATGTGTCGAGGGTTAAATTAGGTCAGCGACACCACTAACTTGTTAAGATGCTAAATTGCGCAAAACATAATGTAGGATGCCACCATGGCGACAGTATTCAACTTCTTTAGGTGTATCAATTCGGACGTCCACCTCAAAAGAAACTTCAGTGCCATCTTCCCGATGAGCAGTTACTTGGGCAGTTTTTGATTCGCCGTTTTGTAAACCAGTTATATCAAAGGTTTCTTTGCCTGTTAACTGGTAAGTTTCAGCGTTTTCACCTGCTTTGAACTGTAATGGAATAACACCCATCCCGATTAAGTTTGACCGGTGGATACGTTCGTATGATTGTACCAAAACGGCTTTAACGCCTAATAAAAGCGTACCTTTGGCCGCCCAATCTCTGGAAGAACCAGTACCGTATTCAGTGCCACCAATAACCACCAGTGGTGTGCCTTCTGCTTGATACTTCATTGAAGCATCAAAAATGGTCATTTCTTCACCAGATGGTTGATGCCTGGTCCAGCCACCTTCAGTTCCTGGGGCTAACTGGTTACGTAAACGAATGTTGGCAAAAGTACCACGCATCATCACTTCGTGGTTACCACGGCGTGAACCATAAGAGTTGAAATTGGCTTTTTCAACGCCTTTCTCTTTTAAATATAGCCCTGCTGGTGAGTCTTCAGCGATTGATCCAGCTGGAGAAATATGATCAGTGGTTACCGAATCACCCAATTTAGCTAATACCCGAGCGCCCCTGATGTTGTCAATGGTGCCAACTTCTAGCGTCATACCATCGAAATAAGGTGGATTTTTGATATATGTTGAGTCATCCTGCCAGTCGAATAATTGTGATTCATTGGTTTTAACTGCTTCCCAGTTAGCATCACCTTCGAAAATGCCTTCATAGCCCACCGCGAAGCTGTTTTGATTGACGTTGGCTTGAATGGTGTCAGCAATTTCGTGATCGCTCGGCCAGACATCCTTTAGGAACACGTCATTGCCATTTTGGTCTTTACCCAGTGGTTCATTATACAAATCGAAGTCCATGGTGCCAGCGATGGCATAAGCAACTACCAAAGGTGGTGAAGCCAGGAAATTCATTTGAATATCGGCATGAATTCGACCTTCAAAGTTACGGTTACCTGAAAGCACAGATGTGGCAATCATATCATTCTGATTGATTGCCTTTGATAATGCTGGGTCCAAAGGGCCAGAATTACCAATACAGGTAGTACAGCCAAAGCCAACCACATTAAATCCTAAGGCCTCTAAATCATCCATTAAGCCAGCAGATTCTAAGTAGTGCGAGACAACCTTGGAACCAGGTGCCAATGATGTCTTAACCCAAGGTTTAACCTTCAGGCCTTTCGCAGCAGCGTTTCTGGCTAACAAACCTGCACCTAACATCACAGCAGGATTAGAAGTATTGGTGCATGAAGTGATGGCTGCAACAGCAATGTTGCCATCTGTGAAATCATAATTGGTTTTTTCTGCAGCTACTGGTACTGTCTTAGCCTCACGACCCGCTTCAAACTCAATGAAATGTTTGTTGTAAGTTTGTTTAGCAACAGTTAATTCAATGCGATCTTGTGGGCGTTTTGGTCCTGAAATGCTGGGTACCACTGTACTCATGTCTAATTCCAGTACCGCTGTGTATTCCGCATCGACACTGTTCTCATCGTGGAACATACCTTGTGCTTTGGTATAAGCTTGTACCAGATTGACCTGTTCATCAGAACGTCCGGATAGTTTTAAATAGCGTAAGGATTCATCATCTACAGGAAAAATACCACAGGTGGCACCGTATTCAGGCGCCATATTGGCAATCGTGGCTCGGTCTGCCAGAGGTAAATGTTGGAGCCCAGGACCGAAAAATTCAACAAATTTACCGACGACACCATGTTCACGTAACATATCAACCACAGTTAATACCAAATCAGTTGCTGTCACACCTTCTTGTAGTTTACCAGTGAGCTTAAAACCAACTACTTGAGGTATCAGCATTGAAATGGCTTGACCTAACATGGCAGCTTCTGCTTCGATACCACCCACACCCCAGCCCAAAACTCCGATGCCGTTGATCATGGTGGTATGTGAGTCAGTACCTACCACCGTATCTGGGTAGGCCATTAATTCATCTTGTTGCTCAGCCCCAAAAATCACCCTTGCCAGGTATTCCAGATTGACCTGATGTACAATGCCATTACCTGGTGGTACGACTTTGAAAGAATCGAAAGCAGTTTGCCCCCATTTTAAGAAACCATAACGCTCCATGTTTCTTTTAAACTCAATTTGTGTGTTGATGTCAGCGGCATTATTGGTACCGTATTTGTCCACTTGAATGGAGTGGTCAATGACCAGTTCAGCAGGGGATAGTGGGTTGATTTTATCAACTTCCCCACCCAGCACTTTCATGGCATCCCTCATGGCAGCCAAATCGACCACCGCCGGGACACCCGTGAAATCTTGTAACACCACGCGAGCGGGTGTGAATGCGATTTCGGTACTGGGTTCTGCTTTGGGGTTCCAGTTACAGAGGGCTTCAATATCAGCAACAGTAACATCCACGCCGTCTTCATTTCTTAGTAAATTTTCAAGTAAGATTTTTAAACTGAAGGGCAGGCGACTGATGTCGTGTTTTTCAGATATTTTCGGTAGGCTGTAGTATTTGTATGATTTATTGTTACATGCCAACTGCATGGCGGTCTTAAGCGTGTCACTCATTGATAAACCCCTGAATATTGATTCAAATTTAAGTGTGAATCAGTTAATATTAATTTAAATAAATTATCGCATTTCTGACGTGAAAAATACAGACGAAGTCTTTACAAATTAACGTTCTGTTCTTCCAATAAAGAGAAAACCCTTGTTTGATTTTTATAAACATAATCAGACAAGGGTTTTATTGAATACAACCAGATCTATCAGTTGTTTTCAGGGTGATGATTTTATGTCACTGTTTAGGGCTTGTTAACACTATAAAAATAAATCCTGCTGTCGTTGCTTTTTTATCCAGCAAGGCAGAAGTTGTGATGTGTGGTTACTCCACATGAACAACTGATAAGGCAGCTGGGTGAAAAAGCAGCGCAGCCCAAAGGGTTAAGACTGAGAATATTTCACTGTGCGTTGCAATGTGCTTATTTGGAATGACCAAACTGCGCACTTTGCGCCTTGATCGAAATATTTTCAGTCTTAACAGGCATCATTTTCATAGTGTTAACAGGCCCTAATTAACTACATGTGGCAGCTGCGTTGATTTTTTGTTTGCAGCTTGTTTTCTTGCAGCGAGTACAGCGATGTTGTTGGGCTTTGTTTTCAACTGTTTCAATGGCGGTGCAAATTGAGTCAAGTTAATGCCAGCCACAGCCTTGATATATTCATCAATAGTGGGGGTTCTGCCCAAAACGGCTGACAACACCACAACAGGTGTAGATGCCAATAAGGATTCACCTTTTTTGCGTTCTGAGTCTTCGACCACACGGCCTTGGAATAAGCGTGTAGAAGTGGCTAAAACGGTATCACCTCTTGCTGCTTTTTCCTGATTGCCCATACATAAATTACAACCAGGACGTTCCAGGTACATCATGTTTTCGTATTCTAAACGTGCTTGTTGTTTTGGTGAATTATCATCAAATTCAAAGCCTGAATATTTTTGTAATATATCCCAATCACCTTCTTGTTTGAGTTCATCAATGATGTTGTAGGTCGGTGCTGCCACAATCAAAGGCGCATTGAATTTCACAAAGCCTTGTTCTTTTTCAAGATTTCTGAGCATTTGTACGATGATCTTGAGGTCTCCTTTATGGACCATGCATGATCCCACAAAACCTAAATCAACATGTTTTTCGCCTGCATAGTAAGAGAGCGATCTGATGGTGTCATGGGTATAACGTTTAGAGACATCATCATTATTAACATCAGGATCTGCAATCATCGGTTCGATGATCTGATCCAGGTCAATCACAACTTCAGCTGCATATTTGGCATTGTCATCCGGCAATAAAGCAGGTTTCTTACCAGATTTGATTTCCTTAATTCGTTGGTTGGCTTTATCGATTAAACCTTGTAATACTTTTGCCTGGTTATCCATGCCTTTGTCTATCATGATTTGGATTCTGCTTTTAGCAATCTCTAACGACTCCATCAAGGTTTCATCTTGAGAAATGCAGATTGATGCTTTGGCTTTCATCTCAGCAGTCCAGTCAGTGAATGTAAATGCTTGGTCGGCGGGGAGGGTGCCAATGTGTACTTCAATGACACGACCTTGGAAGACATTATTCCCGAATTGTTTTAACATTTGTGCCTGAGTTGCATGTACCACATCTCTGAAATCCATGTGATCTTTTAAATCGCCTTTAAATGTGACTTTGACTGACTGCGGAATTGGCATAGAAGCTTCCCCGGTTGCCAATGCCAGCGCCACTGTGCCTGAGTCAGCACCAAAGGCTACCCCTTTGGACATGCGGGTGTGAGAATCGCCACCAATGATAATGGCCCACTCATCAACAGTGATGTCATTCAATACTTTGTGAATTACATCCGTCATAGAATGGTAGATGCCTTTGGGGTCACGAGCAGTAATCAGACCAAAGCGGTTCATAAAGTTCATTAATTTTGGGATGTTTTTCTGGGCTTTTTTATCCCAAACAGATGCCGTGTGACAACCTGACTGATAAGCACCATCAACTGTTGGTGAAATAACGGTAGCTGCCATGGCTTCAAGCTCTTGTGAGGTCATTAACCCTGTGGTGTCTTGTGAACCAACAATATTCACTTTAACTCTGACATCAGAACCGGCGTGCAATACATTGTCAGTGCTGACACCCACAGCATTTTTGTTGAATATTTTTTCAACAGCAGTTAAGCCTTGATTTTCGAGGGTGATTTCTTTGGATGGCGCATACACTTGTGGCATATCGATGCCTAAAGTGGTGGCTGCAAAACTTTGTAGTTTTTTACCAAAAACGATGGCATAAGACCCACCAGCTTTGATAAATTCAAGTTTCTGTGGTGTTAATGCAGGTGCAATGTCAATCAATTCTTGATCGCCATTGTAGAGTTTTTTCTCTTTGGTATTAATGGTTAATACTGTACCTGTATCTACTGAGTAAACTTGTTCGAGAACAGGTTCACCGTCTTCGTCGAGTACTTTGTTACCATCAGCATCTACCTTTTTTACCCAGTTTTTCAAATCCAGCCCAATACCACCAGTCACATCGACTGTGGTCAAAAAAATTGGGGAAATTCCGTTGGTACCAGCCACAACTGGCGCAAAATTAATAAAAGGTACATAAGGGCTGGCTTGTTTACCGGTCCACAATGCCACGTTGTTAACTCCAGACATTCTGGAGGAGCCAACACCCATGGTGCCCTTTTCAGCGATTAGCATTACCCTTTTGTCGGGGTGTTGCTTTTGCAGTGCCACGATTTCCTCTTGTGCGGGTTTTGAAATCATGCACTTACCATGCAATTCTCTGTCCGCTCTTGAGTGCGCTTGGTTACCTGGTGATAATAAGTCTGTAGAGATGTCACCTTCGCCTGCCACGTAAGTCACCACATCAATGGTTTCCTCTACATCTGGTAATTGAGTGAAAAATTCAGCTTGTGCATAGCTCTGTAATATATCAGTTGCTATTGTATTGCCTTGTTGATGAGCAGTGGCCAGTCTATCAGTATCAGCTTCGTATAAAAACACTTGCGTTTTTAATATTCCAGCCGCTTGCTCAGCTGTGTTTTGATCGTTTCCTAAAGCCAAATCAATCAACACTTCAACAGACGGTCCGCCTTTCATGTGTGACAATAATTCGAAAGCAAAATCTTTTGAAATTTCTGCAACCTGCTCATTACCCAGAATGATGTCCTTTAAAAAAGCTGCTTTTTCACCTGCGGCGCTGGTAGTACCAGGTAAGGTGTTGTAGATAAAAAACTGTAAAGAGCTCTCTCGATGTTCGTGGTCTAGGTCTTTAATTTGTGTAATGATCTCAGCAAGCAGTTGATCATTGTCGATTGGCAAAGGGTTCAATCCTTGAGCTTTTCGTGCTTCGATTTCTTTCAGGTAGTCTTGATACAGGCTCATTAAATATTCTAAATTTTAAAAGCTGGTAATTATACCTAATTGAACCATGAAAGTTAACCAGCACGGGGTTTTGAATCCGGTTATTCTGTTAATTACATATTGATTTTATAGCTATAATAATGAGCTAATCAATCGATTTAAGCTTGATAATTTGTTGCACTATCAGGTATTTAACAGATTATGATTTCAAACAAACGTTTGAAATTAAATGAAAAGTGTGTTATTTTAATTTTCGATTTGATTCAGCAATGGCGAAACCAATCTATTGGAGCCTGTTAACACTAATGGAAGGGCTACTGTTAAGGTTGAAAACGACCCAATCAAGGCGCGAACTGCGTGGTTTGGTTATTCCAATCGAGTGGTGAGGAACGCAGAGTGGGGTGTTTTCAGCCTTAACCCCTTTGGGCTGGGTCTTATTTTCCACCCCTCTTCGTTATTCAGTCGTTCATGTGGAGTGACCACATGTCACAACTGATGCCTTGATGGCTGAAAAATACGATCCAGCAGTTGCCCTTCCATTAGTGTTAACAGGCTCCAATAATGTACAAACGGTTTGACGATCATGAGTTATTCATGACGTGGGGACGTATGCTGGATAATGAATCATTTGGGGAACTGGTGATCAGTTCGACCTGCGCACTCGGTTAGGCAGACCATGAAGTGGTGGTGGCTTTGCGAAGCAAAGAAGCCATTATGGAATGGGCGATAGGCCGTGAGCGAAGCCGAATCAGAGAGGGCAAGCCCGAGGTCATTAGCTATGCTGGTCGTGGTCGCTTTTATTTTTGTCAAGAACAAAAATAAATGAAAACCCAACAGCATTCCTTTTTTATTAAACAATTAGAGGGTTTATCAATGAAAAAACATTTCATTCTGGGCGCGTCTGCGTCCTTATTATTTGCGGTAACAGCAGTCACAGCAAAAACTTCACCAATCGCAAAACACCTGGCAGGACCTGCTGAAGAGATAGAACTGATGAGAAAAGCCAGTCCTGAATCTACTGCGATTATTTCTAAACATGCCATGTTACCAGTTCAATTTGAATTGGGTGAAAACAATGAATTGGTGTGGCAAAAAAATATTTTGGTTGATGGTGAAAATCCAAAAGTGTTGTTGTTTGGCGTGGGCAAAAATGATTGGCAATTAGACATCAAAGGCCACAATGCAGAGAAGTCAGGTATACAAGACATCCAGTATTTCACCCGTGATACGACATTTGGTATGGGCAAAGAACAATTCCCTGCAACTCAATTTGACTTACAAAATTTAGCCAGTGGTCGTTACCAGTTTCAAGTTAAAACCAAGGTGGCAGAAGATGGTTATTTATTGGTAAGCAGCGATAGCCCATATCGCTTGAAATCATTTGTTAATTCTAATGGTGCAGTGACAGGTCAAGAAATTACCATTAATGCATCAGCTTTTAATTCAGAATTTTCGGTCGTGAAAAATGATTTGCAGTTGATTAATAATTCCACGATTAACATCACTGCACCTGATGGCATTACCACTGGCATTTCTATGTTTGATGATGGTTTGTCTAGCGATAAAGTAGCCTTTGATGGCCAGTTTAATGCTTCATTTAAAGCTGAACAGGCAGGGTTATATCAAGTTCAAGTGGTTGCCGAGGGCACCACACCCAAAGGACAGCCATTTTTGAGAACTGTTGAACATGTAGTTCCTGTGATTGAATCAGATTTGGTTATGGGTGCCAAAGAAGTGAATGGGGCTTATTCAGCACCACATAAAATTGATCTCAGTATGGCTGTTGATACCAAGCTGGATCGCAGTCGCTTTAGAGTGATGGCTGAAGTTTGGGGTGTTAAATCTTCAGGAAAAGAATCTACATCAGCGGCTGTTACTTGGTTATCAACCATTGCAGAACTGAAAGCTGAAGTATTAACCTTACAATTAGATGACAGGTGGCTGTTGTCCGCAGGAGTTACTGCTCCTTATAGCCTGAAAAATATCAGGTTAGAAGATATTGAGCATTATATTTCAGTACTTGAAGTTGATGAGATGCCGCTGTTCTTACCTTCAGTTTCTGAAAAATCATTGGCTACTTATGATGGTGGTTTGTATGAGTCAATGTTAAAAGGTGAAAAACCTGAACACCTGAAGAGTCAGGAAAAAGCAGCTGGTGGTAAATTGATGCTGGTTCATGGTTATTGTTCAGGTGATGCTTGGGGGCCTGTACAATCTCAATTCAGTAACTACGTCAAATTTACGGACTTCAATCAAAACAGATCACACGATGCTTTTGCACGTTTGATAGATAGCTATGGTGATAACTTCCCATCGTTTGGTGTGGTTGCTCACTCTCAAGGTGGTGCGGCTTCATTACATTTATATACATACTATTGGAGTGGTTTAGATAATGCTGGCTCAGGCCGCTTGATCCAATCAGTGGGTACACCTTATCAGGGCACACCTCTGGCTGGTAACTTAGCTGCTATTGGAGATATCTTTGGTGTGGGTTGTGGCTACAACAGCAATCTGACTGTTTCAGGTGGAGGAGCGTGGTTATCTGGTATCCCAACCTGGGCCAGAAGTAAGGTTAACTATTACACCACGTCATTTACTAAAAAGTGGTGGCGTCCTGACTGGTGTAACATTGCTTCTGATATTATCCTATCAGATCCTGAAGATGGCACCACTGAACAATTCCGTGGACAAGTCTCTGGAGCAGTAAATCGAGGGCATAAAACGGGACAATGCCACACCGAAGGTATGCGCGATATGGCACAAACGCGAGACAGTGGTAGAAATTCAACCATGAGTGCCAATGCTGCCAGGTAATTTGAGCGTTGACAATCTATTTAAAAGCCCAGTATGCTCTGGGCTTTTTTATTTCTCATTTCGATATTTCTTATGATGCTATAGCAGTGGTTTGCTTTTAATAAAGGAATGCTCTTGGAACGGAGACCGAAGGCTCAAGAGCATTCCTTTAAACCGCCATGCCCTCATTGCCTACGCTGGTCGAGCCAATCATCGGCTCTCCCAAGCAAGATGCGTACACTGGTTTGTTAATATTTAAGTAGCCAGCAATTTTTTGGCCTCATCAATATATGTTTTTCTTTTAAACAACAGTTGAAGTTGGTTGCCACCAGTTTGTTTCCATAATACCGCTGATCGAATGCCTGCTAACAGCACGGCTCGAATTTTTTCTGTAATGGCCTGGTCTTTTAAATGAAAAGGTTGTCCAGCAACAATGACTCTTGGCTGCATCTGACTGATGGTTTTCGAGTAAATTTGGGCAAGCTTAGCGATAACAGCACTGTTTAAAGGTTCTTCAGCACTTTGCAAAACTTTAGATTCTTGTAAGCCTTTGGCAATGGTATCAATCATTTCCTCTCTTTGGGGTAATTTCGCTGCCAAAGTGAGGAGGGTGATGGTGTACTTGATGATGTTGATATAATAACTGTCTTTATCAAAGGATTTAATTAAACTGTTATAGCCTAATGCCAATCCAGAAAGGTTGTTATCAAACACGTCTTCGGTACTACTGGCATCTAACTTATACAGGCTGTTCAAACTTACTTCCCAGCTCTTATTATCACGAATGGCACCAGAATTGGCCAGTTCATGAGCCATGGTGGCAGCTTGATACACCCCGGCTAAAGCGATTGTTTGATCTCTCATGATTAATTTCTCTGTCAGCTATTAAATAATATTGAGGTGGTTATGCAGATTTCAATTCACATGTTGAACTTAATAAAGTGGATGATTCAATAATGGCACCACCTAAACAGACATCACCCTGATAAAAAACCACTGATTGGCCTGGAGTGATCGCTTTTTGTAATTTGTCAAAATGAACTTTAATGGTGTTGTTATCCAACAAAGTAACTCCACAGGCTTGATCGGCCTGGCGGTATCTGATTTTTGCATGACAGCGAATGGGATAGTGTGGTTCAGTATCAGATATCCAGGTAACTTGTTTGGCTGTTAATGCATTGTCTAACATCAAGTTTGAATAGTTACTTTGTCCCACAATCAATTGGTTTTTCTGGTGTTTTTTGGCAATCACAAACCAGGGTTCTGATAGTGCATCGCGAACACCGCCAATGCCTAAACCCTGTCTCTGACCAATGGTGTAATACATCAAACCATTGTGCTTTCCAACAATTTGCCCTGTGGGTGTGACAATTTCGCCTGGGTTGGGTTTAAGGTAAGTCGACAAAAAATCCTGAAAGCGCTTTTCCCCAATGAAACAGATACCGGTTGAATCTTTTTTATCAAATACATTTAAGCCCAGTGATTCGGCGATTTGTCTCACCTCAGGTTTTTCAATTTCACCAACTGGAAACAAACTGCGTGCGAGTTGGTATTGGTTGATCGCATACAAAAAGTAGCTTTGATCTTTATTGTTATCAAGACCTTTTAACAGTTGGTATTCGCCATTGGCTTGTCCCTTGCGGACATAGTGGCCAGTAGCCATCATATCAGCGCCTAAATCATCGGCGTGATCAAGAAAGGTTTTGAATTTTATTTCACGGTTACAAAGAATGTCTGGGTTTGGTGTTCGACCTTGTTGGTATTCAGTTAAGAATTCCTCAAACACATTATCCCAGTACTCGCTGGCGAAATTACGCCGATGCAGTTTGATCCCCAGTTGATCACAAACCGCTTGCGCATCTTTGACGTCTTCATCTGCACTACAAATTTCTTGAGTATCGTCTTCTTCCCAGTTTTTCATAAACATGCCTTCAACGTGATGGCCTTGTTGTTTGAGAAGGGCAGCGCTTACCGAAGAATCAACGCCTCCAGACATGCCAGTAATGACTTTCATGTTACTTTATTTTGTGTGGTTAATTAATCGTAATAACTGAACACATCAATGTCAGTTCGTTTGCCTTTGATATGGTGATCAATGTGGTGCAAAACAAGAGGAGAGCGAAGCCGCTCTTTATTTTGTGCGACCTCATCACGAGTCATCCACTTAGCGCAAATAATGCCTTCATCTAAAGTTTGATCAGGATCAAACGCCAAGGCAGTGGCAGCAAAGCATGAACGTAAGTAATGTTTGTTGCTGTTTTTGCTGGTCCATTGTGAAAATTCAATCAAGTGGTCAATTTGTACATGCCAACCTGTTTCCTCAAGTGTTTCTCGGATAGCAGCTTCGATCAATGATTCATTGTGCTCCAGGTGGCCTGCTGGTTGATTAAGGATTTTTTTTCCATAAATATCTTCTTCAACCATTAAGAACTTACCACTTTGCTCAATCACCGTTGCTACAGTGACTCTGGGTAACCAATCACGACTCATGCTTCTTTACCTTTCCAGCGTAAGCCAAGATACATACCAACTGTAGCAATAACTATGGCTATCCAGGGTGAAAAGCCGAAGCTAGCAGGTATGATTCCCAGAACAATTGCAAAAGCACCCGCATAAAAGGCGTAAGGAATCTGAGTTCTGACATGAGCAATATGATCGCAACCCGATGCCATGGAAGATAAGATTGTGGTATCTGATATCGGTGAACAATGATCACCCCAAACTGCGCCAGCCAAGATACTGGCGATGGTGGTGTAAATGATGTAATAGTATTCTGGTTCAAGCATTCCTTGTGCACCCATCATGTTCCAAACAATCGGCACCACCAGTGGAATCAAAATCCCCATGGCACCCCAGCTGGAGCCAGTGGCAAAAGCTGTTAAAGCAGCTAATAAGAATGTTAGCAGCGGTAACCAGTGTACCGAGAGGGTGTCTTGTATCATGGATGAAATGTATTGGCTGGTTTGTAGTTGGGTACTGATTTCTGACAGTGACCAAGCCAACACTAAAATAATCATTGCCAATAACATCGGTTTCATACCTTTTAATAAGGCGTTAACAGTTTGTTCAAGGGTTAATATGCCTTGGATCACACTCAAGACGGCTGCAACCAGTACCCCAGCCATTGTACCCCACAACAGTGCCTTGTAAGAATTGGCATTACCAACGATGTCACGTAAGGATTGGTCTGCCATACTGGGATCTACCCCGGTAAAATACAGCCCGCCTAAAACCACCAGAATCAAGGTCAGAAATGGCAGTATTGCATTCAAAGCACGGTATGGCTTCCCCTCTACCGGTAAAATCTCTTCTGTTGGGTGTCGGTCTAAATTCAATGAGGTCACACCTCCTGCATTGCGGGCTTCCAATTCGGCTTGGTACATGGGGCCGAAATCTTTACCAGTAGTGGCGATCATGATGGTCAGAAACAAAGCAAATATGGGATAAAAGCTATAAGGAATGGTTTGAAGGAATACACCATAACCGCCCATTTCAGTGTAGCCAACGCTTTTCAAGGCATCATCTATCAGCCCAACCTGAAAACCAACCCATGTTGTGACCAATGCCAGACAAGCAATGGGTGCGGCAGTTGAATCAACCAAATAAGCCAGTTTCTCGCGTGAGATTTTCATCTTATCGGTTACAGGTCTCATGGTGTTCCCAACAACTAAGGTATTGGCATAATCATCGAAAAAGATACTTAGCCCCATACCGATGGTCGCTAATGATGCGCGTTTGACACTGTTGGCCCACTTTAGTATCAAATTCACTATGCCTTGCATACCACCATTGCGGGAAGTGATGCCGACCATGCCACCTATCATGAATGAAAATAAAATAATGGATGCATGATCTTCATCTGCCAAAGCCTTTACCGCAAAAACTTCCAAAGTGGTCAGGGGTGCTGTAAACAAGGCACTGAAACTCATTCCGCCAATGACCCAAACACCAAAGACCAAACCAGTAAATAAAGCAGGAATGACTTGCTTGAATGCCAAAGCGATGGCAATAGCAAGCAAAGGTGGTACCACTGAAAGCCAGGTGCCAGAATAGGGTATTGTAGTGCTTGCTTCAGCAGCATTCTGAGCAGCTAGTGAAGTGGTTATTGTTAATAATAACAAAGATTTAAATAGAAAATTTAAAGTAGATAATCGCATAAGTTTTTTGGTTGTGATTATTGTTGTTACGGTTCATTCTAGTGCATTGCGTGCTTGATTCTACCATCACCGCTGGTTTAATTCATCTAAGCGCTCAATCGTACCCACATCATGCCAATAGCCAGAATGTAATTGTGCTCGAGCTTGACTTGATTGGATGGCGGCTTTGATATAAGGCACAATACTGAATACAGCGTCATCGAATGGTGGGGTTAAGATTTGTGGTGAATAACAACCAATACCTGCGTAAGTATAGGTTTTGGTCTCACTTGTCTTAGGTGTCAGTTGATTGTGGTTGATCCCAAAATCACCGCTTGCATTATGCACGGGGTTCTTAACCAATACCACATTGACCAAGGCTTCATTGAGTTCGGTTTGAAGCTGACTGAAATCAAAATCAGTGAAAATATCTGCATTGACGACTATAAAAGGTGCATCATCCAATAAAGGCAGTGCCTTTAGCATACCACCACCAGTTTCTAATGGATGCTCAGGTTCAATAGAAAACTGGACATTGAGCATTCTGAAAGCACTGTTTTGGACCAACTCAGTGACAAAATCAATGATCTGTTGATGCAACCAGCTGACATTAATGACCACATCGGTGATGCCTGCGTGCATCAGGGCTTCGATGTGGTATTGAATCAGGGGCTTGTTATGAACTCTGGCCAATGGTTTTGGTGTGTGATCGGTAAGTGGTTTAAGGCGTTCACCACGTCCGGCAGCGAAAATCAGGGCTTTCATGCAGGCACTGCTAGTTTGGGTTGTATCTCCTCAAGTAATTGAGAAAATGCTTGTAAGTCTAGGTATTTGCTTGCGGTTTCAGTTAAATAGCGCATGGTTCTTGGTATGTCATTCAAGTAACCTGGTTTGCCATCACGGTAATTCAAACGACAAAAAATGCCGATCGCTTTTAAGTGCCGTTGTGCGGCCATCAGATCAAACCAACGCATGAATTGGTTTTTTTCTATCTTATCTGTGATGTGTTGGGATTTGGATGTGAATACATCACAAAAATAAGCCACTTTATCTGCTGGCCAGCTGATGTAACAATCCTTAAGCAGAGATGCCAAATCATAGGTGATGGGACCATGAACGGCATCCTGAAAGTCAATCACTCCTGGTGACTTATTGCTGGTAACCATTAAGTTGCGGCTGTGGTAATCACGATGTACCATTACTTGTGGCTGTTCAATGGCACTGTCCTGTAACAATTTAAAGGTTGAAGTGAGCGTATCAGTTTGTTCATCGTTCAATTTGATGCCCAAGTGTTCATGAATAAACCAATCTCTGAATAACTGCATCTCAGTAAGTAATAATTCAGCATCATAAGCAGGTAAATCATCGGCACTGGGAATGCTTTGGATTTGAACCAGGGTATCAATGGCTGAGCCGTATAAACCATTCACCGTTTTGTCATTGAGTTCATCAAGATACAAAGTATTCCCAAAATCAGATAACAATAAAAAACCCAACGTTAAATCCTGAGCATAAACATGAGGGGCATGAACCTCATGTTTTATCAGCATATCGAGGACTTTAACAAATGGTCGACAATCCTCATACTCGGGTGGTGCATCCATTAGTATATAGGTTTGGTTGTTTATAGACACACGATAGTAACTGCGAAAGGATGCATCTTCTGAAGCAGGTTTAATATTGAATTTTTTTTCACCGAAATATTCAGACAACCACAGTTGTCTGTGTTCACTGCGTTTCATTGGTCTGCTTATTCTATTGAATCAGGGCCAATTTCGGTGGGACGCGATTTTTTTAGTACCGTGGTGATCACGTGTTGGTGTTCAAAATAAACAATGTAATCATTATATACCCACCGGGTGATTGGTGGATCACCGACTGGGACAGATTCGGAGATTGGGTCTCCGTATTGAGCGCGAACTTGATTCATGGTCGCAGATTTTTTTGGCACATCCATGCCGGTTTTAGCTTCAACTCTGTCTATCAATAATACATCAGCGGTTACAGTTAAACTGAAAAAAAGCAAGAACATTAAGGTGGTTAATACAGTTTTACTCATGAAATCACTCAATTCAAAAAATCTATTTTACCAAGACTGGATGTATTTTGTCACTGGATAGAATTTGGCATTGTGTATTCGATTACATGGGGTAGGTAAACAGGTCAATATTTCATTGAGAATATGGTGTGCTGTTTATTTCAAAAGGAATGTTTTTGGGTCTTACGCTTGGGTTCTCAGCTCACCAAGGAATGTCTTTGGGTCTTCATTCATTTTGTGTGAACGCATATGCGATTTGACGGTAGTCATATGAGTTAATGATTGAATTTTGTGTAACCGTTTTTGAGAAACAAAAAAAGGTTAACAAAATCACATATTCGAATGAAGATCCAAGAACATTCAAGTCAATTTCGCGGTTGACAATGCATGGCATTGTCAGGGTGAATTGACAGAAAGCCAAAGCCATGTTTGATGCGGTCGTTTTCATTTTGTGTGAACAAAATGAATGAAGACCCAAGAACATTCAACTATAATGCCCCCATGAAAAGTCTCTTGGCTAATTTATATCAAATCTATGCCTGGATAGTGGTTTATCCACTGGCCTGGGTATTGACGGCTGTCACAGCCATTATTGTCAGTTTGTTATCAATTTTAGGCGCAGTTAAATTTGCTGGACGTTATGTGGCTAGGTTGTGGGGACGTTTGATACTGTGGATTACGCCTGTGTGGGTGACCAGAAAGGGCCAAGAACACATTGCACCGAATCAATCCTATGTGGTTGTAGCCAATCACCAGAGTACCTATGATATTTTGTTGGTTTATGGCTATTTACCTTTGGATTTTAAGTGGGTGATGAAAATAGAGCTCAGAAAGATGCCTTTTGTGGGTTTTGCGTGTGAAAAAATGGGACATATTTATGTTGATCGCAGGAATCGCCAAGCTTCTATACGTGCCATGCAGGCGGCAAAAGATAAGTTGGTGGATGGTAATTCTGTGTTTTTCTTCCCCGAAGGTACACGCAGTAATGGGATTGAGTTGAAGCCTTTCAAGAAAGGTGCGTTCCGTATGGCCAGAGATTTGCAATTACCTATATTGCCTGTTTCAATTTCTGGGGCAGATGGTGTTATGCCATCTGGTGGTATAAAAATATTGCCTGGTAAGATCACCATGACGTTTCATGAGCCCATATCAGTTGAAAAGATGAATAAGCACAACAATCAGGAAATCATTCTCATGGCTGAAAGGGCAGTTGCTGCTGGTATTCGGTGAAACGCTTGAGGTTTATAAAATAAGGAATACTCTTGGGGCTTACGCTTACTAAATCTTATACACTAAGGAATGCAGTTGGGGCTTGGTCTTTGTTCCATAATCGACCCTCGATTTCTGTACTGAACTCAGTTCTAACACTCACATCCCTGTGAACGTAACACCACCTTGGCGGTTTCCATTTTTGCCAGGAACAAAAATAAATGAAGACCAAACAGTATTCCTTTATAATAGCTTTTATGAGTACAATTAAAAAAATATTAACTTTAACTATCGTGCTGGTACTGCTAATTGGTTCAGTGGCTGTCAGTAGCCTGAATGCTGAATCTGTGGCTCTGAATTTATATTGGTATCAACTCAGTTTACCTTTGGGTTTTATGCTGTTGCTGTTTGCTTCACTGGGGTTGTTGTTTGGTTTGTTATTGAGCTGGATGTTATGGACTTGGCCGGCCAATCGTAAACGAGTTTACTGGGAACGTGAATACTTTAAATTGAAACAAGCCCAAGATGAGCAACAAAAGCAAGTCGAGCAGTTGACACAAGCCAACGATAAATCAGTGGTTAAAATTCCATGAATTCCCAATTTTTATGGACGTCAGTGGCTTTACTGGCGGGAGTTTTAATGGGATTATACCTGGCGATCATCATGCGTTCGGGTAAAACTAAGCGGACTTTCCAACAACTTAATCATCGGTATTTCAAAGGTTTAAACTACCTTTTAAATGATGAATCTGATAAGGCGATAGATGTCTTTATTCAACTGGCTGAAACCTCTCAGGAAACTTTTGAGCCACAATTAGCTTTGGGTAACTTATACCGCCGTAAAGGCGAAGTAGATCGGGCTATTAAATTGCATCAAGCACTGATTGCTCAAGCTGAACTACCTGAAAGGTACAGGACACGCGCTTTGTTAGCTATTGGTAAGGATTATATGAGTGCTGGATTGCTGGATCGTGCTGAGGTGTTATTTTCTGAGCTGGTTGAAATAGAGGCACACACACCAGAGGCACTACAATCATTGGTTGAAATTTATCAACAAGAACAAGATTGGTTGCAAGCAATTAAATCTGCCAGCCGTTTTCAAAGTGCCACCAATCGAAACATGCAAGTACCGATTGGACATTATTATTGTGAATTGGCTGAACAGTCACTGCAACAGGATGATGTTGAACAAGGTGAGAAATACCTGTCATCAGCATTGCGTGTGGACGATAAAGCGGTTAGGGCACATTTGATATACGCCAGAGTCAAACAAAAAAACAAACAATGGGCAGGTGCTATAGATGAATTTCAGGCAGCCAAAGATGCAGACTCTGCGTTCATCCCGTTGTTTATCAATGACATGGCTGACTGTTACCTGGCATTAAAAAAAGGTGATGAACTTGAGCAAGAACTTTTGAATTGGGTTGGAAATTACCAAGGTGTTTCACCTGTATTGACTTTAGCTAATTACTATTCTGCTGAAAAAGGTGAAGCTTTTGCTACTGAGTTTTTAACGAAACAGCTTAACAATCGTGCTTCTTTTAAAGGGCTGAATGCGTTGATAGAACTTAATGAAGCTGAGTTAAGCCAACTGGGAAATGATTTTGCTTATTTCAATGTCCTTAAAGATCTGATTGATAAATTGTTGAAAAATAAACCTAAGCTGCGTTGTAGAAAATGTGGTTTTGGAGCCAAATCATTGCATTGGCAATGCCCCAGTTGCAAAAATTGGGGGATGGTGAAACCTATTTATGGACTTGAGTCTGAATAATTATCTGGTTGGGCCTGTAGTATCAACAGCTGTAGTTATGTTGGCCTTGTGGTGGTATGCATACCGCAGCCAATCACGACTGCATGATGCTGCGAATGAGCGCAGCTTACACCAAGGTGAAGTCATGACGGGTGCTGGTATTTTTATGTTTGTCCCGTTGTGCCTGATTGGGCTGGTCCAGTTCCCTCTTTTTGTACCGCTTTATTTGATATCAGTGCTTTCAGTCCTTGGTTGGTTTGATGATCGTTATGACCTGTCTACAAAATTGCGATTTGCTATTCAATTGTTAGTTGCGTTTTGTTTGGTGTTCTCTGTTGGGTTGAACATTCAAATTGGGTTATTCTTATTCCTGGTAGTGGCTTTATTGTGGTGGATCAACTTGTTTAATTTCATGGATGGTGCCAATGGTTTGGCAGGGATGCATGCTTTTATCAGCTTGGGTTTTTATGCTTGGGTTTTTGTTGGCGCTTCCAATCATGTATCTGTGTTACATTTTTTAGGTGTGGCTGGGGTGTTGGTCATACTGGTTTATTTGCTGTTTAATGTCGTTCTGAAAAAGCTTTTTATGGGTGATTCTGGCAGTTTGCCGATGGCGTTGTTGCTGGCAACTATGGCTTTGTATTTGATTCGCTATGGCCAGTTGAGCTACTTACAAGTTGCTGTGATTCATGCGGTATTTATTGTGGATGCAACCATGACGTTGTTTCATCGGTTGATCAATTCAGAAAACATAACCCACGCTCACTCAACTCATCTTTATCAACGACTGATAAAACAGGGCTGGTCACATATTAAATTAGCTGTTGTTTATGGATTAATAACAGCAGTTTGCTGTTGGCTGGCATACATTATGTCGTTGCCAAAAATTCCCGTTTCGGCATTATTCGTTCTTGTTTATGCGTTATTGATAGGAATATTTATGAAAACTTTAAGAGTTGGACGTTAAAATACAGCCATGAAAAATCGCATTCTTCATCTTCGATTAGCTGTTGTGACACATGATCTGTTCATGACATGGCTGGCCTGGGTGAGTTGCTTTTTTATTCGTTACAGTATTTGGCCAGAATCACCAACGATTGATTTATGGTCGCTGGAGATTGTAGCTGTCATCCTTATTCAAGGTGCCATTTGTTTCAGTTTTAGCATGTATCGTGGTTTGTGGCGTTTTGCCAGTGTGCCTGATTTAATGAATTTGGTTAAGTCTGCTACGGTTGGTACTTTAGCGATTGTGTTATTTTTCTTCTTGTTTAACCGTTTGGATGGTATTCCGCGTAGTGTGCTGTTGATGTATCCAGTATTGTTGGTGCTTTTTTGGGGAGGTCCTAGAATAAGCTATCGGATGTGGAAAGATCAATATTTTAACTTGGCAGATGATGATAAACCTCGGGTATTATTGATTGGCGCGGGTCACATTGCAGAACTGTTTATACGTAATGCAGCCAGTAACCACTCGTGCCATGTAATCAGAATAATTGATGATGGCAAAGCCTACAAAGGTTCTCAAATAAGAGGCGTGAAGATTCAGTCAGGTTTAGATCAACTCACAGAGTTGGTTGCTGATTTTGATATCAATTTGGTGGTGATAGCAAAGCAAAATCCAGAAGCAAGCTTGATCAAAGCGGTGGTCGATGAACTGGCCACCAGTAATTGCATCATCAGGGTGGCCCCCGATCCTGATGATTTTGATAAACATCTGATTAACGTCAGTCAATTACAACCGATTACGGTTGAAGATTTATTGGGTCGAGATAAAGTTGAACTGGATTGGCAAATGGTGGCAGAGTACATCAAAAATAAATCAGTGCTGGTCACTGGTGGTGGTGGTTCAATTGGTTCTGAATTATGTCGCCAGCTCGCTCAAATAGGCGTGAGTAAACTCAATATTATTGATCATTCAGAGTACAATTTATATGCGATAGATAAAGAATTAAATCACGATCATATGGTGGTTAATTCACATTTATGTGATGTAACCAACCAAGCGCATTTGTATCATATTTTTAAGGAAACCAAGCCCGATGTGGTTTTTCATGCAGCGGCTTATAAGCATGTGCCTTTGCTGGAATCACATGCATGTGAAGGTTTTTTGAACAATGTGGTTGGGACACAAAATATGGCTGATTGTTGTGCTGACTTTGGCGTGGAAAAAATGATTTTGATTTCCACTGATAAAGCAGTCAATCCATACAGTGTGATGGGGGCGACCAAACGATTATCTGAAAAATATTGTCAATACAAAAACCAACGCAGTGAAACAGAGTATTCGACTGTCAGGTTTGGTAATGTTTTGGGTTCAGCTGGCTCAGTGGTACCTCTGTTTGAGCAGCAAATTGCTGCTGGCGGCCCGGTAACTGTGACGCATGAAGATATGGAACGTTATTTTATGACCATTGAAGAGGCTTGTCAGCTTATCTTACAAAGCTTGGTCTTGGGCAATGATAATGAGATATTGGTGCTGGATATGGGTGAACCAGTTAAAATTAAATCTCTGGCTGAGCGAATGATTGCATTATCAGGTAAAGGGAATGAGGTAAGTATCAGCATCACTGGATTACGCAGTGGTGAAAAACTGTATGAAGAGTTGCATTATGACATTGAAAACCTGGAACCCACAATCGTTAGTAAAATAAGTGGGGTAAAAAATGTATCCTTACAAGCTGAACAGTTGCCACAGTTGATTAAAAAGGGGCATCAAGCGGCTTTGAAGTTTGATCAGCAAGCCATTAAGAAAATATTGACCCAACTGGTGCCGGAATTCAAAGGGCATGAGTTGGAAGTTTTGACCAACAAAATTGGACTGAAACAACACACCAAGGAATAGTATGAAAAAAATCACCAAAGCAGTTTTCCCAGTTGGAGGTATGGGCACGCGATTCTTGCCAGCCACTAAATCAATTCCCAAAGAACTATTACCAATCATTGATAAGCCTTTGATTCAATATGCAGTAGAAGAAGCGATAGCTGCTGGCATTGAAACTTTGATATTCATTACCAGCGCCAGTAAGCATGCGATCAGCGATCACTTTGATCCCATGCCTGATTTACGGGCAAAATTCATGGCTCAAAACAAATCACACTTGGTTGAAAAACTGGATACCTTGCCTGTAAAAATTCAGCGTGTTTTTATTCCGCAGGGTGCGCCATTGGGGCTTGGACATGCGGTTTTACAAGCCGAGGCCATGATTGGGACCGATGAAATGTTTGCTGTTATTTTGGCAGATGACTTTATCCAGGCTGAAACAAACCCATTACAACGTTTGATAACTGTAGCAGAAACTAACCATTCAGCCACAATCAGCGTGGAAGAAGTGAGTGATGATAGGATATCCAGTTATGGTGTCATTAAGCCCAGTGAGTGGCAGAGTGACTATACCCGGGTTGTTGATATTATTGAGAAGCCATCTTTAAAAATGGCACCATCAAACTTTGGTGTCATTGGTCGTTATGTGTTGCCGCAATCAGTTTTTTCAGTACTGAAAGAAACCCAGATGGATAACAACCAAGAATATCAATTAACCGATGCGTTGAATGCTTTAATGAACAGCAGTGGCTTGCAAGCGGTGAAATTAGCTGGTCAGCGTTTTGATTGTGGTTCTCAAGAGGGGTTTGTACTGGCAAATTTACATGTGGCTATGCAAAATCCTGAATTTAAATCACAAATCCAAAACTATTTGTCTAATTGAGAGTGATCAAATGCATCAGGCAGCAATGAGCTGATGCTTTGGCAGCTTAATTGATTGTCGGCAGTTTCCAAATGGACTTGGGTGTCCTTATTGCCATGCTCAAAGATAACTTGACGACATGCGCCACATGGTGGACAGGGTTCTCCATTTCTGCCAACAATTAAAATGTGTTCAATGTTTTTGCCGCCGTTGATAATCATTTGTGAAACTGCTGACTGTTCTGCACAACAACCAATGGGATAAGCCGCATTTTCTATGTTACAACCAGTGTGTATGTGCCCTTTTTCATCAACAATTGCTGCGCCAACTTTAAATTGAGAATAGGGAGCATAAGCCTTTTCTTGCGCTGCTTTAGCAGCTTTATACAGGGTATCTTGATTCATTTTGATTGTGGGATGTAATAAATTTCAGGTAACTGACGTAATTTTTCTTCATAATCCATTCCATATCCAAAAATGAAATGATCTGGAATGTTCATTGCTACATAGTCGGGCTTGTATTGGGCGTAAGTTCTGTCGTGATTTTTGTGGACTAATACCACTGAAGAAGCGGATAAAGCACCTTTTTCAAGACACCAGGCATGTGCTGCGGCTAGGGTATGGCCTTCATCGTAAATATCATCACACAGTATCACATGAGTATCATGCATGTTCACTTCAGGTTGGTACTTCCATACCAGTTGCCCTCCAGATTGGTTTTTCCCGTACCTTGAAAGTTGTAAGTAATCCATTTCCATATCCAGGTTTAAGCGTGTTGCTAATGCTGAGGCAAAAATCATGCCGCCGTTCATAATGGTAAGAAACACCACCTTCTTTTGAGCGAAATCTTGGTTGATCTCAATCGCTAAAGCTTCTATTTCACGGTTTATTTTATCTTCTGCAATCAATACTTGACTGTTTGGGGGTAGTATTTTGTTGTACATCAGGTTTATGGTTTCTCAATGGTGTGAAAGTTGGTAGAATATTAGTTTTATTGCATGAGAATAAAATGACTAAAAAAATAGCAACTTTACTCACATTAATTGCTTTTAATTTTATGGCTTTAGCCAGCAGTATGCAAGGACAGCCTGCACCGGCATTTAACTTGCAGGACCAATCAGGTCAAACGCACCAATTGGCGGATTACCAGGATCAATGGTTGGTGCTTTACTTTTATCCAAAGAACGACACAACTGGTTGTACCATTGAAGCCAAGGCCTTTCGTGATAACTACCAAGTCTTAAAAGAAGCCAATGCTGACGTGTTAGGCGTGTCTTTAGATGACGCAGAATCTCATCAGGCATTTATCAAGAAATATGATTTACCGTTTAACCTTTTGGTTGATGAGAATAAACAAATGTCACGTGACTATGGTGTTGATGGCGGAATGGCAATTTTTTCATATGCCAAACGACAAACCTTTATCATTGATCCCAAAGGGATGGTTGCCAAACATTTTGAAAAAGTAGATCCAAACACCCATGCTGAAGAGGTCATTGCCGCGCTTAAAGCGTTGCAAAAAGAGAATCAAGTAACTGTGTCTCAAACCGACAACCAAGATTTAGTTCAAATCACAGAAGTGATTGATGGTGCAGCTGTTTTTGGTGACAAATGGCCCCAAAAACAATTCATCAAAGTTAAGTTAGGAGTGGCACTGCAAGAACCCATACAGTACCAAAAAATGAATTTTGTTATCACCGGTAACATCACCCGGGTATGCCAAAAGAAAGGTTGTTGGATGATCCTGACTGATGGTGAGTCATTTGCTCGTGTGGATTTTAACAACCATTCTTTCTTTATTCCCAAGGATTCAACTGGAAAAGCTGAAGTATATGGACGTTTGGTTAAGAAGGAGTTAACGGAAGAACAACGTGCTCATTTTGCCGCGGAGGGTTCTGGTGAGCTTCCTGAGCTCAGCTATGAAATAGTGGCTGACTCTGTGAAGATATCAGCTACTTGAATTCTGTATATAAGACATAACAATCATTCAAAAGAGATCTAAATAGTGGAAGGTGTACTGGGTATATTGCTGTCGTTAGGCTTGTTAATGTTTTTAGCCTATCGAGGCATCAGTGTTATTATACTGGCTCCGGTATTGGCCATGTTAGCAGTGGTAATAGCGGGTGAGGGCGGCCAGATGTTGGGTATTTATACCCAAGTATTTATGACCAAGATGGGCAGCTTTGCCATCAAATATTTTCCCATATTCTTATTAGGAGCTATCTTTGGTAAGTTGATGGAAGATTCAGGTTCGGCTAAAGTAATTGCTAAATCGATCATCAGCTCGTTGGGCATCAAACACGCAGCGTTGGCCATTGTTTTGGCTTGTGGTCTACTGACTTATGGTGGCGTTTCAGCTTTTGTGGTGGCTTTTGCTGTCTACCCATTGGGTGCTGCATTATTCAGAGAAGCAAATTTACCCAAAAGATTCATTCCTGCGGCCATCGCCTTAGGCGCTTTTACTTTCACCATGACCTGTTTGCCTGGGACATCGCAGATTCACAACATCATTCCTGTCAGTTATTTCAGCACGGATATGTATGCTGCACCTGTCATTGGTATCTGTGCTGGTTTAGCAATGATGTTGGGTGGCTTAACTTGGATCAATTACCGCATTGGTTACTACAAAGAAGAAGGTTATGGTGAAAATCACCACAATGAACCAGTATTGGTTAAGGAAAAGAGTTTGCCGTCACTGTGGATTGCATTGATGCCTATTATCATCGTGGTGCTGGCAAATTTCGTGTTACAAAAAATGGTGATTCCTGGGTGGGATACCAGTTACCTGGCTACTGAAAAATTTGGTAATATTGAGGTGGGTAAAGTTAAATCAATCTGGTCAATGATAATGGCGTTGGTATTAGCGATCATTACAGTTGTTTCATTGAATTGGTCTAAGTTTGTTGATGTTAATGGCACCATGACCAAAGGCGCTATGGGCTCTATGCTCCCAACCTTTAACACCGCGTCTGAAGTGGGTTATGGCGGTACCATCGCGTCATTAGGTGCATTTTTGATTGTCAAAGAAGCAGTGATTAATATCTCTCCGGAAAACCCGTTGATTTCTGAAGTGGTTGCAGTTAACGTGCTGGCTGGAATTACCGGATCAGCATCAGGTGGGCTGACCATTGCATTAGAAGCTTTGGGAACCACTTATGCTCAATTGGCAGCGCAGTTCAACATCAATCCTGAGTGGATGCACCGTTTGGCCTCAATGGCTTCTGGTGGTTTTGATTCATTACCACATAATGGTGCTGTGATTACCTTATTGACGATTTGTGGCTTATCTCATAAACAGTCTTATAAAGACATTTTTATGGTTTCACTGGCCATACCTGTAACTGTTACCGCCATCACGGTGGGTATTTTGAGTGTATTAATCTAATGCAATTAAACAACAAAGAGCTACAACAATTTCATCAAGACGGTTATTTGATTAGACGTCAGATGATCGATATGGCATTGTTAAATGAAATTCGTAATCAGGTTAAAAACCACCTGCAACTCCGATTACCACCTTTTGAACTGGAAGCGGAATTGGGTTACCCAAAAGCTCCCAAATCAGTGGATTCTGAGGGTGGTCGAACCATACGTCGTTTGTTGTTGGCTTACAGCCGTGATGTCGTTTTCAGGCAATGGGCTAAAAATAAAGTGGTGAAGTCTATTTTACAACAATTGTTTGAATCTGAAGAAATTTGGTTTGTTCAATCGCACCACAATTGCATCATGACCAAACAACCTCAATACTCCAGCCAGACTGGATGGCACCGGGACATCAGGTATTGGCGTTTTGAAAATGATTTCCTGATTAATTCGTGGTTGGCGATGGGCGAAGAAAATAATGCCAATGGCTGTCTCAAAATACTACCAGGAACTCATAATTTGGTTGCGACTGAAGACATGGTGGATAAAGATCTGTTTTTAAATGTTAAACACCCTGAAGCTGGAAAGTGCCTTGAGCATTCAATTGATGTGGAGCTGAATGCCGGTGATGTTTTATTTTTTCATGCAGGGTTATTTCATGCAGCGAGTAACAATGTTACGGAACAAGCCAAATATTCCTTGGTTAACTCATATCATGGTGATAAGAATTCACCATTGGTGGACTCAAAGTCTACCACTTACGAAGAAGTACTGATTTAATTATTTTTTGTAAGTAAGTTTTTTATTTGGCAGGCAAAAAAAGCGGAGCGCTTGGAGCTCCGCTTTTGATCGTTACAATGTTGCTTCTGAATTATAAAGCGACAATGTTCTCAGCCTGAGGACCTTTTTGGCCTTCAGTGATGTTGAATTCAACTTGTTGACCTTCTTGTAAAGTTCTGAAACCGTCTCCTTCTACTTGAATTGCACTGTAATGTGCAAATACATCTGATCCAGATGCTTGTTGAATGAAACCAAAACCTTTTGACTCGTCAAACCACTTGACGGTACCTGTTACTTTTTCTGACATATATATACCTAAATAATAAAAAATAAAAACTGCTTAAGAATCACCAAAAGGTCAACTGGTCAATGAATTATGAATAAAGCTTTGAAAAGGAGAATTCATTTGGGTGAGTCATTAAGCAGCACGAAGTCTATAGGTATCAAGTGATTAAGTCAAATTAAATCAACAAATTAGGGCATTAAAACCGCATTTTTCTTTAAAAATACCGTTAATGATTGATTTTGTTGATGATTCCGCTAAGGAGAGCCAGTGATCGGCTCGACCAGCGCGTGCACTCGGCTAGGCAGACCATGAAGTGATGGTGGCTTTTACTTTTGTTAGAAACACTTCGACTGAGCTCAGTGCAACGCAAAAGTAAATGAAAGCGCAAGAACATTCCTTTTTTATCTACATATTTGAGTAATTCGGACCGCCGCCACCTTCAGGTGTTTTCCAGTTAATGTTTTGTGAGGGATCCTTGATATCACATGTTTTGCAGTGCACACAATTTTGTGCATTGATACGGAATACAGGTTGTTCACCTTCCTCAATGATTTCATAAACTGCAGCTGGGCAATAACGCTGTGCAGGCTCTGACCACTTTGGCATGTTAACCTTTATTGGTATATCTGGATTGGTTAGCTTCAAGTGACAGGGCTGGTCTTCTTCGTGATTGGTACTGGATAAAAAAACCGATGAAAGGCGATCAAATGAAACTTCATTATCAGGTCTGGGGTATTCGATTGGTTTACAATCAGCTGCGGGTTTTAAACACGCATGATCAGGGGTTTTGTTATTCCAGGTGAAAGGTAGTTTACCAAAGAAAATATTCTGATCGATAAAAGTGAAGGCTGCTCCAAAGAATGTTCCCAACTTATTTAAGCCAGGTTCAAAGTTCCTGCTTTTATGCAGCTCTTTGTAGATCGATGAATTTTTGATGTTCTCAGAATAGCTGGTAAGTTCATCAGCGGCTTGTTCACTCAACAATGCTTCTGCTATGCTTTCAGCAGCAATGATGCCGGATTTCAAGGCCGTGTGAGTCCCTTTGATTTTTGCCGGATTTAAAAAGCCTGCTTCACAGCCCACCATCAAGCCACCAGGGAAAGTAAGTTTAGGCAAGGATTGAAACCCACCTTTATTCAGGGCTCTGGCACCATAAGAAACTCGCTTGCCGCCTTTGATGATGTTTTTGATGACAGGGTTTTGCTTCCATTGCTGAAATGTCTCAAAGGGACTGAGGTAGGGGTTTTGATAATTCAAGGCCACCACAAAACCCAATGCCACAGTGCCCTTATCCAGGTGGTATAAAAAACCACCGCCTTCAGTGTGGTTATCCAGCGGCCAACCTAATGTGTGAACCACTTTACCCGGCTTTGAAAGAGATTCATCAATTTGCCACACTTCTTTTAAACCAATACCGTAATGCTGCGGATCTGCTTCTTTTTGTAAGTCAAATTCAGCCATTAATTCCTTGCCTAATGAGCCACGACAACCTTCTGCAAAAACAGTTTGCGCTGCTAACAATTCATAGCCAGGTTCAAAGCTGCCTTTTTCTTTGCCTTCAGCATCAATACCCATATCGCCAGTGATAACACCTTTGACCATACCGGATTCATCATAAATAATTTCTGATGCCGGAAAGCCAGGAAAAATATTGACCCCCAAATTTTCTGCTTGTTCACCCAGCCAACGACATAAATTACCCAGGGAGATGATGTAATTACCATGATTTCTCATCGGTTTGGGTATTAAAAAACCTGGTACTTTAATGTCTTTTTCTAAACTGCGGAGGTAATGAAATTCATCATCAGTTACTGCTGTTTTAACAGGCGCGCCTTGCTCCTTCCAATCAGGAAAAAGCGCTGTCAGTGCATCGGTTTCAATCACTGCACCTGACATGATATGAGCACCAATTTCGGACCCTTTCTCAACCAAAGCAATTTGCCAATCTTTACCATGTTCCTGTGACAACTGCGCCAATCGACATGCTGTGGCCAATCCAGCAGGGCCGCCACCAACTATAACTACATCAAATTCCATTGATTCTCTGTTCATATTCTGTAACTCACCATTTTCATAATTTTTGACATGCCAGTCATAACCCATTTGACTGGCTCGGGTAATTCTACGCCACCTGCATCTTTGGCATCTTGACCGTGGCGAATTTCATCGGCTTGCATTTGTTTTAAAATAGCCAGAGATTTTGCATCCTGGGAGCCAATGTCATCGATGTGCTCTTGTAAATGTGACTCAACCTGTCGTTCGGTCTCAATCACAAAACCATAACTGATTTTATCACCAAAAACAGCTGCCAATGAACCGACAGCAAAGGAGTGCAGGTACCAAAAAGCATTGGTTTTACTGACCTCAGCACCCAATTCATCCAAGCGGGATTGACACCAGTTCAAGTGATCATGCTCTTCCTGTGCAGCATGTAATAGATGTGCTTTGGTGGCTTCATCTCGAGCCATCATGGCTTGGGCGTTGTATAAAGCCTGGGCACAAACTTCACCCGTGTGATTGATGCGCATCAAACCGGCTGTGTGTTGAGTTTGTTTGGTATTCAATGCTGGGGGCTCTAAATTTTGACCAGGCATGTTTGCATCGTGCTGTGTTTGGTGATGTACCACCTTCAACATGCGATCAAATTCCAGCATCATTTTGTTTGTTATTGAATCTGCGGTGTTTCTCATATCATTTTAACCAGAAAAAATTTGTGCGAAGCTACATTCATGGAATGCTTATTTTATCATTTATCAGTGAAAATAAACTCAATTCTTACTAAAATTACTCATGTGTATAAATTCACGATAATCTGATTGCTTAACATATGAGGTGTTTTTGTAAGTATTTGAAATTATATTCCTTTCGTCCAAGAGAGCACGTTTTTCTTGCTTGATAAGTTCCGGCCCCTATTAAAGAGTTGACATTTATCAAGATTGAATTTTTTATACAAAAGTATTTGTATTTTTCTGTGAAATTAAATTGTTATTTTGTTAACATGCAGCAGTTGTGTGTATGTGTGTAATGGTGCCGTTTTCTTTATCTATGATTTCGCACTTTCTCAAGCTTTGAGAATCACATCAGTAATAATCCACCCATCTATTTAAAAAAGTATTTTTTATGTTTAAGCACGTAAGCTTTTTATTATTGGTATTTGTCTCGTTCAACGTCTATTCACAAGTTGAAATTCCACAAACCGTTCAGGATCAAATCGTTGCAGATGTGATTGCAGACAAAGGGTATATAGATACAGCGGAAGTTGATGCTCGAATTCGGTTGTGGAAGATTGAGCAACCACCATCAGCTGCCTCGGGTGAAATGATCGAGTCAGGAAGCTGTCAAAACGATTGTGTCCAATCGGGTGGTAATGACTCCCTGCCTAAACCCAGAAATGTAAAAATCAAAGGCAAAAAAATTGGGGATGATTTCACCCAAAATTTCGTGGTGAAGTGGAAAAGGCCCAAAGCTTTACCAAGTGGCAGTCCATACAAACTGAAGAACTACCGAGTTATCTTATCAAAAAATGGCAAAACTTATAAAAAATATAAAGTTAAGGCTGAATTTAAAAACAATGGAAGTCCCAAAAAACACCAGCGACTGAAATTAAGAAACCTGGATGTGGCAGTGTATACAGTTCAGGTCAGGGCCAGGTATAAAGAATCAACAAGCAATAAGAACGCCACCTTGTCAAAATCCTCTGAACTGAGTTCAAAATGGACTGACTCTCAATCTGGTAAAACAAAACAAGACCCAGCAATGCTCAGCAGTATCAGTGGTTCTCAAATTGTCATTTGTGAGTTTTCTATAGATGGTATGCCAATACAAGGTGGCAAAGATTATGAATTGTCTTTAATTACAGGTGCAGATTGTTCGGATGCGGGCATTCAGGACATACACCTCTCTCAAATGCATTTTTTTGTACCTAATTTAAGGTCATTGAATCTGAGTAATAATCCTGCTATCACAAATATATCCGGTTTGAGACAGCTGAATTACTTGGAATGGCTGAGACTTGATTTTAATACCGGTCTTGATATGACTCTGCCACAGAATGATTTGTCTGTTTTTGATAGTCTTGAGACACTCTACCTGAAGGGGTTAAATTTACTGGAAATACCAGCATTGCCTGAAAATGTAACCTATTTAAACCTCAG
This sequence comes from Marinicella sp., assembly GCA_028284365.1. Taxonomy (GTDB): domain Bacteria; phylum Pseudomonadota; class Gammaproteobacteria; order Xanthomonadales; family Marinicellaceae; genus Marinicella. Next base: position 82,000 of record JANQRW010000017.1, read on the forward strand.
CAAGAACAAAATATCCAATAATGCGGGAGGCTTTTGGCCCAGGGACCCGCTGTCCACTTTGGTGATTAATAACAATGCCACTTCATTCAATGATAAATTTGATGTTACTGGCACATATACTTTGACTGACCAGTTTGTTGGTCAAATGGTTTTGCTAAATATGCAACTTGAAACACTACAAATCAGAAACAGCCTGTTTACTGAGGCTGATGGTTTCAGTTTTGTTTCTGGTTTGAACCTTAAATCACTGGATTTAAAAGGCGATCACTTGAAAAAACACCTGGATTACAGCACCTGGAATCAAGGCCTTTGTTTTATGAATCTGGAATCAAATAACATAGAAACCATCAGTGGCTATACCCCAATTCAGAGTCTGAGTTTAGTAAATAACAACAACCTGAAAAAGGTTGAGTTATTGACTGACCCAAATCACAAACCAGCCTATATCGGACTCACTGGTTCAGATGCTTTGTTGTGTACTGAACACAATAAAATTTCAGATTCTACTGCAGCTGCCATACTGGACATGAGCGGTGTACCTGGCAGCGGCAACATTGCTTGTCCACTGTGGCAAATTCCACCCAAATTGGACGAGAGTGATTCCTGTAAACCGGACCCGTTACAATCACTGTCGGCCTATAAAAATACTGCAAGTAACTGGAGCACGGTTACTTGGGATGAAAGTACCGATCCGCTGGTGGATTATCAGCGTTGGGGTGTGACCAAGCACCGGGTTGATTTTTATCAGAATGATGTGTTGCTGGGATCTGTGGATCAGGCCCTTGGAGCCAATTATGCAACATCTGAATTCGTTGGTGCAGACAAGGTAACGGTAAGTGCCTGTGTTGGTGAATATTGTGGTTACGAAATTGATACCAGCCAGATTGAAGAAGGTGGTTTGGGTACAGTCAGTGCCTTGGATGAAGAGTGGACAATTCCAGCTCAGGATTCTTTCAAAATAAAATTCACATACAATCAAACAGATTTCACCCAACCCTTGGGTCAGCCTGAACATTTTGAAGTAACACCTTTGGTTAATGGACAGCCTTCAAAATCACCACTTATCATTAACGTTGATGGGTCATATCAGTCAGAATGGAGCACTTCGATGTTGGATAGGACCACTTACAGTGAAGTACTCTTCAGTGTCAGAGCATGTAGGGTAGATGTTGGTTGTGGTGCTGTTACTTACATTGATGTCCAGAACCCAGATCCGTATGTACCAACGGTCAATTCTTTTGAGGTATATGAGGACAGTGATACCCAGCGCCGATACCTTACCTGGGAAATTGATGAACAGCTTACGGGAGTAACGCACTATTTAATCAGGGCCAAAAGACTTACTGACATCTTAAATGAATATACAGTAAGTGCTGATGACCCTGACTACTTGATCCTTAATGGAACCTTTCCTACCAAATATGACATCACTGCCTGTATTGATGCAAATTGTGGGGTATCATTGGAAGACAGCATCAGTTTTGACCAGGGTCTATACATGCCCTTAAGTCTCGGTGCATCGTGGTCACCTGACAAAAACCATTTTTCAATTCGATTCAATTATCCGAACTGGCAGGATTTAGGTTTGGCATCAGCTCCGAAAGAACCTGAGTATTTTGAGATCAGGTCTGACTTTCCACAAAATGATGGCACTTTTTTACTTGCAACGGTCAACTGGATCAGCGGTGCTTATCAGTCGGGATGGGAATCTCCATTAATTGATAGAACCAATACATTGGGTACATCGTTTAATGTTCGTGCTTGTCGCAGTGACATGGGGTGTTCTCATTATGCTTCAATTGCTGTTAACGAGCCAGTTATGGGTGATTTGGAGTTACCGAATGTCATTGGTTTAAGTGCCACAGTTGATTTAACTGATAAATCTATTTTACTGAATTGGTCGTATGATAATAGCGCTGATGAAGCATTGGCTTTGATTGATTACCTGAAGATCACTGAAAAACAACCTAAGAGGAGAGAGGATACTCTTGTAAATTACGGTTTGGCTACACAACAAGGCGACGAATTGGTTTATTACTCGCACCAAATAGAAGCCAAAACGATGAAATTAAGTCGATTTACCAATGGTTATTATGATTACACGGTATCGGCCTGTTACCGGAACGAGAGTGATGATGAAGTTTGTTCTAATTCTGCCACATTTGCAGGTGGTGTCAATGAAGTAACTGCGCAATTCGAAAACCCAACGGTGGCTGTGAGTATGCTGGAGATAACCGATGTAAGTGCAGAAGCTGGTTACTTGTGTATGGATGAGAGAGGGTGTCAAAATGGAAGTCCAAATCATGGTGACCGGACTCCCGTGGAAAACATAACTTGGCAAATGCCGGTCAGAAATGATGGTTTCAAACCGGACTATTTTTTACTCAAATCAAAACCAGGTTATGGAACAGGGCAGACCTCCTTGAACCAGCCAGTTTGTAACAGTGTAGTGGTTGATGAAAACTCAGGGGGCTTAATCACAAAACCAGTCTATGAAATACGGGTAGATGTAAAATCTATCAAAACTGAGGGTGCATCAACAACAACCTGGACCACAAAAGGTATTTGTGAAGATTTATACATAAAAAACCAAACGGTTGTTCCTGATCCTCGTCCGGTTAATGGTCCAAGAGCAGGCAAATGGTTGGTATCAGCCTGTGTTAATGGTGTTGGTTGTGGTAATCCGTTCACATATGTGTGTGATGAGAATGAATCAGTGTGTTATAACCAATCAGCGTCTTCTGTAACCAATGATTCGAATAACAGATTCTCTTCAGTTGATCCTGGTTCGCTTCAACCTGGCTCATTCTGGAACAAGTCACTGGCTGGAACAGGTTGGCATTTGTATTGGGTTAATGGGCTTAACCAAACAGCTCAGGATGGTCGTTATGGTCGTGCCTATGACATGGTTGGTTACTGGTTCTCCTACCAGCAAGTGGATGAGAAATGGATTCCGGTGTGGTATGAGGCACGACTTCGTCAACAACCTGGTCTGATCGAGGGCAGGGCCTATTTACAAGGTAATCTATATATCCATAAACGAACCTCATCTCCGGGTGAGCCGATTGAAATTTCCGAGATTGATACCGGCAACATACAGTTGCTGATACATGAAAATGCTTCCTGTACACCAGCGCCGTGTGAAGACACCAGCCAACATGCAACCATGATATTGGATCTTGATTATGAGAAAAACTTTTTCACACCGCCCGGTGATTCAGATAATGTCTTTCCTTACACCAGGGAAGAGGATGGCGCCCTGAGGCTTGAGATCAAGGACATAGCAATAGACCTGTTTAATTCCAACAGGTATAAAGCCTTCAATGACAACGACCATTATCAGGGCCTGTGGCAGCGAAACATATTCAATCCCGATAACAATCCCATGGCATCAGCCGAAATGAGCATGCTGAACTGGATTAATGGTGGGTTGGAGAATGATTTATTTGTGTATTTTGATGGTTCGGGTAATCCTGTTTGGCTGGCCAGTCAAACTTGTCCGCAGATGAACGTAACAGAGGGTTTCTGCCTGAATGCCAGTTCAGAGGTTCCACCAGCGACATATTTCGATGAGTTTCTTGCTGAAAGTGGTAGAACACTGGTTATGATGCGTTTCGGTTATAACCCATTGATGCAAAAACCAATGGACTGGTTATTGGAAGTAAGCCGAGTGTACGTGGGTGATTTTGGTCGCGAGTTTGAAACCAGTGATACCGACACCGAATTCAGAAAGGCAAAATTCTGGCTTAATGTTGATCGGGACATTGATGGCAGACAAATCACGATCAATGATATGGGAACTGATCAAGCCTCAATGCTGGAACTTGAAAAACGGGCTAATTTGCATGGCATATTCTATGACATTGAACCAATCACTGATATCTCGGTTAATACATGTGATCCAAATGTGGTTGGTTCATGCTTGGTATTGTTGAATTGGTATACCGACGATAAATTCCCGAGCATAGCACCTTATGTGATTAAAAACGGTGCCAATGCGATCAGACTACAGGATTACATCACTGCCAATCCAGATGAAATTGAATGTGACGATTCAAGTGTACCGACCAATGTATACAGTAAAAGTGGCTTCAGGTGTGAATTCAAGACGGCAGCGAACTATGTCTTCCAATTACATAAAGACAAGTATGAATCGAGCGGCACAGAAGTCATTGCCCAATCACAAACTTTATTTATCAAAGGCTGTCATTCAGGCAACTGTGGCGCAGGTTACCAGCCTGCCTACGCAGCCACAGTTAACCCAGCACAACATACCTTGAATTCTGATAACAGTTCAAGCCTGGTTGGTTTTACATCCGGCCAAATGGCAGTGGACATGAGTGGTGCGGCGACTTACTCAGTACCGATCTTTGCACCAGCTGGCACTGGTGGTTTAAGCCCCAGCCTTGCACTTGCCTATCATTCCCACGGTACCAATGACATCGCTGGCGTGGGTTGGGGCATAGCTGGCACATCCAGCATCAGCAGGTGTCTAAGAAACGCAGAGCAGGATGGCATAGGATTGGATGAATACAAGCCAATCACCCTGACCAATGAAGACGCCTTTTGTCTGGATGGACAGAAATTGTTACAAGTACCAAGTTCTACCATCAGTCATGGTGAAAATGGGGCTGAATACCGCACCGAAATCGAGGGTTTTTCCAGAATTAAAGTGGTGGGCCAAAGCCTGGGTGGACCTGACACGTTTGAAGTGAGGTTGAAAAATGGTGAAATCAGAACCTATGGTTCATCCAGCACGGATTTTAATGCGCAGGTCAAAAGTGCCGATGGCAGTGCAGTGGTCAGCTGGCTGTTGAATAAAATTGCTGATCGCCATGGTAACGAAATCTGGTTTGTGTGGGACACCAGTAAAATCGGTGAAACCTATTTACAAAAAGTGGAATACACGCATAACAGCAGTTTCATCAACCCACAAAACGTCATTACATTTAACTACGAGGAACGCCCTGACCAAAACATGGGCTATGCCAATAAAATAGTTAACAAAAACCACCAACGACTCAAGAGCATATCCACCCAACGCAGAAAAACCCTGGCGGGAAGTTTACAGACCATCCGCAAACTCGATTTGACTTACATCCAGTCACCTTTATCTGGCCTGTCATTAATTTCAGCCATCACTGAATGTGTAGATGCGGCCAGTAGCCAATGTTTACAGCCAGTGAGGTTTGATTGGAGTTCGGATGGCAGCGAAGACTGGTTCAGACCCCTTGATAGTAATCGTCCATCTTATTCTGATATTGGTCGCATGAACCAGAACATCGGCTCATTAAAGCCGATCGATCTTAATGGTGATGGGGCCAGTGAGTTCGTCTTTCCTTTCTATAAAGAGAATGGTGGCGTTAATCCTGAATTCAGGTTCGCTTTGGCTGGTAACAGTGACTTAATCGATATCAAGGGCTCGGCCACATTGGGTCACCCGCATAACAATGAATATTGTTCAGAAAACTTAAATGGCTTTTACAACCGCACCTGTAACACTGATATTCAGCCTGCTGAACCTGAAAAAAATTCGATTAATGACAATGATTACTATGTTTATGATTTTAATGGTGATGGTTTTGATGATTTATTATCCCCCGTTAAAGAGCAGGGTAGCAGTAACCTGTCCTACTGGACCATCAGTTATTCCGATGGCGAAAGGTTGTGTCAGTTCGCAAGTGACGGCGCAGATTGTAGAGACCAGGAAAAGCTGGGTGTCAGGTGGCACGAGAATGCCCATGCACAAACCTTTGCTGATTTCACAGGAGATGGTGTTCCGGATTTATTGGCATTTGATGTGGTTAGCGATGTGGTTGGATTAAAACCATACACTTCTTTAGGTGCTAATGCTTATTTGCATGTCACTGAGTACGATGACAGTTTGGATAGCATGGCTTTTAACGGCAATACCCAAATCGCTCAGGTTAAACTGGACCTGGGTCAGATTCCGTTGCACGATTATGAGATACTCTGTGCCGATTTAACCACGCCACCTGCAGGATTACCCCAGTATATAGAGTGTTCAGAGACAGAGTTCACTGGTATGAAGCTGCTTTCGAAAGTGGATGCCATCAGCCCTTTGGCTTCAGATTTTAATGGTGATGGTTTAAGCGATTTACTGGTGACATATAAATACGTCATTTCAGACACCACACAAGAAGGAGAACAGCCCTCATCAGACACCACTGATTCTGATGGTAATCGGTGGATAAAAATTTGGGCGGTGCATTCTTATGTGCCAACTTCGAGTCCTACAGGAGAGTTGGCAGGAGAGTTGAAATTAATTCAAAACATTGGCATGGCAACGGGGTTTGGGCCGATATGGGTATCTGGTGATGGTGGTTTAACGGTTAACGAATTCTCTGATCCTGATTTGATTGAATTTGGTCCTAATGAGGCGTTATCGGTGATTGATGTCAACGGTGACTATCTGGCAGACCTGGTTTCCTCCAAAGGCGTATTCATTAATGAAAACGGCACTTTTGGTGACATGGTTGCATTTAATGTTGATGATAACAACCTGTATACCCAAGCCATGGCTGTCAATGCTGATTATGACCAAGGGGAAATGGATGATGACTTTAAATACCTCCTTCAGCACATCGATGTGGATTTTGATGGAGATTTGGATGTACTTTATCCTGATCCTGAGACTGGTGTAGGCCCAGTTAATTACAGCTATCGGACACTGGAATATTCGGCAACAGGCGGTTATAGCTATTCCAGCCGAAAAATACCTAGCTCCAGTATTTTAGCGAGAAAATCAGACTCCAAAGCAGCACATAACACGCACCTCTTTTTTGATTTAAATGGTGATGCCCACATCGACCAACTCCACATCAAAAGGGGGACAAATAATGATGATGAAAGGCGCGAACAGTTTGCTAATGATGATTGGAAAGCCAGAGACAAGATCATCGCCATAAGGAAAACCGAACCCACTGGCAATGGTCTGGTTGATGAAATCAGGTTCACCTATGAATCAGCCACACTGCCTACCGTTTATGCCAGAGAAACAGATGGCTATAAGATAACCGACTGGGGTAATGGCTCTGCAGTGCTTGACATGAAAACGCCGATGTACCTGGTCAGGCGTGTTGACCAAAAATCACCGTTAAAAAATACATCTGAGAATTTTGCCTCAGTGCTTTATCACTACAAAGGCATGAAACTGCAGGGTGGAGGCCGTGGTTCTCTTGGTTTTGCTGAAGTCTCGAGCATAGACCTGGTGAACAAAATAGGCACCCAAACCAGATACCGCCAGGATTTCCCATACACTGGTATGCCAGAATGGACCATGCGCAGTCATTACGCTGCCATTAACCCAGCAGCCACCGAGCTACTGAGTTGTACCATTGGTGATGCCGCGTGTGACTTTAACCAGTGCATGGGTGATGACTGTATGGATCCGGTAATCGATGGTTTAACTGCTGATTCGATTTCAGACAGCTTGAATGAATACGCTGAGGTTAGCCAGGCCAGCTTGGCAGATAGCATCTACCCTTATCTGTATAAATCGATTGAGTCTCAATATGAATTGGACAGCACTGAGGCTTATGCCGCCACTGAAACAGTGATGACTTACCATGATGTGGCCTCACCAGCTGCTTTTTATGGCAATATTCATGAAACATATAACCGAACTTGTGATGGCTTCACTGAGGTGGTTAATAGTGAGGGCATCACTGAATTACAATGTAACAAAGTCACCGAAATCGAAACGGTCAACACCTATGGTGCTTCACAACAAAATGTAACTGAATGGATTCTGGGCAGATTAACCAGGAGTGTGGTCTATAAGCGGCGTTATGATGCGGCTGGTCAGGTCAGTGACACACTGAACAATACCACTGACTTCAAATACGATACTTCCACAGGCCAGTTAACCGAAGAAATATTCAACAAGAATAAGCCTCCAGCTCAGTACCTCAAGACCACGCACATTTATGATAACTATGGTAATGAAACCGACACCTTGACCTGCTCCAAATCAGTGGTTGGTGCTGGTAATTGCACAGTTGCTTATGAACCGCCAGTTGTTTTTGATAACCCGCTGGATATATACCGCCACGCCAGTGTGAGTTATGATGGTTCATGGCATCAGTATCTTGTCTCAAGCACCAGTTTATTCGGTCACAAAGATGCGGTTAAAGCCAAACGCGTGGTGACATCCATCTCAAGTGGGCATGATGTTTTTGGTAATCCGGCTGTCACCACAGATTTGTTAACCAACGTCACCAACAGCTTCAGGTATGGCTTGCTTGGTGAGCTACAAAGCAGCAAAACCAATACCGGAACCTACAGTGAGACTTTCAGTTACTGGTGTTATGAAAATCCACTGTTATACTGCCCGGATGAGGCTGCCATTGTGACCGTAACCGCTCCTGAGGGTGCGCCGGCCTCGCGCGAGTACAAAGACATGCAGGGCCGCGTGGTGCGGGTACAGACCCAGTCCATGGGTGATGCGGGTAACCCGGGTGCCTGGCGTACGGTTGATACCTATTATGATGAAGCCGGACGCAATAAAGAAACTTCCATGCCATATTTCATCAGTAATGGCGGTGCTGTTTTAACCACTATAGGATTCAATGAAAACGTATATGATGCTCTGGGGCGTATCAGATTCACTAAAAACCCCAGCCACACAGGTTCACTCGCAATCAGTGAAACCAGATATGCAGGTTTAAGCACCACCACATTCAACGCACTTAATCAAAAAGAAGTGACCATCAGGGACGTCAGTGGACAGGTGATTGAAAAACAACAATTTTTGGACAATCATAAGTTGGTTTATAACAGCATCACCTATGGCTATGATGCCAATGACAAGTTGTTAACACTGACATCAGATGGTGATGTGACCACCATGACTTATGACCGCATGGGGCGTAAAGAGACCATGGTAGATCCTTCCAAAGGCTCCTGGGCATACAGCTACAATGCCTTGGGTGATTTAACCAGCCAAAGTGATGGACTGGGACAAGTCATTACCAACACCTATGACATCCGGGGGCGTTTGGTAGAAAAGACCGCGCAATATCTGATCGGTGAACAACCACTGCATTCGATCTGGCACTATGATGAAGGTTGTGAGGCTAACCTAACCAGTCGTTGTGGTCAATTAAGCCGCGAATCCACCATCACCAAAGACCAAACAGATGTCAGTGGTGGCCGTGAACGCATTGACCGTTATTACAGTTATGATGGTTTTGGTCGCTCATCAGAAGTGATGACCCACATCTTTGATGGTGAGCGAGGTGATGATGCCTCGGTTTATACAGAAGAAACCCGTTATGATGAATTGGGCCGGGTGTTTCAGCAGATAGATGCCACCGGCTTTGGCACCATGCTGCTATACAACCAATACGGTTATCAGTACAAGATCATGGAAGCGGCACAGTGTTTTGATTTGGATGCATCGGGTCACCCGATCAATGACAACAACTCAGGCACCTGCCAATTGTATGATGATGGTAATTACTACCGCCCCTATTATGAAGCCCTTGCGATGGACCCCTATGGCAATGTGATCAAGGAATCACTGCATGGTGGCAAGTTAACCAAAGTCAGGAGTCACCACCTGGAAAATGGTTTTCTGAAGAACACCTGTATCTCTCGTGGTACGCAACCGATTTGTCACCAGTTTGACAGCCTCGATGGTGCAGGTATCAGCTTCACCTTTGATCAAAAAGGCAACCTGAAAAGCCGCAATGACGGTACCAACGCTGAGAACTATACCTATGATGACCTGAATCGTTTAGAAATCGAAACGAGAACAATCAGCGGCATCACCGGAAATCCGATCAATTACAGTTATGCTGCCAATGGTAATTTAGAGACCAAAGCAGGGCATACTCTTAGTTATACCGGAAGCAGCCCACATGCTGTAACAGCCTTCAAAGGTACCACTTATGTATACGATGCGGTGGGTAACATGACCATGAGTACCCATGCAGATGAGGATGGTCAGAACAAGTCGATCAAATACACCGGCCTGAACAAAGCCTACCTGATAGAGAATCTGGATAACGGTCAGTCGACTTACTTCCAGTACGATGGTACGCATGCACGCTATGTGCGCAAGGATCTGGATCATGGCAGTACCAAACGCACCACGCACTACATCGGCCATGTTGAAATGATCCGCACGGGTGCTTATGGCTCACCAGAAAAGTACAAACGCTATATTGGTGATCTGATCATTGACATGCCAGTCAGACTGGCTTATCCCTCCTCATGGCGCTTTAACTACCAGTTAAAAGATCACCTGGGCAGTGTACACACCAGCATTGAATTAAACCGTGCTGGCACGGGATTCACAGATGCGGTGGTGACTTACAGTTTTGATGCCTGGGGCAAGCGGCGCTCAGTGTTTAACGCAACCGATCATGGCCTGAACGAGATCAGCATTTTATTCAGCACTGAAATAGAGCGCACCACCCGTGGTTATACCGGTCATGAGCATCTGGATGATGTGGGAATTATTCATATGAACGGGCGCATCTACGATGCTGAACTGGGACGTTTTCTGCAGGCCGACCCATTTATACAAGACCCGTATGACACGCAGAGCCTGAACCGCTACACCTACGTGTTTAACAACCCGTTATCGAACAACGACCCCACCGGTTACTTCTCCTGGAACGTGTTCATGAAGAACTACGGCCGGCCCCTGGCAGCCATAGCGGTGAGTTTTATCCCGGCAGGTCAGAGCTGGGCCGCTGTTTTGATCAAAGGTGCTGTTTCAGGTGGTATTACTGGCGGGAGCAAAGGGGCGTTAATT
>JANQRW010000035.1 GCA_028284365.1 Marinicella sp.
GAATCAGAGAGGGTAAGCCCGAGGTTACCAGCTATACTGGCCGTGGTCGTTTTCATTTTTGTCGGGAACAAAAATGAATGAAGACCCAACAGTATTCCTTCTTAATGCATTGGCATGGTAAGTGATGTGGTCTTGGATAAAGCTGCTGATGAAATAGTAACTGTGATCATAACCAGCCTGCATACGGAGGTTTAATGGATGGTTGTTTTGCTCGCACACTGTTTGAAGTTTGTCAGGTTGTAAATACTCAGTCAAAAATTCATCATCGGTGCCTTGATCAATAAATAATGGCATTTTGTGGCCAATGCATTTGATCAGTTCAACGGTGTCATACTGCGCCCATTGTGCAGAGTTATCTCCTAAATAACCTTTGAATGCCTTTTGCCCCCAAGGATTTTGGCTGGGGGCAACAATCGGTGAAAAAGCACTGACAGATTGATATCGTTCAGGGTTTTTCAAAGCAATGGTTAATGCGCCATGGCCGCCCATTGAGTGGCCAAAGATTGAACGCTTTTGTTTTGATACAGCGAAGTTTGCTTCAATAGTATTGGGTAATTCATGAACCACATAATCATACATTCGATAATTTTTCGCCCAAGCAGGCGTGGTTGCGTTGAGGTAAAAGCCAGCACCTGAACCAAAATCATAACTGTCATCTTCCCCTTCGATACCCAAGTTACGTGGGCTGGTGTCCATAGTGACCAATGCAAGCCCCTGTTCAGCTGCAAAACGCTGTGCGCTCGATTTAATCATAAAATTCTCTTCGGTACAGGTTAACCCTGAAAGGAAATACAGTGCTGGCACTTTTTGAATTTTGGCTAAGGGCGGTAAATAAACAGCGAAGCTCATCGGGCATTGGTTTGACACTGAATCGTGTTGATGAAAGCTTAACTCGCCACCGTGTAATGTGTGTCTACTTTTCAGTTGCATATTGTGGTCTCAATCGAATGTAATGACAGAACGGATACCATCGCCTTTGTGCATCAGACTAAAAGCCTCATTGATTTGTGCCAGTGGCATTTTGTGCGAAACAAATTCGTCTACTTTAAGTTCACCGGCCATGTATTGTTCTACCATGCCGGGTAATTGGCTGCGCCCTTTAACACCGCCAAAAGCAGTGCCACGCCAAACCCGACCTGTAACCAGCTGAAAGGGTCTGGTTGCTATTTCTTGTCCAGCACCAGCAACCCCAATGATGACAGATTCTCCCCAACCTTTGTGACAACATTCAAGTGCCGAACGCATCAGTTCAACACTACCCACACATTCGAAAGAATAATCAACACCACCATCAGTTAAATCAATCAACACTTGCTGAACTGGTTGGTCATAATCTTTGGGATTAACGAATTCAGTGGCTCCCATTTGACGAGCAAATTCAAACTTATCTGGATTAATATCAACGCCAATAATGCGACTGGCACCGGCCATAACGGCACCTTGAATCACGCCGCAGCCGATACCGCCCAGCCCAAATATGGCCACGGTTGAACCTGGTTCGACTTTGGCTGTGTTTAATACTGCACCAACTCCAGTGGTGATGCCACAGCCCAGTAAACACACTTTATCTAAAGGTGCTTGTTGGTTGATTTTAGCCAACGCAATTTCAGGAACCACTGCATATTCAGCAAAGGTTGAGGTGCCCATGTAATGAAAGATCTGTTTGCCATTCATGGACAAGCGTGAGGTGCCATTGGGCATTAAACCTTGGCCTTGGGTTTCACGAATGGCTTGGCACAGGTTGGTCTTTCCTGAGGTGCAAAAATTACATTCACCGCATTCAGGTGTGTACAAAGGAATCACATGATCATCAACTGCCACTGAAGTGACTCCTGTGCCAGTTTCAACCACAATTGCGCCACCTTCGTGGCCTAAAACAGATGGGAAAATACCTTCAGGGTCTGCACCAGATAAAGTATAGGCATCAGTGTGACAGACGCCGGTTGCTACCATTTTGATTAGGACTTCACCAGCTTGCGGTCCTTCAATATCAATTGTTTCAATAGACAGTGGTTTTCCAGCTTCCCAAGCCACCGCCGCTCGCATTTTCATGTGTTTTCTATGGTGATTAAAAAAGTCATTCTAACACAGGCTCAGGTCGAAATTATGTCAGTGAAAATTAATCATTCAACGGTGTTCACGGCTAAAAAGCTGTGAGAGATTTTGATACAGTATTCGTTAATGACTATCACCATTGTCATCATTGTCAGATTGAAAATCAATGAAGCTAAAGATAGATTTCATGGATATTTCATATTTTTTTCAAGTATAAAAAATTCAAAAGACTTAAGTTTATTGTAAGTCAATGAGCTTAAAGGTAATTAAAATGCTGTACTTTCTTCAAAATGATTTTCAATTTAAAAAACAAATCAATTGGGTCAAGCTGAGGTTTATATTCATCAGGATTCAATTTGTATTTGCAACAATGTTATCACAAGCTGTCCTTGCAGCAACTATTGATTTTGGCCCCAATGGGTGTACCTTACAAGATGCCATTAGGAGTGCCAACAATGACAATGCTATTGGTAATTGTAGTGCAGGTTCAGGCTTTGATAACTTGATAGGACCTGATGGTTGGCAAATTACCTTGAATTCGAGGTTGCCAACTATTACATCTGATTTATCAATCAGTACCAATACAAATTCTGGTTCACTGATACTTGATGGCGATAATGACAGTGCCATCATGAGAATAACAGGTGTGGATACAGATGTTGTATTGAATAGATTGGTATTCACTAAAGCCAACGCAGGATCAATCAGAGGACCAGCTCTCCACATCGAAGATGCGGATGTTGATATCAACCATTCGGTTTTTTCATTGAATAGAAGCCGAGCTCGCTATGGTGGTGCTATATACATCAAAGATGGCAACTTGTCTGTCAATCGAAGTCATTTTAGCTTTAACGTCATTTACAATACGGAAGCAAATATAAGTTACGGTGGTGCTATTTATGCAGATGAATCCACGGTCTTGATTGAAGAATCTCAATTTTTCTCAAACAGAGCAAAATATGATTTAATTTCTGATGGTTGTTTCATTTGTAACATTGATACCGAATATATTTCCGATGGTCGTGGCTCAAGTGTTTCTGTCTTGGGCGGCAATATTGACATATCACAATCAACATTCAATGATGACCAGTCTTCTGTTCATGGCATTGGTGCCGTCGCCAACATAGTTAATTCGACTTTCAATCGACTGACCCCCTTGCAATACATTGACACCAAGGGACATGTCTTTTTTACCGACACTTCAGCACTTACTTTAAATCATGTCACTATTGATGCTGCTTTACGGGTTGAAAATTCAATTTTGAGCATGACCAATAGTATTTTACAGGGTGAGTGTAACATTGCTGAAAGCACCTCATGGATCGTTGATCAAGGAAACTTGTATAATACACTCGGCCAATTGTGCCCAGATACAGGTAATTTGTTTTATTACCCCAGATTACTGAATCTTGATTATTATGGCGGTTATACCCAGACCTTCAAATTGCACCACAATTCCGAAGCGATAAATGCGGGCGACCCAAATTATTGTGCGGAATTTGATCAACGTGGTGAGGCCAGAGGAAGCGTTTGCGACATAGGAGCGTATGAGGCAGCTGACTTGATTGATGTTCAAATGAGTAATGAGGTTATTGAATCTGCACCCTTTGTGCATAATCAGGAGATATCTTATTTAGCTAAAATAAAAAACAACAGTTCTTCAGTATTGGATGAAGTCAGAGTGAGTCTTGATTCTGCAGGAGCAGTGGTCACTGAAATCGATTATTTTCAATGTGCCAATTTCCCTTGCATTTTGCGTGGTATTCAACCACAACAGGAAATCATTATTCCTGTTAATTTGTCATTGAGTTCCTTTCAACCAGACTTTCGCATTGATGTCGTTTTATCTAGAACAGTCAACTCAACTTATATCGACTTTGATGAAAGTAATGATAATGATTTTGTTACTGGTGATATTTCTGATGGTGCAGATTTGGCTGTAGACATGACCTTAAATAATCCAGGTAACCATTTCATAGGACAGCTAATCCAATATGACATACAAGTTGATAATTATGGCTTCAATACAGCTGTTGGGACCCAGTTGATTCTACAGACAACAGGACTGAATGTGCTTAACTTTTCCGGCTGTGTGACGGCTAATACCAACAGTTGTGAGTTAGGTAATCTGCTAAATGGAGGAACTGTCAACCTAACAGTCACAGCGGTTATTGAAGCTGCCTCATTCAATGCTGAAATTGGTGTGACATCAGATTTGTTTGATTTAAATTTAGCGAATAATACTGACGATCAGGGTAATGGAGGATCTCTGGATAATTCAGACCTAAGTATTGAGGCTTCAATTGATGTTTCAGGGCCTCATTATTCCTATGATTATATGAAGTTTAAAGTCAAAATTGCCACAGGCAATGAGCCAGCCTCAAACATTCGGATTTGGGAACATTACCCAGGTGCTGAGTTTATTGGGTGCATCGGTGGATTTTGGAATTTGTTGGGTTATTGTGAAGTGGCCTCAATCGCAGCTAATTCTACGCATGAAGTATCCTTTGATTATTTTAATCCCATCAATACAATTGGTGAGCAAGAAGAGGTTGAGTTTTGGAGTTTTGCTGAACCGGGTGAGATTGATGTCAATTTATCAGACAATGAGAGTGTGATCAATGTTCCTGTTGATGCTGTGGCAGACATGGTGGCTCAATTATCTTTAACAACCCAGCCTCCATATTACAGCAGTCAGGAAATTCAATTCAATCTCAGAATTCTTAATGCAGGTGTGAATCACGCCACAGGTGTTCAAGCTGATTATCAAGCTGAAAATTTAGAATTGGTATGGGCCACTGGTGATTTGTGTGTAGGCTTGCCATGTGAGCTGCCACAACTGGACCGTTTCAACGAAGATAATATCACTTTAGTCTATCGAATCATTGAAGCAGGAGATTTCCAACTGGTTGTAGGCACTGAAGCTGACCAAGATGATTTGAATGAAGCTAACAATATTGAGTTGGTCAGCGGAACTGCTGAACCGGGAATCAGTGATGTCATTTTTACCGATTCATTTGAGTCTCAAGGAGGCAATTGAATGGTGTTCACCATCAACCCAAGGACGGGTTGAAATTTTAACACTCAATAATATTAACTGCTAAACCGCCACGTGAAGTTTCTTTGTAATGCTCTTTCATGTCATCACCAGTTTCTTTCATGGTTTTGATGACTTTGTCCAGTGACACTGTATGTGCACCATCATTGCGATCGGCCATGCGCACTGCATTGATGGATTTAATCGAACCCATGGCATTGCGTTCGATACATGGAATTTGTACCAGACCACCGATAGGATCACAGGTTAAACCTAAATTATGTTCCATTGCTATTTCCGCGGCATTTTCAACTTCATCCGGGCTCAAGTTGAGTGCCGCAGCCAAACCCGCAGCAGCCATTGATGAGGCCACCCCGACTTCACCCTGACAACCGACTTCAGCTCCAGAAATAGAAGCTTTGGTTTTGTAGAGTACACCAACAGCTGCTGCAGTGAGTAGAAAATCATGGATGCCTTGTTGATTGCTGTTAGGTACGAATTCTTTGTAATAATGTAACACCGCTGGGATGATACCTGCTGCACCATTGGTTGGAGCTGTGACCACACGGCCACCAGCCGCATTTTCTTCACTGACAGCCAGTGCGTACATATTAACCCAATCCAAAATGGTTAATGGGTCGGATAAGTCTTTGGTTGAGTGTTTGTTTAAGTCACGGAACATTTTGGGTGCACGCCTGGCGACTTTCAAGCCGCCGGGTAACACGCCATCACATTTGATCCCACGTTGAACACAAGCTTCCATTGCTCCCCAGATTTGATCTAATTGTTCATCTATTTCGGTTTTTGAGTGCCACTTTTGTTCGTTGGCATACATGATTTGGGCAATGGTCATGTCGTGTTCATGGCACAGTTCAATCAATTCATCACCCGAGGTGAAGTGATAGGGTAGTTTAGAGTCATCTTCCATGATGTGCTGTTTAGCCATGTGCGAATGGGCGAGGATAAAACCACCGCCCACAGAATAATAGGCCTTGCGCAACAATTCATTACCATCTTTGTCCTGAGCTGTGAACTGCATGCCGTTAGAATGCAAGGGCAGTTTTTTACGCTTATGCCATTTCAAGTGGACTTTGTTTTTAAATGCCAGAGTCAGCTCATCATTGGCCTTGATTTGTTGCTCAGTTTCTACTTGCTCCAACATGCTTGGAATTTCATCTGGGTCGACTTGATCAGGTTCTTGCCCCAATAAACCCAAAATAATGGCTTTGTCAGTGCCATGTCCACGGCCAGTGTGGCTTAAGGAACCATAAAGTTCGGTAATGATGTTGTGGGTTTTATCGGCTAAATTATGTGACATCACTTGTGCAATGAACATATTAGCCGCACGCATCGGGCCTACGGTGTGAGAGCTGGAAGGCCCTATACCAATTTTAAAGAGGTCAAATACACTGACTGCCATGATAAACTACGCACATGAAAAAATTGAAATTATACAGCAGAATTGAATGCCCGTTGTGTGAGTATGCGGCAGAAGAGTTAATGGTTGCAGGAATTGCGTTTACTGAGGTTGATATTGATACATCAGAAGAGCTAATAAAAGCCTATCACATCAAAATTCCGGTCTTATCCAATGGTTATAGAGAGCTTAACTGGCCATTCACTGTTGAAGAGGCGGAGGCGCTGGCTGATGGCTAAAGCCAAAACTCAATTTGTCTGTAATTTATGTGGCCATTCAACTTCAAAATGGTCAGGACAATGCAGTGCCTGTAAAGAGTGGAACTGCATTGATGAGATCAAAATACAACCCACCACATCAGGCGCCAAAGTCAATCGTTATGCCAATTACTCTGGTGATTCATCCATTCAAAAACTGGGCAAAATCAGCACCAAACAACAACAGCGCACTTCATCTCACATCAAGGAACTGGATCGTGTATTGGGCGGTGGTATTGTGCCAGGTTCGGTGATTCTTTTGGGCGGTGACCCTGGCATTGGAAAATCCACTCTGATGTTACAGGTATCTGCACAAATTTCTCAAGTCATCACACCACTGTACGTTACGGGTGAAGAATCTTTGTCACAAATTGCCATGCGTGCCAGTCGTTTGGGATTAAGGGCAGATGATTTAGATTGTATGGCTGAAACTTCGGTGGAAGCCATCATCGCCACCACCTTACAGAAGAAACCTGACCTGGTGGTGATTGATTCAATCCAAACTTTGTTCAGTGAACAATTAACCGCAATACCAGGTTCCGTATCGCAGGTTAAAGAGGCAGCAGCACAATTGGTTCGCATGGCCAAACAAAGCAAAATCACGGTTATATTTGTGGGGCATGTCACCAAAGATGGTTCAATAGCTGGGCCGAGGATACTTGAGCACATGGTGGATACAGTGTTGTACTTTGAGTCTGATGGTAACAGCCGCTACCGCGTATTACGTGCATTGAAAAACCGATTTGGTGCAGTTAATGAAATTGGTGTGTTTGCCATGACTGAAACCGGTGTTAAAGAAGTCGAGAACCCTTCTGCGATATTTTTAAGTGAGCGTCAGGCTGATAAAGCGGGTTCAGTGGTGATGTGTACGCGTGAGGGCACACGGCCTTTGTTGGTGGAAATTCAGGCTTTGGTGGACCAAAGCCCATTGGGTAATCCGCGGCGTTTATCAGTGGGATTAGAACATAATCGATTGGCCATGTTGTTAGCGGTGTTACATCGCATGTGTCATTTAGCGATTCATGACCATGATGTGTTTTTAAATGCCGTCGGTGGTATGAAAATCACCGAAACTGCAGCTGATCTAGCCATCATCATTGCGATTATCTCTTCTTTTAAAAACAGATATTTACCGGCTGGAACGATTGTGTTTGGTGAAGTTGGTTTAACTGGTGAAGTGAGGCCTGTGCATAACGGCGAGGATCGCTTAAAAGAAGCTGCCAACCATGGCTTCAAAACTGCCATCATTCCCAAAGGCAATGCAGGTAAATGGGTCAAGGATTTAAACATCAAAATCATCACTGTGGATCAGGTCAGTGAAGTGGTGGATTTGGTTTGATGAATTAACAAGGAATGTCTTTGGGTCTTCGGTCTCCGTTCCAAACTCGAGGCTACCTCCTGCATCCTTGCAGTCGTCATTCAAACTTGCGTTGCACTGAGCTCAGTCGAAGTGTTCCCGACTCATTTGAAAGCCACCGCCAAGGATGGCGGTGTTAGAATCGAGACTGGATCAGAGATCGAGACCACAGCAGACATGGCATGTAACCTTGCGCTCTTCGCCTCTGATTCGCCTGCATGGATGCAGGTCTGCCGCGTTAGCATGGAGCGGAAGAGGCCGCTTCGCTCACGGCTTATCAAGCATTACAACAAGGCTTCTTGCCTTCGGCAAACCGCCATGATTTCATGCTTTGCCTAACCGGCTCGGCGGGTCGAGCTGCTCAGCAGTTCGACCATACCTAAGAATACTCTATAAGTAACAGGCAAAAAAAAGCGCAGCATAAATGCCACGCTTTTTTATCTAAACGATGCTTATTAGTATTAAGGAGTACCCTCAAAACCATCTGCAAAGATTAAATCACTGAGCCCATCAACAGTCATGGTAACGGGAACCACCACTTGGGGTTCATCCGGATCATCACTATCAATACATATTGCAGCATTGTAAACACCTGGCGCTAAGCCAGTTGAATCCAATGTCACAGTAACATCGACATCAGCACCTGGAGCTACTGCACTACCAGCTACAGAAGTTGTGATCCATGGAGCACCACATTGACTTGAACCAGCAATATTGTATCTCAACTGTTCAAAATTAGGTTCAGAAGTCAGACCAGGGATATCAGTCCAATCTGTAACACCAAACGATATTGGAGAGATCAGTTGAGATGGAGCACCAGCTACATCAGGACCAGCAGCAAACCAAGCCCACCTAGTGGATGCAGCACTTGTAGCATCCTGAGTTGGGAACACTGACACCCAATAAGTACCCGCAGGTAAATCCAAAGGAGAGCCACCATTTGCCGCAACAATATCGATAAGGATGTTGTTGTCAGTTAAGTCCAGACTCGCATCTGCTATAGGGATGTCTAATGCAAATATTGCAGATCCTGCACCATCTTCAGGATGACCCATTGGAAGCCCTGCAGCATCAACAAACACCTGTAATTGAATGGCTGTAGCAGAAGTGTCTAAAGAAGCTCCATTAGCAAAACCTTCAAAGAACATAGTTTCAATAGATGCATCCTGAGTCAATACAAAATCATCAGCACTGTAAGCACCAGAACCTGCTCCACCATTGTCTTGTAAGAAGAAGCCACTGACAATACCATTTGTAATTGCACCAGTACCATCAGTCTGCTCTGCATAAACTAAACTGAAAGCACCTGAACCAATTGTCCAGTTCAAGTCAGCACCAGCAAGATCCGAGTTACTGATATTTAAATTCAGATCCGTGGTCATATCAGCATCTAATGTTGCACTTAAACTAAGTGGGTTCACTGTGATGTCTGGCTGCTCTGGGAAGCCCACTACCACAAGAGGTAGGTGTAATTCTGGCAAAGAATCAATTTCAACTGGAGCACCATCAAAAGACAATCCAACAGATTCTAATACCCCAACATCACCACTTCCAGAGTCCCCTACACAAACGTTCCAAGTTCCATTAGGGTCGGTGGCAATTAACTCTGCAAATGTAGCAGGTGGGTTGGCAACTGTGCCTGGAGCAGGTGAATATTCACAAATACCATCATCGGTACAAATGTTCACATCAGCAAATCCAACAGGCATGTCTTCAGCAGAAACCACAGCGGCATCAAAAAATGAGATTGGGTCACTCGATGACAGGTTACTGTTACTGCCACAACAACCTGTTCCATCATCGGCAGGTTCATCAAACGCAGTTCTACTCATGACCCCTAGAATATCTCCATTAGGGTTCTGTAGCTTCACTGTTAAATCTCCCACCCAAGAGTGATCAATTCCTAATTCCAAAGCCATGTCTAATGGCGCAGCAGCTGCACCGGCAACTTCAACCGCAACACAAGCCATCGAAGACAGAGTACCATCATACCCATCATCTGGTATACCCAATGATGGATTCAATGGATTGGGTGGTGTCAGAACTAACTCACCAAAACTGGTAGCACCAGCAGGTAAAGCTGTACCATCGATATCAACATTCAAAGTAACCGTTTGTCCAGGCATCGCTGTGAATGAGTTTGGACTAACCGTTCCAGTCATTCCAGATAAGCTGACAGTATAGTCAACAGGTTCAGCGGCAACACTGGTGAATTTACGTTGAAATGAACAACTACCAACACAATTGTTATTTTTATAACTGGCTACATTTAAAGTTTTAGGATCGCCACCAGTTGCTGGATTAGCCATCAAAAATCTAAACGCCGTTTCATCCATAACCAAACCAGTAGATGAAGCCACATCAACTTGGATGCGACCAGCTCCACGGTCAAATGGATCAGCTGGCGTTGTACTATCTTCTTTGGTCACACCGGCAGTTACTGCGGTTAACATCAATGCCGATTTAATCTCAGGAGCACTCCAAGTTGGGTGCAATTCTTTCATTAAAGCAGCGGCACCGGCATTATGAGGGGCGGCCATAGAAGTACCAGATATGATGTTAAACTCTGCAGCAGAGCCTGTCGCTGGGTCGGCATCAGCCCAACCAGCTAAAACCTGTACACCAGGTGCTGCAACATCCGGCTTGTTGTACTCAAACGGGCTTGGGCCACGAGAACTAAATCCTGCAACAACATCTGCTTGAGTTGGCGCCAAAAATGGTTGTTCAATCAAAATTGTGGCACCAGCATTAGCCATCAAATAAGCAGCCATAGCCTCACCTTCGGTTTGATTGATCGAAAATGAAGGAATCGTAGTATTCGTACCCACATTCATATTCAGGCCACCAGGCACATTATTATGAATCACTACAGCAACAGCTCCAGCGTCTTGGGCATTAACTACTTTATCTGCGAAAGCACAACTACCACGTGACATTAGTGCAACTAAACCATCGAATGACATGGCAGGAAATGCCGAACAACCTTCAAAATTTGCAGCATCAACAACACCCGCATATTGAATACCAGCATCAATATTGCCTACAGCTGCTGGCCCGTTACTGGTGTTATAAGGAATCCCTTCTAATGCTGGGTCTATAACAGGACCTGTAATTGACATACCAGGAGAATCAATACCTCTGGTATGTGTTGATGCAGCCACACTTGATGTCCATGGTTCGACATGACCAAGTGTTCCTGGACCCGGGCCAGAATTACCAGCAGACGCAGATACGAAAACACCTGAATCTGTAGCATTTAAAAACGCCAGAGAAACAGAATCATTCCACGGATCTGTACCACCGCTTATTGAGTAGTTTACAACATCGACTATGCCATCAGCGAGAATCTGATCTATTGATGCCACAGCTGCTGAACCAAAACACCCACCTCCAGCACCTGGAGCAGGCGTATAACATGTATCGAAAATAACCAAATTGGCATGTCTGGCAACACCACTGATATCAACAGCACCAATGATACCAGGAACAGTCGCTCCTAATACTAAGTTACCGACAGCGGTAGTTGATGTATGAGTGCCATGACCACCTTCATCTTCAGGACCTTCTATATCAGTACCATCTGCTGGAGTGATGGCATTAACGAAATCAAAACCACCTATAATTTTATCATTACAGGTATAAGTTGCTAAAAACTGATCTGTATTACTTGCATCACACACACCTAAATAGTTGCCTGTACCAAGAGGGTTGGTATGATCATACCCATCAGCGCCAACATCAGCCAGTGAAGGGTGGTCAAAGTTAGTACCTGAATCTAGAATACCTACAACTACACCTTCACCAAAAGCAGTTCCTGAAGCTGGAGCAGTACCCATCCATACATTATCTGCACCAATTAATTGTGGACCGGCATCGGTATCTAATTCATATTCAAAATCAGGCTCGATACCCGCTACATTGGCCATGGCATTAACTGCACTGGCCTCTGCAGGCGTTAGCTCTAAAACCATACCATTCATGGCATATTGATAACTGAAAGCAACCTTAATGGTTCGATTCAATGATCCAGAGAGGTTATTTAAGAAATTCTCCTGCTCTTGTTTCAAATGGTCGACATAGGCAGTGACCGCTGGTGAGCTTGAATCAATTTTATTATCAGCTTTTCTTGGAATGGCTGCAAATCGCCCTGTACCATTATATCTGGCTACAGCAGGCTCTTTGAATCTGATGATATACCGCCTTTGTCCCTGAGCATTTAAGGCAGGTAACTTTGATTGAGATTCTTGATTTGAAACTGCTGTCAATGAATTTGAAATGTTATTCAGGGCTGCATCTGATTGAAGATCAACAGCCAGTGAAACGTTTGAAACTCCGGCCAAATAAACAGCCGACATGACAGAAGCAGTAATCAAAGGATTAAATTTTGATTTGGACATGTATTGTCTCTCCTACTTTTTATGAAAATTAAATACAAAATACTTTGTATGGCCAAAATGAGATGTGTGCTAGTAACTAGATTCTTTAACTCACATACACATTAAGGTCAATGATACTACACAAGGGCACTCACAAAATCAAGTGAGATGAAACTAATTTTTAAATTGCAAGAGATTAAAGCATTTTTTTGCAAATTTTTACAAAAAAGTGATGTGTATAAAAATAATAAGTACCAATCAACTTATTCATACATGATAAAATTCTGACATGCGACACAAACTAGCAACAATTGGGATGATTTTGACATCCTCAATTGCCCTTACAAACACCAATAATGAGTCAGCTGAGGAGCATATCTATGATGGTATTGACTACCGTTGGTACTGGAATACCAACATTGGTATTGTGATACCCGATGATGACATTCGACTGAACGAAGCTCAGGTGTTTGACCTGCGTGTAGGCAAGCACTTCAACGAAAACTGGGCGCTGGAGTTTGAAGTCATGCGAGACGAGTATGATTTTGATATTGACTTTGACCTGAAACACTATGCTGCAGCATTTAATGTGATGTACACCAATCATGACCCATTATGGAAACCTTATTTCCTGGTCGGCATTGGCGGCATCTATTCAGATTCACGGTTTCCAGATACTCAAGATACAGATCTTATTGTCAATTTGGCAATAGGCGGTTCATGGTATTTCGCAGGCAATGGCGCACGCATCCGGGCAGAAGCCCGATCCCGATTAGACACCAATGATTCAGACCTGCCAGGTCAGGATGGATTCGGTGATGGACAATTCACCATTGGTTTAATTGTGCCTATTGGAGATTGAATTTTTACAGATAAGGCAACAGCCAACCACTGCGTTTCTTATAGGCTTGCCACCCTGAATGTCTAGACAAACTCTTTTCTTTGGCCACCATATTTGGTACAAATACCAACAACCAAACCGTCACCAGGATGGTTGCCGCCAACCAATGCCAGGCTAATAAACCAAAAGCACCATATATCATCATCTCACCTAAATAATTGGGATGTCGAATGTATTTGTGAATGCCTGTATCGATTAAACCCTTTTGATGTTGTAGGGTGTAATACTTCTGTGCATCGGCGGCTATCATAATCACACAACCCAACACACACAAAGCGGTGCACAAAGCAAACCAGACAGGATCAGCCAAAGGATAATCAGGCGTCATTGGTTCTTTGATCAACAACCATGCAATTACCCAATACCAAAACAACACCCCGAAAAAAGCCACCAAACCAGCTGGAATCGTAACTTTTCTTTGCCAACCCTTATCCGGAAAACTCAAGTCCTTGAGCAACCACACAAAGCCGTAAGAACCATGCAAAGCGAGATACAGAAAAGCGGCAGGGGAAAAATTTTGGTAGTACCACATCAACAAAGCCACAAACACAAAGGTGCCAGCTTTTTGAAAATTAATCACCCAGGATAATTTCCAGGGCTTGGGCCCACCTAAAAAATCTGAAGTCAGATAATCTGCAACCTGCTTTAAGAACAAAAACATCGAATCATTTTAAAGGCTTGAATAACTTTAGTACAAGGTTTTGAGGGATTCAACAGTATATGCTTGCATCTCACTGAATGCTTCTGCTTTAAGTTTATGCACCCACTGTGGATCTTGTAGCAAGCAGCGCCCAACCGCCACCAAATCATAATCACTCCCTGCCAAAGCCTTTTCAATCAATTCAAATTGCTCAGTAGCAACACCGGCATGACTGATCATGCCACGTTTCTCTTCATCCACAAAGCCGCCATCCAAACCAACACCACCAACAGTGATGGTGGGTTTGCCAGTTAGTTTTTTTGTCCAACCCGCAAGATTCAAATCAGAGCCCTCAAATTCGGGTTCCCAGAAACGTCGGGTAGAACAATGAAAAATATCTACACCAGCATCAGCCAGTGGCTGTAAAAACTGCTCAAGTTCTGTTGGCGTTTGTGCCAATTTCGAGGCATAGTTTTGTAATTTCCATTGCGAAAAACGCAACACCAATGGAAAATCACCACCTGTCTCGGTTTTGATGTCACGGATCACTTCTACCACAAAATTCGTTCTTGAGACCAAACCACCACCATATTCATCGTCACGTAAATTGGTTTTCTCCCAAAAGAACTGATCCAACAAATAACCATGCGCCCCATGCAATTCAATGCCATCAAATCCCATTTTTTGTGCATTGATGGCCGCCTCAATGAAGGCTTGTTTAACTTCCTCAATGTCCTGCTGACTCATGGCAATACCATTGGACTTATTCGGTGACAGCAAGCCAGAAGGACTGTATGCAGGAACAGACTCATCAGGCTGCAAACAATCTTTTCGCACCCCGCCCACATGCCACAACTGCGGTATGATTTTACCACCTTCAGCATGGACAGCATCAACCACTCTCTGCCACCCAGCCAATGCTTCCTCACCATAAAAGAAAGGTACATTCGGATAGCCATTAGCGGCTTTATGACCAACACAGGTGCCTTCAGTGATGATTAAGCCAACACCATTAACAGCCCTTCGCCGGTAGTATTCAATGTTTTTTTGATTGGGTACATGACCTGGTGAAAAACTGCGCGTCATGGGCGCCATCACAATGCGATTTTTGAGTTGTAATTTACCCAGCTCAAACGACTTAAATAACTCTTGAATCATTGGTTCAATTGCCTCGATAAATCAATCAGTGCAGCCACAGCCTTACGCAGATATTCTGTGGTTCTCTCATCGGTTAAATTACCTTCATCATCAAATTTACCGCCAGACTGACCAATCATCACTTCAGGTTTGTTCAGTACAAATGCATTCAAGAAGACCAAAATCTTACGTAAGTCATATTGCATACGAGATGTGCCTAACCCTGGACTGGCACCCATGATAGAAACTGCCTTACCGTTGAATGCCTGATTCTCGACCCGAGAGAACCAATCAATGGCATTTTTCAACACACCACTGACAGAATAATTGTACTCAGGTGAAGCCAACACAATGGCCTCAGCAGCAGCAGCTAATTGATCATGCGCCTGTTGTACCGACGCAGGAATGCCCTGGGTATTCACATCCTGGTTATACAAGGGGATATCACTGATGTCCACCAATGTGAATTCAATGCCTTTTTCAGCCAAAATTTTTGCCACCGCTCTTAAGACTCCTTTGTTGGTAGAATGCTTTCTTAAACTTCCTGAAATACCTGCAATTTTCATATTTTTTACCTAATACAAAACAACCATTATATCCCTACCTTTTAATATCCAATACACCACATGATATTCGTTGTCATCTGGACACAGTTTAGGTAATCACCAGACACCAAGCATTAATCACCCAAAACATGGTTTTGATCTTGGCGTGGAATCAAATGAAAATTTTTCTGTCTGCCATTGATATAACGGACTGTGTCACCATCAAAGAACGCATCTTCCTCTAACATGATGCGAATTTCTTTGTCCCACTCCTTAATATAAGTAGCCGCATTTAACTCAATGGCATAAGCGGTGTTGGCATGTAATGGGTGGTCGCCTGTGTGTGGCACCCCACCTTGCGAATCCCACATACCTAAAGTGGTACCAGCCGCATGACCGTAATAACCAATTGGATGGGTATAAATCGATGGCTTGATGCCTTCGTCAATCGCTTGTTGGCGCGAGAGGGCCAAGACTTCATTGCCAGTTCTGCCCACTTTGAAGTTGTCGGTGAATATGTCCTGCAATCGATTGGCATTTTTCAGGGCTTTATTTAAGTAGCTCGGTGCTTCGGCTTCACCAGCTTTCAACACATAAGCATGTTGCTGGGTGTCAGTGTTCATGCGCAAATAAGTGATGCCAAAATCGACATGAATCAGATCACCTGGTTGGATGATGTTTTCCGCTGGGCGTTTATCGAAGGTATGCAAATGATCAAACTGCTCTTTGTCCCCTCTTTGGATTGAAACTGAGGGGTGAAACCAAGTATCTAGCTTCAAGGACTTGATGCGTTCACGATACCACCAAACTAAATTTTCAGTTGAGGTCACACCAGGCTGTATAGCCAGTTCCGACAAACCTTCAGCGATGATGTGGTGAGCCATGTTAACGACCTGAGGATAAATGGTCATTTCAGCAGGCGTGCGAACTTCCAGCCAGTTAACAGCCAGGGTTTCTGCACTGACAATTCGAGTTTGGTACTTTTTAGGGATTGATGCATTAAAAGCCTTATATTCGGTATGGGTTAAGCCATCAGCTTGGCCATAATACCTGGATAAGTTCAAACCAATTTTTCTGGGATCACGCTCAGCAATCACTTCTGCCAAACGTGCCCATTGGTCAGGTTGCTTATCTTTGTCCCATGCTTTTTTAAACACCGTGCCCACATCATAACGAGCCACTGCCAGCGCCTCTATTTCCTGACCTTCACCAGGATCAAACATCACCAGTACCGTACGCCGACGCGCTGCGTGCCATATCGCCGGTAGCAGTGTTCTGATGACAGGGTCTTCGTTATACTCACGCGCCATCACAATCCACATATCGATGCCGTTATCACGCATCAATTGAGGCAAAACCGTTTTGACTTTATCCTCAAGCAAACGATCAACCACCTTAGCTTGCTCCTGCAAAGACAGAATCTTGGGCATATCAGCCATGAGTTGACTGGAAACCAACAAACCAAATAAAGCAATCTTAATATAAGTCGTGACCATAAGTATTAGTTCTCCAGCTTACTAAGTTTAATGGTGTGTTTTTGACCAGGTTTGTTGAAGTACCTGGCACCACTTTCTGATAGCGCCTTAGGTAATGATTCAGGCACATGCACGCCTACGGCACTTTGAGAGTTGATGCGTCCTGCCAGAATACGCTGCCCGGTTTCTGTCAACATGAACCAATAAGGTGGATAAGCCTCATTGGTGGTTTGAGCTTGCCAGTGATCTTGCCAAGGTTTGAAATGTTCATCATTGGGGTCAGCATCACCCATATGCATCACTGTGACCGATTCATTCAGCGTTACACGAAACACCAAATTCGATACATTTGCACGTTCTGGCCAGCCTGCATGGGGAATACGAACCACATCAATGCTCACTTCATTCAAATTAAGTTTTTCAGGATCATCACCAAGCTTCAGATTGATGGCATGAATTTGTTTGGCCACTTGCTGATAATCTTGCAAGGCTTCTAACTTATTCACGGCTTGAGTTGGTGCCACCAACAAAACTTCTGTGTGTGTTTTTAAATACTTTATCAAATCTTTAGCATCAAAATGATCATCATGCGCATGACTGATAAAGATCACATCCACCGAGTCAAATGCGCCTTCACCATTGAACATAGCCTCGCGATATTTATCAGGCACCAACTGATATTGACCAAAATGCTGATGAAAAAAAGGATCAAATAAAACTTGTGTTTGTTGATGGCTGATCAACAGTGCGGTGTTACCTAAATATGTAACCTCAGCTTGATCACTGGCTAAAGCACAGGAAGCAATGAGCACTGTGCACAAAAATAATCTGTTAATACTGTTCATAATGGATAAGTATAAACGATTTCTTATGCTTTTAATGATCAGCCCAGTGATAATTCACATCAGCTTTCGCAACCAAAAATAACGCCTAACTCCAGCACTGGGAAATTGTCTGGGCAACGCAGGTATGAATGTCGTAGACTGTGTAAGTCTGGAGCAGAAGCATACGTCTACAGGGATATAGGTGTTGGAGTCGAGTCTGGAAGGGAAACCCAACAGTACTTCTTATAAAAGCCTGACAGCCATTGACTGTCAGGCTTTGAGTTAAATGAAAACCTTACTCTTTAAAACTGATGATTGTAGTTCAAGTAAAAATTCCTGCCTCGAATATCATACAGGGCTTGATCAAACCAAGGCCAGCCTCCAGATGCAACTTCTGAAAATGGGGGCTCTTCATTGGTTAAGTTTCTTATACCAAATGTCAGCTTACTGTCCACAGAAAAGTTATATGCCACCGAAGCACCGAATTCGATGTAGTCATCAACTTTCTGTGCTGGTCTCGTCGGGTTGACATCACAACTGTTATTTGCCGTGTCTCGCCCACTGGGCAAATCTTCTGTCTCACCGATGTACCTGACATTGAAAGTAGAATCCCAATTTCCTTTTGACCAACTTGCCTGCCCATTCCAGCGCCACTCAGGTTCACTGGTTGTTCCTGCATCATCGCATAAAGGCTGCAAAACCGAAACCTGACGCTCGTGACTGATTAAATAGGCGGCTCTCAAATCAAAACCAAATAATCCCACATCAGTACCCATTGTGTATCTGGCGCCAAAATCCAAGCCATCACCGTTCTCTTGTGTCAAATTCTGTAGGTTAGACCTCACTTCTGCACCGGGCACCGATAATGAACCATTGACCCGAGTAATTAAATCAGGAAAGCTGTCTTCGTTATCAATAATCTCCTGAACCCCCAAAGACCCAATCTTATTATCCACTTCAATATTATAATAATCTAACGTAAAACTTAAATTATCAATGGGCTCAAGTACCAAACCAATACTGTATGATTGAGACTCTTCAGTTTCTAATTCTGGATTACCACCACCTACTGATCTGATTTCAAGTGTTCTACATGCATTGGTTATATCTTCAGGTGTGGCGTTTGGATCAGCATTGGCAGCATTACATAATCTTGTATCAACTGCTCTGGTTACACCAAATGATCGACCCAGAAACAAGTTTCCTAAAGTTGGGGCTTTAAAACCAGTTCCTAATGATCCCCTGATCATAAAAGTATCATTAGGGCGCCATGAAGCTGACAACCTATAGGTCGATTGACTGTCACCACCGCTGCTGCTGATGTTATCCCAATCAAAATCATCACTTCGTCCAGCCAGGCCAACTTCAACACCTTCAAAAGGTGAAAAAGATAATTCCCCGTAAAATGACGTGGCTTTAGAATTACCTGCACCATTAGAACTGGCTCCTCCAGCCACATCACCGGTACTTGAGGCCACATCAGCACGATCGACGAATGATGTTTCTTGATACTGATAACCAACTGCATAACCCAAATCGCTGTTTCCAAATCCTAAATCAAAGAAACCATTCATACCCAGCTTTAAAGTATCCACATCTCCAATGGCTTGACGTTGTGTTGAAATTGATAGTCCATTTGATTCATAAAAAGCCGGATCATAAAGCTCGGTTGGATCAAAGACACCGCTTGCAACTGCAGCTTCTAGTGCACTGATTGAAATTTGCCCGCCCACACCGACTCTGTTTTGTTCGGAGTCTACAGCCTGATAACTCATATCTAATTCATGATTACCAAATAAATGTTTATAACCGACCACTGCTGAGAGCGCCGTATTTGTATTATCTGTGGCTCGAGGACCTGCATCAACTGATCTTCTTAATATAAAAACACTGGGCGAGCTCAATAAATCGGTACCCAGCTGTGCATCAATTGACGTCAATGAGGGCGAACCTGTGATATTAAAAAATGCGGGTGCGGCACCATTTCTGACTTCGGTGAAATTCCTGCTGTATCGAAACTCACCATATGCCGTTCCATTATCAGATGTTTGGTAATCACCCACTGCAATGATTGACTGTCTGGTTTGTGCCGGAACCGCATCATACAAGGGCGCAAAATCAAAAGCACAATCTTCCCCCAGATTAGTGAATTGCGCTGGTCGACTCGAACCTGCTGGACAATTTGGATCTGGGTACGAAATGCCCGCTCCAAAATCAAGAAAAGTACCCGGCAAACCTGTTGGCGATCTATCATCTGTCCCATCTGGTGCAATCGCTGATCCGATCAAAGGCCTGGTCTCTGCATCAATATCATCTTGTTGGGCCCAATTAAACGCAACTGTAATGCTGCCCTTGTCAGAACTGGCTCCAGTGGTTATAGATATATCGCCTAATTCACCATCATTTTCAGATGTGGTGCCAAAGCGTAAATTAATATTGGCACCATTATAATCTGACTTAGTAATGATATTAACCACACCTGAAATGGCATCAGCACCATAAATGGCTGAAGCGCCATCAGATAAGTATTCAATTCGCTCAATGGCACCCAATGGCACCAAGTTAATATTGGTTGCAGAGGCTCCCCCTAATGGATCGGCTGGCAGCCGCCTGCCATTTAATAGCACCACCACATAATCACTACCAAAACCACGGGCATCAAAATTTGCAGTTCCAGCTGTTTGACTTAAGGTCGAGTTTTCATTGAACAAACCAGGGCCAGCAATATTCGATTGAAACAAAAAGTCTTGCAAAGTAGGTGCACCTGTCGCTTCTATGAAATCAGCGTCAAAGACTTGAACCGGAACTGATGACTCCATATCCAATCTTCTGATTCGTGTACCAGTGACTACCATACGCCCCTGCTCTTCCACAGATTCATCTTCTTCATTATTATCTTGTGCTAACACTGGTGTGCTGACAATTATGGTAGCAACTAAACTAGTTAACAAGTTTCGTTTTATTGCATCCACTATTTTTTTATATTTTATATTCATTAAGTTCTCCAATTTGTTGCCTATTTAAAGACCGAGGAAGCTCTATGAAACTGCACCCATCTTTCTAACAAAAGATGAATGCAGTCATAGCGAGTTAAACAATAGTTATTCCTCACAAGGTTTATCTATATAGTTTTCCCATCATGGGAGCATTAGTAGCATAAAGAACATATACTAAAACTATACTACTAATATTTACATACTAACTCTTTAGTAGATAAATTAAAAGAATTATTTATGAATTATTTACAAATTACTAACAAAACAGATCAAACTTCTACAAAAAGGTTTTCAGGCAATGGAAGTTTATTTCAACCAGGAGCAATGCCAACATTGTCGAAATAACATACAATGCCGGCATGACCACACCACACCAAAAAGGCTTGACAGCTGGCATATTTTGTTTTGTCTTTTGGGGCTTTGCACCCATTTATTTCAAACTGTTGCAACACGTCCCTGCCCTGACCATCATCGCCCAACGCATCATTTGGGCCGCTGGCTTTTTGTTGTTATTTTTGGCCTATCGTGAACGGCAGCAGCTTTTTAAAACACTGCGGGTATCAGCTAAACAATTGATGACTTTGTTCATCAGTGGTTCTTTGATAATCAGTAACTGGTTGATATTCGTGTGGGCGGTGAACAATGGCCAAATTCTCGCCACCTCTTTGGGCTACTTCACCAACCCTTTGGTTAATATATTCTTAGGCATGTTGTTTTTGGGTGAGCGCCTCAACAAAACCCAAACCATTGCACTAATCATCGCCGCAACAACCACTGTTTATTTGGGTTTCTACTTGGGTCAACCGCCCTGGATTGCTCTGGCATTGGCAATCACTTTTGGTTTATACGGATTGGTCAGGAAAACTCTGAATGTGGGGCCATTGGTTGGCTTGTTTTGGGAAACGACTTTGTTGTTGTTCCCAGCCTTGATTTATTTGTTGGCATTCAGTCCGACCATTGAGAATGCAACCAGTAGCACCAGTATCTTATTGGTGTTATCCGGGTTGGTTACGATTCTGCCATTGATTGGGTTTAACTATGCCGCCAAACAACTGACTCTAACCTTGGTGGGGTTTTTACAATACATCGCACCCAGTATCAGCTTTTTGATTGCGGTGTATTTTTATGGTGAGGTTTTCACCTCCGGCCACAAAGTGGCTTTTTCAGGTATTTGGATTGCCCTTTTGATCATCAGCTGGCAGTCAATCAGTAAGCTATTGAAAAAACGCACCTCACTGTAGGTCAACTGCATACGCCTTCAACAACTCCAAATCAACAATTTCTAAAGTTCGCTTGTGGGTACTCCTGATGTACACCCGTGGTGCCATCCCTGCCTGGTGTGCTTGCAACCAGCGGCTGGCACACAAACACCAACGATCACCAGCCTTCAGACCAGGAAAATTAAAAGCCGGTTGTGGTGTGACCAAATCATTGCCCCTGCGTTTGGAGAATTGCAAAAAGTCATCAGTCAATTCCACACAAACAGTATGCACCCCCAAATCCTCATCTGCAGTGTTGCAACAACCATCACGAAAAAAACCAGTCATCGGGTCTTCACAGCACATTTCTAATTCTTCGTCATAAACATTTAAGCTTTTGTGAGGAATCATGGCATTCTCATTTTAAAAAAACCATTTTATCCGATTCAAGTGTAAAAGCTTGTCAGTTTTAACTGCTAAAATGGTCTATTAACCTCTCACAACCAGAGTCATCATGTTAAAAACAGCAATCAAATTCCAAGGCAGCCAAGCTGAATTATCAGGTTTACTTGAACAACAAGACCCAGAGAGTAAGGCTTTTGTGTTGTTTGCACACTGCTTCACCTGCGGTAAAGATTTCATTGCCGCCTCACACATCAGCAAAGCACTGGTGGCTGCCGGTTTCGCAGTGTTTCGTTTTGATTTCACTGGTTTGGGTCACTCAGATGGCGATTTCGCCAACACCAATTTCTCATCCAATGTCGAAGACCTCATCGCCGCAGCCAACTACCTCGAAACACATTACCAAACACCCAGTATTTTAATTGGTCACTCATTGGGTGGTGCCGCGGTGCTCAAAGCAGCTGCACAAATACCCGCTGCCAAAGCCGTGGTCACCATAGGCTCACCGGCTGATGCCAATCATGTTAAACACCTGTTCGCCTGCGACTTGAACACCATCGATGCTCAAGGAGAAGCTGAGGTTAATTTGGGCGGGCGCCCCTTTAAAATCAAAAAACAATTCATTGATGACTTAGATGCCCAGAATACCGAACACATCAACAATCTGAAAAAAGCCTTGCTGGTGATGCATTCGCCGGTGGACGATACGGTATCTATCAACGAAGCAGAAAAAATCTACGTTGCGGCCAAGCACCCCAAAAGCTTTGTCAGTTTGGATCATGCCAACCATTTACTGACCAAAAAATCGGATGCCGCCTACGCTGCCAAAGTCATTGCCACCTGGTCAGAAAAGTTCATTGATGTAGATCAAAGTGCTCCAGTCAAAAAAGCCAAGGTTCCAGATGGCCAAGTTCGCGTAACTGAAGTCGACCATAAATTTAAATGTGACATCCAAACCGCCTCACACCAATGGATCGCTGATGAACCCCTGAAAGTCGGTGGCAGCAACCTTGGCCCTGACCCTTACCAACACCTGTTGGCTGGGCTGGGTGCCTGCACTGTCATGACCTTGCGCATGTATGCCAACCTCAAGAAAATTCCCATGGAAAATGTGACAGTTAACCTGTCCCATAACCGTGAACACGGCGAAGATTGCCTGTCCTGCTCTGATGAATTCCCTAAAGTCGACGTTATCAATCGCACCATAGAATTTGAAGGTCAATTAACTCAAGAACAGATTGGTAAGTTGTTAGTGATTGCCGATAAATGTCCTGTACACCGAACACTGCATAATAAGATTGAGGTGAGGACGGGCTTGAGGTGACGTTTAGTTCTGTCATTCTAAACGGGCAGGAGTGGGGTCGAATGAATCTGCAACAGCTAACGCAATGTTTAGACACAAGAATCATCAAACCACATGGAAGTGGTGAATGAAAGAATTGCCGGAGCATATTATGCCAGTAACTTTCATTGGGTATGATGATAGAATCACGTCACTTGATCCAAGAAAACCTAACTACCATCAGCAAAAAGACCTTTCAATTCCGCTTATCTACACCAGGATGACAATAGCCAGGTATTACTTAAACCAACCAAATAGGAGAGCCGATGATCGGCTCGACCAGCGCAGGCAATGAGCGCATGGCGGTTTACCTGAAAGGTAAGAAGCCCTGCTTGAATGCCGTAGCGCGTGCTCTTGGTTAGGCATAACATGAAATCATGGCGGTTTGCCGAAGGCAAGAAGCCTTGATGTAATGTTCGATAAGCCGTGAGCGAAGCGGCCACTTACGTTCCAAACTCACGCGACAGACCTACATCCATGTAGGCCAATCAGAAAGAGCAAGCCCGAAGTTATAAGTCATGCTCGCAGTGGTCGCTTTCAAATTTGTCGGGAACAAATTTGAATGAAGCCCCAAGAGTATTCCTTTTGTTGCAAAAATACAGCTGACCACTGCAGTGTCATTGCTTGCTTTTGACCAAGTTATCTATTAACTCCAGTTCCTCTTTATCAAAATCTGACATTTGTGGGTATTGACAATTCATCTGTTTGAGGTGTTGTTTAACTGTTTCTGCTACTATGGCTCGCATGTTGGGCTTGTCATTGGCTGGAATGACATACCAGGGAGCGACTTTGGTTGAGGTTTTCTTTAAAAGGGTATTAAAGGCTTTTTGGTATTGATCCCATAACAGGCTTTCTTTCAAATCGCCCACATTGAATTTCCATTGCTTTTCAGGTGTGCTGTAACGCCTGATAAAGCGACTGTGCTGGGTCTCTTGACTGACATCGAGAAAGAATTTGATCACTTGCGTGCCTGAAGCGACGAGGTGTGCTTCGACCTGGTTGATGTAATCATACCTTTGTTGCCAAAAGGCTTTGTTGGGCTTTTGATCAATGCCTTGGCCTTTGAGGAATGCAGGGTGTACCTTAACAATCAAGGTTTCTTCATAATAGCTGCGATTAAAGACTGTTAATTGACCTTTGGCTGGAAATTTTTCGTAACAACGCCACATGAAATCGTGTTTGGCCTCAAGTTTGGTGGGGGCTTTGAATGAAGCCACATTGAATCCAGCCGGATCGCAGTGCTTGAATACATTGCGAATGGTGCTGTCTTTGCCCGCGGCATCCAAGGCCTGAAAAATAACCAATACTGCTTGTTTACCTTCGGCATTCAGGGCTGAGTGGTATTGTGCCAATTGTTTACTGCTTTTTTTCAATGACAAAGTATTTGCATTGATAAAGTCATTGAGTTGTTGCTGGGTGGGTCTGGGTTTGTTGTTGCTGTATTTAAATGCTTTTATTTTTGGCATATTCAAAGAGTTAAAAAGTGTCTATGAAGGAATACTGTTGGGTCTTCATTCATTTTTGTTCCCGACAAAAATGAAAACGACCACGGCCAGTATAGCTGGTAACCTCGGGCTTA
>JANQRW010000062.1 GCA_028284365.1 Marinicella sp.
GGCACCGGGTGAATCCTGCCAGTTGCTGGTGACTTTTGCACCCAACGACCAGGATCCTTATTCCGACCAAATCCAAATCATCAGCAATGCCCCATCCAGTCCGGATCTCATCAGTCTGGCTGGCACCGGACAGATCACGGTGCAACCGGTTCCTGTGAACAGCTGGTGGGGATTGTTGTTTTTAATTGGATTGATGGTGCTGTACATGCGCAGGCAATTCACACACATGGACAGCAGTCACAATTAACTCATTTTAAATGAAGGGTTTGGTTTCTTTTTTCGCATAGGTAATTGACTCCAAACCCAAAGTGAACAATGCACACATCGACGAACAACCACAAACAACCTGTCATCAAGGCCATGGGTGTATTGATCATGTTCAGTGCTCAACTGGCAGCTATGGCGGCCACCATTACCGTGAATGGCTCTGACGGCACAGTGGCCGAAGATGGCATGTGTTCCCTCTCTGAGGCCATCATCAACGCCAATGACAACGCCGTCACCCACCCAGATTGTTTGGCCGGTGACGATGTGAATGACACCATTGTGTTGACTGCAAATGTCACCCTGACCGAGCCTTATGACATTAACACAAGTTTGGGCCACACTGGGTTACCTGAAATCACCGCGCCTGTGGTTCTTGATGGCCAAGGGCATTTTTTGCACCGTGATCCGAACCTCGGTTGTGATCTAAATTTTCAGAACGCAACAACAGAATTCAGGTTGTTGGTTTTCAGAGGCGCTCTGGAGCCAGAATTTCACCTACAACAAATCGAGTTAGGCCACGGTTGTGTGGATGGCTTAAATGCTTTTGAACCCGACGGTGGCGCCATTTTTGTGCTCCAAGGCATTCTGCATATGAGCCAGGTTGATTTCATCGAAAATCAAGCCCAAGGGGTGGGTGGCGCCATCACAATTCAATCCATCGACGGTATGGGAACCATCAATAACAGCACTTTTTCGACCAACATCAGCCTGGAAAATGGCGGCGCCATCTTCATGAGAAATTCACCGAATGTCACCATTGGTCAAATCAAAAACAGCCACTTCTACGCAAACCGTGCCAACCAAGGCGGTGCCCTCTTCTCCAATGGCCCAGACCAAATTGAAGTCATCAACACCAGCTTCACAAACAACCGAGCCGCCTCAGTATCTGATCAAGCATTTGGCGGGGCGATTCACAAAGGATTTGGGGACATCAACATTGAGAACAGCCGTTTCGAAAGCAACCAGGCCAGCGATCTGGGTGGCGCCCTTTATTTCAAAAACACCACCGCATCGATGACCAACAATCAGCTGACAAACAACCTCGGCAGAATCGGTGGTGCCGTTTTCTCGGACAACAGCTTCATCAACACCATGGCCCAAAACACCATGACTTTGAATTCGGCACTGACCATCGGCGGCGCCATTTATGGACTAGACACCAATCTGAATGCCGCAGAAGTCAACACCTTTTATAACAACAGTGCTGCATTGAGTGGTGCCGCCTGGTACTTCGAATTCAGCACCCTGGGACAGATCAACGGCAACACATTTGCTCACCACACCAGCCAAGCCATCAGTGTCGGATCAAACGTCACCACAGATGCTTTTGAGAATAATTTATTGGTTGGTAACAGCCACTTGGGTGATGTGGATTGTGGCAGCATTACAGCCGTGACAGCCGAACACAACCTATCAGACACAATGAACAGTGGTTGCCCTGGCCTGTTGCCAACTTTGCTGACCAGCGATTCTGTCTTGGCATTGGCAGATAACGGTTGTGCCATCACGCTGCCGGATGGCAGCTGTGTGCTGACCCATGCGTTGGATGCCAGCAGCGAAGCGGTGAACAACAGCGGAACCAACAGCATCGGGCACGACCAACGCGGTTATTCTGCCAACGGTGACCGAGATGTGGGTGCGTTTGAATTTGATGGTGGCTTACCGGATCTTATTTTTGCCAATGGCTTTGACTGATTAATCACTCGGTATCATGCGCCAGTCATTGTTGAAATAAGGCAACGCGTTCTTCAATCATCAACAAGCCATCAGAACCCGCATCATAAATGGTGCGGGCTTTGTCCAGGGATTGAGTAAAAAATGAATCCGCCAGGTCCTGCTCACCACACTGCATGGCCAATTCACCAATCCACAATTCTGCTCGCATCCGTCGCCAACCACCAGCCGACTCTTGCTCCAGGCGTGGCGTCAGGGCTTCGATGGCTTGCAAACCATTCTCACAGGCCTCGGCACGCCTGGCACCACCGATGGTGATGGCTGCCTGAGTCAAATCATTGTAGAGGTTATTGCGTTTGGATGAGGTAAACACAGGGATCACTTCATCTATCAATGTTTGGGCTTCTGTGAAATGCCCCATTTTCGCCAAAGCACGGGCCAAATTGCCCTGGGCACTGGCAATTCGGATGGCGTTGTCAGGATGAACCTGACGTCTGATATCAACCGACTCCCGATACAGATCAATGGCCGATTCGACATCAAACATATCCTCAAATAAATAAGCCAGATTATTGATTTGTATGGCAAATTGAATCTGTTTTTTTGATCCACTGTTCAAGGTAATGTCAATGGCCTGTTGATAGGTTTGCCGCGCCAACTCCAGCTGACCATGATCATGCCACAACACGGCTTTTTCATTCAATGTATCGGCATAGTTCGGGTGGTTTTTGCCATATATTTTTTCGGCATTGGCCAAAGCCACTTCCAATACGTCATGTGCCTCCACATACCGCTCTGCCCGAATCAAACTGATGGCACGACTGATCAATCGATCATGATACACCGGATGCATGGTGCCATGCGATTGCGCACCATAATCCAGGCTCAATTGGTTGTACTCAACGCTTTTATCCACATCAATAGGTCGGATCGCCACCGACAGTTCATTGTATATTCGCCCCAATATGGAAGGGTCATTGATGTTGAGGGCCTTCACCATTTCCAGCGTTTTGAGGGACATGCCCACTGACTCTTCACGTTTGCCCATGCCATCATGATACAAAGTGGCTCGGCGGATCTGGTGCCAGATCAACGCCTCCGGATCGTTCACATTTTGACTGATGGTTTCCGCTTCCGCCAACAAGGCCTGAGACAATGCCATGTCGTCTGCCCAATAGGCAGAAACCGCCTGCTGACCTAAAGCTTTTAACAAGGCCACTTGATCTTTGTTTTGACGAGCCAATGCCGCTGACTCACCATACAAACGCACTGCCTTGGGCGCATCGCCGAGGTTGTGGTGAATTTCTCCAAAGGTGTGGAACAACTTTGAGCGCAACTGGGCGTTGATTTGGTTGTTGTTGACCAACTGGGCTTCGCCCAAAGCCAAGACTTCATCCAGGCCAATTTCCCGGCCTTCATTCCCCAATGGCGATGCCGCCTCAAACACCGTCACCAGAAAATCACTGTTGGCCTTGGCCAAAGTGGCTTGCTGTTCAGCCCGGTCTCGTTCGGCCTCAATTTCCCGGTTCTTTTGATACAAGGTAATCGGCAAAGCAACCAGGAACACCGCCAACATGCCCGTCAGCAACGACGCGGTTTTGTTGCGCTTGATCAGTTTCTGGGTTTTGTACCACCAACCATCGCCGCTGGCACGCAAAGGCTCTCCTTTGAGGTAACGGCCCACATCATTGCTCAATCCTTGCACCGTCAAATAACGCCGCTCAGGCTCTTTGCGCAGCGCCATCAGCACCAGATTATCCAAGTCCTTGGCCGGCAGGCCCATGGCTTTGGGCATCTGCTCACTGGGGTGTAACTGACTCGGCCGCGTCGGGGTTTGGTGGGTGATCACTTCAATCAACTCAGCCGGCGTGTCCAACACATCCGCAAAGGCATGTACTCCAGTCAACAACTCATACAACACCAGCCCCAAAGCATAAACATCGGTGCTGGTGGAACCCGGCTGCCCTTTCAAAGCCTCCGGGCTGGAGTACGCCAAGGTCAGCATCGCCGCTTCCTGGGTCTGGGTGACGTTGGCACCGATGGCTTTGGCGATGCCAAAATCCAGCAATTTTACCACCCCTTCCTGAGTCACCAGGATGTTGGAAGGCTTGATGTCGCGGTGGATGATACCGCGGCCATGGGCAAAACCCACTGCTGCACAAACCTGTTGAAAACAATCCAGGATCTGCTGTCGATTCAGTCGGTTCTCTTGGGCGTATTCGGTGATGCTCAGACCATCCACCCACTCCAGGATCATGTACAAACGGCCATCGGCTTGTTTACCGCCACCATACAGCTGGGCGATGTTGGGGTGGGACAAGGAAGCCAGCACATTGCGTTCGATTTGGAAACGCTGCCATTCTTTCTCAGCAAAAACAGGCTTGAGGAATTTAATCGCCACCTGGTGTTCAAATTCGGCATCGGCACGCCTTGCCAACCACACTTCCCCTTGACCACCACGGCCCACCGGCTCAATCAGTTCATATTGATCCACCTGCATCCCCGCTTTGAGGCTCTCCAAGCCCAAAGCAAACTGCGTTTCATCGGCCAACCGGGTCGTTAAGCCCACCTCATCTGCTGCTTGAGAAGCTTTGAGTAAGCGTTTAACTTTATTCAAAATTTCAAGCGAGACATCGGCCGACGCCAAGTATTTTGCTTGAACCTCAAACGGCAAATCCACCACTGCTTGGAACAAGGCTTTGACTTGTTGACCAAAACTGGATTCTGAACCCTCAGTCATGAAGCCACATGAGATTCAGTAACAAAATCTTGAACAAACGCACGGCCAAACTTCAGGTCACGTTCCAAGGTCGCTAATGAAATCCCCACCACTTCAGCCGCTTGTTTTTGCGGTAGTGCCGCAAAATATACCAACTCCAAACACAAACCACTGCGTTCATCCATTTCGTTCAATTCATTCATAGCGTCATTGATGACTTCAAAATCATACAAATCGTGTGACAATCCCAAAGAATCTGTGTACATCACTTGATTCACACAACCTTGGCGTTTACCGGCATTTTTTTTTCGGCTGTAATCGACTAACAACCGTCGCATCTGCCTCGCCAAGGTATGGTAATAATGCAATTGACTTTCAAAATCCATGTCCTTAGCCAGCAGTGAAACATAGGCTTCATGCACTAAATCTGTTGGGGATAAGGTATGCCCTTCCCGTTCTCTCACCATTAACTTGCGAGCCATGGCTTTGAGCTGCTGATACAGGGCTTGGTCAATTTTCTGGACGTACTCAGACATCATCAATCAATCACAGACTTTAACTGCATAGATTTTGTTTTGTTTTTGAACAGTTTGCAAGTGTTTTTAACTCGCAAGAATAAGCCCAGATCGCGAACCTGGGCTTGTTTTTTGATTTTATGAGGAAACGGTTATTTTATTTGGTTCGATACAAATTCTTCCATCACAGCATGGTGCAACAAATCAGGTGGCAACAGGCCCTGTTTGAGAATAAAATCATGAAAATCTTTTTGATTAAACCTATCCTTAAGCTTCAATTCTGTAGTGGCTCTGAGCTGTAATAACTTTTCATAGCCATAATAGTAAGCTGTTGCTTGAGCCGGTGAACGGAAGGTATAGCGGTCTATTTCGGTTTGTGCATTCAAATCATCTTCTCCCACATCCTCCATCAAAATACGCTTGGCCTCTGCAGGTGTGATTAGCCCCAGATTCAGCATCGGATCCAACCAAATCCTGGCAGCCCGCAACAATCGAGCTTGTAAAGAATACAACTGCCCCTCCAAGGGCATGTATTGTTTACTTATGGCCTCCGCATACAATGCCCAGCCCTCTACATTAGCAGAATTAAAGGCAAACATCGCACGTGCTGTTGAAACGCCACCACGCAACATAGTGGTGAACTGTAATTCATGGCCAGGTCGAGCCTCATGAGCTGATAACGTCCACATCATTGCTTTAAAAGCATAATCGTTTTTAGGCCAGGAACCATCTTCATTTTGCTCAATTTTGGGGA
Source organism: Marinicella sp. (assembly GCA_028284365.1). Taxonomy (GTDB): domain Bacteria; phylum Pseudomonadota; class Gammaproteobacteria; order Xanthomonadales; family Marinicellaceae; genus Marinicella. The sequence goes on from JANQRW010000062.1 coordinate 5,930, forward strand.
CGATAAATTCCGGAAATTCACCAGTGTTCCCCACCAATCGAGGCACATCTAAATGCGCTGCCGGTTGTTGTGCAGTTTCAGCAGCTGTCGCCATGCGTGCCCGCGCTGGCTCATTAGGCAGTGATATCAATTGATTACGCTCAATGATTTTATCCAGCTCTCGCATAACAGCAGTATACTCATCCATCAAAGCTTCTTCACCATAAATTTGATCGGCTTTTAACAACTCCATGACTTCACGATAATCAGTGGTTTCATAGCCCATCTTTTCAGCCACCAACGGCGCTATAGCCATCATTTCAAAGCGAATGTTCATAAAAGCAGTCTGGCCTATTTTCATCAAAGCCTCAGGCGATGCATCTACACCATAGTTTTTCAACTGCAACTCATACAATTCACGCGGCAACATAGCACTTTCGCGGGTATTGGGCAGGATGTTAGTTTTGACCCATTCGTTATAATCACTCAGCTGTTGTTGTAGTACTTTCAAATCCGCCTCATAGCCAGTTAAATCTGTAGCAGCGAACACATCTGTTAAACCTTTGATAAAAATGGGTGACCGTTGAATGTCTTGTTCAACTTCTCCCTTGTAAGGCTTAATTAAGTCCTTTTCGCCCATCCGTTCAGTTAAACGCTGTTTCGCTAATTCAACCAATGGTTCGTATCCCTCTGCCGCTCCAGTATATTTTTTCAACCTAACCAAGGCTGCTTTTTGACGTTCGAACGGAACTTGTTTGTCTAGTTGACCGTTAAATCCTGCAAAAATCAGACCCACCACATTACCATAAGGCAATACCCTGGCATCATTAATCTTGGTTGACTCAATACCATCCACAACTGACTGCATCATGATTTCAATGTCTTGTTTAACTCGCGGATCTTTTTCTTTGGCCAAATAGCTCTTTAACATCTTTAAGTTATTTTCAGCATTCTCAAGCTGCCTTGCTGTTAGGTTGGCCTTGAGGTCAAAAATTTCTTCATCATAGCCTTCCACACCAGATTGCCCGGAAAACTCAGGAGCAAATTTAGCGCCAGATTCTAAAATTTTGTAAGCAATTTCATTGGATCGTTTAACCCAATCCTGTTCTTTGGCGATAAGCTGGGTGCTCAAAGTAAACATGGTCAACACCACAGTAATTTTTTGAAGATACCGCATAAATAAATTCACAAATAAATAAAAGCAGTCATTATAGAATTCATCACAAACCAAAATCATGGGCTGTAGGTCATGGATTGTTGTAATGGACCGCCAGCGGCTCGCCGGCAAACCGGGAATACGCCCTTAAACCTCCCCTCTTGAGAAGGGATCGAGGGGTATGTCAAATCTCAACTCACAGCATGCTTTAACAGAAAACTAAATAACCTAAAGGGTAAGAATGAGTATCATAAGTCACATATCTAAAAAACTAATATTACCAGAAGCGTTCATTATTTTTCTTGCATGTACTCTTCAACTACTCCTCTTAATATAGGCCTTAATTTAATTGATTTTATTTCACCATCAATGAATAATTCGACTAATGCTAGAAAAGAAACTGTAAGTGGTCTATTAGCAAATTCGAACGACTTTGACTTAATAAAAAACTCTTTCAATTGTTTACTATTTTCTTCAATTAAATTGATGTCATCAGCAATATATTCAAACACTTGAATTTGAGTAAAAATGTCTATTACTTCCTGGTCCAGCCCGTTAAATTTGCCAATTTTTATGAATAATTTAAATGACTCTTGAATGTTCAATTTTTCAACATTCATGAAGTCAAAAGAGCTTTTTACTTTGAGTTTTTTTATAAAGGAAAGAAAATTTATATTAAAATTAATTTTTGATAGTTCATCATTAACTTTTACTGCAAATTTTTCATCGTCTATGAAAATATTCATCCACTCCAAAGCGCTACTTGTAGCTGTACTAATAGAGTCTTTTGATAAATTAAGTTCTAAAATATTTGAATAATGATTGATAATATTTTCTATACCTAAATCTATATCATATGCTCGATATAAAAATAGTATTTCATTCTCAATACTAAACCTTTCTCGATTGAAATCGGTATTCTTAAATACGTTGTGTTTTTTTATATAATCCTTTAAATAATGTACGAGTCTATTAATCTCTTTCTTTGTATATCCCAATATTTTTAACAAATTAAAAACATATCTAATTTGATTCGGGCGTAAATTATCACCTTCAATAATTTTTTTTATTTCTTCATTTTTGCTATCTTCAAATTTCTCTTTTTCTAAATAATAAACTACAGTACGAAATTTATTACTTACTTTTTCATCAAAGACATTATTCAGCACATTTCTGATATAGATGTTAGATATATCAACAAGTGTATTTTTTTGATTTTTAGTAAATTCATTATCTTTTTTATAATTTATTACAGCCAAACTTAAAGAGTTAGCATGCAAATCAAAGAAAGAAATATCATTTTGAATCATTTTGAAAAAGATATTTAAAATCAATTCAAAATTTTCTTTATTCTCTGAAGCCAACGAGACTAAGTAAACAATATTCTCAAAATATAACAGCTTCGATTCGTTGTTTTTATTACTTAAATTCAACAGAATTAAATCTTGTATAAAACCATGATCAAATGAATAGTTGATTTTCTTTGTATAGTTTTGATTATGAAGCTTGATTATTTCTTGTTGAAAAACCTTTTTATTATTGTCTAATAATATTCCAATAATTACCCAATTAGGAATTTGGACTGCATTTTCATCATTTATTATAAAAAAATATTTAAAGTAAAGATCATTGCTTAAACGTAATGCATTTTGGAACCTTTGATCATCAACGATAGGGAGTTTGTTTAACAGAACAAACTTTAAAAACCTTGAGTAATTCAAATAAAAAGATATTTGGTATAAATCTTTGGTTCCCCAACCACCTTCAAGTGTATTCTTTTTTTCAATTAGACATTCTTTGTAGTCTTTTTCAAGCTTTATATTGAAGCTAATAAATTCTTGTATGAAATTTAAACTATGGAGCCCAGATAATAAATTTTGGTTAAACTTGCTGATATTATGGTAGATTTGTACATATAATCTTCCTTCATTTTGATCCCAACCATTGATATTGGTAATTTTTCTATTTTTGTTTAAGAACCTTAATCGAAAATACTTTAAGTATTTCAGTACTTCATCATCTTGCTCTGAGCTAATGCCTTTAAATTTGTCATATGCTCTTTCCCTATCGCCCAGCATATATGTAGTGAAATAGCCATCATCACTTAAAGTCAACATATCATAATGTGGACTTTCCTTTTCAAAAGATTTATCTATCTCCGAAAACATGGCGGATTCATTATTATTAAATATCTTATAGCTGTAGGTTAATAAATATTTATATTGCTCCTGAGTTTTTGAATCCAAATATTTTAATATTTGTTTCTCATGTTTTAAAAAGCCACTCATGCCAACAACACCGATATTGGAGTAAAGAAACAGTTTTACTACCTTCCGAACAAACTTTTGCTCACGTTCACCCATTGAGTCTTTTGAATTATCAAATTCAGATAACCAGGTGTTTAAATTAAAGTCTTTTTCTTCTGAATCTCTCATTCCAGCAAAACTATGCTCATACAAATTTGCAACCCAAGGATAATTTTTTGTTTTATTGTCACTCTTGTTAATTTCAGCTTGTATATCGTGTTTGAATGTTAAATTTAGGTTGCTCAGATAGTTATTCACATGTTCTGGTAGCAAATAATTAAATGACTCAAAGGTTTCAATGTTCTTATCAAAGGTTTTAGTTTTTTGCTCAAAAGTATACTTGTAACTGGGAAATCCATATTTAATGATTTGTAATGCTTCAACTAAATAATTGCTTTCGTTTGAATCAGGCAAAAAGTTTTGAGAAATCTCTTTTGATGTAATAACATCTACGCTCCTTTTTTGGAAATAGTTTCTCTCACTCTGTGTAATATCACTGTGTAAAATTACAGTATGCCTGATTGAATTTTCATTGAGAATGTTTTTCACCCAATACAATATTTTGTTAAAGTTTGGATCACTTAAACTGAACCCGATAAAAAGGACTTTATATTTACTGAAAACATATTTCAGAAAGGATAAGATTAACGGAAAGTTCTCCTCGTAATCATTGTAATCTTTCTCTGATAAAACGATATTACCTCTACAAATATCACCATGGGCTTTTACTAACAAGTTCCTTTTGGATTTTGAAAAAGGTATAGCTTCATCACAATCAACCACTTGATATTTATTTTCCCACTTAATACGCATAGCTTTCTCAAGTAAGTGATCATAATTCGTTGTTATTACATGCTCTGGTTCAATATCAAAAATTAACTTGTGTATATCAAAACAATCATATTCTCTTGGAAATAGTTCTTGAACTTTAAATGTAACAGCTTCTTTAGAGTTTAAATCTTGGTAGATTTGTACCCTTTTCAAATCATCAATACCAGACTTCTCACTCATATCATCTGGTACAAATTCATCCACCAAATCACTCCAAGAAGGGAACTTTTTTCCGTCTTTTATTTTAGGGCTGTTTGATAATGAATAACGAGAAATCCTTGTATCTTCATAATTTTCAGAAATGCCTGCTCCAACAAATATAACAAGATTATTTTGTTCTTTTTCAATATGTAACTGTCTTAATTCATCAAATAAGCTCATGATATAGTTTCCTTTTTCTTGTCGATATGTGCCTGGACATTTTAAAACAAGACTTTTATGGCTTTATGTCGAAACCAATATAGTCAATTCAGAATTTTATTTCAACAGGTACAATATCGAACACAAGCCTGAAATTCAGAGAATTTACAATGGATATTCAGATCATGTCCGAATATGACGATCAGTTGGGTTGTTGGTGCTTATTAAAATACGGGCGAACTGCTGGTGGTCCACTGAGGATTTTTATTTTTTGGAAAATGGCTTCGACAGGCTCAGCCGGCTTTTATTCCAGTACACTGAGCCTGTCGAAGTGTGAATTTACAGGGCCAAACTACTCAATTGGGTTACCTTCTTTATCAAGAACGATGGGTTCATCATAACCCAACTCCTTAATTCTGGACAATTGGGTCTTGGCATCACCCACAACCAGATAAATCATTTCATCCTCGTTCAGATATTGATTGATGATGGTTCTGGCTTCATCCAAAGTCATGTCTGCTAATTCGGCCTGCTCCAGTTCTAAATAGTTTTTGGGTTTTCCATACAAACTAACCCGGTTCACTTCACCCAATAATTGTTGCAGGGTTTCAAAACGCCTGGTGTTACCCTTGCTAAGTAAATTCTTGGTCGTGTCCAAGTCACTTTGCTCAAAAGTCGCCGCATATTCACCAACCAACTCTTGTAGGATTTGTAATGATTCCAAGGTTACATTACTGCGAACTTGTGTGGCAGCGATGAATGCACCCGGATAATCCAAACGTGGCTGTAAGTATGAATAAGCACCGTAAGTGTAACCTTTAGTAATTCTTAACATTTGTGTCAATCGTGCACTGGAACCAGCTCCTAACCGATTATTCACTATATTAATGCGATTAAAATTCTCATCAGTAGCTGGCACCACAGCTTTACCTACAATAAGAACCGACTGTTTGGCATCTGGGAAATCGATAAAATAAACCTGTGGTTTATCAAAGCTTTTTGCAGGGCCAATTTCAGGAAAGTCAACTGATTTGTGTTGCCATTGATTATCTAAATCATTCAATGCCTCAATCACTGTCACATCATCTACCGCACCGGCCACCTTAAAGGTCGCCATAGAAGCACTGAGGCTATTGTTATACCATGCTTTGACATCAGCCAAATCAATGCCATTAACATCTCTTTCAGTCCCACCAACAATTTCACCAGCCAAATGATCTTCGCCATATAGCAACTTCTGGAACACTTGGTTAGCAATGGTGTTCGGATTGCCTTTAGTATATTTAATACTGGCTAGACGGCGGGTTTTAACTCGCTCAAAATCACCGGCATCAAAGCGAGGCTCTAACAGCATTTCAGTCATTAGATCAATCGTTGCCGCAAAGTTTCTGGCCAGGGATGAACCACTGATTGTGATGCCAGTGGCCGATGCACTGACTGATAAGCTGGAACCCAACAAACCTATTGCATCTTCTAGTTCTGCCGGGGTCTTATTGGCAGTGCCTTCATTCAACATGGCAGCCAACAACGACGCTGTGCCTTTTTTATCAGCATCATCCAAAGCCTGCCCACCCTTGATACGCATGGAAAAATTAACCAGCGGTACTTCATGGTGTTCAACACCATAAACCGGGATGCCACCAGGTGTTTCTGTCTTCCAAATAGCAGGCGAGGACATTACCGATAATTCACCAAGTGGTGGTTCTGAACGGTCATATTTAGTAGGTGTCTTAACAAAATCGGCATTCGGATCTTCAGTAAACTCCGGCTCTTTTCCAGCCACAATTTTCTCTTCAACAACGTTGGCTTGTAAGGAACCCTCAACAATCAAATCCGGTTGAGATTTGGGCACAAAACTAGTCATGATGTAAGGTTTGTCTTTGATGTATTGGTTATACACCCTAACCACATCCGCCTCTGTCACTGCCTTGATGTTCTTGATGTCTTGTAAATAAAAAGAGGGATTACCAGCAAACTCTTGATACAAACCTAATTGATAGGCTTTGTTTAACACACTGGAAATGCCATTGTAAAAGTTAGTTTCCTGACGTGCCTTGATTTTGGTTAATGCATTGGCTCTTATGCCTTCAGTTTCAAATCTTTCAAAAGAAACATTGATGGCCTGATTCACTTCATCTAAATCAATACCAGCATTGGCTCTGACTCGAACGGTAAAAGTACCTGCCAGCTCCTCTGAGTCATTGAATGCGGAAACACTTGATGACAACTTCTTATCTTCAACTAATGTGGTAAACAGAGGCGCTTGTTTACCGTAAGAAAGAATTTCTCCTAATGCATCCAAGGCGTACGCATCTGGGTGGTATTGTTCTACCGTTGGGAAAGTTAGCCTGATTTCAGGTAGCTGAGCAAAATTATCTAAATGGTACAGTTTTTTTGTTTTATTCAAGACCACCGGCATGGGATCCATGTCGGGCACCGCAGGACCAGCCTTAATCTCACCAAACCAACGTTGCACTGAGGCTCTGGTTGCGGCCATATCAATGTCACCAGCAATCACCAAAGTGGCATTGGCTGGGGTATAATATTTATCATAAAACTCACGCACATCTTCCAGTGTGGCATTTTGTAAATCTTCTAAATCACCAATGACTGTCCAGTTATAAGGATGTTCATCTGGATATAAGGCTTTCTTAATTACATGCGAAGTGTGCCCGTATGCCCGGTTATCAACTCGTTGACGTTTTTCATTTTTTACCACCTGCTTTTCACGTTCTAAAGTGGCTTCTTTGACCGTGTTAATCATGTAACCAAAACGGTCAGAATCAATCCACATCAACTTTTCAAAAGCATCTTTAGGAACCACTTCGTAATAAATAGTCCCATCACTCCAAGTACCACCATTACGCGTACCGCCTAATTCCGGAATCATTTTACGATTCGCGCCCATCGGAACGTTTTCTGAATCATTGAATGACATGTGTTCAAAAAAATGAGCAAAACCAGTACGCCCCTTCTTTTCCCTGCTTGATCCCACATGCACTATGGTCGAAAAAGCAACGATAGGATCTGATTTATCCTGGTGTAGAATAACGGTCAAACCATTGTCCAAAACCATTTTCTCATAAGCAATTTCAACCAGATCGCTGCTTACTGAATCGGTTGCTACTGTTTTTACGGTTCTGATAGTGGGTTGACACCCTGCCAAGAGCACCAACATAATGATGCTTGATAATTTAAATTTCATTTGAATCACTCCTCTTTTTGAACATTTTAATGCTGATATCTCATGCTCACATGCGACAAAAGTAACAAACACCAGCTATATGCTTTATCTTTGGTTTGGCTCAGTCACAACAGTAAATTATGTATGTCGTACGCTATTTTTTGAAAGCAATGCCTGCAATGACCACATCGTGATCAGATGACGAATAAGGGTCTAACTGGTAAAAATCTTTCGGTTTCTCTATGTTTTTGTTGAATGGTTCATTGTTGTAACCAAATTCATCCATCGAAACAGAATTGATGTGCCATTGTGTTAAGCCAGTAACCAAGGTTTGACCTGCCGCATTAGCCAGCACATAATCTAAAGATCCAACTGTCCCACGAAAACTGCTCGTCCAGTTTTGGGGTGCCAAAAACGTATTTGCCAGGTTTTTGTAACCCAGCTGCTTTAATTTAACCATTGGGTCTTCCAATTGATATGAATTAAAGTCACCAACAATAAAAGTTGCAGCTGCGCCTTGACCTGTTGGATCTTCAGCTAACCATCGACTGAGTTGTGCTGCCACTTGTGTGCGAATGGGGTTATAACAACCCTGCCCATCATTTTGATCCAGATTTTTATCCATCGCATCCCTGCAACTTTTGGATTTAAAATGAACGGTTGCTACATTGAAGCTATTGTTTTCTGTATCTGTGAAAGTTTGTGCCACAATGATGCGGTTCCGATGTTCTAGAAACTCAGGGTCACTGGCCCGGTTTAACAAAGCAAATTGGCCTTGGGGCTTAAGTAAATCGACCTGATAAATTAAACCAACTTTAATCACGTCTTCTCCTAATGCACCCGTATCGATGTATCCCCATTTTTCACGACCAGCATCTTTATTCAGCGCATCAACCAAAGCCCGAATTGATTTCTGAGCATTGTTTTCAAGCTCTTGCAAACCCATGACAGCAGCGTCAGCAGTATTTATCACATGTACCAGTTTAGCAAGTTGGCGCTGGTATTCTGTTTTGTTGTCAGCACCTCGACAGAAAAAGTTTACCAAAGGCCCACAGTTTTCTTTGCCTTCATCCACCGAAGTGAAGAAGTTTTCAACATTAAACGTTGCAATGGTTAAATCCCCACGAACATCCTTAGGCTTGGTCTGTGAACCAGGTAATGAATGACTGATTTTAATGGGTTCAGTTGGCTGTAATTTATACTGACCAAAAGCATAATACATAACCCCTGTTGTAGCTAGCTTCTGTCCTATTTTTATGGGATTATCAGCGTTAATTTCTGAGTCTATAAAGCCATTTGGCTTATCGAAAAATGGATATTTTCTGGTTGAACCATCATCAATAATTAATTGATCCAAACGGTTTGCAGCAACTAATTTTTGTGCCTTTACCCCTGGCCTAACTACCGATGTGGGGTTCATCAACAAGGAAGATGAAACTGTTAACTCACCATAAGTGAAGTATTGGCGGTTATTGGTGATGTATTTTGGCTTACCTAAAGTAACTCGCATACCTTCTAAGTATTCTAAATCAGCATTCTCTAATGGCAACTCAATGGTCACCGCCTCAGGTAATACTTGTTTTCTTTCACACACTTTTGTGCGTTGTGAATTTTTCAGCTGTGTAACTCCAAACTTCTCTACTACCTCGCCATGTGTGATGATGACATCACCCACTTTGAAGGGTAATTGGCGGTTGTTTTCTTTAACAAAAATACCTTCTGAAGTTGTTTTCTTGGCATCAGGTTTAAGGCTCTGAACGAAATAACCGCCCAGATTATCATCACCCCTAAAATCACCCGTTACAATGCCTTTGACCCAAGTTTTTTGGTTCACAAACGAACTGTTTTGTTGTTCACCTTGAATAACCGAAATAGGCGTAGTTAGCTGCTTTTTACAGTGTTGCTCTGAAGCGCAAGCACTGAAGCCACACACCAGAAGTAAAATCAATGACAAAGGTTTCATAAAGAATGCAATTATTAAATGAGCGGCTATATTAGCATGTCCCAAACATGAAATTTATGACAAGATAAAAAATTTCAAATGAATTTAATCTGATTATGGTGGCTGCTTTCATTCCTGCTCAGATTAAAAATGAATGACACCTATAGGGATATAGGTGTTAGAATCGAGTCTAGAACAGAGGCTGAGATCACAACCAGCTTAGGGTTTATCTGCCCTCCCTTGTATTGTGGCTATATGGCCCTTTGCATTAAATCATTATTTATTGGAGGATAATATTATGAGTCGAGTTAAAACATTACTAATGAGTGTATTGATTGTGTTTGGCCTTGCCGCTTGTGGCGGGGATGATGCCAAATCAAACCAAAGCACAATGGAAAAAGCAAAAACCAAAGTCAACAAAGCTGCTGAAAAAACTGCTGATGCTGCCGAAAAAGTGGCCGATGCAGTAAAAGATGGTTATGAGGTCACCAAAGAAGCTGCCAGCGATGCAGTTGATGCCTCAAAAGAAAAAGCCGGTGAAATGGCAGATGGTGCCAAAGCCATGTATAAAGATGGCAAAGAAGCTGCTGGCGAGATGGTAGATGCGGCTAAAGACAAGACTGGTGAAATGGTAGATGCTGCCAAAGACAAAGCCGGTGAAATGGTAGATGCTGCCAAAGACAAAGCCGGCGAAATGGTAGATGCTGCCAAAGACAAAGTTGAAGAAGCAACAGATGATGGTGGAAATTAATTAACTGCCAAAACCACAGGCTGTTAACAGGCCCTAAAAACTGAAACCGTTTGATGATTTTCAAGCGGTTTTTTTTACATTAAATTATTGCTGCTAATAGAAATAACACAAAACTTTAATTAATAGATTGAGTCTATTCATACTTTAAGCCACAATACACTTGATTCAGTGGAACTGTTTTATGAACCTACCTTTATTTATTGGACTCAGATACACCAAAGCCAAACGCAAAAATCATTTCATCTCTTTTATTTCACTCATATCAATGGCGGGTATTGCGCTTGGGGTAATGACTGTAATAGTGGTTATTTCAGTTATGAATGGCTTTAACAAAGAATTTCAGGAACGTATTTTAAGCACCGTTTCACATGCCACCATCTCTGCATTCAAAGGTGACCACTTAAATGACTGGCAAAATGCCATTGATGTCGTTACACAAAGCCCGCGCGTTAAGGGTGCTGCTCCTTATATCCAAACCGAAGGTATGCTACAAGGGTCTCGTACCGAAGGTGCATTGATCCAAGGGGTACTACCAGAATTTGAACAAAATGTAACTGAGTTCCAGGGATCCATGAAGTATGGCAGCATGAATGACTTACAAAGCGGTGAATTCAATATCATTCTTGGTACAGATTTAGCCGCTCACTTAGGCGTTGGGCCTGGCGAAACTGTAACACTTTATGTACCTGAGTTTCGCACCACAGCAGTTGGCGTCACACCCAGACTTAAAAGGTTTACCGTGACTGGTATTTTTGAAGTCGGAATGTATGAATATGACTTTAAACTGGCTTTGATTCATTTGGAAGATGCGCGAAAACTTCTAAGGATACCTAAAGGTGCTGCAGAAGGTGTTAGGATTAAAGTTGATGATTTGATGCAAGCACCACAAATAGTCCGTCACTTAGCACCCGATCTAGGTGGTTTTTACCGCCTCAGAGACTGGACCCAAGAACACGTTAATTTTTTCAAAGCCACCCGCACTGAGCGCATGGTAATGTTTATTATTTTGTCAATGATAGTGGCTGTTGCAGCATTCAATATCTTATCCACATTAGTCATGTTAGTTACCGAAAAACAATCCGATGTCGCTATTCTCCGAACCCTTGGCATGTCAAGCGGCCAAGTCATGGGAATCTTTATGGTTTCAGGCACATTGATTGGTTTGATAGGAACAGCAATCGGAACCATACTCGGACTGATCACAGCTGTTAACATCAACAGCATCATCCAAACCCTGGAAGGTTGGTTCAATACTGAATTTTTATCTAAGGATGTCTATTACATCACCGAAATTTCGGCTGATTTGCACACCACTGATGTAGTGACTATTGTTGGCATCGCATTTGGCTTATCTATATTAGCTACCATCTATCCAGCTTGGCGTGCCGCCAGAGTTGAGCCTGCGGAGGCGTTACGTTATGAGTGACACAAATGTACTGAGCTGTAACAGGCTGACTAAGTTCTTTGTAGATGGCGAACGCAAGATCAACGTGTTTCAAGACCTCAATTTTTCAGTGAACGCTGGTGAAACCATCGCCATCATGGGCGCATCTGGTTCAGGTAAAAGTACCCTATTACATCTGTTAGGCGGCCTGGACACTGCCAATGAAGGTGAAATCAACATCCAAGGCCAAAAGTTAAACTCACTGAGCGCTAAACAAAGAGGTCAATTACGTAACCAACACTTAGGCTTCGTGTATCAGTTCCACCATTTATTACCAGAATTTTCCGCATTAGAAAATGTGATGATGCCGCTGCTAATTGGTAATTTAAATAAAACAAAAGCTAAAGATCGTGCCACCGCCATACTGTCTCAAGTTGGCTTGGCTGATCGTTTAACTCACCGCCCTGCCCAACTTTCTGGTGGCGAGCGCCAACGCGCTGCGATCGCGCGTGCTATGGTGACCCAGCCAGCATGTATTTTGGCCGACGAACCCACAGGAAATCTGGATGAAAAAACTGCAGCAAAAGTGATGGAGCTGTTCATAGCGCTCAAAAAACAATACAACACGGCACTGGTTCTGGTAACACATGATCAAAAGGTGGCTGATTTAATGCAGGAGCAGTATTTACTCACACAAGGAAGTCTAGTCAAATCAAACTCAATTTAGCATTCATTAACCTAAAGAACACCTTACTGCTGTTATTTGGCACAGCACAGATTTTGTGGTTGCCTGAAGTTAACCCAACCATTTTGATGTCTGTTGGTCTGGCTTTGTTGGGTTCCTGTATTCTGATTAGAAAATTCAGTTGGGCTTTGTCCCTTACCTTCTTTTTGTTTGGTTTGTTTTACGCCTTGTGGCATTGCCAAGCTCACCTAAACAGTCAACTTACAACTCCTCACAACACTGAGATGACAATTCGAGTTGATTCCTTACCAAGACATTCAGCACACAAAGTCAGCTTTATTGGCAGTAATGGTAAAAACGCTAAAAGGTATTTATTCAACTGGTACCTCAAGGATCAATCCCTCCCAACCATAGAACCAGGGCTTATATACAACGTTGAAGTGCGATTAAAACCACCTCATGGGCTTGCTAACGGTGTTGGTTTTGATCTTGAAAAGTGGTTGTTTCGACAAAGCATCAGTGGCACAGCCACCATCAAAAGCATGGTTAAATCCACCAAACAACAATGGAGCTTAAATGGTTTGTTGAATCAATGGCGGTTGGTTATATCGCGAAAAATCAACCAACATTTTAAATCACCGCAAGTCAATGCTTTGGTTCACGCTTTATCAATTGGAGATAAATCGCATTTTGAGCACCAGGACACTGAAATGTTTCAGAAAACAGGCACAGCTCATTTGATTGCTATATCCGGTTTGCACATTGGCATGGTGGCTTTATTGGGTTGGTTATTAGGTGGTGTTATTTTCTGGTTGTTCCCATCACAACAATTTAACAAACAACTGATGCAAGTACTATGTGGTATTGTCTTGGCTACTTTTTATGCAGGACTGGCTGGTTTTGCGATCTCTACTCAGCGAGCCTTAATCATGTTGCTGGTGTTTGCTGTTTTCAAATTAAAGCGGAAAAACATTTACACTTGGGATGCATGGGCATTGAGCTTAATCATCGTGCTGCTATCAGATCCATTGAGTGCTTTAGACACAGGATTTTGGTTATCCTTCGCGGCCGTGGCTGTTTTGATTTTCACTTCTACTGGAATCAGAACAAACAAGCACCCAATTTTCGAATTCCTTAAAATGCAGAAGGTGTTATTACTTGGTATGTTACCGCTGAGCCTGATGATTTTTTCGAGGGTAAACCTAATGACGCCATTGATTAACTACTTGCTCATTCCGGTAATGACATTCATGTTGGTACCATTGCTGTTGTTACTGTTGGTGGTAAGCCTATTGATGACAGAATTTCCAACCTGGCTGGTTGAATTAATTAGTTTTTTGGCTAAAAATTTCATTGTTGTATTGAACTGGTTTGGACAACTCAACACACTCACTTACAATATTTTCATCGTTCATTGGTGGCAGTTTTTGTTAATGATCACTGGCGCATTTATTTTGGTACTGCCAGCTGCTGTTCCAGGACGCATTATGGGCGTCCTGTTCATAGTCCTCGCACTGCTAAACAAAGAACAAAAACCTCCACTGAATAACTTTCAAGCACACTTTTTAGATGTTGGGCAAGGGCTTTCAGTGGTGGTTACCACTCATAAGCACACGCTGGTATATGATGTTGGCGCCGCCTACGACAGCGGTTTTAATATGGCAGATGCGGCACTGATTCCGTTTATTAACCATCTGGGCATTAAACAACTTGATGCCTTGGTTCTATCTCATCAGGACAATGATCATTCCGGAGCTGCTGAATATTTAACCAATCATTTTGAAGTTGATAACCTTTGGGGCACAGATACTGATCACAAACCTTGTACAATTGGTAACCAATGGCAATGGGATGGGGTTAATTTTGAATTTCTCAGCCCATATAATTTAACACCTTATTTACACAACAATTCTTCTTGTGTACTCAAAATCAGCAACCTAAACTATAGTTTATTACTCACTGGCGACATTGAAAGTGCTGTGGAATACAGGTTGACACAATCTCACACAGACTCCATTAAATCAGATGTGCTGTTGATACCGCACCATGGCAGCAAAACCTCTTCTACTCAAGCTTTCATTGATGCTGTAAAACCCAAATGGGCCATTAACTCATCAGCAAAATACAACCCGTTTAATCACCCTGCTGATGAAGTCGTTACCAGGTATCAAGAATTAGGCATCAGAATCAAAGACACTCAAGACGATGGTTTACTCACTGCCAACACTTACCCAGAACTGAAGGTTCAATCTCTCCGTGAAAACAAACCAAGAATTTGGCGCACAAAAAAGCCCGAATAAATCGGGCTTTTTAAAACATTCAGTTAAACAGAATCAGTCTTGAATAACCAATTCTGTTCTTCTGTTTTTCGCTCTGCCTTCAGCCGTATCATTGGTGGCGATTGGGCTGTTCTCGCCGTAACCTCTCCAGGTCATGCGATCTGCAGAAACACCTTTATCTACCAAGTAGTTATAGACCACTTTAGCACGACGTTCTGATAACTTCTGGTTGTATGCTTCAGAAGCAGTTGAGTCAGTATGACCCGCTACTTCAACAACAATAGAGCCATGCTCACCCATGGTTGCAACAGCCGCATCCAAAATCGCAATTGACTCAGGTTTCAATGTTGCTTTGTCTGTATCGAAATAGACACCTTGTAACTCAATCACAACTTGGACTTCACAACCATCAGCATCAACCACAGCACCCGCTCTGGTATTAGGACATTTATCCATTGAATCTTTCACACCATCATTATCGGCATCGCCGTCGTGACAACCATACATATCAACAGCCATTCCAGCTGGAGTGTTAGGACAACGATCTGTTTGATCACTGACACCGTCACCATCAGAATCTAACTGAGGAGCAGGCTCAACTATGCCAGCAGCAGGAGCGACTTTTGAAGATTCACCTAATGCAACATTTAAACCCATGCTGAATAAAAAGTCATCATAGCTGCTTTGTGTATTGGTATAATCTGCCGTGTCTAGACGGTACTTAACTTCGGTCATAAAGCCAACACGATCAGTAACCTTTTTACGGATACCAGCACCCAGATTAACCATCAAATCTGAAGAGTCTATAGCGCGTGATGCACCGCTGCCATCATGTTCCAAAACGCCAGCACCTGCACCAATAAAAGGTCTTAAGCTTGACCCTTCGTTAAAATGGTATCTGGCCATCAATCCATATCCGGTTTGACTGACTGAACCAGTGGTATTATCAGCATCAAAACTACCTGTATCAAATTCAAAGTCAATCGACCATTTGTCATTAATAAATTTACCCAGACCTAAACCAAGGCCAAAATTTGATTCTAAATTTTTAGCACTGTCAGTGGCGGTAAAAATCAAGCTTGGGCTTAACATCCAACGATCATCATATTCGGCAGCCAATGCTGTTCCAGCCACACATGATAATGCGATTCCTAATAACCTTTTTTTCATTATACTCTCCTAACCAAAAGTTGTATTCAGGGCGCGATTATAACATACCGATAATCACTGGTATTATTTTGTCATACTGTTTAACAAAATATTAACAGGCGCATCATACCTGTAAATTCACGCTCATCGGAAGGCCATATAACCTGGTATAAGGAATGCCATTAGACCTTCTGTTCCTGCTCTGACATCACGGCTTTCAAATGTACCCGGAATACATTTAAATGAAAGTTTGAAATCATACTTTTATGCTGTGACTCAATATACTCATCTGCTATCATTCCACTATGATCTGATCAATGACCTTGGTATAAACAGTGCATCCAACAATTTTAACCCTGCAAATTATATTCCTTACGCTATTTTTGCTGTTGGTTGTACTGATTTGGGTCAATATAAAACGCTACCAACAGTTAAAATCGACTGAAAACTCAATTCAAAGTAACAATACGGAACAATACAAATCAGCTCCAACAAGCACCGAAGCTCAAGAAAAATCTGCTCGAAACCGCTACTTGTCTTCGATTTCACATGAATTAAGGACACCCCTGAATGTGATTATGGGCTACGCTCAGCTATTAGAAAACCAAGCAGATGAGAACGATATAAACAA
This sequence comes from Marinicella sp., assembly GCA_028284365.1. Taxonomy (GTDB): domain Bacteria; phylum Pseudomonadota; class Gammaproteobacteria; order Xanthomonadales; family Marinicellaceae; genus Marinicella. Next base: position 22,567 of record JANQRW010000062.1, read on the forward strand.
AGAAAAATACACCTTAATGCGCCACAATTGTGAGCATTTAGCGCATTTGATTGAAAGTATTTTGGAATTTTCTGCCATTGAGTCTGGTCGCCTTAAAGTCCAGTTTGAATGGGTAAACTTATCTGATTTAATCAAACAAGTCAGTTTGATGTTCAAAAACCAAGCAGAAAAAAAAGGCCTTACTTTTGTCACAAACATCGAAAAAAACTTACCTGAAACAGTCAAGACTGACCACAGAAGACTGCAACAAATCTTAATCAACTTACTATCTAATGCTGTTAAATTCACCGAGCAAGGTGAAATTATCTTTGGCATCAAATACCGCAACCAGGTAGCCACATTCACTATCAGTGACACCGGATGTGGTATTGATGATACAGATGTTGAAAGAATTTTCATTCCATTTGAAAGGATTGAACAGTCACCAACAAAGGTTCCTGGTACTGGCTTGGGTTTACCAATCACGCAAATGCTAGCAGAGCTGTTAGGAGGGGAGCTTAAAGTTCAAAGCACACCAGGCAGTGGAACGACTTTCACCTATAAAATGATGTTGGCACCACAAACTGCTTTTAGTCAAGCAGCTACTATTGAAAACCCAGCTTTAAAAAACAACCCCAAACTCAACAAAGCGCATCGATTACTTATCGTTGATGATGACAGCAGCCATCGTCAATTATTGCGTGAGATTTTAACCCCTTTATCTTGTACTGTTGATGAAGCCAGTGATGGCTCAAAGGCTCAAATCATGTTAAAAAAACAAACTTATGATTTGATTATTATTGATGTAGCCATGCCCAACATCAACGGTTGGCAATTGGCACAATGGGTTAACCAACATCAACCTGAAACCAAAATAATCATGCTCTCAGGTAACCCCAGAGACACAGAACAAAGCCAGTCGATCCAATACCATAACTACCTGACCAAACCTGTTAATATCACACAATTAATGACTCACATCAGCGATGCCTTGAACCTTGAATGGCAACAACCAAAGAATCACAAGACAAACAATGACTTAAGCCCAGTTACAATATCAGCAGAAGATTTTTCGGCACTACAAAACATGGCTGAAATAGGCCACATCAATGGCATAGAAGATTATTTAGACAAGATGTACAAATGCAATTGCATAACCAATAAACAATTCGAACAATTGATCAAGCCTATTAAAGCCATGAATTTAACTCAATTCAATTCGATGATTATTAAACAACCATGAGTGGCACCAACCCAATCATACTTGCAGTGGATGATGACACCGACAGTTTGAGTTTATTAAACGCAGCGCTAACGGCACAAGGTTATACGGTACTGGTCGCCAGTAGTGGTCAACAAGCCATCAATATTCTAGGAAAAGCCTCACCAAATCTGGTTTTGCTTGATGCGATGATGCCAAAAATGGATGGGTTCACCACTTGCCAACTGATTAAAAAACACCACCCTGATTTACCAGTGATATTTATGACAGGGCTCAGCGAAACTGAACATGTGGTCAACGGCTTGGATGTTGGAGCGGTAGATTATTTAGTTAAACCATTGGATCACCAAGAGTTAATAGCGCGGGTTAAAGTTCACATCAACAACGCTCAATTAACCAACAACACAAAAGCAGCCTTGGATTCAACAGGCCAACACATGGCCTCAATAGATTCCAAAGGCAAAGTGATATGGACCACAGAACAAGCTCAAGCTTTGATAGCAAATTTCAGCAGCAAAGAACGCAACCATTTACAGCATTGGTTAACCACCGCAAAAGCTGATGATCAGATGGAAGTTCAACAAGAACAAAATACTTTGGTCATCAGTTACATTCAAGAACAACATGATGGCTCACATTTGATCAAACTCAAAGCACAAAACCTGAAGTTGCTGACACAGACTTTAAAACTTAAATTAAAAATCACACGTCGTGAAGCCGATGTGCTGTATTGGGTCACACAAGCCAAAACCGATTGGGAAATTGCCCAAATACTGGATATCAGCGAACGCACCGTCAACAAACATCTGGAACAGGTTTATCGAAAATTAAATGTCAATAACCGCACTGCAGCCACCGGACTTGCATTGAATGCCATCGATTGAAAGGGTGTCTAACAAAATAACAAACAACACCACAACAAATTCGTATGGGCTTATATGTTTTCCTTACCGATCATCAACCCTCCCTTGCACAACCAATCAACAACCATTACCATAAAATAACATTCGAGCAACTGCGACTCAATAATGACTGACATCCAAACCATCCTCAAACTCAATGGCCTGAATTGCCTGTTGTTTGGCGCGTTTATGGTCTTTATCCCAAAATCGGTGATAGTTTTTTTAAGTACCACCGACCCTGCCTCTGAGGTAATGATTCTCATTCTGGGCATGATTTTAAACATCTATGGCATGTTGTTACTGTGGCTTGCGAACAAACAACAACCCAACAAAAAGTTGATTAAGCTGATTGCTCTGGGAGATTTCATTTGGGTGTTGTTTTCTTTTGGTCTGATCTTCAGTAAAACCTGGATCACCAGCACCTCTGGCACCACCACTGCTGGTTTGGTTGCCATTCTTGTTGGCTGGTTTGGCTGGTTACAATGGCAACACAGCAACATCTAAGCAATAACTGTTCAGACCTTAATAAACCAGTTACTTTCAACCAATTGTCTTTGACTTCAATGCTTCATTGCTGCTTCATTATCCTTTCGATGATTGCCAGAATGAATGATTTCATATATATTGATAACAGGCTTAGTCTATTAAAACAATTCGTAGCAAACATGAGATCACCAACATGCAAATCAAAGACAATTCAGAAAAATATGGCACCATAAGCAAATTTCTACATTGGGGAATGGCTTTATTGATTTTGTGGCAATTTTTAAGCGCTGCAGCACATTATTTCTTCGAAGACACCACCATTGAAGCTTTTTTTTGGCCCACCCACAAACCACTGGGCGTGTTGTTGTTATTGTTGATGGTGTTGCGTTTATTGTGGGCTTTGGTCAACCACTCAAATCGCCCACCTTCAGTTGGCTTACTGGCGAAACTAGGGCACATGACCTTATACCTTTTGGTAATAGCCACACCCACAGTCGCCTTACTCAGACAATATGGTTCCGGACGTGCTTTTGAAGCCTTTGGTGTTCCTGTCTTTGCTGGTTTTGAAGGCGAAAAAATTAAATGGATGCTGGACCTCGGTAGCAACTTTCACGGTGAATTGGGCTGGGTGTTATTGGCACTCATTGTTGGTCACATTGTTATGGCATACCGCCATCGCAAGAACCCCAACACCGATGTGTTACCACGAATGTTGAAGTAGCCACCGCCACATTGGACACTCACCTCACCAGCATCGCATCACTGATGTCTTAGAAAGTTGATAATCAGCCTAACTTGAGCACCGTTGCGCGTGCAGGTAATGAAAGATAAACAGTTTCATCGGAGGCCTGTCTTTAACTAAGGCTTCGGCTCCGTACCATGCTGAGCCTGTCGAAGTACTCAGCCAGCGTAAGGTCACATACTGAACGAAGTCGAAGTGCTCAAGCAGCGCAAGATCGCGCACTGAGCGGAGCCGAAGTGCAAATCTATTGGCTGCTTGTGCTACGTGAGTTCGTAGCGGAAGCGTAGCACTGCAAGGATGCAAGAGGTAGAGGCGAGTCTGGAACAGAGACCGAAGACCCAATGGCATTCTCCTTTCTGGAGACGCGGTGATGCTTTGATTTAATTCAATCAGTGAATATTTTAACTGCCATTTTCAGAGCCTCGACCGTTGGCTCCTTCATTTCACCTTTCTCATTAACCGTGCGGCTGTAAGTCACCCCCAATCGACGCGCTTCACCTTCTATCCAAACATAATGCAAAGACTTGGTAAAACGATTGCCATACATACTCGAAACCACACCATGCTCCGTATTTGGAAATGCTTCAAAGCGGTATTTCAAATCCCACTTGCCAACTTTTTTACCATTTTCTGCCAAATGCTTTTGATTGTTTTTGAAAAAGTCAGGATTGGTGATCTTGGCAGTTTTATCAAAAGTTCTGAAAGTAATGGCGTGACCATAACCAGCTGCATCCTGAAAACGCCACATACACTCAGAAGTGGTCTTGCGCTCATAGGTCAACTCCTCCTTGACCACAGCCGCATCCACACCGAACACTGCAGCCATTTCAGCAGGAGTGCTCGCCTCACAAGCACCAGCCAATGACTCATTAGAAAACGCCACAGTCCCCAAAAAACTCAAGATCAAAACTTTTTTCATAAACCCTCAGATGTCATTCAAAAAGCACATCTTACAACACAGCAAGCACTTAATCGAACCAGATTGTTGGAGTTTATCCAAAACATTGACACAAACAACAACATCGCACCTGATTACATTAAGTTAACGTTCATAAAACCTAAGCAAAAGCCTACAGCAAAATGTTGGGTAAATAACCCGTAGGTTGGCGCTGAGGCACGAAGCCCAACACCAATACCACAAACTACAGAACAACCCGAAAATTACCAAACCTTAAGACATGATATTTTTTAAAATTCATCAGACCATTTAGAAATGTTGGGTAAATAACCCGTAGGTTGGCGCTGAGCCTGCGAAACCCAACACCAATACCACAAATTACAGAACAACTCGAAAATTACCAAACCTTAAGACATGATATTTTTTAAAATTCATCAGACCGTTTAGGAATATGTTGGGCTTCTCTCCGATCAGCCCAACCTTGTATATTAAGTCCATAAAGCCAAATACATCAATCAGATTAACTCTATTTATCCGAATGGCTTTATCATTGAGCAGGCATTATCGGGAAGGC
>JANQRW010000065.1 GCA_028284365.1 Marinicella sp.
CAGGGCGTTAACTTGGGTTTTGGTGATGCTGAGTGTTTACTTGAAAAACTGAGTCAGATTAACTTAAAGCATGCGAATGACTTGGCTCAAATACTGAAAAAATACCAACGAGTGCGCCAAGCTGAAGTCCACAAAACTGCTGAAACCATGCATGCACTACATCACTTGTTTACCAACCAGTCAGCCCCTGCCAAAATGCTGCGCGCATTTGGCATGAATGGCTTGAATCAAATTAAACCCATTAAACAATGGTTGTTGAAACAAGCAGGTAGCTGATTTCACTAAAAAATGAATTGTTGTTCTATGGTTTGAGCCCAGGATTCAGATAGAAAGGGTTGTCATGTAGTGTTTTATCGCTTGGCGATCTCACCGCTTTTCTGAGCAATCAATGTGATGTCAGCTTTGCGCAAAGCGAATAAACCATTGGTAATTACCCCTGGGATTTGATTGATTTTACTTTCTAACTCTACAGGGTCTAATATTTTCAGATTGTGGACATCGATGATTTGATTGTCATTGTCGGTTACAAAACCATCGCGATAGATGGGTTGGCCACCTAGTTTAACCATTTGTCTGGCCACATAGCTGCGAGCCATTGGTAAGACTTCGACAGGCAAGGGAAATTTACCTAATACATCAACCGTTTTGCTTTGATCAACAATACAGATGAACTTGCGACTGGCAGCAGCAATGATTTTTTCACGGGTTAATGCGCCACCGCCACCTTTAATCAGGCGATTATGTGCATCACACTCATCAGCACCATCTATGTATAAGGTCAAATCGCCAGTTTGGTTCAATTCTTTAACATTAAATTCAAGTGCTTCAAGGCGTTTTGTTGATTCTTCAGAACTGGAAACCACCGCATCAATGTGGTGTCTGACACTGGGTAATAATTCAATTAACTCATTGACTGTTGAACCGGTTCCAACTCCTAAATCAATTTTATAATCGTACTGTTTGATGTATTCCAATGCGGCTTGGGCTACTTGTTTCTTTTGTTTAGCACTCATGGCTCGTAATGTCCTTTTTCGGTAAAAATGTGTTGCAGTTTAACATCCCAACTATCAGTGGGCAATGGCTCAACTTGCTGTAGCTGATATGCCACGCCAGCCATAACAGTTTGTTTATTAGCCGCAAAATAGCGATCATAAAATCCTCCACCCATGCCCAGACGATTACCATGCGGATCAAATGCCACCAAAGGCATCAGGCATAAATCCAAATGAGGTGCTGTGTGTGCTGTTTTGAATTCAGGTTGGGTGAGGCCATATTGATGTACATTCATATTCAGCTCATTGTGGTGGCGATGAAACTGCATCCTTTGCTTTTTTATGGATGGAATATAAAAACTTTTGTCAGCTATGTTCAATAAGGCTGTTAAATCTACTTCGCCGTTAATGGGTAAATACAGTGCAATGCTTTGAGCCTCTTGAAAGAGTATGGAGGTGGTGATGTGTTTAATGACTTTTTGGCTCTGTAACTGAATGAAATCAGCGGCCAGCAGCCTTCTTTGTTTGAGAATCTTTAACCTGATGGTTGCTTTGTTCATCTGGTTTTTTCAAAGGTAAAATAACAAAAATAGGCGTGGAGATGTTGACCACATGTGCCGTTGTGTACTGGCGTCCTTGGTACCAAAGGTACAAGGCGGAAACCGGACAACCATCTAAGGCTTCTCACTTCAAGGTGAGCATGCGCACTGACAACTGATAAGGTTCCCTGTTAAGCTTAATTAGGGCCAAGGCATATGCTTGTACACCTCGAACACGGCAGTCAACACCATTAAAATGATTTTAGTCGTTAGCTAAAACTTGTTCAAGTTTATCGTTGAGTTTTTTAACTGTGGATAAAACTTCCACGTCATAGTGTTGGTTTTTTGATTGTGATTTTATTAATTCGTGGGCTATGTTAAGTGCGGCCATCAACGTAATTTTATCGGGAGACATGGTGCTGTTATTGTTCTTGATCTCTTGCATGGTTGTGTCCAAGTGATCAGCAGCAGAAAGCAATGAAGAGCGTTCGTCTTCATCACAAGCAAATTGATATTCGCGGTTGAGGATGCGAACTGAAATTTTGGTTTGGCTCATGCGGTTTGCTCCAATGTTTTCAAACGTGAAATCATGGACTCCAAACGGGTTTTGGCTTGATCATTTTTCTGCATCAATAAGGATTTTTCACTGGTTAACTCTTCCAGCTTGTTTTTCAAAGCATTGTTTTCGGCTTTGACTTTATTGAGCAAATCAATCATTTGTTCTGTGGTTCTTTCTAAACGTCTAATTTCATCCATCTCTTTTGGGCCTTGATTGGTTGTTTGGATTAGACCTCACCTTAAAATAAGCTGGTGAGATACCCGAATAAATATAGTTTGTTCGCTACCAAAGGTCAACAAACATCTCAGAAAATTAACACAAGTTAATGAAAAATATCATAAAATATGTCACACTTTGTAACATTTAACGTCAAATGATTCCATATCAACCTTTCGCAGATCATCTAAAATCCATTGGAGTGCTGGCTTCGCCATCAGAGTTACATGCACAAGCCACTGCTGCCTTATGCGTTAATCGCGATACGGATTTCGAGTTTTGGTTACAACAAATGATTAATGAATACTGTGTTGAAAACCCCCATGATTCTAATTTTAAAATGGTGATGTCAGCTGTTTTTGATTACGCTAAGGAAAAATTAGATAAAGAAGATTACTCTTATGAATTGTTGTTACCACAGGATAACAGCAGTTTGGGTGATCGAGTGGCTGTTTTGGCTGAATGGGTGGCGACATTTCTATCAGGGCTAGGCACTGCTGGTATGTCGGAATTGAACCTGTCTCAAGATGGCCGAGAATTCATGCAAGATATGAGTCAAATTGCACGGATTGAAAACGATGCACAAGAGGGCGCTGGCGAAGAGTTAGACTTCATGGAAATTACGGAATACATACGCACTGGCGTGATGCTGCTGTATATTGAATTGAATACCAACCAGGTACATTCAAAAAGCATAAATTAATCAACAAAATACTTGCATCCAAAGTCGTAATTAAGTACCATTCCCGCTCTTTGTGAAAGGCACGGTCTGCAGGCACATTCTTATTGGCAAAAAAATCAGACCATGAGCCCGAAATATTAAATAGCAGCCAAATAAAAAAGTAGAAGAATTATTATGAAAACATTTAGTGCAAAAGCAGAAGAAATCAATCGCGAGTGGTTCTTGATTGATGCCGAAGGTAAGACCTTGGGTCGTATGGCTACGGAAATTGCTTTGAGACTTCGTGGTAAGCACAAACCAGAATTTACACCTCACGTTGATACAGGCGACTACATTGTTGTTGTAAACGCTGAGAAAGTGGCAGTAACGGGTAATAAACTGAATGATAAAGTTTATCATCATCACACTGGTTACGTTGGTAACTTGAAATCAATTAAATTAAAAGACATGTTGGAAAAACAACCAGAACGTGTCATTGAAAAAGCGGTAAAAGGCATGCTGCCCAAAAACTCATTGGGTCGTCAAATGTACCGTAAACTAAAAGTATATGCTGGTGCTGAGCACCCACACGCAGCACAAGAACCAAAAGCTTTAGAGCTATAAATACGAGGTATAAGAATATTATGGCAACTCAACAATATTATGGAACAGGCAGACGTAAATCTTCATCTGCACGTGTATTCTTAACACCTGGTTCCGGTAAAATTACTGTTAACGATAAAGACATCAACGAATATTTCAGCAGAGAAACTGGTGTCATGATTGCAACCCAGCCTTTGGAAAAACTGGGTTTGGTTGATCAATTTGATATCAATGCAACTGTTGTTGGTGGTGGTACTACTGGTCAAGCCGGTGCGATTCGCTTAGGCCTTTCTCGCGCCTTGTTAGAGTCTGATGACACCTTACGCGCTGCTTTGAAAGAACATTCTTTCTTAACACGTGATGCCAGAAAAGTGGAAAGAAAGAAAGTCGGCTTACGCAAAGCCCGTCGTTCTGTACAGTTCTCGAAACGTTAATCCAAACTTTTCAAGCAAAACTACCGAAGGCCGATTTTCATATCGGCTTTTTTTGTACCCAAAACCCATCCATATTTATACTTCGTCTGCGAAGCCGATCAGCCATAAACTTCTTAAATTCATGCAGGCTTTGTGGTTTTTAGGTCAGTTTAAAGAAGCGAATACGAAATTCTAGTAATGTGGTGGGATTTCGTTTTGTGGTTTGAATTCTTCAATGTCGCTTTGTACTTGTTTCATGTGTTGGGTCATCGTTTTTAAAGTGTCTTGATAGGTAGCTATTTCTTTGGTTTGTTGGTAAACCAGTTTGTTTAAAGTATCTACGGTGTCTTCCAAAAAGGCGATGCGAGTTTCTAAATCGATGATTTTTTTATCTGTCACTTTGGGTACACTAAATTGCTTGGGGTCATAGTATAATTTACCACAAAGTAAATAAATGGTTACCCATGAGTGAAAAGAAAAGTATATTGACCGAGGTTATTGAGCGTCGAATCCCACAAATTTTGGGTGTCTATGTGGCTTCAGTGTGGTTGGCTGTGGAAATTGCTGACTGGATGAGTGAGCGTTTTGATGTACCTCCGCAGTTTTCATCTTATGTTTTTGTCATCATGATTGCTTTTGTGCCTCTGGTTGCACTGCTGGCTTGGGGACATGGTCGTCCTGGCAAAGACAAATGGACACAAAAACAAGTGCTGTTTATACCTATAAATATTGCTTTGGCTTGGTTTGCAGTCACCACATTAATCAAGCCAATTGAAGTATCATCCAAGCAAACTGTAGAAGCACCCACAGAGATGATGGCACTGACTGATGTTCAAACAGGTAAGGTGGTTGAGTACGAAGTGGCTAAATCTGGTTTAAGTCAAAAAGTCACAGGTTTCTTTTGGGATAACAAAACCGGGGATGCATCGTTGGATTGGCTGAGTTATGGATCAATGTGGATGGTGGCCAAAGATTTGATGCGCAATCCAATTATTTCAATTCGTACACCATATGATTCAGCTTCCATGATGCGGGTTATTGCCAACAAAGGCTTTGAACGGGGGCTGGGTACACCGCTTTCATTAAATTTAGATATTTCTGAAGACGTAGATGCACAGTGGATGATCAATGGCAAGATAACCAAGAATGACGGAAAAATAACCTTTGAAGCATCTTTGTATGATGTGTTGACAGGTGCTTTAGTTACCACCACCACTTCAAGTTACGATGATTTATTATTTGCACTGGATGATGTTGCGGAACAAATAGCAGCAGTGATTTTAGAAGAGGCCAAGATACCAACTAACATCATTCCTGAAATGCCGATTTCAGAATATATTTCTGATAACCTCACAGCGATTGAGTCAGTTATACGGTCATTAAATTTCGTTACCATGGATAATGATTTTGTACAAGGTGTGGCACAGCTAGAAGAAGCTTTGGAAAATGATCAACAACTGGCGGAAGCTCATGTCTTGAAGATGGATTATTACCGGGCTATGGGTGATGTCAATGAAGCTAAAAAGGCGGGTGATGCTGCATTGAAGCTTGAGTATAAACTTTCTCCAAGAGATACATTGAAAGTCAAGGCCAACTATTACGCTATGGAAGGTGATCTGAACAAAGCGATCAGGGTTTTAGAAAATTGGGTTAAGCTGGAGCCGGAAAGTGCAGATGCGCTGCAGGCTTTAGGGTCTAATTATATTGTGGTGGGTAACCGTTTGGATGATGCTTTGGATGTTTATACAAAACTGAGTGAAATTCAAAAATCCAATGCCACTGCTTTGGTCAATCAAGCGCGAATATATCGGCTCAAAGATAATCAGGAAATGGCGCTTAAAGCATTGAAACTGTATGCAGAAACCAATCCGGAGAAGGAGTCTCCATGGTTAGAAATGGGGGCAACTTATTTACAGTTTGGTGATTTGGAAAAAGCCAAAGAAAGTTATGAAGAAGCCAGTTTATTGAGTTTTAATAAAATCAGTGCTGATTTGGCTTTAGCCAAACTATCTGCTTACCAAGGTAAGATTGAAACTGGTTTAGATGCCATTGATGATTTGATTGAAAAATCGGTCAGTGATTCGGCCAAGGTTCAAGTTTTGGGTGAGAAAGAAATTATTTTATATTCAACAGGCCGTGTGCGAGAAGCGTTGGATGTGGTCAAGGAGGCCAAAATGCTCAGTGAATCTTATATGCCACCATTACAGCATCAATTAATGTATGGTGCTAAAGAGGTCTCATACCTTGCATACTTGCAGGATTATGAAGCCGCATGGAATAAATTGGATGAGGTTAAAAAGCAGTTTAAACCACCCTATGACAGTATTCTGGGCGTGGTTGAAGTGACTATTTATGAGCGCACTGGCGAAGATGAGAAAGCTGCTGAAAAATTGATGGAACTTGAACAATTTACGCAAAGTCTTAATATCAAGGTGTATGATCAGTTCATTGTTTCAGCAAAAGCGATACAGGCCAGGAAAGCGGGTGATTATGAAAAAGCCATTGAATTACATGAACAAGCCATCGCTGAATCCAAGCAATCTTTTTTGACCTTAAATACCATTCATGTTCTTGATGACATGATCCACAAGAAAGCCGAGACACTTTTTGAAATGGGTCAGTTTGAAAAAACCATAAATAGTTTAAGCATTGTTATGAGGCGTAATCCGTTGTTGGGAGATGTTAAATTGTTAGCAGCAAAAGCATACATCAAACTCAAAAAACATGAGCAAGCACGAATATTGCTTAATGATGTGAAAACACTTTGGATTAATGCCAATAATGGTTTCAAACATCTGGAGGACCTTGAAGAAGTGGAAGCAAAACTAGCATCATTAAGTTGAAACCATGAAAAACAAGCCCAAGCTGATATTGTGGACCGTGATGCTGGTGGGCTTATTGGGGACAATTGGTATTGCCTTGCCATATCCTGTTTTAGCACCTTATTTTATTGACTATCCAGCCAATGATTTGACTCATTTCATGGGCTTTCACCCTAAAATCCTATTGGGTATTAGTTTGGCAATTTACCCCTTGGGGTTATTGGTAGGCAGTATTTATATAGGCGCTTTGTCAGACAGTTTTGGTCGTAAAAAAGTGTTGTTAATCACTTTAGTGGGTTCGGTAGTAGGCTATGGTTTAACAGCTTGGGCTGTGTATGTTGAGTCGTTCATTTATTTTGTTTTAGCGAGGTTCGTAACTGGGTTATGCGAAGGCAATATTTCTATTGCTCGGGCGATAGCAGCGGAACTTCATCCTGATATTGATCGTACCAGAGCCCTGTCATTGGTTTATGCCGCCACTTATACCGGTTGGTTGTTGGGCCCTGTTATTGGTGGATTTTTAATGGTCTATGGCGTGGCCGAAGTGTTTTTGATGGCTGGATTAGGTATGTTATTGGCCACAATTTTGGTGATGTTCTTGATTGCTCAAGATAAGGAAGAAGATATAGATAATACCTCGTTCTGGCGATCTATTCGTGAAAACAACTCCCTCACACTTTTGAAGCATATAGATATCAGACCCATCTTTTGGTTTTACTTTCTCTACAGTATGGGTTTGAATGCCTTTTATGATTTCTATCCAGTGTGGTTTGTGGATTATTATCAGGCTGATGGTAAGGTTATCTCTTTGGCTACGGTTTGTTTGACCGTTGTGATGATTTTAGTGAGTAGTACTTTAGTGGCACGTACTCAAGTTAAATATGGCGAAATCAAAGCCATGTTAGCGGGCGGCATGGTTTTGAGTTTGTTATTGTTGATCCAGCCATTCAGTTCTTATCATCAGGCTTTTGTTATTTTTGCTATCATTGGCGGTGCCATCGCAATGACCAACGGCATGGTACCCAGTTACTTATCACATTATTTTGGACATTTGGGGCAAGGTAAAGTAATGGGTTTACAAACTTCAACTTTCTGTATCACCAATGTCATCATTGCAGCTGTTGGCGGGTTTGTTTCGGTGTTTGACTCCAGATGGATATTGTTTTTGGGTGCGGCTTTGGTGTTTTTAGCCGTGATTTCGCTGTGGCGAAATCGTCAGTCTCAGTTCATTATGATGGAAAAGGTTAAAGCACCATGAAAAAAACAGTCATTATTTATGGACTGTTGTTGGGGGTGGTGCTGATTGGATTGAAAACCTTGGAATACAAATGGTTGATTCGGGACCTGAGCCAACAATTGTATATCTTCCTCATCGCTTTGTTCTTTATGGCCTTAGGCGTGTGGCTGAGTTATCAGTTTATCCATAAAAACAATAACAATGAGTTTGAACAAAATACCCAAGCAGTGGTAGCGTTGGGTTTATCAGCAAGAGAACTGCAGGTGTTGGAAAAATTAGCAGAGGGGTTGAGCAATCAACAGATCGCAGATACATTGTTTGTATCTGTTAATACGGTGAAAACTCATTTGAAAAATGGTTTTATAAAACTGGAAGTGAACAATCGTGTTCAGGCGATTAACAAGCTTAAAAGCTTGAATGTCGTTGAATAATTTATGATTTCACCTCAATGGGTGATGTCATTCAGTCCAGTATCCTTAAGATGGTGGTTGTTTATTGAGGAGAAAAAAATGAAAAAAATAGTAGTTATTAATGGTTTAATTGCGGCGGTTATCATTGCTGGTGTTTCCTCCTTGTTCTTATGGAGTGCGGGAAGTGATTCGGCACACAGTCAGTCTGAGTGGCTGGGCTATTTGATTATGGTGGTTGGCTTATCATTTGTTTTTGTAGCTATTAAACAGCATCGTGATAAAAATTTAGGTGGCGTGATTGATTTTGTACAAGGATTCAAAGTTGGGTTGTTGGTCACCTTGATTGCTGCCTTATTCTATGTTGTATCATGGGAATTTTATTATCAAAACCTGGGTGATGGTTACATTGAGGCGTATCAACAGAGCCACCTTGAGCAAATGGCTGAGAGAGGTGCAAGTGACATTGAAATTGCTACTGTAACAAAAGAAATGGATGAATTTGCATTGTTGTATGACAAGCTGTATTTCAGGGCAGTGATTACCTTGTTGGAAATCCTGCCAGTTGGTCTAATCATTACATTACTCTCAGCTTTTGTTCTAAAAACCAAAACCAATCGCGTGAGGTAATAAGTTGCTACCTAGCATACATAAAGGCATTTTAGACAGGCAGTTTTATCTTCAATAAAACTGTCTTGTCTTTCAGTGCTGAAGCGAGGCTTGCTGAACATTGGTGGTTTTATCAATGTTACCGTGTTTTGGTAAGCGGTAAACATAGGTGGCAGCAGCAAGACCACCGCTGTGAGGAGATACTATTGTCTCGAAGCTAAAATCACTGAGCTGATAACGCCTAACAGTGCTGGAAGTATCACTGGTCACCAATATGTGATCTGGGCCATCTTGAATCATGCCAGCGACACCTGGAAAGTTGGTAACGACTGCTTCTTGAAGTTCACCATTCAAGGAATAACTGACGATTGCTTGGTTTCCCCAGGCTGTTACCAGTACTCGGTTGTTATTGATTAGAACGGTTCTGGGCCGGTCTAAATTGTCTGCTCTAGGAGCGACAAACTGAGAAGTGGTGCCATTGGCGCTGTTAACCTTTAGAATGCTGTCAGAATCATACCCTGGGACATACAAGTAACCGGCTTCATCAATAGCCATACCAATATCAACGCCTTGTATTTTACCGTTATTACGCGGCAAGACAGTTCTTGTTGTCTGCCAGTTTTGCATATTAACTTCAATGATTTTGTTACTTGAATAACTGCCTAAGTAAATGTTGTTGGCATTTTTTTTAACCACAGTGATTGGATTCTCTATTCTGCCCGCTGCTATCACTGTGGTTGCTGTGTTCAAATTTTCTCGATCAAACTTAACCAGCTTGTGATTTGATTCGCTGACAATGATGACATCTCCATTTGGGTCTTGGAAAATAGCTTGTGGCCCATCTAATATACCTGGTTCTGCCAGATCTCGAATATATGAGCCATCGCATCCATCATATATTTTTACATTGTCTTTTGACCAACTACTGACCAATAGCAAAGAGTCACAATCAGGATTACCTAAGTCTTGTGCATCTACGAAAGTGCTGGTTATAATAAAACCAATTATCCAAATATTTTTCATAATCTTCATCGTATTGTTAAACCTGTAATTTATTGATTAAGTTTAAAAAAAACCTTCGGAAAACCTCTTTTCTTTAGGAATGTCTGATGAAAACTGACTTTACACACAGTAAATCAAGTAAGTGCTGGCAATTAGGGCAATGGCGGTATTGGCCAGACAGTGGCCAAATTAAAAAAGGGCAAAAAGTTGTCCGTTTATCAAATCAGCTTAATCAAGTATTAAAGTTACTGATTGAGTTTGCACCCAGTGTGGTCAAAAGACAACAATTTCTTGATGAAGTCTGAACAGGTAAATTTGTTAATGAAGATGCTTTATCCAGAACCATAGCTGAATTGCGTAAAGAACTGGGTGATACTGCCAGTCGTGCTAATTACATCAAAACCATCCCTAAACAAGGGTACTTGCTTACAGCAAAAGTTGAAGCTGTTGTTGTTCAAAGAAAATGTTTCTGGTTAGTTGCATCATTGGTGATGGCGTTTATGGGGTTGGTTGCTTACAGTTGGTTAAGTCAACAACAAACTGTACTTGAACAATTACAAGAGTCAATTGCTGATGCTGAACGGTTAACCGCCAAGCCCGGTATGGAACAACAAGCCATTTTGAGTGATGATGGACAATGGCTGAGTTTCAGTCGAAACTCTGCACAAGAAAGTCTAATCTTCATTCAAAGTTTATTGTCGAATAGCCAGACACATACAATAGCGTTGGTTCGACATCGTTTGTCATCACCAGTTTATTTGCCTGAGAGTGACGAGCTGCTCGTTGCGGTGCGTGATCAGCACAATTGTTACCTAAAGAAGTATGACCTAAAACAAGCTGAGTTTACTGATTTGGCTAAGTGTGAATACCAAAACGAATCGAGGACAGTTAATTATCACGAGGCAGAGAATTTAATCTTATTTGCTGCTTCAACGAACACCACTACGGCGATTTACCAAATGAGTAAAGGCCAAAGAAACAAGAAACAGCTCACTTTTCCCAGTGTAAATCATGATTGGGACCCTCACATCAGTCCAGATGGTCATTGGCTCAGTTTTTCCAGAGGCAACCATTCGGTCAGGAATATTTGGTTAAAAAAAAGATCAGATGGTGAAGCTTTTGCCTTAACCGAAGGTGCTCATTATTCTGTGAGTCATAGTTGGTATGATGATGAACATATTGTGTTTGATTCAGACATCAATGGTAGCAGGCAACTGTGGTTGGTTAATATTTATGATAAAAAACCACAGCTAATTGGTGCTTATGGAGCACAGCACCCATCTTTTGATGCCAACAAGAAAGTAATGACTTACCAAGAGGTCAGCTACGAAGCAAATATTTGGTTATTGGATCGTCTGTCTAAGAGTTTTAAGCGGGTTATTCATTCCACTAAGTATGATAACAACCCTGCATTTTCACCAGATGGAAATGCTATGGTTTACTCAAGCAACAGGCAAGACATGGGTTCAATCTGGCATTATGACTTTAAGAATCAAACTGATGCATTGGTGCTCAGTATTGAGGGGGCAAAGTTAACTCGTCCTTTTTGGCACAAAAATGGCAAGCAAGTACTCATAACAAGAAATGATGACTTCGGTTACAGTACTTTGAGCTACGACTTAACGACTGAAAAATATGAAACATTGGCTTTTGGCGAACCCAACCTCAGTGCCCAAGCCATAAAAAATACTTACTTTGCATTATCAAAAGCGCCACAACACAACAATCAAATCATCAAATTATTTCACGGGCAAATTGAAGTATTACCCATCAAACGAATCAGTCGATTTATGTTAGTTGATGAAAACACAGTGATTTATACCAAAATAGATACAGATGGTTTGTATGTTTTTGATATGCAAAATGAAGTTGAAAAGAATGTGATACCTGATTTCAATAAGAATGCCATAAATTTATGGACGGCTGTTAACCAAGCCATTTATTTTGACCAATCAGGGGAAAAAGCCGGGCTTTGGCGCTATGACTTGCGTGATGATAGGTATGAATTAATCAGTGAACATCGGCCTTTTTCAGTTGGTGCCTCTATGAGCGTTAACCAGGCTGAAACCCAAATCCTGATAACACAAACTGATCGTGCTGAATCAGATATTTTTAAAGTTAAGTTACAATAAAAACATAATGAATGGTCAAAAGCTTGATATAAAACCAGTGGCACCAGCTTGTGAGCGTAACCAAGCTGTGATTCTGGAACAATTAAAACAACAACTCAGGGCTGAGGATAGGTTGATTCTGGAAATAGGCTCGGGCACAGGACAACATGCCGTGTATTTTGGGGAGCACTTAAAACACATCACATGGCAAACCTCAGATGTGCAATCAAATCATCCAGGCATTCAGATGTGGCTGGATGAAGCTGAATTGTCCAATGTTTTGTCACCTTTGGGCTATGAAATTGGTCAAACTGAATGGCCAAACTGCCAAGCTGATGTCATTTTTAGTGCCAATGTCTTACACATTATCAGCATGGAAATGGTGAAACAATTCATGCGTGATTTGGGTGAAAATTTAAGACCGGGAAATCGTGTGATGTTTTATGGCCCTTTTAAGTACCGCGATGAATACACATCAGAATCTAATGCGGATTTTGATTTATGGCTTAAGGATAAAGATCCGAAACGTGGCATCAGGGATTTCGAACATATCGAGCAAATGATGCAACAACAAGGTTTTACATTGGTGCAAGACATAGCCATGCCAGCTAACAATCAATTACTTATTTTTGAAAAGCTATGATTAATTTCAGTGAAATAGAACAAGCCCACCAGAGAATCAAATCTTTCATCAATGAAACGCCTGTGTTACAGTCAAAGCGGCTTAATCGGTGGTTGGGCCACGACATTTATTTCAAAGCTGAATGCTTACAGAAAATTGGTGCATTCAAAGCTCGTGGTGGCTGTAATGCTGTCCAAGTTCTCAGGGAAAATCAGAACAAGATCAAACGTGTTGTGGCTAACTCTTCTGGTAATCATGGACAGGCTGTGGCATGGGCAGCAGCTCAATTCAATATACCTGCAACCATTTATATGCCAAGTTTTGCGTCTAAAGTTAAAGCCCAAGCCACCAAATCCTATGGCGCTGAAGTGGTATTGTTAGACAGGCGGCAGGAAGTTGATGCGGCGGTAGAGGCTGCTGCTCAGGAAGAAGGTGTGTTTTGGATACCTCCATTTAATGATGATGCAGTAATTGCCGGGCAAGGCACTGCTGCGATGGAAGCATTGCAGAAAATTGATAATGGAATTGATGCGGTTTTCGCACCTTGTGGAGGTGGTGGTTTAATTTCTGGCACTTTGGTAGCAACACGTGAGTTACAAGCTACTGCTCAAGTGATTGCCGCCGAACCGTTGGCTGGTAATGATGCTTATCTTTCTTATCAGTCCGGAAACATACAAGCTTTAACCGAGGCGCCAAACACATTGGCGGATGGTGCCATGACTTTATCAATTGGAGAAAAAACCTTTGCTCACATCAAACGTTTAGATGATTTCTATGTGGTGGCCGAAGCGCCTATGGTTTATTGGACTCAATGGTTACAACACTTACTAAAACTACATGTGGAGCCGACTTCGGCCATGGTCATGGACGGTGTTTGCCAGTGGCTAAGAAAACAAAAAAGTTCACAAAAAATACTGGTGATTCTTTCCGGTGGTAACGTCGATGCTGCCATGATGCAGAGGGTTTGGCATCAAGATTGTTTGACCTCTGAGCCAAGCATTGAACGATTTTGTTGAAGGTCTACAATTCCTTGACCAAACGAAAACCGATGTGCGAGTATGTGGCATCAGCCAAGTCGGTAAGCACTTCTGAATTATTACTGTTCTTACCTGAACGCCATGAATTACCTATGGCGCAAGTATTTTGATTACTGCAGGCACTTACCCATTCACTGACATTACCATTCAAGTCAGCCACTTTGAGCTTTGTTGTAAATGATGCAACAGGTGCTGTGAAAACTTGACCATCGTTACAACTGAGCGTTTGATCTGTGGCTTTCTTTTCGTGATTGGCTTCAGCACCAGCTAAATTGGCAGATCGACAATCGCTTTCGAGTTGTAATTGGTTGTTGAGGTAGTTGAATTCTTGTTGTGTGGGTAGTCGGTAGCTTGCACCCATTTGATCAGATAGCCAGTTGGCATAGGCTTGCGCTTGTCCTGCTGTGATGCACACAACTGGATGTTGACTGGTTTGGTCAAATGGTGGTTTAAGCCAGGTTTTCTTGAACAATAATTTCTTGTCATAATGATGGCATTTTTCTTCAGTGAAACGCTCACCAGCGAAACGTGTAAATTGTTCAACAGTCACTTCGTGGACTCCCATCATAAAGTCACGAGAAGGCGAAGCATCAACTGCAAAATATACAAAATCATGCCCTAATTGGTCTTCAAAAAGCTGTCCTGTTTTAGGGATATTTTGGTAGGCTTGGTACAATTGTTCTAATGTTTTGTCTTCTGGAAGCAAAAGTTTAGACATGCTCAAGTAATGATCCGCCATTGCGTCAAGACGTCGTTGAGACACAGCCTTACTTACAAGACTGTTGGTTTCGGTCATGATTTGACTGACAGGTTTGCTGAACAGGGAACGGTCAATGTTGTAATCTTTGAGGTATTCGACCAAAGAAGTGATGTGTTTGGTGGCGGTTTCAAAATCTTGTTCATTGATTTTGCGTTCAATCAGGTCAAAATAATAAGCACCTACTTGATTAAGTCCTCGTTGTGCAATTTCATTGTCAGGTTGTTCTAACAAGATGGTCTGAAACTTATCAGCTGCATTCTCGCCTTTGGGTTTGGTTAGACGGTATCTTTCTAATAGCTTTTGTGCTTCTTCAAGTTTTACTTCAAGCGACATTTCATTCAGGGTTTCATTATCCAAACTGCCACTTAAATCAACGAGTTCCGCATCATCTTCACCAGTGGTTACCACACTGACATCAAGTTCCAGCGGTTCTGAAGTTTCGGTTTGGACGTTATTCGATGTGGCAGTAGGGTTA
Organism: Marinicella sp.; assembly: GCA_028284365.1. Lineage (GTDB taxonomy): Bacteria > Pseudomonadota > Gammaproteobacteria > Xanthomonadales > Marinicellaceae > Marinicella. Next base: position 15,066 of record JANQRW010000065.1, read on the forward strand.
ATTACAGTTTCACTTACAGTCGTGATGGGGGCATTCGTTTTATCATTTTTGGTGATGAGCAAAAAGCTGGCTATGAGTGTTAATAAAGTGGCAGCACCAGCGGTTAACCAAAAGAAAGGAGGTTTGTTGCCAGTTTTTGGTGTGGACAGGGTTTCGATTCGTTGTTCATTGGTGCTTGGTTTGGCATATTTGATCGCCAGTAAAGCATCTTTTAAGGATTCAACGCTGCTGTAACGATCATCCGGATTTTTTGCCAGACACTTGTCAATAATGGGCTGCCATTCTTGTAAGGCATCTGGTAACTCTGGCACTGGTTTGTTGATGTGGGACATGAGGATGGAGAAATCATTGCCCGCTTCGAACACATGGTCGCCAGTGAGTTTTTCGTAGATAATACAACCCAGAGAGTAAATGTCACTTTGGCGATCAATGTCTTTGGATTGTATCTGTTCGGGGCTCATGTAGTGAGCGCTGCCTAATAGTTGGGTTTCTTTGGTTTTACGTTTAACATTTTTTGAGATGGCAATACCAAAGTCGGCAATCTTGATGCGACCAAATTGATCGAATAAGATGTTATCTGGTTTTAAGTCACGGTGAATGATGCCATGTTTGTGGGCATGAGCCAAGCCGTCACAAATTTGACACAATAATTCAATCAGGTGATCTGAGTTGGTACAAATGATCTCACTAAAATCACCATGAGTTAAATAAGGCATGGTGAAATAAGCCAAACCAGAAGACAGTTTTTTAGCTTCGTAAATGCTGATGATATGGGGGTGGTCTAAAGAGGCGACGGTTTTGGCTTCGTCTACAAACCTTTCAGCCAAAGTCTTATCATCCATAACCAACTTCTTCAAAACCTTAATAGCTACTTTGCGTTGTAAAGATATTTGTCGTCCCAAATAAACCGCCGACATGCCACCTTCGCCAATTTTATCCAGTATGGTGTGATCGGGTATGTTCAAATTTAGTTTTGGAACGGTTTTCAAAGAATTATCTCCTCTTTCTTTTATCCCATTGTACGGTGGAGCTGCAAATGCTTATACCTGTTTTAATTTGTAGAAAGAAAAAAATGTGACGGTGTTCAAACAGTCATCTGATTTCCTTTACAACAAATTCGTCAATTAATGTTAATGTGCCAAATTTGGTCACCTGAATCAACAAAAACCTTCATTAAATGTTTGTGAGCTTGAGGTTGCAATGAAACTGGCTACAATGGTCAACCAATTTCAAGCACAATAATTCATGTCACTTCTTAACTTTGATCAGGTCAGTATTGATTTTGGCGCCCACCCAATCCTGGATGCGGTTAACCTCGCAATCCATAGAGGTCAAAAATTGGCTTTGATTGGGCGTAATGGAGAAGGTAAATCTACGCTGTTAAAAATCATGGCTAATGAAATGCCGATTGATGGTGGTCAATTGATTAAACAGGATGGCCTTAAAGTGGCCATGATGAAGCAATCAGCCGTCAGTGAATCTGAGTCAACAGTTGGTCAATTTTTACTGCATGCCCTGGGTGAAGTGGGTTACGCTTTAGAGCAGTATGAAACAGCGACAGATCCAAATGACATGGCGCAATATCAACAAACTATTGAGGAAAACAATGGTTGGGAACTGTTGCAACAAACTGACATAGTGACTTCAAAATTAAAGTTGAATGCTGATGATGTGATTAAATCACTGTCCGGAGGGGTTAGGCGTCGGATCAATTTGGCTGCGGCTTTGGTACAAATGCCTGATATTTTATTATTAGATGAGCCGACCAACCATTTAGACATTGACAGCATCCTGTGGTTACAGGATATGGTCAACAAGCTGCATTGTGCGGTGGTGTTTGTGACCCATGACCGAACCTTCCTCAGAAGTATTGCCAATGGTATTTTGGAATTGGATCGTGGCAAAATTTATCAATATGACTGTGATTACAACACCTATTTAAAGCGCCGTGAAGATCGTTTACAGGCAGAAGTCAAAGAATGGGAACGTTTAGACAAAAAACTCAGTCAGGAAGAGGTTTGGGTCAGACAAGGTATCAAAGCCAGGCGCACTCGCTCAGAAAGCCGGGTGAAGGATTTATTGGCTTTGCGAGAAGAGCGTAAGAATCGCCGCACCCAATCTGGCAGCACCAAAGCCAGCATAAATGTGGCTGAAGCCAGTGGTAAAAAAGTCATAGTCACACATAATTTGGGGTTCAAATACGGTGAACAAACCATTGTCGAAGGACTGACCACAAAAATTATGCGCGGTGATAAAGTGGGCATCATTGGTCCCAATGGTGTGGGTAAAACCACTTTGGTACAGTTGTTATTAGGCGAACTGGAACCACAAGCTGGTTCGGTGAAGTTAGGAACTGGGTTGGAAATTGCCTATTTTGATCAGCTCAAAGCCACTATTAACGATGGTGATACGGTTGAGAACAACCTACAGTTAGGCACTGATTTTGTTGAGGTCAATGGTAAACCACGGCATGTTATTTCTTATTTACAGGACTTCCTGTTCAGTGCTGAAAAAATCAGAGGCCCAGCCAGTGTTCTATCAGGAGGGGAACGCTCACGTTTGTTACTGGCACGATTATTTGCCAGACCTGCTAATGTGATCGTGATGGATGAGCCGACCAATGACTTGGATATGGAAACCTTGGATTTGATTCAGGATCTGTTATTTGAATTCAAAGGGACTTTGATACTGATCAGTCATGATCGTGATTTTATTGATAATGTGTGTACACAAACCATTGTCTTTGAAAACCCAGTGGATGGTCAGTATCAAGTCAATGAATATGTGGGTGGTTATGAGGATTATCTGCGCCAACGTAAAGTACCTGAAGCGGTGAAGTCTGTTGTAAAGAAGAGCAAACCAGTTAAGACTGAAAAATTACAAACTGAATCAAGTAACAAACTCACTTTTAAGGAAAAGCATGAATTGGAAAAATTACCTGTGCAGATTGATGCGTTAGAAGTTGAGATTGAGGCGTTATCGACACAAGTTTGTGAGCCAGATTTTTACAACCAAGAAGAAAGTAAAATTAAACAAGTGACTTCAACATTATCTGATTTGGAGAAACAGTTACGAACTGCTTATGATCGTTGGAGTGAGTTAGAAGCTAAAGATTGACCTAGGTACGCTCACCAAACACTACGCACGGCTGACCACAAGCTAAGTCAGAGTGAAGAGTGGGGCAAATTGTGGGATAATACCGTAAAAAATAATGCACATTAATGAACTGGCTCGCTCACACCTTACTATCCACCAGACAAATTGATTACCAACTAGGTAATGTGTTGGCTGATCCTTTGCGAGGCAAGCCCTGGCCAGAGGCGAGCCAAGCTTTACGGTATGGTATGAAAATGCATCAGGCCATTGATAAATTCACTGATTCACATGGCATCATCCGTCGCAGTAAATCTTTGTTGGGAGAGTCTGGGCATTTAAAGGGTGTGGTTTTGGATTTGTTGTACGATCATTTTTTATCGCAAAGTTGGCATGATTATTGTGTTCTTGACTTAAATGATTATTTGTACCAGTTTAACAAGGCGGCGAACCAATCTGCCCAAACATACCCACAGAAACCACGTTTAATCATAAACAGCATGTCTGAATCCAACCTGTTAGGTCAGTACCAGAGCTTTTCAGATTTTCAAAGGGCATTGCAGCGAATTGATCAACGTTTATCAACTCGCATAAGAGCCAAAGAAACTGCCACTGAATATTTACCAGTGGTTGCTGAAAATTATGATGATTTATTGATGAATTTCAGTGAATTCTTTCCTCAATTAATAGCGCATTTTAAAAGCCATCAATTTGGTAGTGAGAATGATCATTTTCTTAAGTGAAATCTCGTTTATGGTTTAATAATTTTTAACTCAAAATACGATTAAATTTTGCTATTAGGTGTTGTAACTGCTCTTGTTCTTTGTCGCTGAATTGGCTCATCAAATCTTTTTCATACTGCAATGCATCTGGAATGACGGCTCGCATTAAGTATTTACCACGTTTATTTAACTCATAATTTTTGGCGCGGGCATCTAATGGATGTGGATGCTGAGTGAGGTAATCTTTCTCTACCAGGCTTTTTAAAGTACGACTGATACGAACTTTATCCATTTGTGACAGTTGCGCGATTTTTTTGGCTGTTATGTCTGGGTTTTTATACAAAATCACCAGTACACGCCATTGTGAAATGTTTATTCCAAACTGATCTTGATAGTGTTCGGCAATACCTTTCGATATTTTTAAACTCAGTACCGAGAGTTGATAGGGTAAAAAATCATTCAGCTCCATGGAGTCATTTTAACCACAAAATAGTTACAAATGAAACAAATAATAGTTTCATATGAAACTAAATCCGGTTAAAATGGCTTTTTAATAATCACCGGGGACTGCATATGTCAGCAACTATCAATGGTTTTGGCTTTATCGAATATTCAGCTGATGATGCCACACCTTTACACCAATTATTCAGGCAAATGGGTTTTACTGCCATAAAACAACACAAATCAAAGCCCATCACTTTATACCGCCAAGGCCAAGTCGACTTTTACATCAATGAGTGTAAAACTGGTTTTGCGGCTGATTTTCGACATGAACATGGTCCATGTGCGTCAGGCTTTTCGATTGTGTTCGATAACAAGGAAGCTGCTTTGGAACACAGCCTCAAAGGCGGTTCGGAACCATTGGAAGTGACCAATGGCCTAAACTTTCCAGCCATAAAGGGCATCGGTGATGCGGCCTTGTACGTTTTGGATAAGGAGAGTTATGCGACCATGCTTGAGGCAGATTTTGATGACATATCAGGCATACACCAAACACCCACAGGTTTTGGGCTGACTTTCATTGATCACCTGACGCATAATGTGTATTTTGGTAACATGGAAAAGTGGAGCGAATATTACGAAAATTTATTTAACTTCAGCGAAATCAGATACTTTGATATCAAAGGCCAGAAGACTGGGTTGGTTTCAAAAGCCATGACCAGTCCTAATGGTTCGGTGAAGATTCCCTTGAATGAATCAGAAGATCCTAAGTCTCAAATCAATGAATATCTGGATGAGTACAAAGGTGAGGGTATACAACACATTGCTTTGTATACAGAAAACATTTATGAGTCAATTGAATCAATGCGCGCAGCTGGTGTTGAGTTCTTACAGACGCCGGAAACCTATTACAGTATTATCGATAAAAGGGTTCCTGAACATGAAGAAGATGTGGAAAGGATGCAAAAAAATCACATCCTGATTGATGCGGACGAAGCCACCCAAAAACAAATTTTACTGCAAATTTTTACCAACACCAATATAGGCCCAATCTTTTTTGAAATCATACAGCGCAAAGGCAATGAAGGATTTGGTGAAGGTAACTTTCAGGCTTTGTTCGACTCAATTGAGTTGGAACAACAACGTCGCGGTTACTTATAAGGAGTAAACCTGATGAATGGCAAATGGTTTAATTTCTATAAAAAACAAGGCAAAGTCGCTAAACAGGCACATCTGGGCTTTCCGAAAGACAGTTATGAACGTGAAATGGGTAAAGAAGGTTTCTTTGGCCCGGTCACTCATTTTTACCATCAGAATAAGCACACAGGCTGGATTGATTTCCAGGGTGACAATCGCCCCCGAGCTTTTGACAGTAATTTGTTTGGTTCGTATCAAGCAACACCGTGGGATGCACCTGTGTTGATGAAAAATAACAGTGTTAAAATCCGCATGCTCAAAATGGATGCCAGCATGAATCATTTGGTACGTAATGCCGATGGTGATGATTTATTGTTCTTCCATCAGGGCACAGCCGATTTGTATTGTGATTTTGGTCATTTGGTGCTCAAAGAAGGTGACTATTTGATGTTACCCAAAGGCACTATGTGGCGCCTTGAGGTCAGTAACCCATGTGAAATTCTGATGGTTGAAGCAACCAATGGTCATTACCAATTACCAGATAAAGGTTTACTTGGTCCCAATGCCATTGTTGATGCAGCGGTTTACCGAACACCTGAAATCAACGACAACTTCAAAGCCCAATACAGCAATGATGATTGGACAGTACAAGTTAAACGCTTGCAAAAGCTTTCTACCATCAATTATCCGTTCAATCCTTTGGACGCGATTGGGTGGCAAGGAGATCTGATGCCAGTGGCATTGAATTGGCGTGATATTTCACCATTGATGAGCCATCGCTTTCATGTACCACCTTCAGCACACACTACATTTTTAGGCAATCGTTTTGTGATTTGTACGTTTGTACCGAGGTTGTTTGAAACAGACCCGGAAGCACTTAAAGTGCCCTTTTATCATAACAATGATGACTATGATGAGGTGTTGTTTTACCATGCGGGTAATTTCTTCTCACGTGATAATATCCACCCAGGCATGATCACTTTGCATCCCACTGGTTTTACCCATGGACCACATCCTAAAGCCATGAACAATGCTTTTGAGCACAAAAATGCCATGACTGAAGAAGTGGCTGTGATGATTGATACCCGTGATCCACTGGAAGTGTGTGATGCAGCGGAGCAGGTGGAATGGCCTGAGTATGTGAACTCTTGGAAAGAAGATAAATAACTAAATGTTATTCCTGCGAAGGCGGGAATCTGGCATGACATAAATATTAGATCATAAACTAACAAGATTCCCGCCTTAGCGGGAATGACGAGATAGGTAGAACTATGAAATTAACCACCATAAATAACCAAACCCGTGATGGCCAGTTGGCTGTCGTTAGTCGTGATGGCAAAAGAGCTGTGACCGTTCCAAACATTGCCATGACCATGCAACAAGCCTTGGATCATTGGGAACAAGTGGCGCCACAATTGAATACCATTTACCAACACTTGAATGAAGAAGGCTTGAATGATGCTTTTAATTTGAAAATGGAAGATGTTTTGGCACCTTTACCCAGAGGGTTACATTTCCTTGATGGCAGCGCTTATCTTGCTCATGTTGAAAGGGTGCGCAAAGCCCGTGGTGCTCAGATGCCACCGAGCTTTTTGGAAGACCCATTGATGTATCAGGCGGTCAGTGATGGTTTTTTGGCTCACGATCAAGACATAGAAGTGGTGAGTGAAGAATATGGCATTGATTTTGAAGCTGAAGCAGCAGTGATTACTTCTGATGTGCCCATGCATGTATCACCTGAAGAGGCGGGCGGATACATTCAGTTAATCTGCATATTGAACGATGTTTCACTGCGAAATTTAATTCCAGCCGAATTGGCCAAAGGTTTTGGCTTTTTACAATCAAAGCCAAGAACTGCGTTATCACCATTCTTTGTTACCCCAGATGAACTGGGCGATGCATGGCAGGATAACAAGATTCACTTGCCGATGCGCACTTGGTTGAATGGTGAATGGTTTGGTGAGCCTGATTGTGGTGTTGATATGCAGTTTAACTTTGCTGAACTGATTGCCCATGCTGCTAAAACCAGGCCGTTGTGCGCTGGCACCATCATTGGCTCTGGCACCATCGCTAACCATGACATAAGTAAAGGTTCCACTTGCCTGGCTGAGAAACGTGTTTTGGAAGTGATCGCCAACGGTAAACCCTCAACACCATTTATGAGCTTCGGCGATGACGTTAAAATTGAAATCACTGATCATGATGGTCACAACATCTTTGGTACCATTCATCAGAAAGTGGTTAAATACTGACTGACTTCGGCACCAATGAATCGATACAAAGCTCGTTAATTCGGGCTTTTTTTTGCGTTTATCTTTTATGTTCAAGGTGGCATAATTGATGACATTAAATATCAATAAATAGAATGAGTGAAACCTTTTCCAGCCAATCAACCGATTCATTTCGTGAACTATTGACTTTAGGTAAATGTAATTTACTCGTAACCACTTACCAGGCTGGGCAGGTGGTGATGGTCAGACCTCAAGGGCAGGGTATTAACACCCATTTCATGGCTTTTGATCGGCCCATGGGTGTGGCTAAACGAACCAATGAAATTTCAATTGGTGGTACTGCATCAATCACTACTTTCAGAAATTTGGCAGCGGTTGGTCCAAAAGTAGGACAAGGTGAGCATGTAGATGCTTGTTACATCCCGCGTAAGCATCATGTCACTGGACAAATTGATATCCATGAGATGGGCTATGACAGGTTTGATAAACTGTGGTTTATCAATACCAAAATGTCATGTCTGGCGACTTTTGATAACGATCACAGTTTCAAACCAGAGTGGCGACCACCTTTTATTACTGAATATGACTTAACTGATCGTTGTCATCTGAACGGGCTGGGTTTTCGTGATGGTGTGCCTCGCTATGTCAGCATGTTAGGTGCTTATGATGAGCCAGGTGGCTGGCGCAAAAATAAAATATCGGGTGGTCAAATCATGGACATCACCACCAATGAGGTGATGGTGGATGGTTTGTGTATGCCGCATTCGCCACGCTGGTTCAAAGGTGCTCTGTGGTTTTTATCATCCGGTTCGGGTCAATTGATGAAAATGGAGTTGGGTAAGGCACCTGAAGTGGTTGCTGAGTTGCCGGGGTTTGCTCGTGGTATGGATTTCATCGATCGTTATGCAATCATTGGTTTGTCACAGATTCGTGAGAGTTCAACCTTTGCAGGACTGCCTTTGACCAAACGGGTTGAAGAACGACAAAGTGGTGTGTGGGTGGTGGATACAAACAATGGCCAGATAGTGGCATTTCTGGTGTTCACCGGTAATGTGCAAGAAGTTTTTGAGGTCAAAGTATTACCACATCAATTTGCAGCCATTTTAGACATGCAAAGCCCCTTTTTACCCAACTCTTACGAGTTGCCGGATTTTGTGCTGAATAACCTGGCGCAAACAGATCCTGTGCAGGGTGCACTAGATGTGGCTTCCCGTGCTCATGTGAATGGTGAATTAGATGAAGCCATTAAGCAATATGAAGAGATCCTGATTCATTTCCCTGAGCATGCAACCACCAATCATCAATACGGGGTGTGTTTGGTAGATGCAAAGCGTTGGGATGAGGCCATTAAGCAATTACAAAAAGTACTCCAAAATGATCCAGATAATGCGGAAGCGATGAACTTTTTGGGCTGTACTTATTTAGAAAAAAACGATCATGATAACGCCATGTATTGGTTCGATCAATCCATTGAAACTGATCAGCAATTTGCGCAAGCTCATTTTAATCGTGGTATGTTGCTATTGAAACAAAAGCAGTATGAACAGGGGTGGAAAGAATATGGCTGGCGCTGGCAAACCCCGCAGTTTGTACCGTTTAAGTGTGATAAACCACAGTGGAAGGGCGAAGACATCAGTGACAAAACCATCTTGGTTCACTCTGAACAAGGCAATGGCGATCACATCATGTTTTGGCGTTTTTTGCCACTGTTGGCAGAAAGGTGTAAAGAGGTTATTTATTTTGGCCCTGAAAATTTAGCACCACTGGTGGCTGAAATTAAGGGTGTGAGCCAAAGTCGAGTGCCAGGTGCCTTGAGTACAGATTTATTTGATGTGTTTTGTCCACTGATGAGTTTACCGAGGTATTTGGGCATAACGCTGGAAAATTTACCTGCACCTGAAAGGTACGTTAACATCCCGTCTCAAGTGGTGGTGAGTGAACTGAAAGGCAAGTGCAAGATTGGGTTGTCATGGGCCGGTTCTCCCACCCACATAAACAATCAAAATCGCTCGCTTGAATTAGTTGAATTGCTTAAAGTCGTGGAAGAAGTGGATGCCCAGTTTTATTCCTTACAAATGCCCATCACTTCTGAGGAACGTGAATTATTAAAAAAATATGGCGTGGTCGATTTAGAGCCAGAATTACCAGGTTATGCGAGGACTGCAGCTTTGGTTGATCAGATGGATTTGGTGATTTCGATTGATACTGCCATTGCTCATTTATCAGCAGCTTTAGGGAAAACAACCTGGGTGTTATTGTGTCAAAATGCCGATTGGCGTTGGCACTTAGAGGGTGATGACAGTGAATGGTATCCAAGTGCTCAATTGTTCAGAAAAGCGCCATCAGATTCAGATTGGAAACGGTTGATTGCTGTTGTTAGTTCAAAACTGAAGTCCAGTTTCTAATCAAAGACAAAGAAGCCTGACTTAAATTGCAAGTGGCTTCCACATAAGCATCAAGCTGGCAAATAGTTTGGTAATAATTGCCAGCTTGGGTGTAGTCTTGTTGTCAAAGTAGAGCATAAGCCCACATATTTAGTATATACAGCTACTTGGTAACAAGAATATCATTCAATGGCAGTCTTCTCAGCTTCTCGCATGGCATTTTTTTTAGCTGATTTTTCTGCTTTGCGTTTGGCAATGGCCTCAGCTGCTGACATACCAATGTGGTCTTCGCCACGGGCTTTGGCTAACTGCATTTGTTTCTCACGTTCTGCGAATTGGGCTCGTTGCTCAGCTGTGGTTTTGTCATAACAATGGTGACAACTCACTCCCTTTTGGTAATGTGTTGATTTCTTGTCGTCTTCAGTGATGGGATAACGACAGGCATAACACTGGTCGTATTGGCCTTTTTCCAAGTCATGATTCACTGCCACACGGTTATCAAATACAAAACATTCACCTTCCCAAAGGGTATCATCAGCAGGCACTTTTTCCAGGTATTTCAGAATGCCGCCTTCAAGGTGGTAAACCTCATCAAAGCCTTGTTCTTTCAAATAGGCAGTGGATTTCTCACATCGGATGCCACCGGTACAAAACATGGCGACCTTTTTGTGCTTTTCAGGGCTTAAATTTTGCTTCACATATTCTGGGAATTCGCGAAATGTTTCAGTATTTGGGTTGATCGCATTTTTAAAGGTGCCGATGCCATACTCATAGTCATTACGGGTATCAACCAATACCACCTCAGGGTCAGAAATCAAGTCGTTCCAGTCTTCAGGCTTAACATAAGTGCCAACCACTTTCTTTGGGTCAATGCCTTCGACACCCATGGTGACGATTTCTTTCTTTAGCTTGACCTTAGAACGATAAAAGGGCATTTCATCAGTGTATGACTCTTTGCTGTCCACGTTGACCAATCGTTCATCTTGACGTAAAAATGATTTAACTGCATCAATGCCAGCCTGGCTACCAGCTATGGTGCCGTTAATTCCCTCACTGGCAAGTAATAAGGTGCCTTTGACATCATTGGCTTTCATAACAGCCAACAAAGGTTCTCGTAAGGTTTGGAAATTTTCTAAACGCACAAAATGATACAGCGCGCTGACGACTATAGGGGCTTGCCCTGAGTTGTTTGACATGTTGTTCTCCTGCTGACCTGAACGTAAATCAGGCGCAAATGTTGTAAAAGCTGTTATTTTAATGATGATTGGGTGTTTTGCAAATTCATTATCGAATAAAGACAGGGCTTGGCTCTGTGCAGCCAATGAATTTGCCTTCAGTGAGCGGAGTTGAAGTGAAGTTAGAGCGGCTGTTTGTCTCTGGTGATTTGTTTAAGGCAATGAGTCGCTTAGGGCAGTACACTAGGGAAATGGTATTGGAATCCATCGTTATACAATTTATATTTCGGCATGACTTGAATAAATAATTTTGAACCTAAAAAATCATCAAGCCAGTTTTGTAAAGCTGGGATGGGCAGTTGGTCAAACCATTTTTTATTAACAAAAGCATATTGACGAATAAATGGGAACAGCGCCACATCTGCTAACGTCATTCGATCGCTTAAAAGATAATCATTGGCTTGTAATCGTTTATTGAGAGATTGTATGAACGGCAGGGTTAAATTTCGGTGTTGTGTTTCGTTTAGTTCAGGATACCTGTCTGCGTATTTGTATCGATCCAGTAAGGGTTTAAATTGTTCATCATTCTCTTTAATTAATTTTAGGCTGTTATCAATTTTCTGTAGCCAGTTATCTGGGTCGTTTTGTTGCAATGCCCAAAGCATCACATCCAGGCTTTCATCAATCACTTGACCACCAGAGGTAATTAATACAGGCACAGTGCCCTTGGGAGAATGTTTAAGCATATCATCAGGTTTGTCACGCAGCATTAACTCTCGCAGTTCAAGATTTACGCCTGCATTAGCCAGTGCCAGGCGTGCTCTGATCGCATAAGGACAGCGTCTGAAGGTGTACAAAACATGATTATTCATGGATTTTTTTAACGCGGCCGACAGTACCATCGTTTAGTTTGACCTTGATGCCATGTGGGTGATTGGGGGAGTTGGTCAAGATTCGAGCAATGTTACCTTGGGTTAATTCGCCACTTCTTTGGTGTCGTTTTTGAACCACGGAAACTGTCATGCCAATTCTTAATTGATTTCGTTGGGTGCCGCTCATTTGATTGCAGTCTTTAAAAACGTCATTATAATCGAGTTCTTAATTATTAAATTATTTTAGAGACTTTAAAGATTATGTATTTTGCCATTATCGCAACAGATGTTGATGACTCATTGCCTTTGCGCATGCCTGTGCGTGAACAACATTTAGCCAGATTGCATGAGCTCAATGAGCAGGGCAGGTTGTTGATTGCTGGTCCACATCCAGCAACCGATGAAGAAAGTCCAAAGTCACCAGCTTTCACTGGTTCGCTGGTGGTGGCGGAATTTGAATCTTTAGTTGCAGCCCAAACTTGGGCAGATGAAGATCCATACATTCGAGCAGGTGTCTATGCTGGTGTTGTGGTGAAGCCTTATTTAAAAGTATTGCCGTAAAAAGGCCTCGAAATTCTAGGCATTCTTTGTAATCTGAATAACTTTATCTATGTTATGATGTAATCGTGTGGATTAAATGTGTTTGTTTTAATAATGTAAACAAGGAAAATTTATATGAAAAAACAAACCATTTTAATGCTTATGTTTTATTCTTTTGCAGCATATTCAGCATGTGAAAATTAAATACAGGGAGCGGGTGGTTCCTCCGCTGATTCATTAGAGACGAGCCAATCCAACCCTAAAACAAGATTCATCAGTTCTGATTTAGGAGTTGCTTCACTGAATGGAAATTGTGACGAGGAAGAATTGGGTACAATAGTCGTAACTGGTACTTCACCTGGCCCAGGTTGGTTTCCTCATTTTGCTCCTATTGGCAGTTGGATTTATCTAGGTGGCGGTGGTGGTAGTAGCGGTGGTACCATCACAATCCCTAACAATCCAAGTAATCCAAGTCCTAGTACAAACTGTTCGGATGGTCAAGGTGTAAGACAAGCCTATGCCCGTTCTGATATCGGATACGCTTGGAATGAACGAAACGTCAAACCCAGATTGGGAAGTCGCGTTAGGATACAATATAGGAACGATCAAACAGAGCGATTTATATTCAATGGAATGCTTGCTCCTCTCACCCCAATTCCTGGTTCATGTGGATAATAACTTAATATATGAAAAACTCTAAAATTACTTTTTTAATTCTAGTTATTTTGCTTTTGTCTATCTCATTCATTTATCGGACTGGTTTAAATATCATATCGAATGAAAGTTCGAAGACTGAAAACAATGATGTAAAAGTGGCTTTAGATGAAGAACCTCTTGTTAAAATCCAGCAAGGCTCAGAAGAAAGCTTAATTGCGCTTTCTTCTGATGAGGTTATTCGGCAATTTGAAAATTCAAGCAGTTCAGCACTTTCTTTAGAGGTAATTGAAACATTAATGGAGCAGGGTAAAGACGCACTTGCTCATACTCTTCTGAAAGAGCTCCATGGTAGGTGCCAATATAAGGACAGTTTTTCATCTCCAACAGGTGATGATGACTCCTGGTTTTTTAATCAGATCATTAAGTACTGCGATGATTATGAACCTTATCTCGCTGAAAGAATGACTAAAAATAATGTTGAGTTTCAGCACTTGAATCCTGACGTTAGAAAACTAATATTTTCAGATGAAACTGATATTGATATAATAACTGAATCTTTTTTGAGAGAGCTAATCTCCATGCAATATGGTTCAGCTGACTTCATTGCTGATGTTTCAGAATTAATACATTTTTACAATAATGAATTCAACGCACCGTTGAACCTGGGGTAATCAGAAAATATAAATTATTATGACATTCAAAGGGTTCAGATGGCTGCTATAGAGTTGTTTGCATGTCAGAGAAACAGCAGTTGCGGCCCAAATAGTTATAACGTTCTACTCAACTGTGTTGTGAATACCGCATGTCAAAGGGGGTGGTCACTAATGGATTATTATCAAAATACAATGTCACCAAATAACTTTAATGAAGTTTTATCAATCCTTGATTACATTCGACGTTTTGAAACATCAAATGGTGGCTGAATTGAACAACTATCTTACTGGTATACCCTTCTGATAGCATTTAATTCATCCTAAATCACGCGGCTTCAACAGGCTATTCGATTGTTGTAAATGCAGGAGCTTTAAGAAATTTATTGTTGAGTGCGTATAGAGATATAACATATTTTCTTAATGGTGGTGGACACCCACCACATTATGGCAATGGGGGTTATTGATTGGAGTGAAGCAGCTATTAACTGGCATCAATATAATAATTGGCCTGGCTCAGGAACGCCAACAACAGCAAATGGTGGGATTCAACATATATTTGCCAATGCAGGCATAACTCGCGGTGGAGGGAATGCAGAAAACTTAGCAGAAGGGTTTCTTGATGACCCAGATCCACAAGGTACAGAATGTCCATCATGAAAAAAACATTGTTACTTTTATTAGTTATTATTGTAGCAGGAACCATCTGGTTTCAAAAAGTCAATGATAAAAAGACTAAACAACATGCAAACATAAAGCAGCGTGTTGTTAGTCATAATTTAGGGTCATCTCAAGATGACCCTGTCTTGACAGAACCAGTGCTTAAAGAAGCGTCAAATGAAATTAGCCTATTCAATGAACGGATTGCTGCCTCGCTCAGTTATGAGCCTGGGTCAGAATTAATGGAAGTAAACAATTTAATCTCAAAACCAAGAGAAAATTCAGACGATGTTGTTGCTACACTTGAAAACTATTTTTTGAATTTTTCAGATTATCAAATTCAAATTGCAGAATTAATTCCGTACTGTCTTAATTTAAAACAAAGTCTCAATAAATATACATCAAGCTTAACAACAGAAAGCGATAATTTAAAAGAAACATCATTCAATGAATTTTATTTTTTTGATGGGCTTAAAAAAACTCGATTTTGTGAAAATTTAGGAACAGAAACAGATCCTTTATACATTTATCTTGATTTGGCGAGGGGTGGAAATCGAGTAGCCCAATTATTATTGATAGATCATTTGATAAATGCCATTCATCGAGGTGTAGTTAACGTAAAGCAGGATCCGATGACTTATATGGAACTAAGAGATGAAAGTGTTAATTACTTGAAGTCTTTGGCAGCTAGTGGCATCACTCGGGCCTCTGAAAGGTTATATCGTCTTTACAGTGGTCGTGATATCCTTCCAAAAGACCCTGTCTTAGAATACTACTACAGTTATTTGTCAAAGATGTATGAGCGTTTTGAGGTTGTTCATGTTAAAGGTGATGAATTATTAGATATGATGACTGAAAATCAACGTGCAAGAGCACTTAAAATGATAAAGAACTTAAAAAAATAAACTGAATATTCTACATGTTTTACTTAAATATTTATGCTGGCATAGTCAGTTTGATCGCTACTTATTACTGGTGGTTTACAAGCGCGGGACAACTTATGGCTGGTAAATTTTTTCAGCAATTATAATGTTTTTTTATTGTGTCATTGTTTCCTGATAAGATTGCTCATGCCAAATATGCTGAAGAGTTCTTAAAACTAATTTGTTGCTTGATGTTAGTAATACTCTTACTTGTTTTAGTTGGTTAAGGGGATCTTAAAACATCAATGACTCATTCAATCTACGACCGATCAGTGAATCAGCAGTGAAAACCCGTGCCAATAAAATTCACACTAATTTGACGATTTTAGATAGGGAAGAGGGCTAAATAAGGGTTTTGGACAATAGCTTGCTGATCTGTTGTGCGAACATGTGAGTGCTTTCCGGAGCATGGTTAAAGAACAGCGAAGGCTCTATTAGTTCTGCTTCATTGAGGTAAATGGAGTCGTCGTTGTCATGTAAAAAGTCGAATCTGGCATAAAGTGGAGTCATGGATTTACTGTTTAAAAATTGTAAACAAGCTTTTGATAACGACAACTCCACGGCATTAGGTTCGTAGCTGACATCTTCAGCACCGAATGTATCCTGAACACGATAATCACCTTCCACTGGGACTTTTCTTACGGCATGAGAAAAATTACCACCGAAATAAATCAATGATGTTTCTCCAAAAGATTCCACACATTCCAAATAGGGTTGTAGCATCATGTCCATACTTTGTAACCAGTTGTCCAGGTGTTCCTGTGCTTGTTTTAACTCTGTAGGGGTGTTTTTGAAAGCAAAAGTGCCTGATGAATCTGCACCAACAACTGGTTTAAGAAAATATTTATTGGCTGGAATTGATTCAATAAGCGCTGACAGGTTTACGCTTTGTACTTGTTTTATCCAAACCGTTGGTGCAATCGAAATGCCAAATTCAGCTAATTCTGCCAGATATAGTTTGTTTTTATTCCAGTTAATGATTTTAGGGTGATTAATTATCTGAGTGTCATTTGCTACTTTCTCTAGCCACATACTGAATTCATCGGCGCGTTGGTGGTAGTCCCAAACTGATCTGATTAAGCCGGCATCAAAAACCGACCAGTCAACATCAGCATCCCAGGGTAAAACTTTAATTTCAAAGCCAATTATTCTTAACGCTTCGAACAGGCATTGATCATCAAGCACACCTTGAGGCAATTTTTTGCAAGTAATGATGGCTAATTTCATAGATTTAAATTATTTGTATTTCTGCGCTATTATATATTCTTTATGAGTAATCAGGTTTTAGGTATGCATGCAGATTCATGGCACCAAAGAGGTCAGTTTGTCACTGTAAACGGACATCAGCATTTTGTTTATCTTTCAACAAACAATAAACCTTATTTATTGATTTTACACGGCTACCCGACTTGTGGGTACGACTACCACAAAGTGATTGCTGTGCTGGAACAGCATTACTGCTTAGTGATTCATGATCATTTAGGTTTTGGTTATTCAGATAAACCTCTTGATTACTCTTATTCTTTGATGGAACAAACTGATCAGGCGTTGTTACTTTGGCAAAAGTTAGGTATTAAAAGCGGAGTTGTGTTAGCACATGATTATGGCACCAGTATAGCGACAGAGATGATCGCCAGGATGAATCTATTTGGGACATTACCTGTCAATATTGAACAGCTGGTGCTGTGTAATGGCAGCATGCATGTTGAAATGGCACAACTTCGATTGATCCAAAAATTATTATTGAATAGATTGAGTGGCCCGGTTATGGCCAGACTCAGTTCTAAAAGAACTTTGGCTAAAAATTTGCGAAATATTTATTTTGATGGCAGTAAAGTAACTGAGCTGGAAGTTGATGCCTTGTGGCGGATGATGACATTTAATGATGGTCGTTTGGTATTGCCTCAAACCACTCAGTATATAAAACAGCGGTACACATACTGGCACAGATGGATCGGAGCTTTGAAGAACACTGATTTAATGACGCACATCGTATGGGCAGAAGAAGATCCGGTTGCAGTTGTAGCAATGGCTCATGTGTTGCATCACGAAATTAAAAACAGCCGTTTGAATCTGATTCCAGATTCGGGACACTTTCCCATGCTTGAAACTCCAGAAGATTGGTCAAAAACTGTTGTTGATGCCTTGAATAGATAAATTGGAATAAAAAAAGGGAGGTCGAAACCTCCCAAGCATCTTTTTAGTTATGGCAATGTATTATTGAAACTCGATGCTCCAAGAGTCAATATAACCACCGTCTTGATTGGCGTGATCAGTAACTTCTAAACGCCATTGGCCACTTGATTCAATCGTGCCAGCATTCAAGTTGACATCAATGATCAGATTATCGCCACTGTCACTTGTATTGGTTCTGGCATGAACCGTACCACTGGCACCATTAGGCGCAAAAATCTTGGCGGATAAATCACCTCGATAAGTGTGCTTGATATCGGCTTTGACGGTGATGGTTCCTGAGGCACCTGTTCGAGTCACATCAATGGCTGAGCTAACTGTGCTAGGAGCGCCACTTGAAATGGTTACATTATTGGTGTTTTCAAAGAAATTAGTGCCACCGCCACCACCTGATGGTGGAGTAAAGCTACCAACCAAACTCACACCAGAGTAAGCACTGTAACCACGAAGCATGACATGATAAGTCCCAGCTTGTACATTTGAGATATTACATGTTTCATTGTTGCCATTTCTATACGGACGACAATCATAGCTTGATGTGGTAGGAGCACTTCCAAATTTGACATACATGTCAGCATCACCAGAACCGCCACTCATTACAAAACTCAGATCAGTTGCACCTGCTGGTACATCCAGAGTAAAGAATGATTGAGAGCCACTGGCACCTGATAAACCAGTTTTGGCAGTACCATTGGTCAGTTCACCACCTACTGGATCAGGATCAGGGTCGGGATTGCCACCACCACTGAAGTTATTCAATAACAAGTTGGGCGAACCTGTTCTTGCATCAGTTACTTTGTTAGGAATGGCGGCATTCTCAATGGCTGCTTCAACCTGTGCTGGACTGGCTCCAGGATTATCATCAAGATACAAAGCAGCAACACCTGCAACGTGAGGAGCAGCCATAGATGTACCACTGATGGTATTGGTTGCTGAATCACTGGTTGACCAAGTTGATGTGATTGAAGAACCTGGTGCATAAATATCTAAACATGTGCCGTAATTTGAGAAAGATGACCTTGAATCAGAACTGGTTGTAGAGCCAACTGTGATGGCACTACCGGCTCTGGCTGGTGAATAGTTACATGCATTGCGGTTGTCATTACCCGCCGCAACAACCATGGTAATACCTTGAGCCACAGCTGAATTTACCGCATTGTCTAATGCTGAACTGGCACCGCCACCTAAACTCATGTTAGCCACAGCAGGTTTAACGTGATTTGCTGCCACCCAGTCAACACCACCAATCACACCAGAGTTACTGCCTGTTCCATCACAGCCTAAAACCCTGACTGCATAGATAGTTGCATTTTTTGCTACACCATAGGTTGAGCTGCCAATAGTACCAGCAACGTGTGTACCATGACCTTGACAATCGTTGGTGCCATTACCGTCGTTGATGGCGGTATATCCTGAACGACCACGACCGCCAAACTGGTTGTGTGAGATCCTAACACCTGTGTCAATCACGTAAGCATTAACACCCGTTCCATTGGCATCATAGTTGTAGGTATTGTTAAGTGGTAAGTTGGCTTGGTCTATTCGATCCAAACCCCAAGTGGCATTATTCTGTGTTGCACCGATTGTAACTCTTTGGTCAGCTTCAATGTATGCCACCCGTGGGTCATTCAATAGTGCAGCAACTTTTTTACTGGCGCGTGTTTTGATCACAAAACCATACACGGCTGTGGAATACATGCGTTCAATGTTACCACGTGCTTTGGTGGCCAGTGCCACACCCATGTCTCTGACAACTGCCGCTCTTGCTTGTGCCATAGTAAACCCTGGCGCTCGTCTGGCCATCGCTTCTGTTAGTACTTCAGCGTCTTTTAGAACAACAATGTATTGGTTAGGGATTTTAGCAACAGCTGAATAACCTCTTATCTGGTTAACTGTTGGCTCTGCAGTGTTTTGAGCCAGTGCTATTTGACATGAAGCTACTAAAGTGATGGTTGCTAAGGATCTAGAAATTGCGCGATTAAGATTTGTAGGCGTGCGCACGCCTTTATCTAATTTTCTCATATTAGATGTCTCTCCTCTATTTTTAATGTTTCAGACTGATTTAATCAATCTGGCGTAACCACATTTATAATATTTGTTAATTTGTGGTGACATAAATATATAACATATTGATGACATTCGACAATATGTTATGTACAAAAAAACAGAAAAAAAGCCAAAAAAAGAGCCTAAAAGTGCTGAATTTTACGAGATATATAAATAAAACATCCTGATTTTTTCAGGAGTTGATTTCGTACGTAAAAAGCCAGCATCATTGGTTCTTTGGCTAATTAGAAAAACCTAATATAAACAGTTATTTAGCCTCATCCTAACTGACTGTCAGCTACTTTATAGTCAGGATCTTCAATCAAGTTGACTTCTACTAAATCACCCGCTTTGCTCAGTAGTTGTTTACATTCTGGGCTCAAGTGTCGATAGTGTAGGGCTTTTCCATTGCGTTCATACCGTTCGGCCAAAGAGTCCAATGCTTCTATCGCTGAATGGTCATATACCCTTGCATCCATAAAATCCACAATCACATCCTCTGGATCTGTTCTGGGGGCAAAAATATCTTGGAAGTTTTGGATTGAGCCAAAGAAAACAGGGCCACTGAGGTGGTAAACTTTTGAACCGGTTTTATTGATTTCCTCAGTGGCGTAAATTCTTTTGGCACCTTTCCATGCAAATACCAAAGCACTGACAATCACTCCAACAATCACTGCGATGGCTAAATCAGCGACCACTGTGATACTTGAAACCAAAACAATGATAAAGACTTCAGACTTCTGAACTTTATTAATCATACGCAGGCTGGCCCATTCAAAGGTTCCTAAAACGACCATGAACATCAAACCTACCAAGGCTGCTAACGGCACCATCTCAATCCAAGATGAACCAACCAAAATGAACAGTAACAAAGCCACTGCTGCTGTGATGCCAGATAGGCGTCCCCGGCCTCCTGATTTGATGTTGATCATGCTTTGCCCAATCATGGCACAACCTCCCATGCCGCCAAAAAAGCCATTGGTGAAATTAGCCAAACCCTGACCCATACATTCACGGTTACCATGACCACGTGTTTCAGTTATTTCATCTATCAAAGTCATGGTCAACAATGACTCTATCAAACCAACAGCGGCTAAAATCAAGGCGTAGGGAAGAATGATTTGTAAGGTTTCTAAATTAAAGGGTACTGAAGGTATGGCAAAAGTAGGCAAACCGGCGGCAATGGTGGCATCTGGGTTACCAGATTGTGAACGCACATAATCAATCACATTGGGTATAGGAATATCAAAGGCTATCACTAAACCCGTTACAATCAGGATTGCTGCTAAAGAGGCTGGAACGGCTCGTGTTAGTTTAGGTAAAAAGTGAATAATGACCATGGTTAAAGCCACCATGGCAATCATCCAATACAGAGCGTCACCATACATCCACTGGTGTATGCCTGTTTCATCAACAAACTTAAATTGTTCCAATTGAGCCAGGAAAATGACTATAGCAAGACCATTAACAAATCCCAACATCACTGGATAGGGTACCATGCGGATGAACATGCCTAACTTAAATACACCTGCTAACATTTGTATTACGCCAGTTAAAACCACTGCAGCAAAGAGGTATTGCACACCATGTTCGGCAACCAAGGCAACCATGACGACAGCCATCGCACCAGTGGCTCCGGATATCATACCTGGACGCCCACCAAAAATAGAAGTGATTAAGCCAACCATGAATGCTGCGTACAATCCAATCAATGGGTCTACTTTTGCGACAAATGCAAATGCCACTGCCTCTGGGACCAATGCCAAGGCCACAGTTAATCCGGACAATACATCATTCTTGATGCTGTAGCCCATTCGTTTGGAAATTAAGTTAAACATATTGATTGGTTCATTTAAGAGTGGCGCGCATGTTAAAGGAATTGACTTCAAAGTCAATTATTTATTGTCTAATCGATTTGAATTTTGGAAACTGTATTGGCCAGAGTGGTGTTTCTTGCCAGAAGGTTTATCTTTATGCTGATTAATGTTATTGTCCTGTTTCTATATCATGTCATACAAATTAAATGAAATTTACTTCAGCCGAGCTTACACCAGAACTCATAAAAGCCATTGAAGCATGTGGCTATAATGAAATGACACCCGTTCAAGAGCAAACCATTTCAATGGCCAAGGCAGGGTGCGATTTGTGGGTCAATGCGCAAACAGGAACAGGAAAGACTGCAGCTTTTGCATTACCAATCATTAATCAGTTACAAAAATCACTTAAAACACTGGATGCAGGTGAAGTGCGTTCATTGATAATGACGCCAACACGTGAATTAGCTGAACAGTTACAAAACAAAATCCGTCAATACGCTCAATTCACTGACTTAAAAGTACAAGCAGTATTTGGTGGTGTCAAAGATCAATCGGTTAAGTTTAAATCCGGTGTTGATGTATTGATTGCAACCCCAGGTAGATTAGTGGCTATGTTGCACAACAACAGTATTCAGCTAACGGCAGTGGAGATTCTGGTGCTGGATGAAGCTGATCGAATGTTAGATATGGGGTTTGTTGAAGCGGTTTTAGGCATTGTGAACCAAGCACCTCAGCACAAGCAAATGATGTTGTTTTCAGCCACCACCACAGCAGCAGTTAATAATTTGGCTCATAAAATACTGAATAAGCATTATGAAATTCGCTTGTCGGCAAACAATGCCACTGCTGAGACTGTTAAACATGTGATGTATCCGGTTAATGAGGAAAAGAAGTTGGACTTGTTTATGGAGTTGCTCAGCATTCATAACTGGTTTCAAATTTTAGTTTTCACCAGCACAAAAAAACAAGCCGATCACTTGTTAAAACGTTTGAAACAAAAAAACATACCATCGGCATTGTGTCACGGTGATAAAACCCAAGGTGCCAGACGCCGGGCGCTAAAGGACTTTAAGGATGCAAAGATTCAGGTTTTAGTAGCAACTGAAGTGGCGGCACGTGGTTTAGATATTGAGGGTTTGGATTTTGTGCTTAATTACAACTTGCCTTATTTACCAGAAGATTATGTACATCGCATTGGCCGCACGGGCCGGGCTGGTCATTCAGGTCATGCCATATCATTTGTTTGTCCTGAGGAAAACCGTGCCTTGATGCGAATTGAGCGTGTTATTGGACAGGAAATTAAGAGAATCTACCAACGAGGTTATGAATTGGCTTTGCGTGATGAAATTGAAACAACTACCATCCACAAACCTAAAGTCAGACCGAAAAAGAAATCACTTAAAACTGAGCAAAACAGCACAAATAGATCAAAGCAGCTAAGAAAAGGAAAAAAACCTATTTCGAGCCGTGCAGGTGGCAAAAAGAATCGCAAAGCGATTAAAAAGCACAGGTAAAAACTTATTGCTGATAGGTTTTTAGGAAATCATGTAGGCGATTTATGGCATCTTCAAGGATCGATACTTCTGGCAGGTAAACCAAGCGAAAGTGATCAGGTTCAGGCCAGTTAAAAGCGGTACCATGGACCAGTAAAATGTGTTTTTTCACCAGTAAATCCAGAATAAACTGTTCATCATCCTTAATACCGAAGCGCTCAGTGTCAATTTTAACGAAACAATACAAAGCACCTTGAGGCAGTGTGGTTGACAGGCCTGGGATTGCGTTGATCATTTCATGAGACAATAGCCTTTGTTGATTTAAGCGGCCTTCTTGCCCAGTTAAATCAAAAATAGATTGCTTACCACCCAGGGCAGATTGAATCGCAAACTGGGTTGGTACATTGGCACAAAGTCGCATCGAGGACAGAATGTTCAAACCATCAATGTAATCTTTAGCCATTTTGGTGTTGCCAGATAATACCATCCAACCAGTTCGGTATCCGGCGACACGATAAGTTTTGGACAGGCCGTTGAAAGTAATGAACATTAAATCATCGGCCAATGCAGCGATGTTAGTAAATGGTGTGTCATCGTAGCGGATCAATTCATAAATTTCATCACTGAATATGATAAGCTGGTGTTTTCTGGCCAGTTCAATCACAGCCAATAAGTGTTCTTTTGTGTAAACAGCGCCTGTGGGGTTATTGGGGTTGATCAGAACAATGCCACGGGTTTTTGATGTGATTTTGGCTTCCATATCTGACAGGTCTGGAGCCCAGTTCTGTTCTTCATCGCACAGGTAATGTACTGCTTTTCCTCCTGATAAATTAACGGCAGCTGTCCACAGTGGGTAATCAGGTGCAGGTAATAATATTTCATCACCATCATTCAGCAAAGCTTGCATGGTCATGACAATCAATTCACTCACACCATTACCAATGATAATATTATCGATATCCAAATTTTTTATTTTGCGCTTTTGATAATACTGGTAAATGGCAACTCGTGCAGGATAGATGCCCTTGGAGTCACAATAGCCTTCAGCGTCAGTGATGTTATGTACCACATCACGCACAATATCAGCAGGTGCATCAAAACCAAATGGTGCTGGGTTACCAATGTTCAATTTAAGAACTTTACCACCTTCAGCTTCTATGTGGTTGGCAGCTTGTAACACCGGCCCTCTTATGTCGTAACAAACGCCCTTCAATTTTTGTGATTTGGTGATATTGTTCATGGCAAATTTTTCATGTATGCAATTAAATTCTGATATCAGTGTTGTGATTGGCCGAGCCCACGTTGGCTGAGGTAGTAAGTAGCGAAAGAACCCAACCAGTGACCTCCCGCATAATGTTCACCAGTCACAGCAGCCAGGCCGGATTGGGCATGTTGATGGGCCAGTTTCAGCAGGGTTTTTCGTCTTCTGTCATCGTTTGGTAAGGCCGATGCCATGCCTTCTAACATCCAGGCACGAGCGATGTTCAAACCATCCAAGTGAGCCAGTTTACCATCAACTCGATCAGTCACTTTTGCCACAGGGAGCCACTCTTGGCCTTTTTTGATGCTGGGTAGAAACTGCTTCAGCCATCTGGTATAGCTTGGTTGGTCCATGAAGCGTCGCATCAGATCAGCTTCAGCCAAGCAAGCAGATAAAAAATCCTGCCCTGATGGCTCATAATTAATCGGACATTTGGTGTCTTTGAGGTATAAGCGCTTACTGTGTTTGATTAATAAATCTGCAAAAGCGTGATCTTCGGTTTGCTGTGCATAATCCAATGCCAGGCCAAAGGCGAAGGCCGTTTGGCTGTGTTCGCCGGTACGAATTGGGTAAGCGAGTTTAGGAATCCAAGTACTGAGTTGGTGAACAATGTGATCTTTCAATGGTTTTAAGATGGTTAACCATTGTTGAGCTTTGGGGTCCTGCCATTCATGGAGTTCTGCATAAAGTTGTAAATACCAAGCCAATCCATAAGGGCGTTCAAAACCAGCCCGACCAGGCTGTTGGAAATATATTAATTCAGCTTGGAGTTTTTCTGTGGTGAAATGTGCTGCCAGTCGATTTTTAATGACAGCTGATTGTGGGTGGTTGGGGAATAATTTCGCCACCCTGACCAATAACCAATGACCATGAACTGACGAATGCCAATCAAAACAACCAAAAAAAGCGGGATAAAGCTCGTCAGGTGTTTGCGCATCCACTTCATTGTTAAGCACATGTTTAACTGAGTTGGGATATGTTTGATCAAGACATTTCAATGCCAACTCTGACATTTTCATTAATTGATCCGCTGTCTGTATTTCTACATCTTGGAATGAACCCGGTTTTGTTCTGATTAGTTTGTTTTTTTCGCCCATGCTTTGTTTTAAAGGTGGTAAACCAATTTCTTTGCGGTTTTGCTCTACCTCATTCAGTGAGGAGAATGGATAAAAGGTTTGGATTGCATTGTTTTCATTTTTAACCAACAAATGTCCAAACTTTTGGGGTAAATCTTGACGCATTAAATGGTGATCATAGGCTTCGGTATACCATGCGATGGGAATACCTTGCCTTTTGGCTGCACCTAACATCAACGGTAAATAAGATTTTTGTTGTTCAACGGTTGAACGCTTGAACAGAATCATGGCTATTTTTGCTGGATTTTCACCAACATCATCTACGCCTGGCCAGTGACCCAGTTGTTCAATGATGCGATTAAGGGTGTTGATATTTTGTTGGTCAAGTCGTTCTTGTGTTTGTTCTAATTTATTCACCACAGCTGCTTTGGTAGTTGCAGATTTAAGGGTTTTAATGTCAGAACGATGTAGTTGGTCATTTGATAAAGCATTGATCAATGCTCCCCGCGCATCCAAAGGTTCTGCTGCCACAGGAGAAGCAGAAAAAAATGTTATTGCACCAATGGCCATCAAAGCCAAAATAAATGTTGAAATAGTTTTCATGGGTGAACTATGACATACATAAACCATCAGCTCAAGGCCAATATTTTAATAATAAGGAATACTGTTGGGCCTTCGGTCTCTGTTCCAAACCCGACTCTACCTCCTGCATCCTTGCAGTCGTCATTCATTTTTGTTCCCGACAAAAATGAAAGCGACCACGGCCAGTATAGCTGGTAACCTCGGACGAGCTACGGTATTCAAGCAAGACATCTTGACATACTGCCAAATCGTCTTACTTGCATTACCTGCTCTTGCCCTCTCTGATTCGGCTTTGCCTCACGGCTTATCACCTACTACACAACGGCGCAGCTTCCACTCCAAGTTCACGCTAAGCACCTCCGTCCATGGCGGTGTCTTTGCTTCGCAAAAT
>JANQRW010000067.1 GCA_028284365.1 Marinicella sp.
CATTGAACTATTTACCGCCTTCACAATTTGCAAAACAGGCGGCATAATTAACATGGAAACTCTACTTCAGGATGGCAGAAGTTCGGGGGGAAGGTCAATAGCGGCCACCTTGTTTGGGGATATCCGCAGGTGATAAGTTGATGGTGATGCGGTGTTGTGGAAATTCATAACCAGAATTCATGATGGCAGCCCGCACCCGGTCTTTGGATTCTTTAACCGCAGTTTCTGGCATGCCTACAATACTGAGTCCGGGTAAACCCCGAGAGATATGTACTTCCACCCGAACCTGTGGTGCTTGCACTCCAAATTCTGCTCTTGATAAAACCACTGCCAGTTTGGTCATTTTATGCATTGTGAATTAAAGCCATGAGTTTATGGCCCAATGCTTTTGTTGGAGTTGGCAAATTTCTGACTGATCTGTAGGAAAAAGTTGATGTTGTTGGGTTAGAGGCGTGTATTTGTTGAAACTTTTTCTGAGTCATCAATGCTAAAATGGACAGATGCGAAAGACCAACCAGAATCAGGTGGTACAAGTGGCTTTAAAAGTGCCGTTTGCACCCTACTTGGATTACAGCATACCCAATGACATGAAACCGCCGGTGATCGGATCGCGGGTGGTTGTGCCTTTGGGGAAAAACAAAGAGCTGGTTGGTTTGGTGGTGGCGTTTGTAGGCCAAAGCAGTCACAAAAATCTTAAGTCGATTTTAGCGGTGTTGGATGGTGAGCCGCTGTTGGATGAGGCGTGTTTAGCGTTGTTAAAGCTTGCTGCCAAATACTATCAGGTTAACTTGGGTGAAATGGTTTTTACAGCATTACCTGCTTGGTATCGGCGCACTGAAAACAGGCCGATTCCGCATCAGTATTGGTGGCGTGTGGCTGTTGCAATGGATGTGGCTGCAGAAAAGCTCAAAAAAGCAGGTAAACAATTGGAAGTTTTTGAATACATCCACAAACATGGCCCGCTACAAAGTAAAACCATGAGTCACATCAGTGCATCAGCTGCGCAGATTTGTCGCCAACTAAAAGACAAAGGTTTGGTGGATTCAGCGGAAGTGTGTTTTTTAGATAATGATTCAGCGGTTGATCCGGGTTTCAAATTAACCCCAGATCAAGCCAATGCTTTGACTAAAATTCGAACCGAAAAGGACCCGTTCAAAGTTCATTTGCTTGATGGGGTGACTGGCTCTGGAAAAACAGAAATTTACATCCGATTGATCAACGATTTATTGCAACAAAAAAAGCAGACACTGGTGTTGGTGCCAGAAATTGGTTTAACTCCTCAGTTGTTCCAGGAAATCAGCCAGCGCATCAATGGGCAGATGGCGATTTTGCACTCAGGGTTGTCTGATGGTGCACGAGCACGGGTCTGGCAACATGCGGCCAAAGGACTGGTAAATGTGGTGGTTTCCACCCGTTCAGGAATCTTTACACCTTTTAAAAACCTGGGTTGTATCTTAGTTGATGAAGAACATGATTTGAGCTATAAACAGCAAGAAGGCGTGCGATATTCGGCTCGTGATTTGGCTGTATTGCGTGGAAAAATCAACCAAATTCCAGTGGTTTTGGGTTCGGCAACCCCCAGTTTTGAGACCTTGAATCATGCCATCAGCGGCAAATACCAGTGGCTTAAATTACGTGCCCGTACCAACCAAAACCCAATGCCTAGCTTGACTTTACAAAACACCCGTTCCAAAACATTTAAAAAAGGTTTAACCAACCCAAGTTTACACGCCATAAAAAACCATCTGGCAGAGGGTAATCAGGTTCTGGTGTTTTTAAACCGCCGCGGATGGTCACATAAATTGATCTGTCATGACTGTGGTTGGGTGGCCGAGTGTGATGATTGTGATGCTTATCTCACTTACCATAAACATTTGAATTTATTGAAGTGTCATCATTGTGAGCGCCGTTATTCCTGGCCTGAATTTTGTCCTGGATGTGGTTCACAAGAAGTAGAAACCATGGGCGTAGGCACAGAAAAGATTGCGGCTGGTTTGGCCGATGCTTTTACCGAGTATGCTGTGGTGCGTTTTGATCGTGACTCGGTCAAAACGCCAGCGCAGTGGCAGAAAAACCTAGAAGTGGTGCGTTCAGGTGAACCTTGTGTGATTGTAGGTACTCAAATGCTGTCCAAAGGTCATGATTTTCCCTTGTTGTCGCTGGTGGTGGTGGTGAATGTAGATAACAGTTTTTTTTCTGCCGATTTTCGTGCCACTGAGTATCTGGCCCAGTTGTTGGTACAAGTATCTGGGCGTGCGGGGCGTGCTAAAACCAAAGGTGAAGTCATCATTCAAACACAATTCCCAGAACATGAGTTTTTTCAAATGTTGTTCCAAGCTAATTACGAAACTTTTGCGCAACAACAACTGGCACAAAGAGATGCCATGGGTTTTCCGCCTTATACGCACATCGCCATCATCCGTGGGCAGCATCGCAGTGAACGGGTTTTGGATGATTTCTTGCAACAGTTGGCCTCAGGCTTACAAAAAAATGATGACATCAGCGTGATGGGGCCCTTGCCAGCACCCATGCAAAAGCGCCAAAAACTTTACCGCATGCAGTTAATTCTTAACAGCAATGACCGCCGCAGTCTCCACCAAACCATCCACCAGCTTAAAAGTTTATCGTTGGCTCAAGTGGAACAAAAGGTTGCTTGGTTCGTGGATATTGATCCAGTCAGTTTTGACTAACAGGGTTCATCAAGGCACAAAAAAGCCCCAATTTGGGGCTTTTAAAACAATTGTTATTTGCTTGTCTTTACTGTTTTTTAGCTTCAGCACTCTTAATTTCGATCAATTCAACATCAAAGATCAAAGTGCTGTTGGGGCCAATTGGTCCACCAGGTCTGGCATCTGAACCATAGGCCAATTCAGGTGGAATGTAAAAACGGTATTTCGAACCGACATTCATCAATTGTAAACCTTCAGTCCAGCCTTTGATGACTTGATTTAAGCCGAAGGTGGCTGGTTGGCCACGATCAACAGAGCTGTCGAATTTGGTGCCATCAATCAAAGTACCAGTGTAATGAACGACTACAGTCTCACTGGCAGAAGCAGGTTTAGGACCATCTCCTTTCTCAAGCACTTCGTATAGAATGCCTGACTCAGTGCTCATAACGCCAGCTTCAGCTGCTTTGGCTTTCATGAATGCAGTGCCTTTCTTAGCATTTTCAACTTTTTGAACTTCTAGCTCAGCCATCATTTTCTCTCTCTTGGCCTTTTGAACTTCTTGTTGTTTTTTCTGAATAATGCCACGGATTTTGGTTAATTCTTCAGCATTCAGGCGTGAATCACGACCGGCAAGGGCATCTTCCAAACCAGTCATGAAAGAATCTTTATCAAAATCCAACTCGGAATCCTTCAAGTACTTACCCACATCAGATCCGATTTTGTAGTTAATCTGACCATTGTCAGAGTCCATGTCCGCCCATGATGTGGCGCTTACTAATAGTGCTGATACACCAAAAGCGATGGCTAATTTCTTCATTAATATTTCTCCAAATATGTAGCTGTTGTTGCTCAAACAATCCATAGGATTGATTAAAGCGGCAATTATAACAAAAATATGCAACCATTATTCAATAACTGGGTCTCAGTTTGTCAAAGTCGAGAGGGGTACTTTGAACGCAGGCTTGTATTGATGACGATTGACCTATATCATTTAGTTAAGCCCTCTGGCAGTATAAAAACAGAAAAGTTCATTACCAATGAGTATGAATACCCACTAAAAAAAGAAAAAACAGGAAAAAAAGAATGAAAGGTACAAAAAAATTCATAGCAATGGGTTTGATGATAAGCTCAGTATTAAGCAGCACCCCGGTATCGGCGAAGATGGGTGTTGAAAAAATCAAACCGGATCCAAAACACCAGAGTGAAAGTGTTATGGTGGTGCGATTGGTTGATAAGTTGCATTACAAAGAAACCGATCTAAATGATGATTTATCCTCCCAGATTTTGGATAAATACCTGTCGGTCTTGGACCCCAACAAAATGTACTTTCTGGGTGAAGATATAGTTTCTTTTGATCGCTGGAAGACGCGTTTGGATGACGGTTTGAAAGTGGGTAATATGGAACCAGCATATGAAATTTTTAACTTGTTTAAGGAACGAATGCTGAAGCAGAAGGAGTTTGCTCTGGGGGTGTTGGAATCGGATTTGGATTTTGAAAAAGAAGAGGCCTACCAGTGGGATCGTGAAAAATCAGCATATGCAATTGACCAAGCTGAGCTTAATGAATTATGGCGCAAAAAAGTAAAGAATGACTATTTAAGTCTTAAATTGCTGAAGAAAGAACCTGAAAAAATCAAAGAAACTTTGACCAAGCGCTATAACGTTATGGCCAAGCGCATCAATGATATGGACAGTGATGATGTGTTTCAGTTTTTTGTCAATTCATTTTTAAGTTTGGTGGAGCCGCACACAGGCTACATGGAGCCGGTCACGTCTGAAAACTTTGAAATCAATATGAAGTTGTCACTAGAAGGTATTGGTGCGGTGCTGGGTAATGATGGCGAATATACCTCAATCCAAACCATTGTTAAAGGTGGTCCTGCTGATGTAGAAGGTACTTTGAAAAGCGGTGATAAGGTTTTAGCGGTTGGTCAGGGTGAAGAAGGTACTTTTGAAGATGTGGTCGGCTGGGGCATCACTGATGTGGTGAAAAAAATACGTGGTGAAAAAGGTTCAACTGTTCGTTTACAAGTGATTGGTGAGGATGACAGCCCGGATACCATTCCACATGTGGTACACATTGTGCGAGACAAAGTGAAACTGGAACAGCAGGCAGCACAACACCAAATCATGAAAGTCAAAGAGGGTAAACATGAGCGCAAGATTGGTGTGATTGATTTACCAACCTTTTATTTAGATTTTGCAGGCATGCAGAACAATGATCCTGATTATCGCAGCACCACCAAGGATGTGAAGAAGATCCTTAATAAATTCAAAGCCGAAGGGGTACAAGGAGTTATCGTAGATTTACGTAACAATGGTGGTGGTTCCTTGTATGAAGCGATCCAACTTTCTGGCTTATTTGTTGATAAAGGCCCGATTGTACAAACCAAATTCAGTAATGGCAAAATCGACGTCAAGCGGGATGTGAACCCTACCATAACATGGGAAGGTCCGATGGTAGTCATGGTCAACAAGCTATCTGCATCGGCTTCAGAAATTTTTGCTGCGGCGATGCAAGATTACGGCCGCGCGGTGATTGTTGGTGGTCAAACTTATGGCAAAGGCACCGTTCAAAATGTCATGCCCCTGAATGAATATGTGAACAACCCTGAAGTTGAATTAGGCCAACTGAAAATGACCATGGGTCAATTTTTCCGCATTAATGGAGGCAGTACACAGAACCGCGGTGTGATTCCTGACATTGAGTTCCCAGCATCACCGGGGTTTGATAATTATGGTGAATCATCTTATGACAATGCCTTGCCCTGGAACAGTATTTCCAGCAGTGATTACATCATGTTTGATGATTTGTCTGATGAAATATCAGAATTGAAAAAACGAGCCAATGAGCGCATTGCGGTTAATTTTGAGTTCGATTTTTTGAAGAAAGAAATTGAGCTTTATGAACAAGACAAGGGTGATAAGACTGTTTCTCTCTCTCTGGCTGAGCGTCAGCGCAAAGTCGAAGAGCGTAAGGCACGTAAAAAAGCCCGCAAAGAAAAACGTGAAGCCATGGCAGCAGCAGTGGAGCCTAATCCTTTGTTGGGCGAAGTGACGTTGTTGTTTGATTCAACAGAAGAACTCAAGTCAGATGACACCCTGGCTGCTGAACAAGCTGCTCGTGAAGAAGCTGCAACCAATGAGGATGAGGAAGATGATGAAGAGTGGGTTGATTTCCGTTTACACGAAACAGCCCGGATTCTGGCCGATTTCATCACCTTACAAATGAATCATTTGATTGCTAAGGCAGATAAGAAGTAAGCCTTTTTAAAAGAACAGTGTATTTAAAGCCCGAACTGATGTTCGGGCTTTTTTATAGCTTCCCCAATAACCTGGGCCATTGCACTCGCGATGATTTAATATTTGTG
This sequence comes from Marinicella sp., assembly GCA_028284365.1. Taxonomy (GTDB): domain Bacteria; phylum Pseudomonadota; class Gammaproteobacteria; order Xanthomonadales; family Marinicellaceae; genus Marinicella. Next base: position 6,041 of record JANQRW010000067.1, read on the forward strand.
GGTGTTTGATTTACCTGCTCAAATTAATCGAATTTCCGGTTTTAACCACCACATTGTCTTCTATGCGGATACCGCCATAGGGAACCAGTTCTTCAACTTTGTCCCAATTAACATCTTTGTGGCCAGCAATTTCTTGCATCAGCATGGGAATAAAGTACAAGCCTGGCTCAATGGTAATCACAGCATTTTCTCGCAAGGTATCGGTTAGGCGCAGAAACGGATACGCTTCAGGCGGTGATTTGACGGTGCCATTATGATCAATGATGTGGCCAGAGACATCGTGTACTTGTAGGCCTAGATAATGTCCCAGACCATGAGGGAAGAAGGTTTGGCTCAAACCCGATTCAACAGCCGCTTCTGCTGTACAAGTGAATACACCGGCTTCTTTTAAGACTTCGGATATGTTCACGTGGGCTTGGCGATGTAACTCAACGTAATCCTGGCCCACAACTGCTTTTTTACACAGGGTTTGTTGTTTGGCGTCCAAAGATTGAATCATCTGAGCAAACAAACCATCACCGTAGGCATAGGTGCGGGTAATATCTGCTGCATAGCCTTTGTAAGTGGCGCCGGCATCAATTAAGAATGACTTTAGGTCAGCTGGAGCGATGCGCTCACGACTCTGGTATTGGTAGTGAAGAACCGATGGGTTTTCGTTTAAGGCGACGATGTTACCATAAGGCATCTGATGTTCGTTGTGTTCACAGGCTTGTAAATAGGCCATATGGATTTCATATTCACTCATGCCATTTCGAAAAGCGGATGCAGCAGCTGCGTGGCCTTGTAATGCCAATTTGTTGGCCTCACCTATACAATGGATTTCATAATTTGTTTTTTGAATGCGGCCAAAATGCAGATAATTCAGCAGTTTTTCAGGGTTGGTGTGTTCAGCGGCCAAGGGCTGCAATTCTGTTGAACCAATCCAGGCATGATTATCGGATTGCTTGAAGTCTGGCAGCTCAGAATAATGACCAATCACTTTAACGTTGAAATATTTAGCCCACTTGCCTTGTGAGTTATCAATTACTTTATGCCAGAAATCAGCTGGCTGATTAAGATAAACCGTGGGTTTTTGGCCGGGTATGTAGTGTAAAATGCTGCTGACCACATCGGGCACCGGCACCCACCATTTGAAGTGAGGGTTGATGCTGTGTGGCGGGGCCATGTCATCTAAAAAGTTATTGACTGGATGGCCAGAATATATATAAACGCCATCGTAGCCAGCATGTTTTAAAGCGGCTGTGGTAATGGTGCTGATGTGTTCTATGTGATTTTGAAAAAGACCCATGATTGTTCTACGTTAAAGGTTAAAAAAAGATTTGCTGTTAGCTACCGTCTGTTTTATGAGCGTTGTTGTTGGTATATCCAATTGTGCTGCAATGAAATCAGCAATGTGTCGCAGATACTTTGGCTCATTGCGTCTGCTCTTAGGTTTTGGTTTAAGGTTTCGCGGCATCAAATAAGGTGAATCGGTTTCAATCATCAGTCGATTAAATGGTATGTTTTTCACCAAACCCATTAAGTGCTCACCACGTCGTTCATCACAAATCCAGCCTGTGATACCAATGTAACAATCCAGGTCCAAATAATCAAACAAAGCGCGTTCATTATCAGTAAAACAATGCACCACTACTTTTGAAAGCATGTCTCGATGCTCCTTGAGCACCGGTTGAAAATCGACATGTGCATCGCGTTGGTGCAAAAACATGGGTAATTGGCGCTCTTGTGCCAGTTTGATGTGTTGTTCAAAGGAAAAGAGCTGCGCCGGACGTGGTGAAAAGTCACGAAAGTAGTCTAAACCGGTTTCGCCCACTGCCACCACTTTTTCATCACCTAGCAGTTCTTGGATTGCCGCTTCAGCGTCACCGTCGAAATCCGATGCGTGGTGTGGGTGAATGCCAGCGGTGGCAAAACAGCAGTCGCTGTATTGATGAGCAAGGTCGCGTGCTTTTTGAGAACATGCCACATCTGAACCAGTGATGATAAATGTTTGCACACCGGTTTGTTGTGCCTCATGAATCACCTCATCACGGTCCTTATCAAAGCTGTCGTGGGTTAGGTTGGCACCAATGTCTATCATAATTGTGTTCTCTTGGGGCTTTTCTTAAGTCCGTTCATGTTCGGTTTAAGAAATATTCATTTGAAATTCAGTCAGGATGAGTAATATAACAACCATTACCCATTATGCGGAGCATTATATGAAAAAAATACTCACAACACTAAGCCTTATAATGATGAGCTTACCAAGTTGGTCTTTCACCCCCGAATCGGGTCTGTGGTGGAATGCGGATGAACCAGGCAGTGGTTATAACATTGAAATACAGGATAACTTTTTGTTTGGTGTCTTTTATGTTTATGATGACAACGGTAACCCTTTTTGGTACACCACTTCAGGATTTTTAGACGGTAACTCATACTTTGAGGGTGACATTTATATCAGTGAAAATGGGCCTTGTTTGTTATGCAATTGGGTACAAAATAACAGTTTTGTCACCAATTTAGGTAAGGCTAGAATTGATTTTCTCACTGAAACCACAGCCACTCTAGAAATTCAAGGTGCCAGTATCTTCCTTGAGCGGTTTAACTTTTTCTTGGGCGATGAGCTACAAAAAATGCGTGGTGAATGGCAAGTGGTTTATGATGTTTCAGAATACAGCAATAACTTTCCATTTTTTGCTGACGTGTTGTTATTCGAACGAACCGAGACGTTCAATGGAGATTATCTGGCCACTGGCTGTCGTTCAGAAAGCACCACTTATAACCGCTGTACTAACTATGCTTTAAACAACAACGATTTGGCTGCTGCCTACGATGATGCTAATGATGAACTGATTGTGGTGGTGCGTGATGATGCTGATTATTACTTGGCCTATTATTTGAAAACAGGTACCAACCAATTTGATGGTGAGGCTTTTTCTTATCGAGTGGGCAGTTCACCTAACTTGAACCTGGCAGGGTTTTCAGTTCGGGGTTTTAGATCAGCCAGTAAAACTTTTGTTGATACCGGTGCAGGTCCTTCTAAGTCATTAGGTAAAACCAAGGCCACTTCGGGTTTGAACAGTTTACTGGATGAATCATTGTTGAAATCAGCACCCGCATCAAGTTTAAACAAAGCCGCACAATCACGTATGTTGGCTACCATCAAACGTTTGGAACAACAATTAAGCAAATAACAAAACCCTCTCATAACCACAATCAAGCCAGTGATGATTTTCATTACTGGCTTTTCTTTTAAGAGGTTTCTCACATTGGTTCAAAATTGACATTTGTCAACTTTTCTTGCTTTTAGGGCGTTTAGACTTTAAGCCAGAGACTTTTTGCATGATTCATGCGAGTTTCATATTTGGGTTATGTTTCAATGAAAATCAATCGAAGGATTAGGGTGATGAAAAATTCAATTAAACAAGAGTTTTTACAAACAATGCAAGAACGGATGTTATCAGAACAGCAGCGCTTAACGCGTTTGTTGGCTAAAACCAGGCTCCACATTCATCGCACAGAGCCAGTCAGTGCTGATTTTGCAGAACAATCGGTTGAGGTCGAAAATGATGCAGTGGTAACGTCTTTGGATCAAGGGGCACAGATCGAATTATCTCAAATCAACAAAGCCTTACAGCGAATAAAAGACGGCGTGTATGGACAATGCGTGGTATGTGGTCAGGACATTCATCAGGAACGCCTGTCAGCCATTCCTCACACACCTTTTTGCATCACCTGTGCCAGTGCTAAATAATAAAAAACCTGGTAGATTTAATCTTCGTAATATTGTTCTAAATTTTCATCGAGTCGCCAGTTCTTTAATACAGGCCGATCGATGTCTTTGGTGTTGTAGGCAAGAAACACTCCGGTTAAAAAACCAAACATATGTGATTCCCATGAAATTCCTTCTTTACCTGGAAATATACCCCAAATCAACGAACCATACATAAAGGCAATGGCAATTGAAATACCGATGGATTGAATGTCTTTTTTCAGAAAACCACTGACAAACAAGTAACTTAATAAAGCATAAAACAAGCCGCTTGAACCAATGTGATTAACCTCCCGGCCAAACAACCAAACCAAGGCACCGGTTAACACAATACTAAAGAAAACAATCCTTTTTGCAACCACTGGATAATTGCCAAATAGTGCCACCATCGCCAAGAACATGGGTAAAGAATTATCAATCAAATGTGGCCAGCCGCTGTGAATAAACGGCATGGTAAATAGGCCCAATAAGCCTTCAATGGTTCTGGGTTTTGTGCCAAACTGGGTTAACGGTAAGATCTGTGCCAACAGAAACAACACCCAAATTACCGCCAAAAACATCAAGCTAACCTGAAAAGCCCGCGGCCACTGTTGTCGTCGCTGTTTGGCATAAGCTGGATCTAGGTGAGGGATTTTCATGGGATTATTATTGTTGTCATCCGCTTATCATGGGGTTGATTTGGGTAAATAAAACCTCAGAGTAAAATCTTGTCGGCTTGTTTGGTAAAAGGAATACTCTTGGGGCTTCATTCAAATTTGTTCCCGACAAATTTGAAAGCGACCACGGCGAGCATGACTTACAACTTCGGGCTTGCTCTTTCTGAT
>JANQRW010000068.1 GCA_028284365.1 Marinicella sp.
CGCATCGAGAGACTATGTGGTAATAAGGCGTTAGTTCAACACAAATCTGTTGATTTCGAGCAACAGTCATACAAAACTCCATTTAAAAGTATGATTTTGCCTATTTGATTAAAAACAATCTGTGGCAAATTACTGATGAGCGTGTCAAAATATTCCTATGGAGTGACTGTCCCTGATTATTTTCGTTAAAACTGGTGAAGTTGTTGAGTTCAAGACAAAAGTTCAAGGTGTCCTGACCAACCGTCCATATCAATAATGCCAACGATTTTGAGGTGATTTTTTAAAGGATCACCTCAATTTCATCCTTGAAATTCCTTAAACCACAAAAATAATTCTCACAACATCCTGTTTTTATTCAAAATCTCCTTTTTCATGCCCAAACCACGGTTTCAAACCGAGTCATACCGTGGACGGATCGCTGTGTCCAAATGATAATTCCGCCCGAGTTGGTTTTCTAGTCAGGTGGGTGCCAATAACCTTGTAATAAACCACCCCAAGCCGAACAGTACTTGGCTTTTCTTTTAAAACCTTTCCCTGTCCACACCTCAGCCGGTGTTCGATCCTCAATGTTGGCATGTGTCCGAATGTGATTGTAGAAAAATCTAAAATTCTTCAAGTGCAAATTCAGATGTTCAAAATTCACTACATCAATTTGATTCAATTTCTGTTTCAATGTACCGAAAAACCTCTCTATGCGACCGTTCATCCAAGGACAACCAATATCTGTTCGCTGATGTTTAATCCCCAGAAACCACAGCCCAAAGCGAAATAACCAAGAAGTGAAAATAGATTCATTATCTGTTCGAATTACCATGGGTTTACCATATTTCTCAATACTATCTAAAAGGCAGCGGAGTAAAGTCATGCTGGTTTTATTGGGAATGGCTTGTAAATACAAGTTTGCCCTTGAGCCATGATCAACAACCGCAAGTATCTGTAAATTATTTTTACCTAAATCCTGCTTGCCAGTTAAATCAATCCCCCAGACTTGGTTGATCGGAGTAGGGCGGGGTTTTCGGTTCTTAAGTTGTGGCCTCTCTTCCAGTGGGTAAGCGCTTTCAACATGTAATCTCAGTTTTTTGGCTGATTTAAACACCCAGAATACCACTTGATAATATCGAAGCTTTCCTGCTGCATCTTTGTATTCGCAGGTACAATACCTTGAATAACCACCGTGATAGCAATATTTTTGTGGTAATTCTGCAATGATTGAGGGTAGCATTTTTGATAATTCGTATCTATCATTGCTTTTGGCTGAATAAATATGTGGTTTTCGGCACGCAAGTAGGCATTCAAAAGCTCAAAGATATTCACACCGCCACGCATCCGGCGAAACATAAATGAGTTATAAAAAATAACTAAGCAGGTCAAAATCAGATGAAACATTATAAAAAAATAATTGTCTACTATCGGAAATTGTATCTTATAGGATACAATATCAGCCATGCCAAATATGAACAACACGATTAACGAATATGAAGATGAGCATGGTAACAGCCCTTATGCCGATTGGTTAACCAATCTAAGTGATGCCAGAGCCAAAGCCAAAATCATCATGCGGGTTGATCGAATGGAACTTGGCCTGTTCGGTGATTCTGAGCCTATTGGTGATGGTTTGAGTGAACTCAGAATCCACTATGGTCCTGGTTACCGTGTTTACTATGGCAAAGAAGGGCAACAGGTTTACTTGCTGTTGTGTGGTGGTGATAAATCATCACAAAATAAAGACATCAAAAAAGCCAAAGCTTATTGGAAAGATCATAAGCGGAGAAGAAAATGACACGTAATGTAAGACAAACACACAATGAATTACTAAAAGACCCAGAAGTGGCAGCTGAATACTTGAGCGAAGCTTTGGATGATGGTAGTCCAAGCATTGTGCTTATGGCACTGAGAAACATAGTTGAAGCTCAGGAAGGTGGTATCGCTGGACTGGCAGCTCGATCAAAACTGGGTCGAGAAAGCATGTACAAAATGTTGTCAGCATCAGGTAATCCAAAACTATCAAGCTTTACCAAAGTCATTGATGGTCTTGGCTTACATCTGAAAGTTGAAGCACATCCACAATAACAAACAGCAAACTACACTGACATATCTTGTAATCTCAGATCATCTGTCCTGTCCACACGTACACCCCAATTACAACCATGATTTCAGGGTAATTATTTGAAAGATTATCCTGATATCACATGGTATAAATCAACCATTTTGCTTCCCTAAAAGTAATCAAGGACAGAAGTAATCAAGGACAGGCATCGTATCTTCGAAGGACAGGCATCGTATCTTCGTATCTTATAAGGGCATTTGGCCTTGTAGAAAGATTAAAGGTGTTGGTTAAAGTCCATAGATTGATGCGGTACTCGAAGCACAGTAATACCCTGTTCTGAACGCTTAAAAAAGACGATATGTGATGTGGCGAGATAAGCCAGAAGCTTCGGCCTGATATCGCTGTAATCTGTTCCAAGATTGCTATTATCAGCAAGCTTGTTAAACGCTTCATCCAGTGACTTAATGTACGCAGTGGCTTTGGTCTGTCCGAATTCTTTGAGGCTGTATTGGTAAATGTTGGTTAGGTCATCATAAGCCTTTGGCTTTAACTTGATGTTGTGAGTCATGTGTTATTCTGATCGAGGAATTGGTCAAGGTTCCAGTTGATTGATTCACCACTGTTCTCACCTTCGTCGATAAGCTTTCTAAGTGTTTCCAATTTAGATTTTGCATGCTTTTCCTTGAGTAAACGTAAACCTTCGCGAATGACTTCGCTGTTGGTTTTGTAATTGCCAGATTCAACCAAACCTTCAACAAAACTTCTAAGTTCAGGACCTGTGTCAACTGTTATTGTTCGTGCCATAATAGTTACCGTTATAGTGTAAGAAATAGTCTTACATGTAAGAATATAAGAAATATGCTTACATTGCAAATAAATTATTGTTGTCCTGTCCACACATACACCCCAATTACAACCATGATTTTAGGGTAATTATTTGAAAGATTATCCTGAAATCACATGATATAAAACAACCATTTTGCTTCCCTAAAGAAAAATGTCGGTTAGCCAATGTTGAGCAGGTTTTTTTATCATATGGTTCTTTAATTTTCAGGAGGGTGTTTGAAGCCGGTTAATAGTCCGTTCCAGGCTGAGAAAAATTGAGCCTGTGGTTTAATCTCTGTTCTGGCCCATACTTCAAAAGGTGTCCTGTCATCTAGATTTTGGTGAGTACGAATATGGTTATACCAATAAGAAAAATCTTGTAAATGTTGATTCAGGTGGTTGATGTCTTCAACATCAATTAAGTTGAGCTTTTCTTTTAAAGTGCCAAAAAACCGTTCTATCCGACCATTCTGCCAAGGGCAGCCTTTGTCAATGGTTTGATGTTTGATATGCAGCATTTGTAACCCTGAATTGAAAACCTTAGAAAGGAATACTCTTGGGGCTTCATTCAAATTTGTTCCCGACAAATTTGAAAGCGACCACGGCGAGCATGACTTACAACTTCGGGCTTGCTCTTTCTGAT
>JANQRW010000026.1 GCA_028284365.1 Marinicella sp.
AATTTTTTCCTCCTTGTTTATTACTGCCTAGGGAAAATTCAATCGGTGAAACTCACTCACTAGAATTTGATGACGCCGATATCACCCTTGATGTTTTGAGCGATAATTTATTTGTATGCAATCCCATTCCATTTGTGCCTGCACCACGAGAATATTATGAACTGGGAACATTTCCAGAAGGAAATTACACACTACAAGCAAACTATATCAGTGTTTCCGGAATTTCACCTGAGCTTATTCCTCCATTTCCTTTGCCTGATATTTATCCTATTTTACAGTTTGCAGCACCAATCAATTTCACTGTTAGCGGAAATCCCGCTCCCCCTGAGCCTGTTTACACGCTTTCCAATATAGCGATCATCAGCCTAGTTTTAGTATTTCTAGCTTTTGCTTTTTTTATACAAGGAGATAAATAATGACTAAATCAATTACTTTGTGCATAATTTTGCTCGTATGCACATTCTCAATTTCAGCAGAAGTATTTCATGTTTTAATCAGCTCAGATGAAGGCGCTCCCTCTCCTGACCAAGTCGTCCAAGAAGCACAACTAGACCCTCCACCTCCAGTATATGCACTGTCTGCGTTTAATGAAGAAGCACCTCAAAAAGTCAATTATCTGATTAAAAATAGGGCAACAGGTCATTTGCGAACTATTATGGATATGAGTCCACAGTGGGCAGCAACAGAATTACAGCAATATATTGTTGCTGAATATGATGACAGCGTGAATACTGCTGATATATTGACTTCATTTGCAAATGATTCACACGTTATAAATGCATATCAAATAACGGATGAATTGGTGCCACAACTTCATGTTCCATATCCGAATTTTGATCAACAAAAAACTTATAAACCCAAACCAATAACTAACGAAAAAGCAATCAGCTCGATAAACGGTCTTGCTCTCAATTCCATTTGGGATTTGTCTGAAGGTATGGGCTATGTAGGTATCGTCGATGTTGGGCTACAAATGGATCATCCAGACTTACGGGCTTTTGACCAAAATGGGAGCTATGAGGGTGGTAATCTTCTTGATTTTTTATATCAAATAGATACAGCTGAGTCAGTGACGGACGCAACAGATATCAATGTTGACACATTAGAACCAATACCCGATGCAGGATTAGAAAATTGTGATTATATTGATGGAGACCCAAACGATGACCTTGTTGTTGGTTCGTTTGCAGGTCATGGGACACATGCCGCTGGGATAATTGCTGCAAAAAGCAATTTAGCACCTGGAATTTGCAAAAATTGTGGCCTAGCAAGTGCAAAGTTTACAAGTATTAAGCATGGCAATTGCAGTGAATTTGGAGGCCAATACTATCAAACAACAAGTCAAACATCAGGTTCTTGGATTGAAGGTTGGTATCACATGGCATTCGTAGGGTCGGGAGTTATCAATCTGAGTAGCGGAGCTACACCTAATGCAACTTATTGTGACAGTTTTCCTTTTGCGGCTAGATGTAAAGCTTTGCAGTTTATTGATGAACACCAAATCTTGTTCGCCGCATCATCTGGCAATAACAGAGTTAATTTAAATTTTCCGGCTAGTGATTCACGCGTAAATGCTGCCTCTGGAATTGACAATAATGGAAACTTTTGGAATGAGTCTCCAAATAACGGAGATTATACAAATCCCGGTGACAACTCAAGCTGTCCGCAATATCCTCCAGGATCAGGTTTTTCGCTACCGCTAGGTTCCGAGTGTGGTTCTAATTTCAGCTTCATGCTTGAAAGTGCAAAAGCTGATTCAGTAACGCTTTCAAGGAATGTATATTCAATTTTCTATCAAGGGCAGGAACACAATGCCTTTCTGCCCAATGCATGTACCGATGCATTTGATGGCGTACCCAATGATGGATATGGCTTGTGTACGGGGACATCCATGTCGGCACCACAGGTCACAGGATACTTGCAGTTAATGCGTTCTGCCATGCCGTTACTGCCCAACGGCTCACAAGACCCTAGCAACTTGATCGGTATCAGGAATGTTTTCAATGCCACATCATCACGCTATACTTCAGGGCAAGGCCGAAGTGATTTTTATGGCTATGGTGAACCCAATCCCAGATTGGCGTTGGAAACCATTTTGGGACAGTCAAACGGTGTTCAACTAAAAACCAGATTGACACCTATGTTTGCTGTGGTTTCATCAGTTGAAAACAATAATGCTTACACACCATTTCCTCAAGTCGCCATGTCATATCTGATGAATAACACTGCCGAATACATCACCGACCCATCTGCTCCCGTTGTCGATGAATTCACACAGTTTTGGTACGACGAAAGTGTGGTTAATTTTCCAACCGAACCAATCCCAAGGGCGAATTTCTATGTGTTTACTACCAACAACAATCCATTCACCGGGACTAAAAATTTGGTGCCGTTAAGACGTATGGAAAAGACGGTGGGTGGAAGCCGTAATGACACTTATGCAGTAAGTGACACTGAAATTGAAACGTTGCATGCTGATTCGTATAACTATGCCGGAATTGAGGGATATATACTCCCAACTTGTTCTTTAGAGCCGGGTTGTATTCCTGCGGGCGCTCATAAACTGTATCGTGTTTTTGACAGCGTAAACTTCAATCACTCATTGGTTAATTTACCAATCAATGCCCCTGATCCAGCCAATTCAACCAAGATTGGCTATGTCTATCCGAATGTAGATACCGATAACGATGGTTTGATTGATGGTCAAGAAAGAATCCTTGGCACATCTATCACACAGCAAGATTCTGATGGTGACAGAATAGATGATGGAGTTGAATATCCGCCTGCTGGTGTTCCATTCAGTGACCCAATGATCAGCGATATTATTTTTGAGAACGGCTTTGAATAGGAGAAAATATGGAAAAATTTATCAGCAGTTGGTTTTGGGCTTTATTAGGTAAATATGAAGTGGACAAAGGTTTGTTTAAAACCAAAAATATTGCAGCTTCGCTCAGCCAGCGTTTGTCAGTCGTAATCTTTAGTCTTAAGCTTGATAAATGGCTTTTAATTGTGTCGATAACCAGGCAGTCAGTTTAAGGTTACCAGCAATGACCTGTTTGGTCTCAGTGAAATTCCTTTTGGTGGCAAAATCCATGCATTGGCCACCGGCTTCTTCGACCAATAAGATCCCACCAAGCATTTCTGAGGCTGACATGCCGCTTTGCCAGTAGCCATTGATTTTGCCAGCAGCGACCATGGCCAGGTCCAAAGCCGGACAACCCATGACCCGGGTTTCTGCGGTTTGTTTGCCAATGGTTCGCAGTGCATTGGATTGGGCGCCGAATTGATTTTTGTTATCGGCGTAGTTAGTGGCCATCAATGATTCACTGGCTTCATTGTGGTTGCTGATGCGCAAGCGGTGTTGATTCAAGAAGGCACCTTTGCCCTTGGTGGCCATGTATTTATCATCGTTGATGGGATTGTAAACCAAGGCTTCCTTGGTTTTACCGTTTTCAATGAAGGTGATGGTGATGGCACAATGTGGAATATCGTGTAGGAAATTAGTCACGCCATTTAAGGGGTTAATTAGCCAAACACGTTCGGCATTGGTGTTCTCTGAAAGGGTTTGTTCATCTGATTGGATTTCATCATCAGGGTAGGCACGTTTGATGGTGAAAAAGATGTCATTCAAACTCACTTTGATGGCTTGGTCAACAAAGCCGTTATTCAGTTTTTTGTTCACTGATAACAATTCGTTTTTAAACATCAGTTGTTCAATCGAGTTAGCGGCTTTTAGTGCAGCATTTTGGGCAATGTTGAGTTCAGGTGACATGTGTATTTAATCCGTTGCACGCCGGAGCAGTGCGCCCGCGTTGATGTTAATGAGAGAAGCGCGTATGATACCAAAACTTTGTTATATATGTCAGGGATTCCTTAATGGATAGATTACAAAACATCAGATTTGTGTTGATTAATACCTCGCATGCTGGAAATGTCGGGGCGGCTGCACGTGCCATGAAAGTTATGGGGTTGGAACAATTGCATTTGATTGGACCAACTGATTATCCGAGTGCTGAAGCCACGGCACGGGCATCCGGTGCAGATGATGTGCTCTTCAATGCTGCTGTGCATGAAAAGTTGGATGATGCGATTAAACCGTGTACCTTGGTTTTTGGAACCAGTGCGCGCAATCGCGGTATGGATATACCAGTTATTGATTTGGCAGAAGCTGTGGAAATCATGTTGGATGCAGCGGTAAAACAAAAAGTGGCTTTGTTATTTGGTAAGGAACGTTATGGCATGACCAATGAAGAAATGCAACGCTGTCACTATTTAGTCAGATTTCCGGCTAATCCGGTGTATTCTTCTTTGAATCTGGCCGCTGCAGTACAGGTGGCAGCTTATGAAATCAGAAAACAATGTTTGAATATGTCTGAAGCCAAAACAGAAATTAATAAAACAGATGAGGTGCCTTTTGCTGATGCTAAGAAAATGGCTGGTTTTTATGAGCATTTGTTTACAGTGATGCAGGATGTGGATTTTATTCAAAAGCAGAATAGAGTTTCATTGGAAGAAAAGCTCAGAATGATGTTCAACCGTTTGCGGATTGAAAAGCATGAAATGGATATTTTGCGCGGTTTTTTAAGCGCGATTAACAAAAAAATAAAATAATTGCTCAACAGCTCCATTTTATTCTTGACAGTCCTGCTGATAGCGGTAAAATGCGCATCTCTTGTGAAAACAAGCGTACCAATTTTCCCCGGTAGCTCAGCTGGTAGAGCGGGTGACTGTTAATCACTAGGTCGGCGGTTCAAGCCCGTCCCGGGGAGCCAAATACGAAAAACCGCTTAAATAAATTTGAGCGGTTTTTTTTTGCCTTGAAATATGAGGTAGAAATAGACGGTGGGCGTATCGCATTGATGAAATTTTACAAACCATCATGTAAAATAGCTCGCTTTGTTTAAATAACATCCATTGGAATGAGAATATGGCTTTTGAAGAATATGACGATTATGAACAAGAACAAATGGTCAAGGAATGGCTCAGCAATAATTGGTTAACCATTGTTGCTGGTATTGGTCTTGGTATTGGCGGTTTATGGGGTTATGGCAAATGGCAAGAATCTCGTGTGGCCAAAGGCACAGAAGCTGCTGCTGAATACAGTCAATTAGCGGTTGAATTAGAGGCCAGTGAACTTGTTGATGTTGATGGTTTAATAGATACTTACGAAGCTGAATTTGGTGCCAATGTTTATACCATTGAAGCACGCATGACTACAGCCAAAAAGTTTATAGAAGCAGATGATTTAAGTGCGGCCAAGGCTCAGTATCAAGAGTTGATTGATTCTAAACCTGATAAAGCGATTGCTGAAATGGCACGTTTGCGTTTGGCCAGATTGTTGGTGGCGGAAGGTGATTATGCTGCTGCTAAAACAGAATTGGGTTTGGTGCAATCTAATGCCTACCAAACCATCGTTGAAGAGGTTATGGGTGACATTTATGCTGCTGAAGGCGATATCAGTAAAGCCCAGGATGCTTACCAATTGGCTTTGAACGAGGGCGAAGGTTATTCTGGCAAACAAATTGTTGAAATGAAATTAGCTGATATCAAAGCAGTCAATTAATAAACACACCCAAACTAGAGGTATTCATGAAACGTTTTCCTATTTACTTTTTGCTACTATTATTGGTGGCTTGTGGCAATAATAAAGATGAAATCAAACCCAATGAGTTGGTCGATTTAACTCAACAGGGCACCCTTAAAACGCTTTGGAAACGTAATTTACAATCCTCTGAACGTGCTTATGGCTATAAGTTAATTCCAGCTGAAAAGAACGGAAACTTGTATGTGGCAACACAACAAGGCAAAGTTTTGAGTATGGATGCCAAAACCGGTGTGACTGGCTGGCAAACTGATTTGGACATTGAGGTCAGTGCTGGTCCAGGGGTTGGTGATACCATTTTGGTTCTGGGTGGCCCTGAAGGACAAGTGGTGGCTTTGGACATAGATTCAGGGACTGAGATTTGGCGTACCAGTGTAACCTCGGAAGTGTTGAGCCCGCCAGTAATTGACCGCAACAAAGTGGTTGTGCGAACGCAAGATGGTAGAATTTATGGTTTCTCTATTCAAACCGGTAAGCGTGAGTGGAGTTTTGATACCAACATACCGAATTTGACGCTGCGTGGTAACAGCACCCCAGTCGCCAAAGGTGGCCGTATCTATGTGGGTTTTGATAATGGCAGAATGGCGGCGTTGAACATCATTGATGGTTCGGTTTTATGGCAACAAAATGTGATTAATTCACAAGGTAAAACAGAAATTGACCGAATTGCTGATATTGATGGTGATATTGATGTGATTGCAACCGATTTGTATCTGTCTAGTGCGGCTGATAAAACCATGTCGATTGCCACAGAGTCTGGTCGCCCATTATGGAGCCAAAACATTGGTTCTGTAACAGGTGTTACTGTTTCCAGAAGGTCATTGTACCTGACTGATAATCAATCAACAGTGCATCAATTGAACCGAACCGATGGTTCTAAAGGTTGGTCACAGGATGAGTTGTTAAACCGCAATTTAACCAAACCCAGCTTTTATCTGGGCGATTTGGTGATTGGTGATTTCGAAGGTTATGTCCATTTTATTGATGGTGTGAATGGTGATGTGATCAACAGGATACGTGTTGGTGATGATCAGTTTTATCATGCACCTGTAGTGGTTGGAGACATCATATACACCTACAACCACGATGGTACGCTGGCTGCCTTACAGTTCAATAAATAAAACTAAAGTGCCTCAATGACTCCAATTATCGCCATTGTAGGCCGCCCTAACGTAGGTAAATCTACTTTATTCAATGCCTTAACCAATACCCGTGATGCTTTGGTGGCGGACATGCCTGGTTTGACCCGTGACCGTCAGTATGGTGATTTGGTGTTGGAAGATTTTCAAACCACTCTGATTGATACCGGTGGAATGTTAGGAGATGAAGGTGAACTGGCTGAGTTGATGGATCAGCAAATCATGCAGGCCATTGATGATGCACACTTGGTGTTGTTTGTGGTCAGTGCCAGAGATGGTTTGGTTGGTGATGATGAGCGCATTTTAGATCGTATCCGCATGTCTCAAAAACCTATTTTGTTGTTGGCTAATAAAGCTGAAGGTCAGGTTAACGAAGTGGCCATGTCTGAGTTTTACCAGTTAGGTGTTGTCGACATGATGGCAGTGAGTTCGGCACACCGTAAAGGATTAACGGGGCTTAAGGTGCAGCTGAATGATTTCTTTAAAACCAATTCAGAGCAATTCAAGACAGATATCATTCATGATCATGGCCCTAAAATTGCAATCATTGGTCGCCCCAATGTTGGCAAATCTACCTTGGTCAATCGTTTACTGCGTGAAGATCGCGTTTTGGCTTTTGACATGCCCGGAACCACACGTGACAGCATCAGTTTGCCATTAATTTGGGATGATTTACCCTACACCTTGATTGATACAGCAGGGGTTAGAAAGAAATCAAAAATAGGTGAGGGTATAGAGAAATTCAGCATCCTCAAAACCATAGAATCAATCAAACTCTCACAAATTTGTGTGGTTATGATGGATGCCACTGAAGGCATCACCGATCAGGACTTGCATTTATTGGGTTTGGCCGTTTATCACGCCAAGCCAGTTATCCTTGTGATTAACAAATGGGATAATTTATCAGAAGAACACCGCAACTACGTCAAAGAAAAAATCAATTTAAAAATGCAAGCCTTTGAATGGGTGCCACTGTTGTCTATTTCAGCTTTGCATGGTTCAGGTTTGCGGGTCTTGATGGAGCGCGTTGATTTATTGATGGAGAAGGCCGATATTGAACTGTCTGCCAATAAATTGACCAATGTATTAAACGAGGCATACAAAGCGCATCAACCACCACTGGTACAGGGTTTGAGTTCACAATTGAAATTTGCTCATTCGGGTGGTAATCATCCGATGCGAATTGTGGTTCATGGCAAGCGTACCACAAAATTACCAGATTCTTATAAAAGGTATTTAGAGAACACTTTCCGCAAAGCATTTGATTTAAAGGGTGTTCCTATTATCATGCAATTCAGGGATGGTAAAAATCCTTACAAAGACAGAGCTGGTCAGGAGAAAAAATACGATTCAGGACGAAAAAAAGCGCACAACTTACCCAAACATCAACACCAATCAAAATCATAATCGGCTAAAATATGACGCATGTCATATCCACTAGCCATTAATCACAGCCAAGCCATTAAACTGATTGCTGCACAAGTATCAGCTTTTGCCTTAGGTACCGAGGTGATTAACATCAATAACGCCACCGGACGAATCCTGGCCGAGGATCTGCTCGCCACAAGAAATGTTCCAGAACACGACAGTAGCCGCATGGATGGTTATGCCATTAATTTGGCTGCTTTACAAATGCTTGATGCAGATGTGGGCGCTGAGTATGTTTTGGAGTTGGGTTCAGCAGTACATGCAGCAGCTCAAAATGAACGGGTATCCTGTGGACAATTGGCAATTCCTGTGATGACAGGTGCTGTTTTACCCCAAGATGCTGATGCCATCATCATCAAAGAGCAGGTGTGCATTGATAACAATAAAATCCACTTCAATCAATTGCCTAAGAAACACCAGTATTTCAGAACCGCTGGTGCGGATATACAAGCAGGGCAAGTGGTCATCAAAGCAGAACAACAGATTTCAATGGCTCATTTGGGTTTAATGGCATCTTTAGGTTTGACAACAGTTACTGTCACCAAACAACCACGGGTTGCGTTGATGATGTCTGGGGATGAATTGGTTCAACCAGGAGAAGTCAACCAGTTGGGCCAAACCTACGATGCCAACAGTGGCATGTTGAAACAACTGTTGATTTCCATGGGTTGTGAAGTTGAAAGTTTTGCTACCATCGCAGATAGAGAATCTTTGGTACAAGCTCGATTTGAACAATTAAAACAAATGAACTTCGACTTCATAATTACAGTGGGTGGTGTCTCTATGGGCGATAAAGATTGGATACCCCAGGTACTGAATGAATTGGGTGAAGTGGTGTTTCATAAAGTCAGGGTTAAGCCTGGTTTTCCACTGTTGTTTGGCCAACTGGGAAAAAGTTTGTTCTTTGGTTTACCTGGGAACCCTGTTTCAGCTTATACCACTTTGTGTCAATATGTATTTTCAGCGATTAAGGTTTTGAACCAGCAAGCAATTCATAAACAGGTTTGGCGGGCTGATTTACTGCATGATTGGCATAAGTCACATTTCCGGCGTGAATACCTGCGAGGTTTTTTTGATGTAGGTGGTGATGGTCATATACAGGTGAGGGTTTGTGGTAAGCAACAATCAAGCCGCATCGAATCATTGGCCGAAGCGAATTGTTTCATTGTTTTGGATGAAGCTCATAATGAATTGAAAGTTGGTGATCGGGTCAACATTCAACCCTTCTCACAATTTAAAGTCTAATGACTGATAAAGCCATCACTGTCGAAGAAGTTGCTGCACTTGAGGTGGCTGAACATATTTTGATCGATATTCGTGATGCGCAAAGTTGGGCTAAGGGCATTCCAATGGATGCCATAATGATGAATGCTGAAGATGTTAAAGCCCAAAGTCAGTCTTTAAAAAAACAATACAATCAAATACTTATTGTTTGTTATCAAGGTAGTACTTCATCTCAGCTGGCAGCAGAACTCGGTGAGCCGTTTCAGTCAGTAAGTGGAGGATTTAAGGCTTGGGTCAGTGCGGGTTTAGGTATCACGATTCCTCAAATCAAACCAACTGTGAATCGTTATGATCGGCAGCTAAAGTTAGCTGGTTTTGGTGTAGTGGGACAACGTAAGTTACAACAGGCCCATGTGATGGTTGTCGGTGCGGGTGGTTTGGGTGCACCTGCAGCGACTTATCTGGCTGCTGCAGGTGTTGGTGAGTTGACCTTGGTTGATGCTGATGAAGTGGCATTGCACAATTTGCATCGGCAAGTGTTGTACCAGGAAGCAGATGTGCAAAGCGCTAAAGTTGATGCGGCTAAAACACATTTGACAGCATTGAACGCTGCCTCAAAAATCAATGTGTTAAAAGAATATTTAACCAAGGATAATGTCAGCGACTTAATGGCAAAAGCTGATCTGATTGTTGATGGAACTGATAACATCACAACACGTTACCTGATAAATGATTGGAGTTTGGAGCTGGGGAAACCTTGGATTTATGCTGCTGTTTCAGGTTTTAACGTACAAGTAAGTGTTTTTACTGGTAACAAATCAGATGCCTGCTATCGCTGTATGTTCGGTGATTTGAATATGGAAGGTATTGGTAATTGTAATGATGTAGGCATATTAGGACCGATTCCTGGCGTTGCAGCTATGATTCAAGTCACAGAAGCAATCAAGGTTTTGTGTGGTTTGGGAACGCCACTGAAGCAAAAAATGTTAAGTTATGATTTACTGCACCAACAGTTTAAGATGTTAAAATACCCGGCGAATTCAAAACGCTGTTATCAACACCCGGAAAAACATGAGTGAACCAAACATATTAGATGGTAAAAAAGTTTCGCAATTGGTTATGGCTGAAGTCGCAGATAAAATTGCGCAACGTGTGGCGGCAGGTCATCAGGCTCCGGGGTTAGCCGTTGTTTTGGTTGGCAATGATGAAGCCTCTCATGTCTATGTAAAAAATAAAATCAAAGCTTGTGAGCGGACAGGCATTCGTTCACTGACGCATAACTTACCCAGACAAACTTCAGCCAAAGCATTGTATGCTTTGATTGACGAATTAAATGAAGACAATGACGTTCATGGGATTTTAGTGCAATTGCCTTTGCCTGAACACATCAATGAAACTGAAGTAACCAACCGCATTGAACCGCATAAGGATGTGGATGGTTTTCATGCCAGTAATGTGGGTCATTTGGCTTTGCGCCAACCAGGTTTAAGACCATGCACACCACGTGGTGTGATGACTTTATTACACCACTACGATTTAGACCCGAAAGGATTGCATTGTGTGATTGTTGGTGCTTCAAATATAGTTGGTAGACCATTGATGTTGGAAATGCTGTTTGCTGGTGCCACTGTGACTATTTGTCACCGTTTTACTGAGGATTTAGAAGATTATGTAGCACAAGCCGATGTTTTATGTGTGGCCGTTGGTAACCCAAATATCGTCGATGCCAGTTGGATAAAACAGGGCGCTGTGGTTATTGATATAGGGATTAATCGCAAAGTTGAAGGTGGTTTATGTGGTGATGTGGATTTTGTCATCGCGTCCCAAAAAGCCAGTTATATTTCTCCAGTACCAGGTGGTGTAGGACCTATGACCGTGGCCACATTGATGCAAAACACATTTGAAGCGAGTTTATAAAACAACTAAGCAGCGGAGAGTTATTGAGTCGTTCGACTGATGTAAGGGAATGGAGTAAAAGCCTAAACTTCTAGGGTGTCCCGTATTAATTTTGACTGTCATGTTCAGACTCTTTAGGGCCAGAAACCTGTTTGGCGATTGCTGACATAGCACGGTCAAACAAGGGTATTTGTTGAAGCACAATGGCCTGTTTTTCCCGTAAGTCATGAGCCAACTCATCTAAGCTTTTATCAGTGACTTTAACTCCTCGGGCATTAACGAATAGTAATTTGTGACTGATGGGGCTGATCCATGAAAGTTTGGCCCGAATGCTTTCATTGCCTTCATTATTGTCATTGTTTTCTTCATCGCCAGCGAACTCTACCCACTCGCCAGTCTGCAAGTCTTTGGCTTGCTGGTAATAAACATCATCAACATGTACAACTTCTTTATTGAGGCTGTTGAATTTTTTTTGTGCAATGAAATGAACTATTTCCGGGGTTTCTTCAGTCTCATCAGTGCTGGTTTCAAATGCTTCTTTAGGTTTAACGAATTCATGTTCGGCTTCTTCAGTTGCTTTGATGTCATTAATATCAAGCAACATGTTGTACAGTTCTTGTGACTGTTGCTTGATGCTGTGCTCATCAAATGCCACCAAACGCAGACCTCGACAAAGTTGATCGCAAACATGGCTGATTTGAGCATTGGTTGCCATCTTCTTCTTGTTTTTGACTGCCACAAAAATCAGTTTATCTACGAACTTGATGAAGCCTTCTATTTTTTCTGGCTCATCTTGGTGACGTAAATGTGCCAATATCAATACATTAGCCCATGGGGTTAACAGCAATTCAGTAACCAGTTTTGGTAAACTGTAGTTTTGCATTTTACTTTCGAGAATCTGTGCAGTTGTTTGTTTTGCATTCAGGATTCGCTCCTGTCCTAATGCTTTTTCAGATGTCCTTTTCTCAATAACTTGAGAACGCTTGTTGTTCTTTTCTTCAAATTCTTGGAAATCAGCGATCAAAGCTGGAAAGTTGATGTCCTCATGATCTGTCTCCAGGATACTTTGTACAATGGTTTCGATCTTATTGATAAATTTACCACGTTTATCGTCTTCTTCATTCCAGCCAATCGAAGCTTGTGCGATGATGTCAAGCAGCTTTCTGGCGTTGTTTTCCTTGTTGGCAAATAGCTTGCGGTCTTGTAAAGCCAAGTGCAAGTAAGGGATTTGTAGTTTTGCTAATAATGCTTGAATTCGATCAGGTAAATTACGATCATCAACCAGAAACTGGAACAGCATGCCGATCAAATCAATGGTGTCTTCATCTTGTTGATTGACTTGTTTCTTGTCGCCTTCTTGATCCAGGTCTTTGAGTCTGGCTAATAGCGCATTTTTAATTTCGCTTGGACTCAGAGAGACGTCTTGAGTATTGAGGCTGTTAAGGGCTTCAACTTGGAGAATATTCAGTGCGTTATTGACGACTGAAGCATCGAAAATGGAAGGTTGATGAGCTGGATTGGTGCCTACATGTCGTTGTGACAGGGCTTGTGCAATGGCTTGGTATTGTGAGTCGATTACTGGTGCCGAAGTTGCCATAGGATCTACAGGCACAAGTTGTTCTACAAGCGCTTCATTAGGGTTTAATGACTGTGTGGCGTTATTATAAACATAACCACTGGGTGTGTTTTGCGGGGTAATGCGAAACTTGAGATTTGGTAAAATACCTTCTTTGATAAACAGGTCATTGATATTCTGGTAAGGTTTAACCAAATTTTGGATCAAACTGCGCTCAAACAGCTTAAGCATAATGATGTAGACGGTGTCATCGATGTTTAGGTGATTGAATGTATTGGCAAACGAACCCACAATAACGGCTGGTGAGACAGGTACTTGATCCACCTTTAGCTCGCTGCTACCAACCAACAGGGCAAATCTTTTTTCCAGCGCAAACAGGTGCTGATGTAAAAAAGTATTGGCTTTGTCAGTTAAATTAGTGGATGCAAGTTTTTGGTCAAGTTCTTTTTCATCGACCAGAGACATACCATCTAACGCTACTTCTTGTTGCTTCTGCTCCTCGAAATAAATGAAGTTGCCTTGTTTGAATTGTTTAAATACCTGCTGCACTTTTTCAGAGAATTTACGCACCATCAATTCTTTCTTTTTCCTCACTTCGCGCATGGCTTCAAAGTAATGGGTCTGTAACTCATTGTTTTCAGCTTTTTCAGCCATATCAAAAAGTGCATCATCTAGCTTGTCATAATACGCTCGTATGGTCGGTTTCAGGCCTTGAATGAAAATTTTATGAACCTTGGGTAGGATGGTACCTTGGTTGATTTTGTTAGGTGTTTTTGATCTGATGTTGACTATTTTTTGGTCGTTTTGATTGGTGCTCATAGGCTTAAGCCATCTATTAATAACGGCAGTTTATCATTCACAATCAATTTGATTTGTGAATTTGTTCACATCCAACAATGGGTCTTTTCTCATGGTGATTATTTTTTTAATTGAGGCCATTGATATTGAACTGTATATTGTAGTTTCTTAGTCGTTTCTGGTGGTACCTGTACTTCGAACTGTATGGTTGAAGCGTTGATTTTTTGGTATTGTTCACTGTGTTGAGTGATTTCCCAATTTGACCAACGATACAAAGGCTCAGTGACAGTTATGGTTTCGGTGGTTTCTTTTTGATTGCTTATAGCTACTTCAATTTGTTCAATAATACCATTGTTGATGAGCTGATAATCTTTTTGGGTGCGTTTGGCTTTAACATCAAAGGCATTGCCTAACTTTAACTTGATGGTGTCATTTTTAGGTGTATGTTCAATACTGTCTTCACCAATAAATTCTAGGCTTCCGTCGCTAGAATCAACCATATTTACCCGGACTCGACCTGCGGGTAGTGGTAAACCTAATTGATTGTTTCTGTTGTTTTCAAATGTCAATGTGGCTTCAACTTTGGCATCTGTTCTGGCGTAATAGCCAGCATCTGTAATTGGGCGGTGGTAACTGATGAACTGTTGGCCAGTGGCATTAAAGTTTAAATTCCGCTTACAGGTGATGCCGCTGGTTTGGCTGAGTAGTTGAATTTGTTTGGTTGAATTGTTCGGTAGATCAATTCTTCTTGGTAATTTGTATAAATGATATTCAAACAACGATTCTTCGGTAAAGTCATTGCGGGCAGTTTTGACCATGTTTTCCCTCATCATTGCTTGTGGGTGTCTATTATTATGGGTTCGGTTGACGTCACCAGCAACCAGTTTTAATTGAGTATTATTAAATCCGGCACCAGATTTATTCACAATAGAAACCCAAGAGGACAGGTCTAATTCACAACCACCATTATTATCTGACAAGGTGATGTTGTAATCAGCCCACCATGTCATACCTTGGGTTTGATAGCTTAAGGAAACCAATTCATCTTTGTTGGATTTTGAATCTAACAACCAGACCAAGGTTGGTTTGGTTAATAAACCACCTGGTAAATCGGGAAACTTAATGTGGTTCCATTGGTTGATGGTAATTAATGAGCCGGAATCAGTTTGTAGTGTGATGCCACCTTGGGTGCTGAGTAATTTTCCACTTGAATTTACGCTTTCATCGCCTTCGTTGTGATTGACATGAATGGTTTGGTCCAAATATTTCTGTAACAATTTATCAGTGCCAACCAAATCAAACTGAAAGTTTTGATCTAATACTGCCGCCGCCTCAGGATTTTCTGGTGTCATGAAACTAACTGTGGTCGGGTCAATGTGTTCAGCAACATCATCAAATGCCATGGTAAATTCGCCATGTTGAAATTTAGCTGTTTTACTTTGTTTGACCATTGCATAACCTGGGATGTTGGCTACATTTTGTAGTTGGTTGGGGGTCAGGTGGCCTTGGTGTTTGCCTGAATAAATGGTGATGCTGTTATCTGCTTGACTCATATTGATCGCGAATAGGGTGGTTGCTATGATGGTAGTAAGTTTCATGTTGATTTACTTTTATAATTAATCAGTGAAAAATTCTCGTGAAAACTTGACACTGATGTTCTCTTCAGTGCCATTTGGTGTGGCATTAATTTCAAAATTAACATCTTCTTGGTTATTTAATGCAAAAGTGCCTAAGTAATAAATTGCCTGATTCTGTTCAGTAATCTTTATCAATCTTATGTCCTTTTTTTGGTTCAATAAATTCTTTGCCAAAACTTTGACATCTGCCTCCACTGCTTTGGGAGGCTTGAGGGCGGTGTCAAGCACTGAAATACTAACAATCCCACGATTTTTTGAACGAACGATTTGGTACGTGTTGGCAATTTCTTTTGATAAAAAGGTTGAGGGAAAGGTGTTGTAGTGCAATTCGTAATCACCTTGGGCCTTCTTTTGTTCGGCATGTGCTGAGCCAACGACAAACATGAGTAATAAAATGAGTGGTTTGGTTAGGGTTTTCATGTGATCTCCAAGACTGGTTTACTAGGTAATCAATATATCACATAAACTATAAATTCAAAAATCATACGATCATGATTTTTTGGGTTTTAATCTGGAAAGATTGTTTGGTGGTTTGTTTTTGTGCGGATAAAAAAATAGCTGGTTGAATGAACAACCAGCCATTGAAAATGTTAATAATTAAAGTTGAATTACAACATTTCTTTGATACTTTCACCCAAAAAGGTAGGCGATTTAACCGTTTTAACGCCAGCTGCTTCTAACGCTTCGTACTTGGCTTGGGCTGTACCTTTGCCGCCTGCAACAATGGCGCCAGCATGACCCATACGCTTACCTTCTGGAGCGCTGACGCCTGCTATATAGGAAACCACCGGTTTGGTGACATTGTTCTTGATGAACTCAGCAGCTTCTTCTTCTGCAGAGCCACCGATTTCTCCAACCATGATGATGCCATCAGTTTGGTCATCATTTTGGAACATCCTCAAACAATCGATAAAGTTGGTGCCTTGGATGGGGTCACCACCAATACCAATACAAGTTGATTGACCTAAACCAACAGAAGTGGTTTGGTGAACAGCTTCATAAGTCAATGTTCCAGATCTTGAAACAATGCCAATGCGCCCAGGTTGGTGGATGGCTGCTGGCATGATACCAATTTTACACTCACCTGGTGTGATAACGCCTGGACAATTAGGCCCGATCATGACCACGTCAGGGTTGGCATCAAGTACGGTTCTGACTTTCATCATGTCCAGAACAGGAATACCTTCGGTGATGGTGACTATCAATTTAATACCAGCATCAACGGCTTCCAGAATCGCATCGGCTGCAAATGGTGGCGGTACAAATATGACTGAAGCATTGGCACCTGTTTCGTTGACGCCATCTGCTACAGTATTAAACACTGGACGATCCAGGTGACTCTCACCACCTTTGCCTGGGGTAACACCACCAACCAAGTTGGTTCCATAATCAATGGCTTGCTCACTGTGGAATGTACCTTGTGAACCTGTGAATCCTTGCACCAATAAACGAGTATCTTTATTAACTAATACGCTCATGATTATGCTCCTACTGCCGCCACTGCTTTGTTGGCAGCGTCATCTAAATTATCAGCTGAAATCACAGCCAAGCCACTTTCTTCTAAAATTTTCTTACCAGCTTCTACATTGGTGCCTTCTAGGCGAACCACAATAGGTACTTCAACTCCCACTTCTTTGATGGCGGATATGATACCGTTGGCAATTAAGTCACAACGGACAATGCCACCAAATATATTAACTAAAATAGACTCTACATTCGGGTCTGATAAAATGATTTTGAAAGCAATTGCTACACGTTCAGCTGTAGCGCCACCACCTACATCCAAGAAGTTAGCAGGTTCGCCACCTTTGAGTTTAATCACATCCATGGTAGCCATTGCTAAACCAGCACCATTAACCATACAAGCGATGTTACCATCCAGTTTAATGTAGTTGAGTTCATGCTCATGGGCTTTGGCTTCGGCTGGATCTTCCTGAGTGATGTCGCGCATCGCTGCCAGGTCTTTGTGTCTGAAGTCAGCGTTGTCATCAGAATTAATTTTAGCATCTAAGGCAATCACATCTTTGTTATCATCGATGATGAGTGGGTTGATCTCAATTAAGTCCAAATCTAAGTCATGAAACATTTTATGCATTTGCATCATGATGTGAGTTAATTGCCTAACTTGTTTCGAATTCATGCCCATGGCGAAGCCAATTTTGCGGCAGGCGTATGGAAACAGGCCTTCGGTGTTGTCAACATTCAGGGTATGAATTTTTTCAGGATTTGTACGAGCAACTTCTTCGATTTCAACACCACCTTCTGCAGATGCCACAAAAGACAAACATTTATTGGCTCGGTCAACCAACAAGCTCAAGTAAATTTCTTGCTCGATGTCGGCTGCTTCTGTGATCAATACCTCATTAACTGGTAATGCCAGGCCGCCAGTCTGGTAAGTTTGAATTTTCATGCCAATCATATCCGTGGCATACTGTTTAACTTCTGCAAGTGTTTTAGCCAGTTTTACACCACCGGCTTTTCCTCGACCACCAGCGTGAACTTGAGCTTTAACGACCCACATGTCACATCCTAAAGATTCAGCAGCTGCTACAGCTTCATCAGGGGTCCTGGCAACTTTGCCATTGGGAACGGGAATATTGTATTTGGCAAATAAATCTTTTGCCTGATATTCATGAAAATTCATAATTAAGGATTCCTGTTAAAATTATTTAGATAAATTCGCGCGCTATTTTAGCTGAATTGAAGAAGCTTTTGTGTGAATTTATTGGTTTTAAATGAGCTAAATTTTTATTTATTGCGCACTTAAAAGAGTGGCATTTAAGTCAGGTTGGATTTTATGAGGTGTGATTGATGCCGCAATAAAATTGATCAGGGAAAATGATAATTCCAACTGGCTAAAATTGTTATGAAAATAAGGGTTGATATCCACTTAAAAAAGAAAACATAACATGGAACAATTTATAAATGGATTGTATATTCATCAATATCAGTGACTGTTTTGCAATTTCCTTAAAATGATGATGCTAAATAGTTGTAATCAATTGATATTTTCATGTAAAGTATTGTATCAAAAGTAGGATAATTAATATCACATAGTCTAATATGAGCGTTACTAGTACAAAAACAATGGTCAGCGGAGCGTTACGACGCTTGGTGCAATATGGCAAGATTGAGATGGAGGTTGCCACAGAAGCCAACGAAACTTCAAGAAAACAAAAAATCCCACTGTTTACTTACCTGACTGATAATAATTTGGTCGATGCTGCTGACTTATGTGATGCTGCTTCCAGTGAATATGGTGTTCCCATCATTGATGTGACGGCCATGGACATGTCTTTGTTGCCCAAAGGTTTGGTCTCGGAAAGCTTGATTGAGAAACACCAGGTCTTGCCACTTTTCTTACGTGGTAAAAAAGTCTTTATAGGTATTTCAGATCCCACCAATGTTAAAGCCATAGAAGAAGTTAGATTTCACACTAATCTTGCAGTTGAACCAATCTTAATCAATCAAAATAGTTTGCAAGGTGCGATTGAAGAGGCATTGAAAGAAGCTTCTTCAGTGATGGATGATCTGGGTGATGAAGGTTTGGAAAACCTTGAGTATGAAGATGAACAAGAAGAGCAGACCTCTGATGCCACTGAGGATTTAGCGGACTCGCCTGCGGTAAAATTGGTTAACAAGGTTTTGTTGGATGCCATAAAACGGGGTGCCTCTGATATTCATTTTGAGCCCTATGAAAAAACCTACCGAGTCCGCTACCGCATTGACGGCATGTTAAAAACCGTGATTAAACCACCCAAAAACATGACCAATAAAATTGCCTCAAGGCTTAAAGTGATGTCAAAACTGGATATTGCAGAAAAACGGGTGCCTCAAGATGGACGTGTGAAGCTGAATCTTTCAAAAAACAATTCAATAGATTTTCGTCTCAGTACTTGTCCTACCTTGTTTGGTGAAAAGATTGTGATGCGGGTTTTGGATGCATCTGCTGCCAAAATGGGTATTGATAAGCTGGGTTATGAAGATGAGCAAAAGCAATTGTTTATGGATGCCATTGTTAAACCTTACGGCATGGTGTTGGTAACAGGACCGACTGGTTCTGGTAAAACTGTTTCTTTATACACCGCACTGAACATACTTAATACTGAAGGCAGAAATATTTCAACGGCCGAAGATCCAGTAGAGATTCGTGTCGATGGTATCAACCAAGTTCAACAGAATGCCAAACAAGGCATGACTTTCTCCGCCGCTTTGAGGTCTTTTCTGCGACAAGATCCAGATGTTATCATGGTCGGTGAGATTCGAGATTTGGAAACTGCCGAAATTGCGATCAAGGCGGCGCAAACAGGACACATGGTATTATCAACTCTACATACCAATAATGCTCCTGAGACGGTCAGTCGATTGGTTAATATGGGTGTGGCACCGTTTAATATTGTATCAGCTGTTTCGCTCATCATTGCACAAAGATTGGCGCGGCGGTTGTGTGATTGTAAAAAACCAACTGAGTTCCCAAAGGATGCCTTGCTTGAAGCAGGTTTTACCGAAGAAGATTTGGTTGATGCAACCATATACGATCCGGTTGGTTGTGGTAAATGTAATGAAGGTTACAAGGGTAGGGTGGGTATTTATGAAGTGATGCCCATTACCGATAACATCAAGAAAATCATACTAAATGGTGGCAATTCAATCGAAATTGCGGAACAGGCCACAAAAGACGGTATAGCTAATTTGAGAAAATCAGCATTATTAAAAGTTAAAAACGGTATCACCGGCTTGGTTGAAGCCAACCGTGTAACAGTGGATTAAAAATATTATGGCAAAAGCACAAAAAATTGATGATTTACAATCCTTTGAATGGGTTGGCGTGGATAAAATTGGTAAAAAGTTGAAAGGTGTTCAACAAGCCAAATCTACCACTTTAGCCAAAAACGAACTGCGCCGACAAGGCATACAAGTCAAGAAAATATACAAAAAAAGGAAGTCACTTTTTTCTGGTGGTAAAGCAATCAAAGCACAAGACATTGCGCTTTTTAGTAGGCAACTAGCCACTATGATGGAATCTGGTGTACCTATGGTACAAGCCTTTGAAATCATTGAAGGTGGACAATCTAATCCAAGGATGGCTAAGTTAATTAATGAAGTCAAAACCGAAATTCAATCTGGTTCATCACTGGCAGAATCATTGGGTAGGCATCCTATCTACTTTGATGAATTGTATTGTAATTTGGTCAATGCTGGTGAAAAAGCAGGTGTCTTAGATGAGTTATTGGATACCATTGCCACTTACAAAGAGAAAACAGAAGAAATCAAAGGTAAAATTAAAAAAGCCATGTTTTACCCTGCTGCTGTGTTGTTTGTGGCTATTGGTGTAACCATTTTATTGTTGGTAAAAGTAGTGCCCCAGTTTCAGTCTATGTTTCAAGGTTTTGGTGCCGATCTTCCTGGCTTGACGCTCATGGTTGTGAGCGCATCAAAAACCATGCAAGAGTACTGGCTTGTGGCTGTGCTTATTGTTGGTGGTTTGATATTTGGTTTGATTCAATTCAAGAAAAGATCACTGAAATTTGCTCATGCGTTAGATCGCCTTTCTTTAAAAATACCAATTGTCGGCGGTATTCTGTTTAATGCAGCAGTAGCACGTTTTTCTCGAACTTTATCGACGACCTTTGCTGCTGGTGTGCCTTTGGTTGAAGGTTTGGATACGGTTTCTGGTGCTGTGGGTAATGTGGTATTCCGCGATGCGGTGATGCATATCAAAGATGACGTTTCAACTGGACATCAGTTACAACTGGCCATGAGCCAAACCAATTTATTTCCACACATGGTTGTTCAAATGGCTGCTATTGGTGAAGAGTCGGGTAATTTAGATGCCATGTTGGCAAAAGTTGCTGACTACTATGAGCAAGAAGTTTCTAATGCTGTTGATGCATTGAGCAGTCTATTGGAGCCTATCATTATGGTGTTGGTAGGTGGTTTGGTGGGTGTGATGGTGGTTGCCATGTACTTGCCTATCTTTAAAATGGCATCTGTATTCTAAAGTGACTGATATTATTGGCGTTTTAAGCGCATACCCATGGGCTTTTGTGGTCTTGGCGGTTGTTATTGGATTATTGGTCGGAAGCTTTCTGAATGTGGTTATATTCAGGACACCACCGCTGTTGGAACATGCTTGGAAGCAGGATTATGCAGATTTTACGGAAACAGAATTCACAGAAACAAAACCACCAGGGATTGCTTTAACCCGTTCCCATTGTCCAAAATGTAAAAAACAATTAGCTGCTTGGCACAACATACCTGTTCTCAGTTATCTTTTTTTAAGAGGGAAATGTGGGTTTTGTCAGCAAAAAATATCATTTAGATACCCTTTTATTGAAATGTTAAGTGCGGCATTGGTAGGCTTCGCGGCTTTCAGTTATGGTGCCAGTTTACCTTTTGTTACGGCTTGTTTGTTGATTTGGTTTTTAATTGTAATCACTTGGATTGATATTGATACTTTTCTGATTCCTGATCAACTCAGTTTATCATTACTTTGGCTTGGCCTGTTTTTTAGTTTGTTTGAGTTTTCAATCACGCCTTCGCAAGCAATCATTGGTGCTTTGATTGGCTATTTATCTTTGTGGTCAGTGTTTCATTTGTTCAAGATACTTACTGGTAAAGAAGGTATGGGCTACGGTGATTTTAAACTACTGGCGGCCGGAGGTGCGTGGTTGGGGGCAGAGTTGTTAATCGCGGTTTTGTTCATCGCCTCTATCAGTGGTTTGGTGTTTGCGTTGGCACAAAAGATAATGAACAATTATCAGAACAAAATTCCTTTTGGTCCTTACCTTTCAATCGGGATTTTGGTCAGTTATTTCTTTGGTGACCAATTGATCAATCTATTGTTTCCGGGATTGTGACTGAAAAATTCAAGATTTGTCTTACTGGTGGCATCGCTTCAGGTAAAACATATGTGTCCGACAAGCTTGCATCGCTTGGCATGTATGTTATTGATGCAGATATATTGGCCAGAGAGGTTGTTGCTAAAAATTCTTCTGGGCTGAGCGAAGTTACTGCTGTTTTTGGCCCACGTGTTCTACAAGAAGATGGCAGCTTGAATCGCAAAGTTCTTAAGGCCTTGGTTTTTTCGGATGATAAAAAACTTCAGCAGCTGAACCAAATACTCCATCCATTGATACGAAAAGCCTTTGTCGAGAAATCAATGAACAATAATTTACCTATAGAATTGTGGGTTATCCCGTTGTTCAAAGGAGAGGTGTATCAAGGATTCGATCGTGTTTTGGTTGTTGATGTGCCTGAACAAACTCAAATTGAACGGATGCAAAATCGAGATCATGTGTCTGTGGCAGTGGCTAAGAAAATATTGGCATCACAACCGTCTCGTATTGAGCGATTAAAACTGGCTACAGATGTCATTAACAACCGTTTTACGCTTGAAAAATTAGATAGGCATGTGGATAGAATCTTTAAACTTTACAGTCAATTGAGTTTAATGAACCACCTGCAATAACCACTCAATCGATGGTTTTAGTGCTTTTTTCCAATAAAGTTTGTCATTGAATTTATAAATTAATGACGCAATAGAATAAAGTGGTGCAGTTGTAAAAATCATCAGTTATAATTCACAACCTCGTTAAAGGGCCTGTAGCTCAGTTGGTTAGAGCAGTGGACTCATAATCCATTGGTCGAAGGTTCGAGTCCTTCCAGGCCCACCATTTTATATTCCTGGTTTTTTTATTTCTTATACATAAAACATGGGGATTGGTGGTGTTTCAAACCTTCATAAAAACTTTTCTATTAAGGAATACTCTTGGGTCTTCATTCACTTTTGCGTTGCACTGAGCTCAGTCGAAGTGTTCCTGACAAAAGTGAAAGCGATCACAGCGAGCATGTCTCACTACCTCGGGCTTGCACTTTCTGATTCGCTTACGCTCACGGCTTATCGAACATTACATCAAGGCTTCGTGCCTTCGGCAAACCGCCATGATTTCATGTTCTGCCTAACCAAGTGCGCCAGTCGAACTGATCACCAGTTCTCCTATGGTGCTTATTCAATACATGACTGATCAGGACATCCCATGTGTTCGAGCTGTATGGTACTGTGCTGGATATTGAAGTTGCTCTCAAGATAATGCTTAATTTGACGTAAGGTGTCTTCATCTTTGATGATCTCATCAACTGAAACATGCAATGTAATCATGTTAAAACCATTGGTCAAAGACCAGGCATGAATGTGGTGAGCATCAATCACCGCCGGGATGTTAGCAATCAGTTGATCTCTGATGGTGGTCATATCAATGTCGTTGGGAGTGCCTTCGATCAGTATATGTGCTGATTTTTTAACCACAATCCAACCTGATCTTATGATTAAAACAGCCACCAGTAATGACAGCAGAGGATCTGCCATGTACCATTGAAAGAACCAAATCAACAAAGCGGCCAGTATCGCAGCAACTGAGCCTAACATATCACCCAAAACGTGAATCATTGCTGATTTGAGGTTTAAATTTTCCTGATCACCACCACTGAGGGTCTTAAATACTATGATGTTTATGATTAAACCCAATGTAGCAATGACCAGCATAGGTAGCGTCATGACAACAACTGGTGAAACGATACGCTGTACGGCTTCAACAATAATCCAGACAGCTATCACTAATAGACTCAAGCCATTGACAAATGCGGCCAGTACTTGAAAACGATGCCAGCCAAATGTGTGGGTATGGTTGGCTTGTCTGTCACTGATTTTGAAAGCCAACCACGACAGCAGTAAAGCTGCACCATCACTGAGCATATGTCCTGCATCTGCCAGTAAGGCGAGTGAGCCTGATATGATGCCGCCAATTAATTCAGCCAACATGAAACCAAAAGTGAGCAACATGGCCCACAATATCCTTGATTTATTGTCTTCAGTGACCGCTACACCATGATCGTGTGTGTGGTGCTCATGCTCAAGATCATGGTGATGTGAGTGTCCCATATTATTGGTGTTTGCCTTTATCCCAGCCTTGTTTTCCAAAATATTTCATACCAGCTTCCTCTGCACCAGTTTCCAGAGAAGTGCCCATGGAGTCGTTCCAACGATTTAAATAGCCAAATAAGGCAATGACACCTAGAATCTCAACCACTTCACCATCGTCCCAATGTTTTTTCAGTTCTGTTTCAATTTTCTGGTCAACAGCATTGGGTATACTGGAGGCGGCTAAGGCAAATTCAAACATCGCTTTTTCAGCTTCTGTGAATAAAGCGCTGTTGCGAAATTCCCATATATTATCCAGGCGCTCTTGTGAGCCGCCATATCTTTCAGCAGCCAGGATGGTATGTGCTTGGCAGTAACGACAACCTGTTTGGGCACTGGTCAAATAGCCTACCAAGCGTTTTTGTTCTGCCGTGACACGGCCTTCATTGGCCATGACAGCCATATTGAGGTTGACGAAGGCTTCTGCTATTGCTGGACGTCGTTGCATGGTTAGTACAGAGTTGGGACAAAAGCCCAGTGTTTCGTTAAAAAATTTTACCAAACTTTCGACTTCAGGATTAGCAAATTTATTTAGTGGGTTTATCAGTGGCATATATAAGTGACTCTCTCAAATTCTTTTAAGTTAAATCCCCAACTGAAAAAAATCAAGTTAATAATTAATTCTGGCTTGGAAAGTTTGTTGTGTTCTGGCTACTTTATTTTTTCGTATTCACCCTCATGTTATACTTTTGATTTATTAGTGGACACATCATGACTAGATTTTATGAATTAAAAGCCGAAACATTGACAGGTAAAGAACAGTCTTTAGATGCCTACAGGGGTAAGGTGGTTCTGGTTGTTAACACAGCCAGTAAATGTGGTTTGACACCACAATATAAAGGCTTGCAAGAATTGTATGGTGAGTATCAAGAGCAGGGTTTAGAAATTTTAGGGTTTCCATGCAATCAATTCGGTAAGCAAGAGCCAGGTGATGCTGATCAAATCAGTGAGTTCTGTGAGATCAATTATGGTGTTGAATTTCCTATGTTTGGAAAAATTGATGTTAATGGTAAGGACACACATCCAGTTTTTGAGTACCTCAAAGACGAATTACCAGGTACTTTAGGTAAAAACATCAAATGGAATTTCACCAAGTTTTTAATTGGGAAAGACGGTCTGCCCATTAAACGTTTTGCACCCACCACCAAACCAGAAGACATCAAAAAACACATTGAAAGCGCCTTGGCGGCCTAATGGTTGTCAATGACCTTAATGATTCTGTTGCCTCTATATCCTTGGATGCCAGGTAAAGGTTAAAGGTGTATATTGCATCACCCTTTTTGGTTTCACGCAGGTGTATTTTTAGCGCTTTAAACTCTTTAGTGGTATTGTCAATACTCAGCAAAGTAGCTACGCCATTAGCTACGGTGTAGTAAGGCACAATCATTGCTTGGGCCTTGCCATCGGTGCTTAAATGCACAGCTGCAGTTGAATCAAAAGTCCACAAGAGTCCAATGGTTAAGATAAATTTGTGCATAACAAGACCTACACTTTTGTTCGTATATAACATCTTACTGTTTGCTTAGGTAACTTTCAATGTTAATAATCCATCCCAATTGGTGAACCTGGTGGCACGGGTTGTTCGGTACTGTTGATGGTTTTTTCCGGGTTCTTTAAGAATCGTTCAATGGTCTTGGCTGCATGTGAGTTGAAAGCCTCATGGTTGCGGCTTTTAGACAAGGATTTTTGTTGCTTCTTTAGAAATTCCATAACTTGAGCCTGGGCTATTGGTGACAACATTTTATTGGTGGCTAAGGACATCAGCTGTTTCAATGTTACCCAATTAATGCCTAACTGAATGGTTTGTAGATAGTCATTGCTGTGTGTTACTTTCCAGGTTTTGTTCCAGAGTTGTTTCAATACTTGGTTTAAACTTGGCATTGCTTCATTTCTGGCATGGTGTTCGAGCAGGCGATTGACACGTTGTGGGTTGAGCAAAAGCTTCAGGGTATTTTGGGCGGCAGTTTCGGTCACGCCAAGGGCATCAAAATTTAAACCGGTGCGGTGTTTAAAGTGTTCTCGATGACGAGAACTGCCTTCAACCGGAGGCAGTAAATAAGGCAACAAATCTTCCGATAAAGCCAATGTATCAACACTGATGGTTTTCAAAACACTATTCAACGCTTTTAATTGTGTATCAGCATCAACCAGTACTGCTTGAACATCAGGTTCACCTTTGATTGCGTAACGGTAATTCACACCAGCAATTAATTTAATGGCGGCTTCTGTTTGGTAACGGTGAAAGAGGTAAATAGGCACCAAATACTTTTCTAAGTCAGCCACAGGTTCACCTTTCTTGATGGTGTTGAGCCCAAAGTTATTCAACGCTTCGGCTCGAACCTGTAAGACTTCCAACAATGTTTGGCTGGCATCTTTGCCGTTATCCCAAAGGTGAGCATAGGGGTGTGAACCACCAGTTGCGCGTGCATCGCGGTCTGCGATGAATACATGCCCGTCACGTTTGGCTTGTTCTAGCATTCGGTTTAAAGCTTGAGCTTCATCTTGTGAGCCAAAATCTTGATAAATATAAGCCAGTGATATTTTGTCCCAAGTGCCAATTCCTACATCATAGGCATCATTTAAATCAATTTTTCCCTGTTTGTTTAATTTAACCAAAGGGTGTGGGTAATCCATGACCGAGGCACGGTCGTTGCTGCTGGCATAAAAATTATGAATCAAGCCCAAAGTATGTCCTACTTCATGCGCAGACAGTTGGCGCAAACGGGCCAGAGCCATATTTTGGATGTCTTGCTCAATTTGAGTGAAATCAGATTTACCGTTATAGGGAGATAATAAACCCTGTGCAATCAGCATGTCTTGTCTGACTCGCAATGACCCAAGCGTCACATGGCCTTTGAGGATCTCTCCACTGCGGGGGTCGACAATACTGGCACCGTAAGACCAGCCGCGTGTTGAACGGTGTACCCATTGTATGGTGTTGTATCGAATATCCAGAGGGTCGGCTCCTTCAGGTAACAGTTTGACCTGGTAAGCGTTAGAGAATCCAGCAGCTTCAAAGGCTTCGTTCCACCATCCAGCGCCATCCAGCAAGGCTGAGCGCACTGGTTCAGGTGTGCCTGGATCTAAATAATATATGATCGGTTGAACAGGGTCGCTGATGGCAGCATCAGGGTCTTTCTTTTCCAAACGGTGTCTGATAACCCATTGTTGATCCATTGATTCATCCAAGGGCACAGCATAATCTTTGAAACTGATGGGAATGCCACCGGAGCGTGGGTCAAAAGCTCTGGGTTGGTAGGGTTTTTCTGGTAATTTAATCAAAGAATGGTGGGTTCTGACACTGATGATGTTGTCGGCTGGAGATACTGAGCGAACATGCCGACCTGGTTTTTTGCCTTGTAGGGTAATTAAGGCTTCAAATTCTGTATTTTCAGGAAAGTTTTTGGTGTTGTCGGCGTAAATTGCAGAGCGACTTTTATCCACGCTGAACTGGCCTTCTTTTAATCGAGCTAACCGTTGTGAGATACCTTGTGAATCACGCAATAAAAAACCAGTCCAATCAACCAAGACAGCATCGCCATTTTGAGCAACAATTTCACCACCCCACAGCACTGATTGTGCGAACCCATCAGCCACTGCTTGGCGTTCTGCGGCATTGCTGGAATAAGCACGATAGGACTGGTTGGGTTCAACCAGCATGATTTTGTTGCCCATCTTTTTAAACTGAACCAATGCAGAGCCACCAATTTGTCCACGGTCTAAGCCGATGTCATTGGAGCCGACGCCTGATTGAAGGTAGTAAGCGTATAGTAAATCTTGGTCAAACTGGCTGATTTCCAGAAATATTTTACCTTGATTTTCATCCCAATAAAAATCAACAAAACCTGACTGCTTAGTCATGTCGTTAGTGAAACTGGTTATGTCTTTAGGGCTCTTGTCTTTTGCCGCAATGACATGACTGAAGAACAGTAAAAGTGATAAAACGAAATGACGTGGCATAAAGTCCTCTGAATTCAATAAATGCTATTTATTGTGCCAAGCTTGGTTTGAATTGTCACTGATAAATTTTTCTTGGGTGTCATGAAACTGATCCTTCGGTTACAATTCACGCATGAAAATTGAAGCTACACTACAGAATCGATCGAATGGGCAGTGTGAACTGTGTCAGTCTACAAGAAGTTTAGCGGTTTTTCAGGTAGAGCCTGTTGAGCAGCTTGATGTGGAGTCATGTGTCTTTTTATGTGAAACCTGCCGCAATCAGATTAATGACAAAGAACTCACGGAGCCAAATCATTGGCGTTGTTTGAATGACAGCATGTGGAGTGAAGTGCCAGGTGTTAAAGTTTTGGCATGGCGGTTGTTGACTCGCCTATCTTCAGAAGGCTGGCCTAGAGACCTTTTAGATATGATGTATTTGGAAGAGGATCAGCTCGAATGGGCTAAAGCAACAGGAGAAGGCAAAGCAGGGGTTTTTTATACTGATTGTTATGGTGCTAAACTTAATGCAGGTGATACAGTTACTTTGGTTAAGAACCTAAAAGTAAAAGGAGGTGGTTTTACCGCTAAGCAGGGCACAGCAGTTAGAAATATCTCTTTGGTTCAAGATAATGTGGCTCAAATCGAAGGTAAAGTCGAGTCTCAGCGTATTGTGATTCTAACCGAGTATGTCAAAAAGTCCCACGGATAAAGAATATGCAACAAATCAAAATGGGCGGCATGATGTGCCTGATTTTATTAGCTGGTTGTTCTGATGATGCTGTTGAAAAAACATTTGAAGCGCAGTTATTAAATTCAGAGCTGATTCAAGAAAAAGGTTATTCCTTTCAGTATGCTTGCTTTTTCTCCCTTGCCAATACAGCAGAATCGCGAAAAAAAATACATATGGAAGCGGTATTGAATTGGCATGAATCAATTCAAAGCAGTCACTCAGTTTCGGTTCTGGTCAGTCATGCTGATTTTTGTGATGAAGAAGCCAAATGGTCATCACTGGCCTATTATGCAAGTGATGGGTCAGGTTGGAACGTACCTAGTATGTATCTAAGACCTGAGGTACCCTTTACCTGGTCAGTTTTTACGAGTGATCATGCCAACACGGCTGAACAAATTGAGTTCACGGTTAAATATCAGGCTCTGTTTAAAGAATTGAAAGCTGAGTTCATTGAAGAGTATGGTATTGTTGGCTATGAAGAAGGACTTAAAAAACACATTGAAACTGAATTGGGGATGACTGCTAATTTTGTTCAATCAGGTGCTTGGCTGGAACTTTATTATCGACAGTAAGTTCAGCTTATATGATATTACAGTTGTCTCTGGATCTATGAAGGAATACTCTTGGGTCTTTATTCACTTTTGCGTTGCACTGAGCTCAGTCGAAGTGTTCCCGACTCATTTGAAAGCCACCGCCAAGGATGGCGGTGTT
>JANQRW010000037.1 GCA_028284365.1 Marinicella sp.
TCATTGAACTATTTACCGCCTTCACAATTTGCAAAACAGGCGGCATAATTAACATGGAAACTCTACTTCAGGATGGCAGAAGTTCGGGGGGAAGGTCACTCAGATGGTTTGCTGGAAGAGTTTATATAGTTTTCAAATAAGACGTTTCTTTCGTCTTTATCCTCTTCATTTTCTTATTCTATTTGGTTTTCTTTCATTAGAAATATTAAAGTATGTCGAAGAAACGTATTTAAATATAGGCACTTTTAAAGATGCGTTTACTGTCAATTCATTTGATGCATTTATCTATAATCTCTTTTTATTACAGAATTTCTTTGTAGATGAATTAACTTGGAATTTTCCGAGTTGGTCTATTTCTGCAGAGTTTTATACTTATGCAGTATTTGGAATTTTTATAGTCCTAACACGAAACTACGCAACATTAAGGTTATTGATCTATGCTGCGGTTGTTTTGTTTTTTGGTTATATCATATGGGTAAATGGATTTGGTACTGACACGGTTAAAGGTCCATCTCGATGTTTCTATTCTTTCTTTATTGGTTGTCTGGTATACCAAGTATACCAGCGGTTCAATCAGGAAATTGAACTTCATACATCTTTACTTTCATCATTATTTATCATCGCATCTATTATAAGTGTATCTACAATCGGTCACTTTAAACAGATAACAATTCTTTTACCTTTTCTTTTCGCCGTAACTATTTTTGTTATAGTATCCACTAATGGTTCCAGTAGAATATATAAAATTCTTGAAAACAAATATCTAGTCTATCTCGGCACCATCAGTTATGGGGTTTATATAATTCATGCTTTTGTTTGGGGAGTGCTCACAAGAGTACTCAGATTTGTGTTTGACTTTCCTACAGAAGTTACACAAGATGGGGGTATAACGATAATAATAGAAAACAAGTTCATGGGTGATATCATTTCAGTGATTGGGGTTTTGATAGTTATTTTACTTGCTGGCTTTTCACATCACTTTATAGAGAAACCGCTTAACCAATATGCTAAGAGAATTCTGTAATAAATATAAAAGAATGTGCTTGGGACTTAGGCCTCTGATCGGGTCTAGGCTCTAGCACTTGCATCCATGCAAGCGAATCAGAGGGGCAAAACCAGATAATGAAAGTAAGACGGTTTGGCAGTATGCCAAGACGACCCCATGGATGGGGGAGGTAGAATCCTGACTGGATCAAGGATCGAAGCCTTACTTGAATGCCATAGCTCGTCCGAGGTTACAAGCTATGCTGATCGTGGTCTCGATCTCTGTTTTCCCAAATTTCCCAATAAAGCACATAAACCAACATCATTAACGGCATAACAAAGCTGTGTGGCCTATGAACCACACCAAAAATGAATCAGAAAAAACCTATAGAAAAAACCGCAGACAGTCACTCACCTGAAATGTAGTAATTTGCCTCGCTCCTGTTGGCAAAGACACTAAAAATACCTGAAATAACAATCAGTCCACAATAAATATAGGCCCAGGTTGGCATAGAGATTCCTTGATATTAAAACTGTCTTTAGTTTAAGCATAAATACGCCGCAAATATTGGGTGGTTTACTCTAAATCAATCCTTATAATGAAACTCAGCAACACAACCGAGAGGTGAATTATGAATGCTAAATATAACAACACTCACACAAATCGGGATGACAGTTTAGAGGCTTTTCGCCCTTTTCCAGTTCGCCGAAACTTGAAACACAAAAAGAACTGGTGCCGAATCGTCAGTCGCTGGTTCCATACCAGTAAATAAACCAAAGGCCATCATCTGAAGCTGATGGCCTTTTTTATCTTCGGAGGGTTGCTAAGCAACTCGACCCGCCGAGCCGGTTAGGCAGAGTATCAAATCATGGCGGTTTGCCGCAGGCAAGAAGCCTTGATGTAATGCTCGATTAGTCGTGAGCGTAGCGGCCGCTTACGTTCCAAACTCACACGACAGACCTACATCCATGTAGGCCAATCAGAGGCGAAGCGCACGAGGCTGCATGCTATGTCTACCATGGTCTCGATCTCTGATCCAGTCTCGATTCTAACACCGCCATCCTTGGCGGTGGCTTTCAAATGAGTCGGGAACACTTCGACTGAGCTGAGTGCAACGCAAAAGTGAATGACGACTGCAAGGATGCAGGAGGTAGAGGCGAGTTTGGAACAGAGACCGACGCCTATAGGGATATAGGTGTGCTGCGTGAGCTTGGAGCGGAAGCGTAAGACCCAAGAGTATTCCTTTAAATTAAATGACCAGCGATCCAAAAGGTTTTGATGACATCCAGGAAATTAGTCTGAAAACTTAACCTGATGGGGCCTGGGTTTTTCATTTTAAAAGTCAAAACGAGTGCATTGGAGATAAAGAGATTGACGGGGAATAGCGGTTATTGTAGTATCAAAGCTACTGAGTGTTTACTTTGCATGGATGTAAGGGGGAAGAGGTTTTAGCCTCATTTTTATGATGCTTCCTAAGTCAGCCAGTTAGCGGCATTGTGAGTTGGGAACAATATTTCTAAGTATAAATTATGTCAAAGTTAATTATTGCAGTTCTGTTGTTGTTTTCATTTAATGCGATTTCCCAAACTCGAATGTATGAAGTTTACTTCGATCTTGATAATAGAACAGCTACTGGCTGTCAGATTAACCATACTGGTTTGCCAGATATAAATGGCATTGAGCATAGACTCAGTATAGAAACACAGAATCAACCGCCATTCATCACTGCGACAACTCAGTCGGCTTGTAATGGTGCTAATTTTGATCCAGCCACACCTGCCACTCTCGCAGCTTTGGGCACAAACACTGGTGATTTTGGTGAGGATGTATTTGAAGTCCAGATTTCTGAAACTGAATTAGGCATAAACGCTTCAACACGGGTTCGCTTACATTTTGCTGTGAGCTCTGCTGGCGCAGAAGACATTGTCAGTACCCAAGCATCAGGTGCACCAATCATTCTGGGTTTTACTTTTGCGGTACCCACTTTAGGTATCTTCAGCTTATTGTTGTTGGCTGTTACCATGTTGATAATCAGTCGATTCAAACTAAATAAATCTTTATCAGTATTGATTGTGTTGATTGCGATCAGCCCAATCGTTTACGCCATGACCATTATGATTGATGGCCAAACCGGAGATTGGGCCAATTATTCTGCTGTTGCCACTGACCCAACTGGTGACACATCACAAGCAGGCAATTATGCGGATTTGACCCAGGTTTATGCCTTGGCAGCCGATGAAACCATTTATTTGCGAATGGATGTTGTGGATGTCGAGAACCAAGCGCCAACCATCACCACCTCAGCAGCCGTCAATGTTGTTGAAAATCAAACAGCAGTGATAGATGTAGATTCGATGGATCCAAATGGGGATATTGAAGGGGTTGGATTAACTTATGCCATTACTGGGGTTATAGATGATGGTTTGTTTACTATAGACCCCAATACCGGTATGCTCTCATTTATAGCTGCTCCAGATTTTGAAACGCCAACCGATGTGGGTACTGACAATGTTTATGATGTTCAGCTTACTGTATCTGATTCAGGCGGCTTAACAGCTGTTCAGGATCTGGTTGTGACGGTTACCAATGATGTGCTTGATGACACTTCTGTGTCTTTTCAGACTGCAACCAGCAGCACCAACGATGAAGCCACAGCCTTGAATATCATTGTGGAACTGAGTGCATTGGCACCTTTGAGCGCACCTTTATCAATTGATGTGGTTGATGCCGCTGGCGGCAGCGCAACGGATGGCACTGATTACAACAGTATTGGCACACAAACCATCACTTTCCCCATTGGTGCCACCAATGGAAATGCCATGAATGCGGTCCTAAGGCCTGTTGATGATGTTGATGTGGAAAACAATGAAACAGTTAATCTCCAATTACAAAACATCACTGGGTCAGGTCTTATAGGAGCTCAGTCCACCCATACTGTGACCATCACAGAAGATGATGTGGCAAGTGTGGAATTTGATACAGCAGCCAGCGCAAGTACAGATGAAAGCACAGCACTGGATGTGGCTGTGCGCCTGAATATTCCAAGCGGTGGACAGTTGGCTGTGGCCGTTACAGTTGATGGGGTGGATGCTGGTGGTGGTTCGGCCACCAGTGCCACAGATTACTCGGCCTTTGGTACCCAAACGGCTACGTTCCCAGCTGGTTCGATGGATGCAGCCATTCAAAATATGACCTTAACCCCACTTGATGATCCAGCCTCAGAAGGTGATGAAACTGTGAATTTACAATTACAAAATGTAATGGGACCTGCAAGCCTGGGAGCACAAAGCATCCATCAGGCAACCATCACTGATGATGAGGCATCGGTTGCTTTTCAGTCAGCATCTGGTGTTACTGTTAATGAAAACAGTGCGCTGAATGTGGTTGTTTCTTTGTCTACCCCAATTCCCTTGAGCGCACCATTGATGGTTGATGTGGTTGATTTAGGTGGTGGAACCGCGATCAGTGGCAGCGATTACACCACAGTTGGTACTCAGACTCTGACTTTCCCATTGGGTGCAACCAATGGTACTACCATGAATGCAGTATTAACACCTGTTAATGACAACAATGTTGAGAACAATGAAACAGTGAATTTAGGGCTACAAAACCTGGTGGGCCTGGGCTCAATCGGTACACAGTCCACCCATACTGTGACCATCACAGAAGATGATGTGGCAAGTGTGGAATTTGATACAGCAGCCAGCGCAAGTACAGATGAAAGCACAGCGCTGGATGTGGCTGTGCGCCTGAATATTCCAAGCGGTGGACAGTTGGCTGTGGCCGTTACAGTTGATGGGGCGGATGCTGGTGGTGGTTCGGCCACCAGTGCCACAGATTACACAGCTTTCGGTACCCAAACGGTTACCTTCGCAGCAGGTTCAATGAATGCAGCCACTCAAAACACGACCTTAACACCACTTGATGACTCTGCTTCAGAAGGTGATGAAACTGTGAATTTACAATTACAAAATGTGGCAGGACCAGTACTGGCTAATTTGGGTGTACAAACCACTCACACAGCAACCATCACCGATGATGACAATAGCCCACCTGTGGCCATGGATGACACTTTAGCAACTGATGAGGACAGCAATATTTCACAGCCTATTGCCACTGGACTGCTATCTAATGATACTGAACCAGATATGGATCCCTTAGTGATAACCATGGTGGATACTGACATGACAGCCCCTTTCACTGTAACAGGTAGCAATGGTGGGGCTTTAACAGTGTTGGCAGACGGTAGTTATACCTATGACCCAACCGGTTCTGCTACACTTCAAGCATTACCAGTAGGGAGTTCATTACAAGAAATGTTTTCCTATACCATCAGTGATGGCATGTTTACTGATATGGCTACATTGACCATCACCATCAATGGTG
This sequence comes from Marinicella sp., assembly GCA_028284365.1. Lineage (GTDB taxonomy): Bacteria > Pseudomonadota > Gammaproteobacteria > Xanthomonadales > Marinicellaceae > Marinicella. The sequence goes on from JANQRW010000037.1 coordinate 5,372, forward strand.
TGAATGACGCACCGACTGCTGTTAATGATCCGCCTGTAACGCATTTAACCACTCGCTATGAAACGGTGGGTAACACCACCTTGCAATTAACCCAGGGAGCAGCGACCAGCCCTGTTTCAGTCACAGGTAGTCTTTTGTCCAATGATACTGACATAGATAACTCGGTTGCCAGTTTAACAGCGACTGCTTTCGTTGGTACGGGTAACACCGCCATGGGAGGAGATGTACAGGTATTCAGCAATGGCGAATTTATTTATACACCGCCTGCAGGAATGAGAAATGTCAACGATTCATTTAGCTACACAGTTAATGATCCTGATGGGGGTTCCAATATGGGTATCGTCAATCTACAGGTGATTGATGAACTGGTTTATTATGTTGACAATACTGCCGGAGCTGGTGGAACAGGCACTTCGTCTTCAAGATTCGACCAATTATCTGATGTCCTCACTGCTGTTGCCAATACCACTGTGTATGTTTTTCAAGGTGTAGGTAACACCACTGGTGGTTTAACTGTGGGCGACAACACGCGATTATTAGGTTCACCGGAAGGGTTAACGTTTAACCCTCTAAATGGTGTTTCTGATGATTTATTCACTGCTGCCGCTGGGCGACCAACACTATCTGGAACTGTGACTTTAGCCAATAACAACCAATTACGAAGCATTGACTTCAATGTCAATGGTGTTGTTGCCATCGTTGGCACTGGTGTTGGTAACCTGCTATTAAATGATGTGGCCGTCAATGTGGTGAACCCTGCTGGCAGCGGGGTTAGTTTACAAGGTGCAACGGCATCAGCCAACATGGTATTTGACTCAATCAGCGTTAATGGTGGCACCAATGGTATTGTGTTGAGCAATAGTACTGGAAACTTTTCTGTCACTGGTGACGGTGCCACAACCGGTGCCCGTGGTGGTAATGGCAGTGGCGGTACCATTCAGAATACCAGCAGTAATGGCATCACACTGACCAATGTCAGTGGAATCAACTTAAACCACATGAATATAAATAGCAGTGCTATCAATGCTATCCAAGGCCTTAATGTCAGTGATTTTGTGCTGAACAGAAGCATTCTGAGCAGCAACGGCAATGCAGTTAATGAGGGTGGTTTTCGTTTTACTGATCTGTTTGGTACTTCTGCCATCACCAACAGTGTCATTACGGGGTCAGCAGAACATAATGCGAGGATTGTTAACAGCAGCGGTGTTTTGACTCAATTACTGGTAGATAACTCGACCATCAGTAATAACTCAGCCACTTTGGGTGCCGATGGTATTTTGTTTGAGGCCAATGGTGCTGCTGGTAATGCCACCATTATTGTGCAAAATTCCACTTTAGATGGTAACCGGTCTGATGCCATCCAAATAGCTGCTGAAGATAACAGCAATATAAATTTCACTGCTACAGGTAACATCCTGCGCAATGGTGCCAGAGCGATCACCTTAAGTACAGGTGACAATGCGGATCTGAGCTTTAATATCAGCAACAATACAGAGATCAGTGGATTTTCTTCTCCAAACAGCGGCGAAGAGGCGATTAACGTAACTACGCTAAGCACCACTACAGCAGGCTCATTGATGAGTGGAGTGATCAACAACAATGGCAACATCACCAACAGTGGCGGTTTTGTTGGTCTTGATTCACGCGGAATTGGTGATCTCACCATCAGCATCACTAATAACACGGCCACCACATCCCGACAGGTCATTGATGCCATTTTCGGTGATCCAGGATTAGGTGGAACCAGTGGTAGTGGGCAAAATGTGCATTTCACTGTGCTTAACAATGTTCTGACTGCTACTGGGATTCCCTCTAGTATGAGCAATGAAGGCATAGCGCTTGAGGCAGGTACTTCAGGGCCGACCATTTGTATGAACATCAGCGGTAACAACGCCACCGCATCTGGCAGTCGTGAAGGTTTGGCTATTGTTGATGCATTTCCTACTGCCAACCCAAACTTTACTTTAGAAGGTGTTGGCAGCAATGCCACAACAATACTTAATGCGAATAACACACTTAATGGCGGGATATTTATAGAACCAACCATTGCTATAGTTTCTCCAGGAACGTGTTTAACGCCATAGCCGCAATAAATATTTTTTGATTTGAGCTTATATAGAAAATAGTCGTGGCATTTATGTATCAAGCTGGCAGTGCCGCGCATCTGCCCAGAAGCATCTGCCGCTGCGCCGAACGGGGTGCCTGGTTAGCAGCCACTGAACATGAAATTGAAACAGAAGTGATGCAGTACCTGAATCGCTTATCCGATTACTTATTTGTCCTTGCAAGAATTTTAAATGGTGGAAATGAGGTTTTCTGGCAGGCTGATTAATAATCTCTAATAACCAGGATTTGGTTGTGTGGTATAAGTAACATTAAGCTTTGTGCTTAAATCCTCACCCAGTTCCTGATAATAATCTCCGTCCTTGTGCATGACATACATCAGGGGCATTGCAGTTTGAAGCAGTTCTGTGGCCTGATCATTCTGGCCTTGATTGAATAATATATGAGCCAACAAAACTCGCATTTCAGCCGCTCGATAAACATAACCACCTTGTTTTAGATCAAAAATTTGGATGCTTTTCTCGATGTTGCCTTGGGCCTCTGGATAACTGCCCAAATCATTTTGTAGGTGGCCCAGGGACTTATAGTAAAAACCCAGTTTCAATTCCTGATTCAAACCATTGTTCAGCATAATGTCGATTGCTTTATTATAGTGATTGATGGCTGTAGAAAATTCTTTTTTATTAGAATAAACATGCCCTAGGTTGTATATGGCATTCGAGGTGTTTGGGTGTCCTTTACCAAAGTATTTTTCACTGATACTAAGTGCAAGATTTTGATTCTCGATTGATTTTTCAAAATCCAATAACTTCATGTAATTCCAGCCCAAATATCTATATGTTCGAACTTGAGAAATATGTAAATCACCAAAAATTTCTTTATCAATAGCCAAGGCATCTAAATAGTGTTTATTTGAAGCATGAAATTCTTCTTTGTCGCTAAATGAAAAGCCAAGTCTCTTTAAAATTTCACTTTTGGATAGTTTCTGCTGGATGCTGTTATGAGTGTCGGTTATTAAGCAATCATTTAAGTATTGAATTTGTTTGTCTATTGGATCATGAACGAGCTGTAAACTGAAATTTGCTAAACAGATATCCTGATACAGTACGTTGGACTTATCAACCCCTTTCATGAGTGGTTCTAATATTGATAATGACTCCTGGGTCAAACCCTGACTTGTCAGTACCCTGGCTCTTAAAAGTTTATGTTGAATTTCATGTTGTTCATTGGCTGGTTGAAATGAATCCAGGGTGGTAATGGCTGCATCAAACTTTTCAATTGATAATAGTGTCTCAGTTTTTAAGAGCATAAGGTCAGATTGCTTTGAGTCTGATAGGTTCTGTATATTACTTTCTGAGCCAACCTCTTCAATCAATTGCAACGCTTTATCAAAAGCGCCCATGTTTAAATACACTTCTGTCATGGAAACAGACAGTTCATTGAGCAAAATAGAATCTTCTGCATGATTATTGACAATGATGTTTTTTACTTGATCAAGAATATGTATGGCTTTAACCTGGTCTCCGAGTGTTTGGGTGGGATCTGCATGTTTAAATGCCATGATAAAGCTGTCACTGAATGTTTCTGCTTTAACGCGTTCTCTTTCGGTTTTATTTTTTTCATTGATAATTTCAACAATAAAAATGATTAACATCAAACCAAATAATGCTGCAGCAGAGGTTGCTAACCAGTTTCTGAGTAAGAATTTTTTAGCTTTGTATATGAAGTTTGGTTTTCTTGCTGTGATGGGTAAGTTATTTAAGTGAAGATTTATATCAGTGACAAACGCTGTAACCGATGCATAACGGTCTTCAGGATTTGCCTGAAGGGCTTTCAGTGTGATGGCATCCAGGTCAGGGTCTATGAAACTGTTTGAGCGATGGCTAGGGAGCTCAATTTGCTCAGTTAAAATCAGCTTTTCATACTGGGCAGGTGAGGTTTTACTGTGGTCATAAGGGCGTTTCCCAGTAAGTATTTCATACAAAATCAAACCCAATGAGTATATGTCAGTAGATGTATTTAAATTTTTCCTTAAAAGCTGTTCTGGACTGGCATAAGCGGGTGTCATAACGTGCTGCCCAGTCTGTGTGTTTAAGTCATCATCTCCAGACATGTACTTTGCGATGCCAAAGTCAATTAATTTGACTGTACCATTTTCTGAAACCAGTATGTTGTTAGGCTTGATGTCTCTGTGAATGATTAGATTTTGGTGGGCGTGTTGGACTGCGCTGCACAGTTGTAAAAATAAATCCAGTTTTTGTTTAACACTCAGTTGATGCTCAGAACAATATGAGTCAATTGTTAAGCCTGGTGTGTACTCCATGACCACAAATGGTGTGTCATCGGATAAATGACCCGTATCAATAAATTGTGCAATGTTGTTGTGTTCCAGTTCAGCAAGTATTTGTTTTTCCTGATTGAATCGGTGGATGATTTCTTGGCTGTTCTTTACATTGTTCAATAATTTTATGGCCACTTTTTGCATAAAATTATCGTGTTTTCGGTGACATAAATACACAGAACCCATCCCGCCATCACCAATTTTCTTGATGATTTTATAGCGGTCAGAATTGAATTCGATGGTTTGTCTTGTGGCGCCCTCACTGTTTGACTCTGTAGACAGTAAATGGCCAATTCGGGTTTCAATATTGACTTTGGTTTCATCTGGTATGCTGCGATGTGTTTTGACCAAATCCAAAACCAATTTCAAGAGTTCTTTATCATTGCCACAGTTTGTTTTAATGTGGTGGTCAATATGACTGGCTTCCATATCAAGAATTTCTTCAAAAATCTTTTGGGCTTTAATGAATTGATTCATATCTTTATTGAGTCAGTTTGTTATGAATCCAGGCTCTGGCGAATTTCCATTTTCTGGAAACAGTTCTTGGGTCTTTTTTGATGATTTTGGCAATTTCTTGAGTAGTGAGTCCGACAAAGTATTTGAGTTGAATGATTTGAGAAACCAAAGGGTCAACCCTTTCAATCTCTTCAATCATCCGATCCAGCTCAAGCCAGTCGGAAAATCCATCAGGTGCGGGAAATTCTATGGCCAATTCATCTAAACTCACATTACGCTGTGCACCACCTCTTTTCTGTGTGGTTTTTTTGCGGTACCTATCTATCAGGTAACGCCTCATGGCCACTGCAAAAGCAGCAATGTATTGATCTTTATCCTGCCATTGTTTCGAACCCTCATTCATCAGGTTGATATACCCTTCGTGGATCACCTCAGTGGTTTGCAGGGTCATTTGAGGGTGTTTGTATTTTCGAGCAATTTTTTTGATTGAATCCAAGATAACTGGTAACAATTCAAGGTGATTGTCATCTTTTCCCATGTAAAAACTCTTTTGGCATCAATTCAGCTATTAAGCACATTTTGTTAGTAAGGTTAAGCATATTGTAATTGTCTGAATTTTTCAATGAAGGAAAAATAAATGTCCAACTTCAAAGGTGAAATACGAGTACATGATTATAAAGTTTAAAGAAAGGATAACTATCGTTATTCAATAATTGACAATTTTGCACCCTAATATCTGAGTTAAATACACAAAATCATGAAAAATAAAAAAATAGGCTATGGCCAGTTAAATTCAAGACTCCATTTATTAATCCTTGCCAATTTAATGCTGTTGAGCTCATTCAATTCATTTGGTGAATCTTGGAAACAAATGGAAATGATGTGTTGGCCCTTTTCTGGTGCCGCGGAGCCCGTGAATTGCATTTGGGAAAGGAAACGTCACTATTCTGATTCAGTTGATGATGCTGAAGATGCATGTAATGCATGGGCTGCCAGCAAATCGGATCCTGACGGCACTTGTCATTACAGCTCTGTCGACCCATTCTTTGAATTTGGTTGGGCTGTGTGGCCTCCATGCAACGCAAGTTCTTGTCCGAAAAAACACCATTGGCTGGGTGATTTTTGGTATGGCGTGGAATGTCCTGTTGGAGTGGATCCCATTTGGGGGTGTGAACAGGAAGATGAGCCCAATGAATGCAGCGTCAACAAGGGTGGAGGAACCAATGCCAATAACCCAATCAATACCGCCACAGGCACCAAGTTTCATACAGAAACTATCGACACTGGCATCGAAAACTTGTCTGTTGATTTACATTACACTTCAAATTACCGAGTCAACCGTCAAGGGAAATACATTGACCTGCTTGGTCCGGGCTGGAATCATCACTTAAATCGATACATCAGCCCGGTTTATTCAGGTGGTGGTCAAGAAGTGGTGTTTTTAAAATACCAAGATGGCAGAAACATTAAATTCGTCGAAGACAATGGTGACTGGTTACCTGATTTACCCACAGAGAAATACAAGCAACTTGAAGTCACGCCCACCGGCTGGGAATTGACCACTGATAAAGGAATTGAGGTTTATAAAAAAAATGTTGCTACAGGCTGGGCGGAGATTGAAACCTCAACCAACTACAGCGGACAAAAGCTCACATACCATTTAACCAATAACAACCCATCCATTGTCAGTTGGGTGTCAGATGAATATGGAAATTGGGTTTGGTACAAAATGGTGAACAAACGAATCGTGGAAATTGAAATGTCCGATGGAAGAAAGTGGCTATTAAAGTACGATGATGCAGGCGCTAATGCCACTAAAAACCTCATTGAGATCGAATACCCCGATGGAACCACTAAAATTTTTCACTATGAAGATTCAAACCACGTCCACGCCCTGACAGGCATCACCGATCGCCGTGGTATCCGTTTCTCAACGTATCAATATGATTCGAGCCGAAGAGTCACTTATGAAAAGCACCACGCAAAAGACTTACAAGGTAACGACATTGATGTTAATGGATTAAGTATTGATTATGCGCCTGTTGGGCAACCGTCTGGCACGAGAGTACTAACGAATTCCAATGGCCATACCAGCCTTTATGAAGTGCAGAAACTGGATGGAGTGTGGCGAATCATGGGCATCACAGGGCCAGGTTGTTCAGGTTGTAGCAATGACAACAGCACATTTACTTATGACCCAATCACAAGCGATGTCTTGACTGAAACCAAAGACGGCGTGGTTACCACCTATGGAGGCTATGATGCCAAAGGGCAGTACGCCTATAAGATTCAAGCCACAGGAACTGCAGAGGAACGTAAAAGCGACTACACTTATGATTCGCGGTTCGTTGGTAAAGTCACTTCAATGAGTGAGCCGTCAGTTTCTTCTAACCCAAGCCATAAGAAAGTCACCAACTATACCTATAATTCTCATGGCCAAATGACCTCCATGATGGTT
>JANQRW010000043.1 GCA_028284365.1 Marinicella sp.
ATGTTCTGCCTAACCAAGAGCACGCGCTACGACACTCAAGCAAGGCTTCTTACCTTTCAGGTAAACCGCCATGCCCTCATTGCCTGCGCTGGTCGAGCCGATCATCGGCTCTCCAGTGCAAGCGCACCAAAGCTTTACCATTACTGCATGGCTTGTCTCATTGAGTGCACCCTTCAGATATGTTAATGAAGTTTCTGCTTTATGAAACAACCGCCTGGCTTTCATTATCTGTGTTGGTCTGGTTGATTATAAACACTTCCCGGTGTAGCCTGTCAGGTTCTGTGTGTTTTACACAGTTCATGTATCTACCCTGACTTGTGGTTTTTTTTTCTATGTATATAATTTATGTAGTCATTTCCTTTACAGATCAATAACTTCAAATATGCAAACAGAAATTGGTGCCTATACAGTCGATGCTGCGAATCAAAAGGTGCTGAAACATGGCCAACCCGTCAAGTGGGGTGAAAAAGCCAGTCGTTTGTTCATTTTATTATTACAAGCAACGCCTAAGACTATTTCAAAAGAAGATATTTTTGCTGAAGTGTGGAAAGGCCGTGTTGTTACTGAAAATACGCTCTACAAAGCCATTAGCAAGCTCCGCCATGAGCTTAATCAGCAGGATATTGAAATAGAGTCTGTTTTTGGAGAAGGGTATCGATTGATTCAAACCATTCCTCAGGTAGAAGCACAATCCACCAAAACCCAGATGTCATTCAAATTAAAGCAGTTAGTAGCTGGTTTATTAGTTTTGGTTATTTGTGGCGGGTTATGGATTTTGTGGCAATACAAACATGAGCGGAATTTGATTAAAGCAATGACCGAGCTTGAAAAAGTGTTGGCAGTTAATAAACAGTCGTTCATCAGTCAAATTGCACGTCGTAATGAGTTGGGAGAGTTGTTGAAACAGCGGTTTGAGCTGAGGCAAGAGGATTCCTGGGAAAAACGGTTCTTTCAATTATATGATGACATGAATGAACAGGAACGATTTCTCTGTCAACAAGTCAGAGCTTATACTGAGGGGCCACTTTATGAAAATAACCAAAGGGCATTGGAAATACTAACGGCCAATCCAGATATGCAAAACCACATTGAGGTGACTCAAGAGTTAATTACTCATTTGACCATATGGTTGAATAAATACGAACGGGTTTTTGTCAGTTCTGAAAAAATGTGTTTGTTGTATGTCGGTGTTGAAGACAACGCGCATTATCCGAGCGAATTTGATGGCTTGTTGAGTGAGTGGCTTAATGAAAGAAAGCATTGATTTGGGCTTATTGAAACGCTGTTTCAAAACATCAGTAAAAGTTTATGGTCGTTTGTTGGTAATCAGTGGGTAAAAAACTGAATTTTTTACTACTGAACGATTTTTTCAGTTAGCCAGAAATTGATTTGAGTTGCTTTAGTTTTAGCTGTGAAATGGCCCATTCAATGTGCTCTGCAACTAACTTATCAGCTGTTTCGAGTTTGTTTTTTAAGGCTGTCAAGGTGGCTTGGGTTGGCTTGCTATTACCTAAACCTACGGCTAAATTTCGCTGCCAGGCTGTGTAACCAATTCGGCGTACTGGGGAACCTAAGGTTTTTTCTAGAAACTCTTGTTCGGTCCATTGAAATAAGGCCAGTAATTCGGTGTCATCAAGGTTATGCCTGGGTTGAAAATCTTGCTCCTGGCTGTGTTGAGTGAATTTATTCCAAGGACAGACCATTTGACAGTCATCACAACCATAAATGCGATTCCCCATGGCTTGTCTGAATTTAACTGGGATGGGACCTTTGTTTTCTATGGTCAGGTATGAAATACAGCGCCTGGCATCAACTTGAAACGGAGCAACAATAGCATCAGTTGGACAATCTTGAATACACTGAGTACATGTACCGCAGTGAAAACTTTGTTTTTGATCAGGCTCCAGTGGTAAGTCGGTGTAAATTTCGCCCAGAAAAAAATAGGAGCCTGCTTTAGAGTTTAGCAAATTACTGTGTTTGCCAATCCAGCCTAATCCAGCTTTTTCGGCAATGGCTTTTTCCATCACAGGTGCCGAATCGGTAAAGACACGATAGCCAAATTCGCCAATTTCATGGTTTATCTTTTGTGCCAGTTTCTTGAGTTTATTGCGGATAACTTTGTGATAATCACGGCCCAGTGCATATCTGGAGATGGCTGCTTTGCTGGGTTGTTGGATTAACATTTTGTATGGTGTCAGGCCATCTGGCATGTAATCCAGTCGTACCGATATGATGCTCAAAGTGTTAGGAAGAAGTTGTGCCGGTTGGTACCTTTTTTCACCGTGTCTAGCCATGTATTCCATGTCCGCATGGTATTGTTTTTTAAGCCAATCATTCAAATATTCACCAGCTTCACTCAAGTCTATGTCACTGATCCCAGCTTGCTGAAAACCCAGTTCTAAAGCCCAGATTTTAATCTGTGTTTTGAGTTGCTGGTAATCAAGGTTTTGTTGCATGCGGCTAACTGGTAGAATAATTCAATGACTGGCATATTATAGAACACTTAGGAGCTGAGACAGCAGATGAATAAACTTTACAGCAATGATAAAACCAAACAAATCGATCAGTTAGCAGCAGGTTATCTGGGGGTCGATTCTTTTGAGTTAATGCAATTGGCTGGTGCTGCGGTTTATGAGCATGTAAAAAGTTATCAGCACCTATTGGTCATCACCGGTCCTGGGAACAATGGTGGCGATGGTTTTGTCATTGCTGAATTAGCGAGGCGACAAGGTCAAATCGTACAGGTGTTGGCGCTGTATCCTGTAGATCAACTAACCGGTGATGCCCAATCAGCTGCATTACTTTATCAGGGTAAAATACTGTCATTGGCTGATCTCGATATGATTAAAGAGTTGGCTTTTGAGTTGGTCATCGACGCTATTTTCGGTACTGGCTTAACCCGGCCTGTGGCAGCACCTTATGCTGATGTTATTCAGTGGTTGAATCAAATCAAGCAATCGGTGTTGTCGGTGGATATTCCCAGTGGTCTGAATGGCAGTACCGGACAAATCGAAGGCGTGGCAGTTGAAGCTGAAAAAACTGTGGCCATTTTGGCCAGGAACACCGGTTTGTTCACCAATGATGGACGTGATTGTTGTGGTGAAATCATCTTTGAATCATTACACGTCCCTTCAGGATCTTATGAAAAAATAGCCCACAGTGGTGAGTTATTAAATCAATCCATATTAGCCCAATTATCTGTAAGGCCTCACAACAGTCATAAGGGGCAATTTGGCCATGTACTGACGGTTGGTGGACAAGCAGGCATGTTAGGTGCAGTGTTATTGGCTGGGAGGGCAGTGCTCAAATCCGGAGCAGGTTCAACCACAGTGATCACAGACACTGAGCATGCTGACACGATCCCTTTACATGCACCTGAGTTGATGAGTTTGGCATTTGCTGAGAGTGAATGTGTAGGTGGATTGGCTCATCAGTTCAGTGACCAGGTGAAAAAAGCTGCTGTTTTACTTTGTGGTATGGGCTTGGGACAGTCACAGTGGTCCAAGCAATTATACAAGAGTTGTGTGCAAACAAACCTACCAATGGTGTTAGATGCTGATGGTCTTAATTTACTGGCGCGAGCTGCCAGCGTGCCGGAGAAATTAACTGTTATTACCCCGCATCCCAGCGAAGCAGCCAATCTGTTGCAATGCTCAACGGCTGATGTTCAAAGCAATCGTTGGCATGCTGTTCAAGTTTTGGCAAAAAAATTTAATTGCACTGTGGTGCTGAAAGGCTCTGGTACTCTGATTTCAAATGGTAAGTGGACCTGGTGTTGTCCTTATGGCAATGCCAATTTGGCCACGGCTGGTTCAGGGGATGTGCTGGCGGGTATGGTGGCTGGGTTATTAGCACAGGGCTATGGTGCAGATAAGGCTGCTCAATTGGCAGTGGTGTGGCATGCCATTGTGGGTGAAAGCAGCGAGCTTGGTTTGACCTTAACTGCTTCAGACTTATTGAATAGTTTGCATTCAGCCCTAAAATTAAATCCATGATAAATTCTACTTCTTATGAAATTAACCAACTGGATCAATTGCATCAGGCTGTTTGTGAATTCAAATCAAAATTAAAGTCTGGCGATACAGTATATTTACAAGGTGATTTAGGAGCGGGGAAAACCACCTTCGCTCAGTTGTTATTGAGGGTATGTGGTGTTAAAGAACATGTCAAAAGTCCTACCTACAATTTATATGAAACTTACTGTTCATCAGATTTCGATTTTGTGCACATGGATCTGTACCGCTTGACAGACCCTGAAGAGTTATATTTTCTGGGGATTGAAGATTTAGTTGATGGCGTTAGTGTTCTCTTGGTTGAGTGGCCTGATAAAGGTCAAGGTGTGATGCCAAAAGCTGACTGGACTTTATGTTTCACAATGGAAAACCTTAACCGAACCTTAACAATAACATCAGAAAAATAGCCTATCTTGTTGATTTTATGCAAAAAAGCTTGATTAGAGTTGCGCTTTTCAATAAAATTTATGTGAATACCGTTTAATTTGCCATGAAAAGACTGATCCAGATATCATTGATTTTATTGTTTTGTGCCTCTGCATTTGCCACGGAAATTGAGGGTATGCGTGTATGGACTGGGCCTGAGCACACTCGAGCCGTCTTTGATTTAAGTGACCAGACTGATTACAAATTGTTCGAGTTAGATAATCCACCACGTGTGGTGATTGATCTGGATGATTCAAAACTGACCTCATCTTTGACCATAAAGAACAACAAAGACATTAAAAAGGTTAGATTCAGTACCGATAAGAATCGAGTCCGCATTGTTTTGGATTTGCAAGATGATTTAAAGTCTAAAAGCTTTTTATTAAAACCCACTGGTGAATATGGTCATCGTTTGGTAGTCGATTTACGCAGTGAACATAAACCGCATGTGAAAACTGTGGCCGAGGTTACCCGACCTAACCGTGATGTGATTGTGGCCATTGATGCTGGACACGGTGGTGAAGATCCTGGTGCCATTGGCCCATCAGGAACCCATGAAAAGAACATTGTTCTTAATATTGCGAAACAATTGGCAAAAAAAATAAATGCCCAGAAAGGCATGCAAGCATTGGTCATTCGCACAGGTGATTATTACTTGAAACACCGTAAACGCTTTGAAAAAGCGCGCCAGAATGGAGCTGATTTGTTTGTTTCTATCCATGCCGATGCTTTTCATAGTGCCAAGGTTAATGGTGCCAGTGTCTATGTTTTAAATCAACGAGGAGCCTCATCTGAGGCCGCTAAGTGGTTGGCGGCATCTGAAAATAAATCTGATCAAATTGGCGGTGTGGTGATCGAAGATAAAAAAGATGTGTTATCGCAAGTGTTGTATGACTTATCACAAAATGCGGCATTAGAAGAGAGTCATAAAGCAGCCAAAGCTGTACAAGCTTCTTTGAAACAAGTGGTTAAACTGCATGGCAAAGGTTTTGGGCAAGCTAATTTCTTGGTCCTCAAATCACCTGATGTGCCCTCTATGCTGGTTGAGACTGGTTACATCAGTAACCCAGGTGATGAGAAGAAATTACAAGATCCCAAACATGTTGATAAACTTACCCGCCAAATAGCACAGGGTATTCGCAACTATTTCTATCAAAGTCCGCCGCCTAACACCTGGATAGCAGCACAAGCCAGCAGCGTTAAAAACAACAAACACGTCGTTCAGGTGGGTGATACTTTAAGTGAAATTGCCACCAGAAATGGCATCACCATGGCAGAACTTAAATCCATCAATAACAAGTCCAGTAATCGTTTACTGGTTGGTGAAGTGTTGTACTTGCCTAACTAAACTTACATGCCTTTCTTAGCTAAAGTTTGGTGAACTTCGTTGACTTGCATGAGTGCAGCCGAACCATACCAGGGAATCAGTTCCATTTTGAGACGGCCCGCCTTTATGGCTGGGTCTGTTTTAGTCAAGGTTTCAGCTTCTTCCACAGTTTTGACATTAAATACATAAATACCTTGCATGCCTTGATCATTAGGCGCAAAAGGGCCTGCTAAAACCAAGTCACCGCTTTCTGCCATGCGCATGATGTTTGCCATATGCGCTTTTTGTAATCCGGCAGCTTCTTCTTTGGATTGATCTCGATTTGGGCCGGCCTTCAAAAAAGCCACCACATACATTTTCATGCCGTAGTCATCAGCACCGTATTTTTCAGCCAACATCTGATTGTGATTTTCAGGTAAGGATTTTTTCTCAGATTCATTGTTTTCTTCAGCCATTGCTGCAAAATTGAATACAAACAGAAATAATAAACAGGTGTTTTTGAACTTCATGATTTCACTTAATTGGTAATGAAAAGTCCTACATTATCATATGCAGTTCACACTTTTCGGTTTCTTAAGTCTTTTTTTTTGATATTTCTTCACTTAGTTATTTCTACGTTTTATGATTAATACGTGTGAATTTTAAAAAAACAGCGGGGACATCATGAAATTTTTACTTCTATTCAGCCTGACTTGTCTAAGCACGTCAGTTCTTGCAGAAACACAATGGATCAGTGATGTAGAACCAAATCCATTAACTTTTACTGAATTTGGTCAAGGATTAGCTGTTATGGCTGGCTGGCTTGTGGTTGGAGACCCATTCAATGATGATGTTGAGAACAATGCAGGAGCCATCCATGTTTACAGGGACAGTAATGGTCAGTGGGTTCACTTTCAAACACTTTATCCTCAGCAAGTGGATATGAATGATTCACTTTTAGGTGATGAACTGGGTTCATCTGTTGACATAGAAATAAACCACATCACTGGTGAAATATGGATTGTAGGAGCAGCACTTAAAGATGATCAGCTCAATTTAGACACCGGAGCTGTGTATCTCTATAATTTTGTTGATCAAGGCATGGGACTTTTTGAATTTGAATTTCAGAAGAAAATTGTGGGTGAAAGTTTTTTGGTCAATACAAACTTTGGTTCTTCTGTAGCGATCAACTTGGATTATATTGAAGAAATTGATTCCAATGAATGGGTGTTGGTGGTTGGTGACGATGGAAAATTTTATGATCTTGAGGATGACAGTATTCCTCCCAATGTTACTAGAACCAGAACGGGTGGTGTTAACGTTTACAAAAAAAATGATGGTATTGCAGACATATTTTGGGAAGAAGCAACAGTTCAAACGGGTCAAATATATTTAAATGGTTTGACAGGTAATGATTTTATTGGGCGATCCGTTGCCATAGATGGCAAGTTCATTGTGGCAGGCGCCCCCGGTGATGATGACCATGATCTGGGAACTGAAGGTATTGAGATGGGTGCTGTTCATGTTCTTACCAGAGATGGATTGACTCAAACTTGGGCCTGTTGTTCAATAATTTACCCTGATGAAAGAATCAAACTAGGTAGGTTAGGAACTGATGTAGATGTGATCAAGCAGCCAAATAACAATCGCATCATTCTGGCAGGTGCTCCTGATGGTGATAACGGAAATTCACCACCAAATGGGTCGGTTTATGCTTGGTTTAATGCTGCCATGGCACAAAGAATTCAGGCACCACAGTTTCCAGGAGTGACAGGCGAATATTTTGGAAGTACCTTAGCTGCCAATGGTGACGCATATCTGGGTACCAATCAGTTAGTCGTTGGCGCTCCTAGATCGGGTGATAGCCTTGGTCGGGTTCACAAATATGTTATCAATCCAGAGTTTGATGGTATGAATGACCTCTATTTGTTAAATGAGACAATCGTTGCTTATGATAACCAAAACAGCCCATGGAACACTGGGCGATTTGGCACGAAAGTAGCGACTGATGGCAGAACACATGCTGCCAGTAGCCGTGCTAACCTCGTTGGCAACCACAGTAAAGTCTATAGCCAAGAACAACCTATATTTGCTAGTGGTTTTGGGTCACCTTTTCAACAATAGCGTCTTTTTTAAAAAAACTATGACTATTGAAACATGCAAATTGTTTGGTTTTAAGGTAAATTAGCGGCACCACGATACAGGTGAAAGCATTTGTATATTTTGTTTGTGCTGTGGTGTAATCGTTTATTTTTCAAATTAGAGGAATTTGTATGCGTTTCAAAAGCCAAGGCAAGTGGCTCATCACGCTGCTTGTAGTAGTGCTTTCGTTTAATGTTGGTGCTAAATTACCAAGAGGCATTGAGAAAGTTACTGAAGTTGAGGGAATTACTGAGTACCGTTTGGATAATGGTCTTCAAGTATTGTTGTTTCCTGATCAATCACAAGAAACTCAAACTGTCAATATCACCTATCATGTGGGTTCTAAACATGAAAACTATGGTGAAACCGGGATGGCTCATTTACTGGAGCACTTGGTGTTCAAAGGTACCCCCACCCATCCAAACATACCCAAGGAATTAACCGATCGCGGTGCCGAGCCCAATGGCACTACCTGGACTGATCGTACGAATTATTTTGAAACATTAACAGCTTCTGATGACAATTTGGAATGGGCCATCAGTCTTGAAGCGGATCGCATGATTAATTCATTCATTGCAAAAGCAGATTTAGATTCTGAAATGACGGTGGTAAGAAATGAGTTGGAGAATGGTGATAACAACCCAATTCGGGTGTTATTACAACGCATGGGTTCAATTGGTTATGATTGGCATAATTATGGCAAGAGCACCATTGGAGCCCGGGCAGATTTAGAAAATGTTGATATTTCGAACTTACAAGCTTTTTATCGTAAGTATTATCAACCTGATAATGCCACACTGGTTGTAGCTGGAAAAATTGATGAAATGAAAACATTAGGACTCATTAAGAAACATTTTGGTGGCATTCCAAGACCAGAGCGAAAACTGCGGGAGTTATACACCGAGGAACCGATTCAGGATGGTGAGCGCTCAGTGACGGTTAGACGTGCCGGAGATGTACAGGTGATTGGTGTTATGTATAAAGCACCTGCCGGTTCTGATGCCATGTTTCCAGCTGTCGATGTTTTGGGGGAAATCATGGCACATCCAACCACTGGTCGTTTGAATGAAAATGTAGTTAAAAAAGGGCTGGCTGCCAGTTCTTTTGGTTTTAATTTCCAATGGGCAGAACCTGGTGTGATGAATTTTATGGCACAGGTAGCAAAGGATAAAGACCTGAACGCCGCTAAAGAGGCATTCTTGGCCACATTAGAAGGTGTAAAAAATAATCCAATTACCGAAGAAGAAGTTAAGGCTGCAAAAGCCAATTTAATCAAACAATTCGAGTTGTCTTTTAACTCATCAGAGGGCATTGCTTTTGCTTTAAGTGAATGGGTTGGTATGGGTGACTGGCGCTTGATGTTCCGTAACCGTGACTTAACCGAAGCCGTGACTGTTGAGCAAGTTCAACAAGCAGCCGAAGAGTTTATGGTTAATGATAACCGCACCTTGGGCTTGTTTATTCCAGAAACTGATTTTGATCGCGCTGATTCAATCAAACGTTTCTCATTGGCTGAAGTTAAGGCTAAAGTCGAAGGATATGAGGGCAGAGAGGCTGTGGCACAAGGTGAAGATTTTGATCCTTCATTTGAGAATATTGATGCGCGTACAAAGCGTGTTGATTTACCTAATGCTGCCAAGCTGGTTCACGTTAATAAACAAACCCGTGGTGATTCTGTGGTCATGAATTTACGTCTTGACCTGGGTAATGAAGAGGCATTATTCAATAAATCTACGGTAGGATTATTGGCTGGTAATATGCTTGATCGTGGTACTGAAAACTTAACCCGTAATCAGTTAAAAGCTAAATTTGATGAATTGAAAGCTAATGTCAATGTTTCAGGTTCTTCTCGTGGCGCCAGTGTCAGTATACAGACCACCCATGAAAATTTACCTGCGGTGATTGATTTGTTGGATGAAGTATTGAAAAAACCAGCGTTTGATGCCGAAGAATTAGAGGTGTTGAAAGAAGAGTTGATTGTGGGTTTGGAGCAGCAAAAACAACAACCAACAACACAGGTGTTTAGAACATTGGGTCAACACCTGGATCCATATGAGCCAGGTCACCCAAGGTATCAAATGGACATTGATGACCAAATTGCTGAAATCAGAGCAGCTAAAGTTGAAGATGTAAAAGCCTTTCATAAAAAATTCTATGGTGGTCAAAATGCTGATATCAGTATTGTTGGGGATTTTGACGAAGATAAGGTTTCAGCAAAGGTAAAATCTGTACTTGATGGTTGGAGCAGTAATGTTGAATACAAACGCGTCCCTTCATCATATGCTGTGGTCGATAGCATCAATCGTTTTATCGATACACCAGATAAATCAGGTGCAGCCTTTGGTGCCATGATGCGTATGCCGATCAGTGATGATCATCCTGATTATCCTGCATTGGTTATGGCGAATCAAATGTTTGGTGGTGGTTTCATCAGCAGTCGCTTAGCCAATCGTTTGCGTCAACAAGATGGTTTGAGCTATGGTGCTGGTTCATTCTTCAGTGCATCATCTCAGGATGAAGTTGCAACATTTGGAGCTTATGCGATTTGTGCCCCAGAAAATCTGGCTAAAGTTGAACAAGGTTTTAAAGAAGAGTTACAAAAAGTAATAGATGGCGGATTCACCCAACAAGAATTGGATGATGCGCGCAACGGTGTGTTACAAAACAATCGCATTGATCGTGCTAAAGACAACCGTTTAGCCAGTCAGTTGGCGAACTATATTGATTTGGACCGCACTCAAGCGTGGAACAAAAAATATGAAGAAGCCATTCAAAACCTGACCATTTTACAAGTCAATATGGCGTTTAATAAATATGTCAATATGGACAGCTTTTCTATCATCACTGCTGGTGATGCGAAGAAAGCAAAAGGCGAGTAATAAAGGTCTATAAAATCAGAGAAGCCGGGCTTTGTGTCCGGCTTTTTTGTATCTGGTGATTTTTTGTTACAATCGTCAAATTTTGAGAGGTTTGATATGCGTTTATTAATGGTCAGTTTGTTCTTGTATTGTGGTTTGGTTTTTGCTCATGAACAAGATGGTTCACTTTACAGTAATGAATTTTTGCAAAAGTTGATAAAACTTCGTGATCAGGCCCTGTCCGATGACTTGGGTTATCGCATCACTGAATCTTTAACCACTGAAGTTGGGGCGCGGTTGGCAGGC
This sequence comes from Marinicella sp., assembly GCA_028284365.1. Lineage (GTDB taxonomy): Bacteria > Pseudomonadota > Gammaproteobacteria > Xanthomonadales > Marinicellaceae > Marinicella. The sequence goes on from JANQRW010000043.1 coordinate 11,052, forward strand.
AGTTCGAACGATGCCAAAGCAGTGGCTTGGGCGCAGTCTAAATTCAAAGAATTAGGCTTTGATCGAGTGACTGTTGAACCAGCTAAACTAACCCGATGGACACGAGGTGAAGAAACAGCTGAGGTGGTAACGCCATATCCTCATCAACTAGCTATCACTGCATTGGGTAGAACAATACCAACGCCAGAAGCTGGCATTACTGGCGAAATTGTTCACTTTAAAACTTTGGCGGACTTAGAAGCGGCTGATCCGGCAATGGTGCAAGGCAAGATCACTTTCATCAGTAATCGCATGGAGCGTCATCAGGATGGATCAGGGTATGGCAAGGCAGTTGGTGCCAGGGGAACCAGTGCGCAAGTGACAGCAGCTAAAGGTGGTATTGCGGCCATTATCCGTTCAATTGGTACTGATGATAACCGCACACCACATACGGGTGCTGCTAAATACGATAAAGATATTCCATCAGTTCCTGCAGGTGCCATTTCTAATCCGGATGCTGATTTATTGGTTAATATGCTCAAGCGTGAACAACCAGTGACCATCAAGCTCAGGCTCACTTCTCATTGGGATGGCGAGTATACTTCTTACAATGTGATTGGTGATATGCTGGGTACTTCCCAGAAAGAGCAATACATCGTAATCGGTTGTCATTTGGATTCTTGGGATTTAGGTACTGGTGCCATCGACGATGCTTCGGGTTGTGGCATCACCATGGCAGCAGCAAAATTGATACGAGAGGAGGTTGGGCCACTGAAGAAAACCATTCGCGTGGTGTTGTGGGCCAATGAAGAATATGGTTTATCAGGCGCTAAAGCTTATCACGAAGCCCATAAAAAGAATCTGGCTAATCACATCCTAGGCGGCGAATCGGACTTTGGTGCAGGCAGAATTTATGGTTTTGGTACTCGTGTGGGTACAGCTGCGATGCCAATTATTTATAAAATCGCTGAAATACTAAGGCCGTTGGGGATTGAATACAGTAACAACCAAAGTTGGTCTGGTGCAGATTTAATTCCGTTGCGGAAAGCAGGTATGGCTGTGTTCAGTTTGCATCAAGACGGTACCAAGTATTTTGACTACCATCACACTGCCAACGATACTTTAGATAAAATTGATCCAAAAGAGCTGGCACAGAATGTGGCAGCATGGGTTGTAGTCACTGCTATGGCAGCTAACACTGAACATGATTTCGGTTTTGGGTTAACAGACCCAGAAAAATAATTGTTTAAAGTTTTGATATGACTTCTTGCATGCGACATTTTCGCGTGAAGTTGTTACAATAATTAGATTATTTTTTGAGGAGAAGAGCGGATGGCAGACAAGATTTCGATTGCCAAATTTATACCAGTGGCTTTTATTATTCTGATATTGGTTATTGGGTCAAGGTTTTGGGTCAGCGTACCAGCAGGTCATGTAGCAGTGGCAACGTTGTTTGGTGAGGTACAAACCAATACCTACAAAGAAGGTTTAAACATTCCAGTGAACCCACTGTTGAAATTTCATTTGTTTGATGTGCGGGAAAAGACACATTTTGAACAAGCTTCAGTACCATCACAGGATCAGTTACAAACCAAAATTGATGTATCGGTTCAGTATCGTTTGAATGGTGAGATGGCTAATAATATTTTGCAAGATACCGGTGATATTGACAGTATGATCACGGTACAGTTGGTGCCAAAATTGCGGTCTTTATTAAGAGAACAGGGTAAGTCTATTCGACGTGCTGAAGATTTTTTCCTGGAAGAAACACAAGAACGTTTGCAAGTCGATTTAACCTCTGGGATGCAAGAATATCTTGAACCGAAAGGAATTAATGTTTCAGCAGTACTTATTCGGGATATTTCTCTGCCTCCGTTCATTACCAAAGCCATTGAAGCGAAAAAAGAACGTGAGCAAGAAGTTGAGAAACAGAAAGCAGAGTTAGAGCGTTATAAAACCGAGCAACAACAATTGATTGCACAAGCGGAAGCACAAAAACAAGCCGCTGAAGAAGAAGCAGAAAAGAGAAAGTTATTGGCTGATGCTCAAGCTTATGAGATTGAGAAAATTAATGAAGCCATTGGCAATAATCCGAATTATGTCAAGTTACAGGCTTTAGAAGCTTTGAAGAGTATTTCTAAGGACCCGGCATCTAAGATTTATTTCATAGATGGTGACTCAGCTCAGCCGTTACCTTTGATGCACATGTCAGAACCTAAATAAATTCAATTAACCAAGGCGAGCCTTTTCTGGCTCGCCTCATTTCTTCAAGATCCATGCAAACATTTGATTTCAAACCTTTAGAAAAAGATTACCTGAAAATATTTCGCCTTTCGTGGGCTCTGAGTTTATTGCCAATAGCAGTCGGGCCAACGATTGCATTCAGTGCGATTTTTGATTTTGGTTGGTTGTTAAGAATTACAACTTATTTGGGTATATTTATTCTGTTGTTTGGCTTGATCTATTGGTATTCAATTTATTGGTTCAAAGCGTACCAATATAAACTAACTGAAGCAGGCTTAAGGATACATAAAGGCGTATTTTGGCAACAACAAAATATGGTGCCTCGAAATCGGGTACAACACATAGACATCACGACTGGACCGCTAGAGCGTCGATATGGTTTGGGTAAACTGGTGGTGCATACCGCAGGTACGAGAAATGCAACCGTGACATTGCCTGGATTGTTGCATGAACATGCCACTGAATTACGTCAAGAGTTAATCAATACCAATCAAGCTGAAGATACAGTATAAGGAGCCTCTGAAAAATATAATGTCTCTCTGGTTTGCAGCAATTTTCAATATCAAGGCAGATGAGGGTGTGCCCTTTGGGCATTGCAATGTTGGTTATTCCATCTTAAAATTATCTAACGCCGAGATTGGAAATTGCTACAAACCCCAAAGGGCTGGATCTAAAACACCCATCTTCTACGTTATCACTTTCATCAATGAGAAAAACCATTAATATCAAGCCACGCCTTGAAGCTGAATATTTTAAATCCAGCAGAGAGGTATTATATTTTTCAGAGGCTCCTTAGCACATGGAACTCAAAACTGAAGGCTATAGGCTGCATAACATATCGCCACTGTTTTTATTCATTGAAGCGATTAAGAAAAGTGTATTGCCACTCTTGATTGGGATCGTTGGAACCAGTGGAGAAAAACAGGATTTTATTATCATTGCAATCGCATCATTTGCGTCTGTCATCACCATCGTTCAGTTTTGGTTTTATCATTACTGGTTAGAAGCGGATCGGTTGGTGGTTAAAGAAGGTATTTTGTTTAAATCACTGAGACAAGTGCCTTATGAGCGCATTCAAAATGTGAATGTGGAAAAAAATGTTCTGCATCGTATATTTAAAGTAGCAACTTTACAAATTGAATCTGCTTCTGGCGTTAAACCTGAGGCTGTGATTCGAGTGATTGCTGATGAACAAATAAAGCACATCCAAAAAGTAATTAAGCAGCAAACACATATTAACTCAGAGGACCCTGGCCATTCAAAAGAGGTGGAGGAAACTGATGGTGCGATGGGGGCACCTTTGTATGAAATGACCAATAAAGATGTGGCCACCTATGGTTTCATCTCGCACAAAGCGCTGGTGCCAATCGGTATTGTTGGCTCGATATTGTCGCAGAATGATTACTATCGAGACCGGTTCATTAATTTTATGCAAAAATTTGTTGGCGATTTACATGTTGAAAGATGGGATTTTTCCGAGTGGTTGGTTTTTGGCGGGGCTTTTGTGTTGTTAATGATGGTGACCATTTGGCTTTCGTCGATTGCATTGGCTTTTCTGAAGTTCTATCAATTTAAGCTGTCTAAAACTGGTCGGAACCTCAATGCTGAGATGGGTTTGTTGACAAAAATAACAGCCAACATACCGATCAAACGGATCCAATTACTAAAGATTAAACACTCACCATTGCACCGCTATTTCAAACGAGTCAGTGTCAAAATGGAAACTGCAGGTGGTGTGACAGAACAAAGTGGTATTTTAATGAATTGGATTGCGCCTTTGGTATCAAGGCCCAAAGCGCAGCAATTGGTTAGTGAAATCCAGCCAGAAGTGGATTGGGCAAAAATCAAGTGGCAACCGCTGGAAGTGAGGGCCTGGAAACGGGTGTTTAAGCGTGTGATGTTCTTTGTCTTATTGCCGACAGTTCCTTTGATTTATTTTTACCATGCATTAGGTATGTTGCCATTGTTGTTGACGCCATTGGTTTATCTGTATGCCAAGGCCTATATCAATAAAGCTGGTTACGCGGTTAATGAACAGATCATTGCTTACCGCCACGGTGTTATATTTCATACTTTAAGCGTGGTCAAAGTTGGTAAAATTCAAAACATTGCCTATTCCCAAACCCCGTTTGATCGGCGCAATGATATGGCACGATTTACTGTAGATACAGCCGGTTCGAATCCAGTGGTACAAGATATAAACGTACATTATTTAGATGTGGCTAAAGTCAGGCAGTTGGTTGATGAGCTCGCCATCAGAGTCAGCCAGTCAAGGTTTGTTTGGTAACCTAACTGAGATAAGATCAGTTTAAAATATTCCTTTGAATCAAAGAATCAAGATTCAAAGGAATATAAAAATGACTGTTAACTTCGATCAGAATGGTAGATTTAATTCGCTGTTTATGGCAAGCAATTGTGATCTGAATTCTTCTTTGATACGTTCTAGTGTTTCCTCATCATCAGCATCAAACCGAATCACTAAACACGGTGTTGTGTTTGAGCAACGTACCAAACCCCACCCTTGAGCGAAATCTGCTCTGATACCATCAATTGTAGTGATTTTTGCATCAGGGAAAGAGGCTTGGTTTACAAATTCATCCATGAATTTGTAATGTTCACCTTCATCCATGTGCACTTTAAGTTCTGGTGTGTTTACACTGTTAGGCAGTGTATTGAATACTTCTTCTGGTGAATCATCTTCTTGGTCTAGAATTTCTAACAATCGTGCAGCAGCATAGATGCCATCATCAAAACCAAACCACCGCTCATTGAAGAAAAAATGACCACTCATTTCGCCCGCCAATGCAGCATTGGTTTCTTTTAACTTGGCTTTCATAAAGGAATGACCTGTTTTCCACATGATGGGCATCCCGCCATGTTTAACAATGGATTTAGGAAGGTGTCCTGTACACTTGACATCAAAAATGACGCTGGAACCAGGTTGGCGACTTAACACATCTTTGGCGAATAACATCAGCAACCGATCCGGATTAATAATTTCACCTGTTTTGGTCACCACACCTAAACGATCTCCATCCCCATCAAATGCGATACCAATGTCAGCATCCTTAGATTTTAAGGTTTCAATTAAGTCTTGTAAGTTTTCCGGCACACTTGGGTCTGGATGATGATTAGGGAAGTTGCCATCCACTTCACAGTGTAATGGAATAACATGACAGCCGATTTCTTCCAACACTTCAGGTCCAATTTCTCCAGGTATACCATTACCACAATCAACCACCACAGTGGGTTCGTTTTCAAGTTGAATTTCTGAGCTGATATAATCAATGTAGTCATCGGCAATGTCTAATTCTTGTACTGAGCCTTCGCCATTGAGTAAATCATTACTGGCAATCATGTCATATAAGCCAGTGATCAGTTTACCAGCCAATGTCTCTCCATCCAGCATGATTTTCAGCCCGTTGTAATCTGCAGGGTTATGGCTGCCCGTCAGCATCACGCCGGAACCAGTCTCTAAATGGTGGGTGGAAAAATAGAGTACGCCGGTTGGTACAGCCCCAATGTTAATGACATCACAACCGCTTCGGCTTATGCCCGCAATCAAAGCTTCAAGTAAGCTGGGTCCGGATAAGCGCCCATCTCTGGCCACAACAATTGATTTTCTACCTCTATTGAGATTCTCTGTGCCAATGGCTTGACCAATGAGCTTTACGGCGCTTTCAGTCAATGTTTCACCGACGATGCCCCTGATGTCATAGGCTTTAAAGATCGATTTGTCTGGTAAAACATGCTCTTCTAAAGATTTGGGCTGTTGTTCTTGACTACTGGATTGTTCGTTGCTGTCTTCGATTTGAGCTAAAGCATCTGATTTTTGCACATTGGGCGAATGGACATAGACGTGTTCTTCTTCCTCCCGATTTTTAGATATCATAATGGATTCAATTCTCTGTTTTCTTTTAGCGTAGGTTAAGCCGGCTAGAATCAGTGAAGCCAAAAAGGCCACAGCGCTGCTAAGGTATCCAAGCTTAAATAGACCCGTGTAAGTATTAGCAAGAGCATAGTTTACGTAAAAGTTTGAGTTAGGCACACGAGTTTGTTTATTGCTCAAGGTTGAATTTGGATCTACATTTCCCCATTGCTGCAGTACCACGTTACTCCAGGTGCCGGATTTCTGGATCAACGTTAATTCACTGTTATCAAATTCCAAGTATTGTGGCTTTACAATGACTTCAACTGGGTAACTGACCACCACATAAGCAGTTTCGGGTTTCTGAATGTATACGTAATTGAGGTATTGATCATCTTGACCATAAAGGTGAATTTCAGGTAATTGCTCTTCTTGAGTTTCACTGGTCAGCTTGAGCATGTCCAAAGTTGCAAAGTTGATACCAGGAAATGCCAACTCAGGTTCAACTTCGTCTACAGGTTCTACAACACGAACCACACGCAGGGTGTTGTCAATTTCGTTTTCAATCAGTTCGACAATGTTTTCCGCATCAGGATTGGCGGCGATGATGTTGCCTGCTTTTTCACCCACTTCCTTGGTACGCTGTTCAACTGAAACAGCCAGTTCTTCACTTTGCTGTTTTAGCTCAGTTAATGCCCGTGTTTCCACAAAATTATTTTTTAGCAGATAGCCAAACAGTAAACAACCCAACAAAGCAATCACGAAACAAGAAGTCCAAAGCACCTCATCACCAAACTTCACTTGTGGTTTTTTGGGTGTTTTTTCAACTTGTTCTTCTTGGGCTGTATTTTGACTGTTTTCGTCTTTTGCGGCTTCTTCCTCTGAAGCTTTTTGGCCGCTGTGTTTATTCAATAATTTTTTGAAATCCATCATTTAACTCCAGTATGTCCAAATCCGCCTTCCCCACGTGTTGAGTTATCAAATGAATCAACCAAGTTGTATGCGACCTGTGTAACAGGAACAAATACCAATTGAGCCAACCTTGCGCCGCGTACTAACGTATATGCTGTGTTTGAACGATTCCAACATGAAACAAATAACTGACCTTGATAATCTGAGTCAATTAATCCCACTAAATTTCCTAATACTATACCATGTTTATGACCCATTCCAGAGCGTGGTAAGATCATTGCTGCCAGTTGTGGGTCGTTAATATGAATGGCGATACCTGTCGGAATCAATTCAGTTTCCCCTGGCTTGATACATAGGTCTGAATCTAAACACGCACGTAGATCCATGCCTGCTGACCCTTTGGTAGTATACTGAGGTAACCCAAACTGATTCACGAATTCTGAATCTAAAACCTTTAAATCAATTGACTTCATGCAAAAAGGAAAATTAGCAATCCTAGATTTTAAACCAGCTCCAATAAAATCTCCAATGTTATGACTTCTTACATTGAAGTAAGAAAAGTTTGACGGAAGTTTTTCAAAACCACCTTTAGAATCAACAATTTTTGTCACAATAGATCATGGAATTGTTGTTTGAAAATCAAGAGATGCCACGGGAAAAATTGGTTAGCCAAGGGGCTCAGGCTTTATCGGATGCGGAGTTATTGGCGATATTTTTGCGTGTTGGTGTGACTGGAAAAAGTGTCACTGAACTTGCAGCCGATATGTTAAGCCATTTCGGAGGTATGGCTGGGATTCTTAATGCGGATTTGAATACTTTTTCAGCTGTGAGAGGTTTGGGGCTGGCTAAATATGCCCAATTGCAAGCTGCCAGTGAATTGGTTAAACGAGCCATTAATCAGGGCTTTGATGCACAAACCAGCTTCTCTGAACCAGCGGTGGTAGAACGGTTTTTATTGGCTAATTTTGAGCACAGTGATCATGAGCGTTTTGCAGGTTTATTTTTGAGCAGTAAAAATCACTTACTCAAATTTGAATATTTATTCAATGGTGGTATCAACTCAGCTCAAGTATATCCCAGAACTGTGGCACAATATTGTTTGCGTTACAATGCCGCCGCGGTGATTTTTGCTCATAACCACCCGTCAGGGGATATTCAGCCCAGCCAGTCAGACATCACTCTGACCAAACAATTGAAAAAAACATTGGCTTTGATTGATGTTCAGGTTTTAGATCATTTTGTGGTAGGTAAGAATCAAACCTTTTCCATGGCTACCAATCAAATGATATGAATTATTGCCATAATTTGATATGCTATGTAGCAATGAATCAATCGCATAATGGATGTTTTTTGGAAATAGGTTAAATCCGGTTGCTCGGGCAGAAAAGTACATAGAAAAAGGTAATTATAAAAAAGCCATGAAAATTTTGGCCAATACCTTTAAAAAGTATCCCAATAGCTTAGATTTGGCACGTTTGCGATTTGGTTATGGGAAGTACATCCCTTTTGATGATTTTCATCACCAAGCGGCTATTGATTATTTTACCCTGCAGATGCAATTTGATGTTTCCGGGGAAAAAATTCACAGCGATTTTGTTAAATACATGACCACAACTCAGGGTCGTATTCAATTGGATGATCCAACTTTGGTTAACCTGGCAGTCGTTTTTGCGGCCAATGGTTTTGAAAATAATGCCGTATATATTATAAATTCAATGATCAGGAAAGAATGTGAGTTACCTGAATTTGTTGATGCGCTTGTTGCTATCATTAACTATTTAGAGGAGAAGGGTGCTGACAAGAAAACCGTCAGTTACAAAAACTACCTCAAGTGGCATTATCCTGACCACGAGATGACACAGTATATTTCGAATAAAAAAGGTTAACTTTTTTATTCAAACATTATGGAATGAAGGGGTGTCGTAGGTATAAACCTCAAAGCATTTTTTATATTGAATATACTTTGCCGCTGGGTTTTTGTTTCATAAAGTCTTTAATTTGGTGCAACATGGTGGCCACATCCAGCCCGGCTTCTGTTAACAGTTCATCTCTGGTACCATGATCTTGAAATTGGTCAGGTAAGCCTAAATTCAATACTGATGCATTGATGTTCATTTCATGTAAAGCCTCATTTACAGCACTGCCCGCACCACCGTGAATGACATTGTCCTCAACTGTAACAATGTGTTTGTGAGTACGTGCTACCTTTTTAATGGTATTCTTATCAAGTGGTTTGATGAAACGCATGTTAATTAAAGTGGCATCTAATTCTTCAGCGACGGTGTGAGCATTGTTAAGCAAAGCCCCAAAAGATAAAACAGCTAGGTTTTTATCACCTTTCCTCACTCTTTTAGCCTCACCGAGAGGTATTTCAGACATTTTCGGCATAATCGCTGTGCCAGGCCCTTTACCGCGTGGATAACGCACTGCTGCTGGTCCTTGGTGTTTGAAGCCTGTGTATAACATCTGTCGACATTCGTTTTCGTCAGCAGGTGCCATGATAACCATATTAGGGACACAACGCAGGTAGCTGAGATCGAAATTTCCTGCATGAGTAGCACCATCTGGTCCCACCACGCCGCCACGGTCAATAGCGAACAATACATTCAAATCCTGAATGGCTACATCGTGAATCAGCTGATCATAAGCGCGTTGTAAAAAGGTTGAGTATATTGCCACCACTGGTGTTACGCCTTCACAGGCCATACCCGCAGCTAAAGTTACTGCGTGTTGTTCTGCGATACCAACATCGAAGTATCTTTTGGGAAATAGTTTAGAGTATTCAACCAGGCCTGAACCTTCCCTCATTGCCGGTGTGATGGCAACCAATCGGTTGTCAATGCGTGCCATATCACATAACCACTGGCCAAAAACCTGGGTGTATGTTGGGGTTGAGGGTTTGGCCTTACCTTGTATACCTTCAGTTGGGTTGAATTGACCAACGGCATGGTACTTGATTGGGTCTTCTTCAGCAGGTTTATAACCTTTGCCTTTTTTTGTGATGATGTGTAACAGTTTAGGCCCATTGATTTCTTTGGCCACTTCCAGCTTTTCTACCAATTGGTTAACATCATGACCATCAATGGGGCCCAAATGATGAAAGCCCAGTTCTTCGAATAAGGTGTTTGGCACGAACATGCCTTTGGTGTGTTCTTCCCAGCGCGACATGAACTTCCATAGCCATGAACCACGACGCATGATGCGTTTGGATTTTTCGCGCATGCGATTGTAAGTCCGACCGCTGACAATCTTAATCAGCATTTTTGTTAAAGCACCAACGTTAGGTGAAATGGACATTTCATTTTCGTTCAGAACAACTAACATATTGGTGTCTAACTCACCGCCATGGTTCAATGCTTCATAAGCCATACCAGCTGTCATAGCACCATCACCAATCACCGCAACTACGTCTCTATTTGTGCCAGTAATTTGGCTGCCTAAAGACATGCCTAAAGCTGCTCCAATGGAGGTTGAAGAGTGTCCAACTCCAAATGTATCGAATTCACTTTCGGAGCGCTTGGGGAAAGGAGCCAGTCCATCTTTTTGTTTAATGGTGGTTAATTTGTTTTTTCGACCAGTGAGGATTTTATGTGGATAGGCTTGGTGTCCCACATCCCAAACAATGCGGTCATGGGGGGTGTCGAATACATAATGCAGGGCCACAGTTAATTCCACAGTGCCTAGTCCTGAACCAAAGTGACCACCGCATTTTGAAATTTCATCAATCAAAAACTCACGCACTTCATCTGCTGCTTGTGGTAATTGATTTTTATTTAATTTGCGCAGATCAGCTGGGATATTTATGTGGTCTAAAAGTGGGTATGATTTGTTCATGGTAATTACCTTATTGGTAAGTTCAATGTGCCTTGCCCTGGTTGGCGACGGCATCCATAGCTGCATTTAGTTTTTCCTGATCTCCCAGGTAGTAGCTTTTAATGGGTTTCAGATCAGTATTTAATTCGTAAACCAATGGTACACCAGTGGGGATATTGAGTTTTAAAATGTCTGTCTCAGAGACATCATCTAAGTATTGCACCAAAGACCTCAAGGAATTACCGTGGGCAGCGATGATCAGACGCTTGCCTCCCTTTAAATCCGGAACAATGTGTTCATGCCAATACGGTAAAACACGTTCAACAGTGTCTTTTAGGCATTCTCCTAATGGAATTTGTTCTTTGCTCAGGTCTTTATAGCGCCGATCATCAGCGATGTTGCGTTCATCGTCCCAGTCCAGTTTTGGTGGTGGTGTGGCATAACTGCGGCGCCAAATGTGAACTTGTTCATCACCGTATTTTGCTGCTGTTTCAGCTTTATTTAAACCCTGCAATGCACCGTAATGTCTTTCATTTAAGCGCCAACTTCTTTTAACAGGTAACCAGTTTTGATCCATCACGTCAGCAGCGATGTTGAAGGTTTTAATGGCTCTTTTCAACACAGAGGTATAAGCTTGATCAAATTCAAAACCAGCTTCTTTTAATAGTTGGCCAGCGGATTGGGCTTGTTTGATGCCATTTTCCGTTAAATCCACATCTTTCCAACCTGTAAAACGGTTAGCCAGGTTCCATTCACTTTCGCCGTGTCGCAGCAACACCAGTTTAATCATATTTATTACGCCATTTAAACCTGCCAATTATATCACGAAGGGATGCCCTTAAGTCTTCAGTTTTAGCTTCAATTTTGTTGCTAACACGCACTTCAGCATGGGCACACATTCACAAAAGTTTTCTTGGCATACAGTCCAATCGTAAGTAGTTGATTACCATTGTCTCTTGTCTATATTTTCTTACATATAAGTCAGAATATTGCTAATGTATGTTAACCATCTACAATCATACAATAGATGATAAGCATCAATCTGGGAGCTGAAAAATGAATCAAGTTGAATTAAGTAAAGTAATGCGAGAAATAGAGTCAATAATCAACCAACTTGCTGAGTGTCAATACTGCAAACAAGGCATCAATCACGAGAGCAAAAAGTTACTCAGTGATTTGTTTAAACTGAAAATTGAACAAGCTTGTCAGATCAAAAAAGCCAGTTAATCATCGGCAGTGACACTGCCAGGAATATCAGAGTCATTATGCTACCCACTTTAATAAAATCAGAAACACTGTAACCACCTGGCCCCATAATCAAGGCAGAAACCTGATGGGTTGGGAGGATAAAGGCATTGGAGGTGGAGATCGCAACAATCAGGGCATAGACCACTGGATTGCCACCGGTTTCCAGAGCGATGTTAATAGCCAGAGGAACCAATAACACAGTAGCACCCACATTTGACATGACCAAAGAAAACAGCGTTGCCAGTATCGCAATGGCTAATTGATAAACAATTTGTGGCACATTACCCAGGATATGGATGACATTTTGTGCAATCCAGGCAGCAGCGCCCGTGTGTTCCATTGCATAGCCTAAAGGAATCAGGCAAGCCAGTAAAAACACGGTTTTCCAACTTACGGCGCGGTAGGCTTCATCCATGTTCAGTACACCAAAGATAATCATACCTATTGCACCAGTGAGTAGCGAAAGAGAGAGTTTTAAGTCTGTAAAAATCACCAGAAAAATACTCAGTGCAAAGAACAACAAAGCAAAAGGGATTTTCTGTGGTCGTTGTGGTTCGGCAGGTACGTCACTGACTAAGGCGACATTGCGTGAATGACCCAAGCCCATTTGATCGGTCCAACGACCATGAATAATGAAAGTGTCACCCAGTTGCAATTCAAGGTCGTACATTTCTTCGCCTGTGAATATGCGGTTGTTTCTTGAAACAGCCAAAATGGTGATGGCATATTCTTTGCGGAAGTGAAACTCTGACAGTTTAACCCCCAAGTACCTGGAACCCGGAACCACCACAGCTTCTGATGTGCCAGAAATAGATGGGTTAAAATCAAGCTTGAACTGCTTCAGTTTGGGTAAAATAGTCAGGTTAAATTCCTCAGCAAAGTTACTGATTTGTTCTTTGCTGCCCATGACACCTAATATGGCTCCATTCCAAATGAATCGTGTCCTTGGAGGAGACAGTGTGGATTCATCTTCAGTATACAGCGCGACGATGTTAGGTATGTGGGTATCAAATTCCAATTCCTGCACCATTTTACCTACCAGCGGTGAGTCTTTATTCACAATCATTTCAGTGATGGTCTTGTCAATGCCATAATTGTCACGAAAGTAACTGTCAGACTTGTGATTGTTAACATGTTTTACTGCCTTTTCTTTAGGCAGTAAGAAACGCCCCAACAACAAAAAGTACAGAACTCCGCTAATCAAAAGAGCCAAACCGACTGGTGTGGTAGAAAATAAGTCAAAGGCGGGCATGGTTTCAGCACCAGGTGGTAATGACCGATTGGAGGTTTCTATCAGGTCATTCAATAAAATCAACGGCGAAGAACCAACCATGGTCACAGTACCACCCAGGATGGCACAAAATCCCATTGGCATCAACAAGCGTGATATAGGCAGTCTTGCGGCGCTCGAAATCTTACTCATGACTGGTAAGAATAAAGCGGTTGCCCCTACATTTTGCATAAAGCCAGAGATCCCGCCGACTGTGGTTGAAACAATGGGCATCACAGATTTTTCAGTTTTACCCCCAATTTTGAGAATGGCATTGGCCACAGTTGTCATTACACCGGTGCGATCAAGGCCAGCACCTAAAATCATCACCGCTATAATTGCAATCACCGCATTGGAAGCAAAACCGTCAAATAAATGTGTGTCAGGCACCAGACCGGATAAGCCTAACATCACCAAAATCAGCAGTGCCGCAACATCAATCCGAATCACCTCTGTGATAAACATTAAGACCGTATACGTCAAGATGGCGAATACCATGAGCATTTCATTGGTAAGGGGCAGCATTTCCATCAGCTATTAGTCATAATCAAGTCATATGTGCCATGTTCTAGTTTTTGGCCACGTCGTTCAAATTTAGTTATTGGACGCCATTCAGGGCGAGGAGCAAAGCCGTTGTCTGTTTCTTGATTGCTTAGCCAGGGGTTTTGTGCAAACAGCTCCTGAACTTCAAGGGCATAGGGTTCCCAGTCTGAGGCATAATGCAAACGACCACCGGCTATAAGCTTGGTTTTAATCAAATCAAGAAATGCTTGATTGATGATGCGACGTTTGTGATGCCTCTTTTTATGCCAGGGATCAGGAAAGTAAACATGGACGGCAGCTAAAGAACTGTCGTCTATAAATAGGTCAAGCACATCAACTGCGTCATTGCGGATGATGCGAACATTGTTTAAACCATGTTCTTTGATGCCCATTAACAAATGTCCAATGCCGGGTAAATGGACTTCAATGCCAAGAAAATTTACATCAGGATATTTACGGGCTGCATGGATAATGGACTCACCATTACCAAAACCGACATCGAGCCATACTGGGTTGCTGTTACCAAATAGTTGTTTAAAGTTAATGCTTTTATCAGGAACAAATGCATAAATAGGCATTAATTCTTCCACTGCTTTTTTTTGGCCGGTGGTCATTTTTCCTTTGCGGAGAACAAAACTACGTATTTGACGATCGCTTGATTCGAATTTCATGCCTGACAGTTAGAGTGAATGTCTATATTTTACAGAACATCAGGTCATGATGACTACCACTTTATTGTAGTCGTTATGACAAAATAGGACTCAGAACCAAGCGTTGATTTTTTTGGATTGGTTGATCGAAGGTGAAATCTTTGAGTTTTTGGCTTGGTATGTCTAAAACATGGTCATGTGGGTAGGGGTTTTTGTCATAAAAGATGTGACCATCACAAATGATCTTTTGAATGAGTTTGGCATCTAGTAATTGATTGATGGCTGTGTCAATGTCAGCACACCATGGCATTTGTTTTTGAGCAAATTCGATGAGTGTGTCTTGACTTGGGTGTTGTGGCGTCATTCTGATAAACAGTAATAATTCTGCCAAGTCATATTGGCCTGTCAGTGCGTTGGCTTCAAGATCGCTGTTGATTTGGTATTGGTAGATACATCGTTGGTGATGAAAGCTGGCTTGCATCAAAGTGTATTGGGCGAATTGTTTTTCAATTTGAAAGGATTCGCCCTGTGCCCTGAAATTGAATTTATTTTGTAACTGGATATATATGTGTTTGGCTAATGGCCCGAACCAACTTCTGAACGATTGCTTTTTTTCAGTGTGGCTGAGTTGGAGGCAGCATTCAGAGGTGTCTTTGAAGTTGCTGTTGATGTTTAATTCCCAAGGCATGATCGTGTTTTGTTTAAATAAGTTTAAATATAAATGATAATCATTCTCATTACAAATAAATATTTAAATTATTTGACTTAAGTTTATTTTGAATGGAAAATAGCAAGCCATTGCGCAATATATTGCATAAACTTGAAAATAACAGAAATTCAAAACCTGAGCGAGTCATTCATTGGTAAACAAGCTGATGATCTGGGTCAATTGATAAGTGAACAAATCAAGCCACTTTATGCTGATTTGGGTATCCTGATACCTGTTAAGTCCTGCTCAATCATTCATACTTTGAGCAAAATGCAACAAGCTTCTGTTACTGAAATTGCCAAGGGCTTGAATCAGTCACATCAGCTTATTAAGCAAAAATTACCGCGATTGCAGAAGCTCAGACTGATTGCAGCCGAGGCAGATCCTGATGATAAGCGCAAAACCTTTTATCAGCTCACGGATCTCGGTCATGCACAAGCGACACTGCTTAAAGAGCACTCCTTGAGTGAAGTTTATGCACAACTTTCAGCTGAAGTTGGTGCTGATTTATATCAAATATTAACAGCTGCGATTGCTGGTTTAAAAAGCAAAGATTTATTTAGCAGGTACCAAGAACAACACATAATTAATGAGAAAGAACATGACTGATCGAATCATAAAAGCACCAACAGGCACGAAATTAAGCGCTAAATCATGGCTCACCGAAGCCCCATTGCGAATGTTGATGAATAATTTGGACGCAGAAGTGGCAGAACGACCTGAGGACCTGGTGGTTTATGGTGGTATAGGTAAAGCAGCCCGTAATTGGGCGTGTTTCGATGCCATTGTTGATTCTTTACAACAGCTGAATGATGATGAAACCTTGTTGGTACAGTCGGGTAAACCAGTCGGGGTGTTCAGAACCCATGCAGATGCACCCAGGGTTTTGATCGCCAACTCAAACTTGGTACCAGAATGGGCCAATTGGGATCATTTTAATGAACTGGATAAGAAAGGATTGATGATGTATGGTCAGATGACCGCTGGTTCATGGATTTATATTGGTTCTCAAGGTATTGTCCAAGGTACTTATGAGACCTTTGTTGAGGCTGGAAGACAACACTTCAATGGTGAAACCAGAGGTAAGTGGGTCCTAACCGGTGGTTTGGGCGGTATGGGTGGTGCCCAACCTTTGGCTGCGACCATGGCTGGTTATTGTATGATTGCGGTTGAGTGTGATGAGAGTCGCATTGATTTTCGAATGAAAACTCGGTATGTTGATAAAAAAGCATATTCAGTTAATGAAGCCATGCAAATGCTCAATGAGGCAATGGCTAGGGGCGAGGCCATATCGATTGGTTTATTGGGCAATGCTGCTGATGTTTTCCCAGCAATGTCCCAACAAGGTATCAGGCCGGATGTGGTGACCGATCAAACTTCAGCACACGATCCAGTTAATGGTTATTTACCTCAAGGGTGGACGGTTGAGCAATGGCGTAAGGAAGCGGTTTCTAATCCACAATTGGTGGCTACTGAAGCCCGCAAATCCATGGCAGTACAAGTGCAAGCCATGCTCGATTTCTATCACGCCGGCATTCCAACAGTGGATTATGGTAATAACATCAGACAGGAAGCCTTTAATGTTGGGGTGAAGGATGCTTTTGATTTTCCAGGATTTGTGCCAGCTTATATTCGCCCTTTGTTTTGTCGTGGTGTAGGCCCATTCCGTTGGGCAGCCTTATCAGGTGACCCGAATGACATCTATAAAACCGATCAAAAAGTTAAAGAAATCATTGCCGATGATCCACATTTGCATAATTGGCTGGATATGGCTAAAGAACGGATCAGTTTTCAGGGTTTGCCTGCTCGAATATGTTGGGTCGGTTTAGGCTTGCGCCATAAGTTGGGTTTAGCTTTTAATGAAATGGTTAAATCAGGCGAGTTATCAGCTCCTGTTGTTATTGGCCGTGATCATTTGGATTCAGGTTCGGTGGCATCACCCAACCGTGAAACTGAAAGTATGGCTGATGGTTCTGATGCTGTGTCGGATTGGCCGTTACTGAATGCCATGTTGAACGTGGCTGGCGGCGCCACTTGGGTATCATTACATCATGGCGGTGGCGTTGGTATGGGTTATTCACAACATTCCGGTGTCGTGATTTGTTGCGATGGCAGTGATGAAGCAGCCAGGCGCATCGAAAGGGTGCTGTGGAACGACCCTGCCACTGGCGTGATGCGTCATGCCGATGCAGGATATGACATTGCTAAAGATTGTGCTAAGGAAAATGGGTTGAATTTACCTATGTTAGATAAAGAGCTGGAGAATTAAGATGACTTTTACGATCAGTAGCGAAGGGTTTACTTTACAGAATTTGCGTCAAATTTGGCAGCATCCAACAGGTATAACAGTCGATGATCACATGATGCAAGGAGTGATCAGGTCGCGCAAAACCATTGAAGAAGTAGCAGCATCTGATGAAACTGTTTATGGCGTAAATACTGGTTTTGGTTTATTGGCCAATGTGAAAATTGCCAAAGATGAGTTGGATACTTTACAGCGTAACTTAGTGATTTCACATGCGACCGGTATTGGCAAACCAATTGATACCAACACCACACGTTTAATTATGGCCTTAAAAGCAATGAGTCTGTCACAAGGGGTTTCTGGTATCCACCCCAATACGCTGAAATTACTTTTAGATATGATCAGCCATGAAATCTATCCCATCATCCCTGAGAAAGGGTCGGTAGGCGCATCAGGTGACTTGGCGCCACTGGCACATTTAACCTCAGCCATGATAGGTCTGGGTGAAGTGCATTATCACGGGGATGTGATTTCCGCTATGGAGGCACTGAATGCTGCAGGATTGTCGCCAATTAAACTGGGCCCTAAAGAAGGTTTGGCTTTACTTAATGGTACACAGGTTTCAACGGCATTGGCTCTGAAAGGTCTGTTTTTAGTAGAAAACTGTTTCACTGCTGCCATTTTGGCAGGTGCTTTGTCAGTGGATGCGGCTAAAGGTTCGTTGTCACCATTTGATGAGCGTATTCATCAGGCCAGAAGGCAGCTTGGTCAAATCCAAGTGGCCAGAACCATTCGTGGTTTGTTGAAAGACAGTGAGATCATTGTTTCTCATGAGGACTGTGATCGAGTTCAGGACCCTTATTGTTTGCGTTGTCAACCACAGGTGATGGGTGCGGTCTTGGATACTGTTAATTATGTGGCTGATAAATTATTGATCGAAGCCAATGCGGCCACCGATAACCCTTTGGTCTTTGCCGAAGAAGGTGACGTGCTGTCAGGTGGAAACTTTCATGCAGAGCCGGTGGCTCTGGTGGCAGACTTCCTCGGTATCGGTCTGACAGACATGACTAACATGTCTGAGCGTCGCATGGCGATGTTGATTGATCCTGCTTTGAGCCGTTTGCCGGCATTTTTAGTACCTGACTCAGGTGTCAATTCTGGTTTTATGATTGCGCATGTGACGGCTGCGGCCTTGGCCTCAGAAAACAAAACCCTGGCCCATCCGGCCAGCGTTGATACCATACCCACGTCAGCCAATCAGGAAGATCATGTGAGCATGGCCACTTTTGCCGGTCGCAAGTTAGCAGATATGTCAGAAAACTCTGCGGCCGTTATTGGTATTGAAATGATGGGCGCTTGCCAAAGCATAGACTTTCATCAGGGTTTAAAAACCTCAAAGTCGTTATTCGCGGTTTATCAAAAAGTACGTGAAGATGTGGCTTTTTTAGATAAAGATCGGTTGTTCGCCCCAGACATTCAACACATGCAAAATTTGGTTTTATCAGGTGAGTTGAACCAATTCCTACCACCTTTATGTCCATCTTTGAACTGAGACAGGAAAAATCACCTTTGGTAATCAGCGTGCCACATGATGGGGGGCTGATTCCGGATGATATTTTGCAAACAATCAACCCAGAGGTGATCAATTCTACTGACAGGGATTATTTGATTGATCAAGTTTTTGAATTTAAAGGGTTGGCCTACTCAAAAATTAAAGCCAACTATTCAAGGCATGTGATTGACCTGAACCGGCCTGCCACTGGTGAAGCTTTGTACAAAAACCAAGCAGAAACTGAATTGTGTCCAACAACAACATTCGACTTTAAAAACATCTATAAAGCTGGTGGTAATCCGGATAAAGGGGAAATCAAGCGCCGCATCAGATTGTATTGGCAGCCATATCATGAGCAGCTACAGAATTTGGTTGATAAAGCCAAAGAAGAGTTTGGATTTTGTATTTTGATTGATGCACATAGTATCGATGATGAAGTGCCACGATTTTTTCGAGGAAAATTGGCTGATATCAATGTGGGTACTTTTGCTGGTCAAAGTTGTGTCACACAAGTTGAACAACTCTTACACAGCGAATTAGTGAAACAATCTAACTTCAGTTTTGTGTTCAATGGTCGATTCAAAGGTGGTTTTATCACACGTCATTATGGTCAGCCTGAACATGATGTCCACGCCATTCAACTGGAACATGCCAAATCTTGCTACCTGAATCATAACCAGGAGTTATCACATAGGCTCGATCATCTGAATAATTTTTGGAGAAACACATTGGTTAAGCTTATGGGTTTGGATTGTGGTAAAGCCGGCTGAAGTTGTTCTTGAGTTTTTGCTTGTTATCGTTACAGTTGGTGTAGACCGAGACCACTGTGGTCATGGTTTGTAACCTGCAAATAAGCTTTGTGAGAATGGCGTTATTCGTGCGAGGTTACATGCCATGTCTGCCGTGGTCTCGATCTCTGATCCAGTCTCGATTCTAACACCGCCATCCTTGGCGGTGGCTTTCAAATGAGTCGGGAACACTTCGACTGAGCTCAGTGCA
>JANQRW010000038.1 GCA_028284365.1 Marinicella sp.
TTCTAGTGAGTGAGTTTCACCGATTGAATTTTCCCTAGGCAGTAATAAACAAGGAGGAAAAAATTCGACAAATAAGCCAACCCTAATGACATCACCAGCCATAGGGTTAGGCGGGTCAATAATAACGGGCGGTGGAAATCCAGCATGGCCTCTCTGCACCCCCAAAAGCATCAACGCGAGTGCCACGTACTTAAAAAAAACTGAAAATATCCGACCAAAACCCATAAAAACAACACTCCATAATGTTCTAAAATGGACAGTAACACAGTACTAAAAGTTTATCCACAAAAAAGCCACACCTTTTCTGATCTGGATAATGATCCGTTCACTTCGACTCCGCCCAGTGAACATAAAATATGATCAAAAAAAAGCGCCGCACTTAAACAAGTACAACGCCTTAGCTTATGTGAGCAGAACTTCGTTAAACAGCTTGCGCTGGAAAGCTGCTGAGCAGCTTGACCGGCGCACTTGGTTAGGCAGAACATGAAATCATGGCGGTTTGCCGAAGTCAAGAAGCCTTGATGTAATGTTCGATAAGCCGTGAGCGAAGCGAATCAGAAAGTGTAAGCCCGAGGTTGCAAGTTATGACCGCCGTGGTCGCTTTTAAATTTGTCAGGAACAAATTTAAATGAAGACCCAAGGAAATTCCTTAATTCTGGCTCACAAATACTTATTCAAAAATTCAAAGCCAACCCTTCTAAACCATCAATATCGATGTCAAAGTTATCGGTTACATCACGGATTTTAGCCACATCAAGATCACCATCCATGCGAATAAATACGAATTCATCACCTGGTTCATAAACCATGATGGATAAATCTGTTAACATGGAGCCATTGACTTTAGCCATGATACTGACACGCTCATCACCATCGGCTACTTTAACGATTTCTTCAACGCCATTTCTAGACAGGTTG
The DNA here is from genome assembly GCA_028284365.1 of Marinicella sp. Lineage (GTDB taxonomy): Bacteria > Pseudomonadota > Gammaproteobacteria > Xanthomonadales > Marinicellaceae > Marinicella. The sequence goes on from JANQRW010000038.1 coordinate 919, forward strand.
CGCTTCATGTCACTCATCCAGTCACCCAAATCCAGGTGGTTTACTTCCTCAGACAATTCATAAACAGTAATTGATAAATCACTTAAACCAGACAACACCGCCTGTGCTTCTGGCTCGTCCTTGGTGAGCAAATTAGCCAAACCCAACATGCCAGGTCCCAAAGTGATTTTTACATCTGCTTCAACCCCTAAAATCTCCTCCAACTCATCAAAATCATTGGCCCAAGCCGAAACACTAAAAAAGCCCAAAATTAAAACCATCAATAATTTTTTCATCTTGTATTTACCTCATTTGTAAAAATTAAGCCCTTTATTTAACAGTGGGCTCCTAGATCCGCCATGGATTTATAGTTTTAAGACGAAGCAAAAACTCCTTTGTTACAAATTCATTAGTTTATTTCTAAAAGGCATAAAAAAGCCCGAATAATCGGGCTTCTAAATGATACATAGAGTCAGTTCCTATTATGGAATGTGGTCTAAGTTTGCACCCTCTTTCTCAACTGGAATCAAATCTTCGCGACTGATACCTAACGCCAAAGTGGTGGTACTGGCTACAAAGATTGAAGAATATGTACCAATAACCACACCAACAATAAGAGCAAAGGCAAAACCGTTGATCAACTCACCACCAAAGAAATACAGTGCCAACAGCACCAACATGGTGGTAAAAGAGGTGATTACTGTTCTGGATAGGGTCTGACTGATTGAACGATTAATCACTTCTTCAGTGGTGGCTTTACGCCCTTTGCGGAAATTTTCACGGATCCGGTCAAACACCACGATGGTATCGTTCAAAGAATAACCAATTACCGCAAGCAATGCGGCCAAAACCGTTAAATCAAACTCTACTTGCCAGATCGAAAACACACCAGCTGTGATGATGACATCATGCACCAACGCCGCAATCGCACCCAGCGAAAAACGCCACTCAAAGCGAATTGTTACATAAATCAAAATACCAATGATGGCATATAACAGAGCCAATGAACCCTGTTCAACCAATTCATCACCCACTTGTGAACCCACGAAGTCAACTTTGATTAAATTGGCACTGCCATCTAACTGTTGTAACACTTCAAGCATGTCATTACTCAACTTGGCGTTATCCAAAGGCTGGCCTGTTTCAGTATCGAATTGTGGTGGCACGGTGATTTCAACATCTTGTGAATTACCGAAATTCTTCACCACAATTTTGTCATAACCAGATTCTATCAAGGTGTCTCTGACTTCATTGACCACCGCACCTTGTTCAAAATTCACCACCAGCACCGTACCACCAGTAAAATCCAAGCCAAAATTCAAGCCTCTGGTAAACAAGGAGCCAAATGAAACCAAAATCAAAATCATGGAAACAACCAAGGCCATGCGGCGTTTCCCCATGAAGTCATACTTAATGTTTTGTAAAATATTCATAACAGACTCCTTATATAGCAATTGACTGCAAGCGTTTCTTGCGACCATAAATTAAATTAACCATCGCCCGAGAAACCACAATAGCAGTAAACATCGAAGTCATGATACCAATGCTCAGGGTAACCGCGAAACCTTTGATCGGCCCCGTACCAAAAGCGAACAACACCACAGCTGCAATCAGCGTTGTCACATTGGCATCCGCAATGGTTGAGAACGCTTTGTCATAACCGGCCTTGATACTGCCTTGCACAGTATTACCATCACGTAATTCTTCCTTAATCCGTTCAAAAATCAATACATTGGCATCCACCGCCATACCAACAGTCAGTACAATCCCAGCGATACCAGGTAAGGTCAAGGTTGCTCCAAACAGCGATAAACAAGCCACCATCAATATCACATTAATGGTCAATGCCACATTAGCAATCACCCCAAACATGCGGTAATAAATCAACATGAACACCAACACCAAAGCCAAACCAATTTGTACCGACATCACCCCACGATCAATGTTTTCCTGACCCAAAGATGGCCCGATGGTTCGCTCTTCGACTATTTGTACTGGCGCAGCTAAAGCCCCTGCTCGTAGCAACAAGGCCAATTCAGCAGCTTCTTTTTGCGTGAAACCACCGGTGGTTTGGAAGCGACTGGAAAAAACGCCGTTGATGCTGGCATTACTGATCACTTCTTCATTCACACGGTATTGCATTTCACCGGCTTCATTTTTGCCTACAGGAATACGTTCCTTGAAAACCACTGCCATGAAATTTCCAACATTGTTTTTGGTGAAATCAAGCATGCGAGCCGCACCCATGGAGTTCAATTGAACATTAACTGCATGTTGTCCGGTTTGTTGATCTATGGTGGACTGAGCACCTATCAGCTGATTACCTGTGGCAATGACTCGATTTTTTAAATAAATCGGTTGTCCATTGGCTTCAAAATACAGTGTTGTTCCTGGTGGAGTTCTGCCTGTCTGGTAAGTTTGTGCTGCGCCCGCATCGTAACTGTGCGTCGCACGGTACTCCAGTGTGGCAGTGGCATCCAGGATATTTTTAGCTGCTGTGGTGTCTTGAACACCGGGTAGCTGTACCACAATACGCTCTAAACCCTGGCGTTGAATAATGGGTTCAGCCACACCAATTTCATTCACGCGTGAACGCAATGTTGTCAAGTTTTGTTCCAGCGCATTTTCTTTGATTTGGTTTAAAGACTGTTCACTCAAAAGCCCTTTGAGTTCAAATTGATCTGGCCCAACCGCATCATTTACTGTTAATTCAGTGAACTCTTCCTCAATCAAATCAATCGCCTTATCTAAATCATCCTGATTCCTGAAGCCAACTGTTAAAACATTATCTGCCCAGATGATTTTCTTCTTTGGAATCTTTTGCTTGATTAAGGATGCAGTGACATCAGAACGAATCTGCTTTTTCTTGTTGGCCGTGGCATCTTTCATATCCACTTCCAACAAAAAGTGTACACCACCACGTAAATCCAAGCCCAGATTCATGGCCCTGCCACCCAAATTACCTAACCATTCTGGCACATTAGGTTTCAGGTTCATCGCGGTATCAAAACCACTGAGCTTTTCTTTCAATAAATCCTGGGCTTGGCGCTGTGCGTCCAAATCACTGAATTTAACCACTGCAGAATCACCATCAATAACCACCTTATCGTGTTCTAATTTGGCATTGGTAATGATGGCCTCAATGCGATCAAGCGTGGTTTCCGTGACTGCTGTGTCGTCTTTAGCTGTGATTTGTACCACTGGACTCTGACCATAAATATTAGGCAAGGCATACAGTGCACCAACGCTTATCACAGCCAGAATCAGCAAGTACTTCCATAATGGATATCGATTCATGTTGTTCTCTTTTTAATTATTATTGTTGTTAACTCAACTTAATTTTGCTGAGTTGTTATTTGAGGGATTTGATTGTGCCTTTCGGTAAAACCTTCGCCACCGCACTTTTCTGTACATGAATTTCTGTGCCTGGTGCAATTTCAACCTTGATAAAAGCATCATCAACAGCAACGATTGAACCCAACGTACCACCATTGGTAATCACTTCATCACCTACAGCCAAAGAGCCCACCATTTCATTGTGCGCTTTCATGCGTTTTTGTTGTGGACGAATCAACATGAAATACATGATGACAAAGAAAATACCAATGAAGATAAATGAACCCATTGGATTGGCAGCTTGGCCACCAGATTGGGCCATGGCATCAGATATAAAAAAATTCATCTTACAGTCCTGTTTCTAATAAAATAAAAGCGCGGTATTATACCTCACAGTCCTCACGATATAGGAGTGAAATGTCTAAAAGTCAAGAGCACAATTCAAACAGCGTCACAGCCAATAAGGATGTAAGCGGCGGCTGCCACTGCGGTGCTGTGCGTTTTGTGGCTAAAGTACCAGATGATACCGTTGTTTTAACCTGTAATTGTTCAATTTGTGCCATGACTGGTTTTCAGCATTTGATAGTCAAACACGAAGCATTTACCCTGCTCAGTGGCGAAAATCAGCTAACCAGCTACAAATTCAACACCCAACAGGCCAATCACTTGTTTTGTTCAATTTGCAGCATAAAATCATATTACCAACCTCGGTCACACCCTGACTCATGGAGCATCAACACCAATTGTATTGATGATTTTGATGTTCATAACTGGCGTTTGGAACGTTTTGATGGCCAAAACTGGGAACAAGCCAAAGAGCAACTCGATGACACTTAAAATCCAAACAGATAGATTAAACATCAAACCAAACCATAAAAACTGTTGGTCTATTTATGATCGTGCTGATGATGCTTTAATTGGGCAGTTATTTTTTCGTAACCAATGGTTCAACATCATCCTCAAACCCCAATCGCTGCACCTGGGAGTTGCCACCGAAGCCAGTTATGGATTGATGAAAGCCATCAACAACGAACGTTATCAAGCCAAATCAAATGTGCCACATGCCCAACAGTTTTTACGCAAGATGGGTTTTGAACAACACGATGATCACTTCGAGGTTGATATAAAAAACCTAAGAAAAACAGATTTATACCAACAACTCAATCACAAGCTAGGCATCGACACCAAAAAGATCAAACACCCCAAACACCCAACCACGGCACAGCTGGTTGATGGTGATATAGATTGTTTCGACAGGCCCACAAAGCTGCACCCCAAAGCCCACCTAGGCTGGCAAAAAATGCAACAAGCAGCACACTGCGATGGCATAGAATTAAAACCAGTTTCTGCTTTTAGGTCAATGCCTTACCAAGCCAAGCTCATTCAAAATAAATTAGACAGTGGTATGGCTTTGAATCACATCCTCGAAACCAACACCGCCCCAGGTCACAGCCAACACCACACAGGCTGCGCCATTGACATCACCACACCTGGCTATGAGCCATTGGAAGAAGTTTTTGAGAACAGCCCAGCTTTTAAATGGCTACAACAGCATGCAGCTAAACACCAATTCAGCCTCACCTACCCCAGAAATAACCAACACGGCATCATTTACGAACCCTGGCATTGGTGTTATCAGTTCGTAAAATGAACCAGAATGAGTTTGTAAAATACTGCCCAAAAATAAAACTTGAAACCAGATGCATGTAACAATTGATATTTTTTGCATAAAATAATGACGCTATGCGGTCACCTCAGTTCAACTAAAACAGGAATTAAACCATGAGCGAAGAAAACCAATACCAACCACCCAAAGTCTGGGAATGGAAACAAGCCAACGGTGGTCAGTTTGCCAACATCAATCGCCCCATTTCAGGGGCCACCCATGAGAAAGAATTACCACGGGGAAAACACCCATTTCAGTTGTATTCACTGGCCACACCAAATGGCGTTAAAGTGACTGTCATGTTCGAGGAACTATTGGCACTTGGCACCAAGGAGGCAGAATACGATGCTTATTTGATCGACATCAGCGAAGGCGATCAGTTTGGCAGTGGTTTTGTAGACATCAACCCCAACTCCAAGATTCCCGCCCTGCTCGATTTAAGCGGAGAAGAACCATTGCGGGTGTTTGAATCAGGTTCGATCTTATTGCATCTGGCTGAAAAATTTGATGCTTTCATCCCTCAGGATCCGAACAAACGAACCGAGTGCCTTAATTGGTTGTTCTGGCAAATGGGCAGCGCACCATACCTGGGCGGAGGCTTTGGTCATTTTTATAATTACGCACCAATCAAGATTGAGTATTGTATCGACCGCTTCACCATGGAAGCCAAACGCCAGTTAGATGTACTCGATAAACACCTGGCGGATAAAAAATACATGTGTGGTGATGAATACACCATCGCCGACATAGCAATCTGGCCCTGGTACGGGGCTTTTGTATTGGGCCGCATTTACGATGCTGCTGAGTTTGTTGGCGCCCACAACTACACCCACCTCATGCGCTGGGCCGAAACCATCAATGCCCGCCCAGCCGTCAGCCGTGGCCGCATGGTTAACAAAGGCTGGGGGAATCCAAGCACCCAATTACACCAACGCCACGATGCCTCGGATTTTGAATTAAAAACCCAAGACAAGCTGGATAAATCATAGGAACCCCTTAATATTATCCAGCTTGAATAATAACAAAGCAGCCTTCAGCTGGCTGCTTTTGCTTTTTTCTTGAGTCGTTTTTTCTCCTGTTTGATGGCTTTTTTCTTCTGTTTTCTTTTGTGCTTCAAAATCATAAAATACAATTCATCTTTCAAGAACAAGCGTTTTTTCTTGAGTGATTCAACATAATCATCTGCAGGGTTCTCAATGCCCTGTTGAATCCTGATTATTTCATGCGCCAATTCATCATACTCATTAAAAAACCGCGCAAAATGATTGTTTCTCATTTTCAAATGCCTGATTTCAGTTTCATACTCAGGGAATTCGTGGTGTAAATCATGTTTTTCGCCAAACATATGGCCTCCTTTTTTAATTAGTTATGGTTCAATCATAACTTTTGTGGCTGTATTTAGTTTTGACCTTGGTCAAAATTACCCTGGTAAATTATGGCATCAGAGAATTGGTAACTGACTTTCCAAAATTCCATCAACCCGAAAAAGAAAATAAGAGAACCTCAAAAAAAAACAATTAACTTGTCATTACTCTAATCGATGCTAAACTGGTGTACCTTGAAAAACTGGATTTAAACGCCATATTTCATAGAACAGATCACAAGGGGACGACCTGGCTTCGACGTGGGTCGCGAAACTTGATGGTGCATGCCGAGGGTGAAATTCACCTCGTAAAACTCAGTTTCAAAGTTATAGTTGCAAACGACGATAACTACGCTTTAGCAGCTTAATTGCTAACGGGCACTCACGATTTCTTGCGTTCGCGAACTGTCCGTCATAACCAGCAAGATCGCTCATCGTACCGTTTGGATGCGTTGAGTTAAACTGAATCCAAACTGGTGATAATAAATCCCGATTGGTGGAGTTATTAGCATAAGATAAAAAACCAAATCTAAGCATGTAGAGCCTCAAGCAGAGGACTTGCGGACGCGGGTTCGATTCCCGCCGTCTCCACCAATCCAGAGTACAAGGAAGTACTTTACCGTTCATCAAAACCATATATATCAACGTTTCAACACCATCTATAGTACAATAGCGTTCATTGAAATTCAATAAAAACCAATAAATTTGGTGGTAACACTTATTTTCATGGTGGTAACGTGACAATTATTAATGATGCAAAGATAAAAAGTCTTTCTATCCAGTATTATGAAGATGGCGATAAGAAAGGCCAACCAAGGCAATACAAATTTACTGTTGAGCCTGGAATGTATGTACTGGTCAGAAAAACTGGTTCTAAACTTTGGCAACATCAATATAACTTTAAGGACAAGGAAAAAGGTGTATGGAAAAAAAGAGTACTTTCTTACGGCTCTTATCCTAATGTATCGCTAAGAGAGGCTAGGGATAAGTATTATGCAACTACAGAACTTTTGGAAAATGGTATCGATCCCATTAAGGAAAAAGCCCGAATCGCACAAGAAGAAGCAGACAAACAAATTAAAGAGCAATTAGAAAAAGATAGATTAGAAAAATTTACTTTTGAAAAAATGGCTCATGAGTGGCACTCCATTAAATCACCTGAATGGAGTGATAAGCATAAAGTTGAAGTTATGAGTTCTTTAAAACGCTTCATGCTTCCTAAACTCGGCAAGATGCCAATTGATACAATCACACGTAAAGATATCATGGACATCCTTAAAGGCATTGAAAATCGCCCTAATCCACCATTGACGGCGCTAAGGAAAGTACGCCAAAGAGTTGAATCAATATTTTGGTATGTTATCGACACTTACGAGATTATCGATAACAACCCTGCTGCAAACATAAAAAGTACTTCATTCAAGAAAGTCCCTGTTCAAAACCTTAGAGCTTTAAAGCCTGAAGAATTACCAGAGTTAATGGAAAAGATTGATTCATACACAGGGTTCATTACTACTAAACTGGCATTGAAGACTCTAGTTCACACATTTGTACGTCACAGTGAACTGCGTTATGCACAATGGTCTGAAATTGACTGGGATAAACACATGTGGACAATTCCCAAAGAACGCATGAAAGCTGATAAAGACCACCTAGTACCTTTGTCTAAACAAGTAATAGAAATACTCAGGGAATTAGAATCAATTAATGGTCACTATCCATTCATATTTGCCAGCAACCATAAGCCAAACACTCAGCCTATATCTGAGAACGCCATTCTAGTGATGTTGAAAAATATTGGCATGTGGCAAAAAACAACGGCGCACGGTTTACGCTCCACCTTCTCAAGCCTTGCCAATGAACAACAGATTAATCCTGATGTTATAGAAAGGCAGTTGGCACATAGCCCTTCAGACAAGGTTAGAGCGGCTTACAATCGTTCTGAGTACCTACCACAGCGTATTGAGTTAATGCAATGGTATAGTGATTGGATTGACAAATAAATAGCATCAATTCATTTAGGGAATAAATACCTGAAAGTGTATCTTGAAATTTAATTTAACAATCTATAAGTTAAAACTACTGAACTAATATTTAATCATCATCAGGATCTAGCAGTAAAACTGTTGGCAATCCATTATCATTCAACAAAGCATCTAACTCCTGTTGCCTTTTTTCAATTTCTAATTCAGCTTGAATTATCGTTTTCTGTAGCTCAATTAAATCTTTTTCACTTGTAGAGTAGTTAACTTTTAATTGTATTAATTCTGCTGGAATTGAAATTATTTCTTTCAAAGCATTTGGGATAATACTAATTGCGCCCACTACTTCACTTGGTCTTACGATTTTATTCTTTGCTAGCATTCCTTTGGAAAATGAGACATCATAATCATTTTTTGAAAACCTACCTTTTGGCATTTCGATATAACCAACCCTACCTCCCTGAGCCAAATTCAACTTCACTGTTTGTATTGCCTCATGAGTATTGCTGCAACTCTTTCCCGTGTTTGAATATTGTTTAGAGTCGTTATTATTTATGTAAAAAGAATACAAACCTGGTTGTCTATAAACTAGTCCCGGTATCTCACCGTTTGACTTTTTATTTATTTTCAACTTTCTAGGCCTAATATTATCCGTACAAATAGAAATACACCCTGCATGCAATCTTCTGTTTAAAATAACATAATCATTATCCACATCTGGATCAATGACCTGTGTTACAGAAATAGCTTTATCTTTTTTACAGTTATTTAAATCAGTTAATGAGCGCATAGCAGTAACATTGCCTGATTTATTAATACCAGAAAACCTTTTTAAACCAGATAGTGCGCCTGCTAGTGATGAAATTATCTCACCTGTTTTATCTTCAGTACTACCAACAGCACCATCCAACAGCCCATTTTTTATAGTCAACTCCAATGAGTCAGAACGTGACCTAGAATGGTTAAGATTTGCAGAAAAAGACCAAGGATCATCTGTTATTGTATCCTCAGCAGTAATTTTGAGTTGTTCGTCAAATGCCTCATCTGACTGTAGTGATAAATTATAGTTAATAGAGGCAGAATGCAACTTTTGTTTGATACTGTTTATGTTGCTTCTCAAGCTTAACTTTTGAGTTTTGGCAATTAATATCTCTTTCTGGTATTTTTGAAGAACCAATGCACTATTTTCAGCAGACAAATCTAATTTATCTTTTAAAACCTGAAGTTTACCAATTTCTTTGTTTTTCTCTTTGACCTCATCATTTTTGCTTTTTAACAACTTTTTTAAATCCGCCACCTCTTTTGCAGCTTTTGTTGAGTCAATAAGTTTTCTGGAATATGTGACTTTTATGAGCTGCTTAGGTAGTGAATAAAGCATCCCGCTTCTTATACGTTCAACTAAATAACCACCTTCTATTGTATTACTTCCCATTTGGTAAGAGACAACCATAGACTGTTTGTTACCGCACCCTGATAGAGCAACCATTAATGTCACTAAAGTTAGATTAAATATTTTCATGAGTTACCTTTTATCTAATGTCTGTTATATTGTATTCATCCACCACAAATACTCTCACATAGTAATGTTATCGTTGTCTCTGTCCAGGCTGTGGACTTTGCATTCTTTGAGATAAAACTTAGCTTCGGCGCAGCTGGTCATTTGCTTACAAACAGTTTTACCACTACATTTGAATTTTTTACTTGAGTTACTTAAGAAAGGACGGACACTGGGCTTAGCTATAGTTCTTTTCTTTGATCCGGAATTATGGCAGTGGTAACCACCAGTTTTTCTGTTGTTATGACACCCTTCGGAGTTAGTTCTACCGGCGTGCGAATTAGCAACTGTTACAGCAAGAACCAAAGAGATTGTGATGAACACCCTCATCATCTAACACCACCATTTAAAATGATGTTTTTATGGTCATCATTGGTCGTGACCATTGAATTTACTTTTAAAAGCAAATATGTGTATAAATATTTCATTCCGCCCCCAGAAGCAAGAAAACCAAATAAATGGCTCTCAATTACTTACACACACCTTTATTTAAAATATTACAAGTCTAATATAAATACAATTATTTTATACTTTTATTGCCACTCGTTCAGAATTCCACATTAACAGATCTTATTTGACCTTCTAAATTGAGCCAGTTTTTCTTGTTAATCCTCTTTTACAAAATGCACAGCTGCCATAAGGCTAATGACTTCGGCATGCTCCTCATCCAGCTCAAGAGCCGTCTCTAATATTTTAAAGGAGCCACCCAAGTCTCCACCTCAACCTATTTCAATACTTTCCTTCGAATAATAACATCAAACAAATTAATAATATCCTCATTAATGATGCTCAGTTTACATGTGGCTGAAGTCATTTTTTTGTGGGGAAAATTTCAGATATAATATTTGTGCTAGCGATTTTTGAGAATATTGAGCAACTTGATGTTGATGTAGTAGTTACTTCTACCTATTTTAACTTTGGTTAACAACCCAAAAGCTGAGTAATATGTCACTCATGCATAATTGAAAAAACCGCCGTGAAACGGTCTTTCCGGCTAGTTGTCATAATACCTATTCTTCCAATTTGAAGAGGCCAGAAGCGATGTGTTTGATTATATTGAACGCTTTTACAATCCCAGGAAAAGACGTAAACTGGATGAATAATTAGATCAACAAAAAGCCTTTTCTAAGTCGTCCGTGGAATCGGGGTAAAACCCTATACAAAAAACTAAGTTATTCCCCTGAAGAGTATATATCACCAGGCACCAATCGCAATGAAGTAGAAGGTTGGGGCATTGTTTTTTTGTGTCCACCCCAATCGTTTCTTAACTGTTGCTTTTCCCATTCTCTTGCTATTTTGGCCAGATCAGTTAATCTTTTGATCAACAGCATTAAATGGTCTTTATCTTTGGGCTTATAACTTGATGCAATTGGACTGTCTTCTGATAAAGCTTTTTCATACCTTCGAAGGTACTTACTCATACTTTCTGACGATTTGTTGGAAGCAAACTCTTTATACATGTCATTAAATTCTTTCTCAAATGCCGAATATGAGCTCAACAGCCTTCGCCACCTGTGCTCATCAAAGTCAAAATGGTCAATAATTTCATCACCAGCAAGACCTCCCAAATGAACCAGATAATCAATCTTATCCTTGGGCATATTCAAATTAACACCTCCTTCATTATCCTTCAAAGCGATGCGTACTATCCTGTCTCGGTAACCTGGTTGTACAATTTGAGATTTATCCTGCCAATTTTGTGCTGAGTAAAAAACCGATGACAAAAATGACAACAATCCTTTAATCTTATTTATTGGTGTATGCAGGCCCTGCCCTGCCAGGGTCGGTAAATAGATCCTGTTTTTCCCGACATTAACCGGAACATCTTTATCATGACGTTTATCGTGAAATTCATCGAGGGTTATGCCAAAGGTTGGCCTCAGTGGAAAAACATCATCAAATAGGTGGATTGGAAAATTACTTGTTATGCCGCCATCACTGTACCAACACTTTTGTGGCTTATTTTCTTCATTATGCTTGAAATTCCTTAAAGTACGGTCGTAGCTATAAAGCGAAACCGCTGACAATAAAATTGGAAAGCTCAAACTCATTCTAACTGCCATAATCACTGGAAATTCAGAGGCTTCAGGTAACTCCAATATGTCTGTCTCTTCGTTGAATTCTTGATTATTTTTGTCTTGGTGGTATTGAACCAAATAATCCACTACATTTTCTGACAATACATACCGCAACTCATCTACTTTGGCATAGTTCTTGTCTTTGAAAGGCAAAGCAATGGATTGTTGTGTCGATATATTTGTTGTTATGACCTTCAGGTTTACACCAGCGGATTTTAAATCTCCAAAAGTGAGTGGCTTGGATGGAAGTTCCTTATTGGTAAGTCGGCCAGCACAGTCCTCTAACCAATAATTAAGCCAATCAATCAGTCCCAGAACACCACCACTTGAAACTGTTAGGCCAGAACACAGTCCATAGTTTGTTTCTGGTAAACTTTCAGGTAACCTTTTTAAAACCTTGAATAATTTTAATTTTTTTAAAATAAATTTAACCAATTCCCACTTACCTGAATCCTTAATGTTTGAGTATTCAATTGCAGATTCAAACAGTAGCTGGTGTTTTTTATCAGGCTGGAATAGGTGTAATAGGTTTTCAGCTATTTCATTGGGTAGTTGACTTTCTAATAACTCAAACCCTTGGTCATGGTCATTCTTTTGTCTGTTGTATTCAGCAGCAGCGGTAAAAGCTGCCGCTATTGCACCAGCAGAAGTGCCTCCGATGCTTCTGAAACGGTATTTTTCAGCGAGAACAGACACTGCTTTGGGGTAAACAATGCCACTTGAGACACCTCCCTTCATAACTAAATCACACTCTTTCATCTACTTTACCCCGGTTATCAGGTTTGAATGATTATCGACTTTTCCATTGTGTATATGCATCTTTCAACACCGGCAGAAAGTCAAGCCAGAACTTATCTGCCAGCAACCTAAAGCCTTCAGCACTGGGGTGAATCTCATCATTCCAAAACTGTTTATTCAGCATCAGCGTCCCTCTTAAATCAACATAATCAAAATTATCAGGATGATTGTTTTTCAGCGGCAGCAAAACATCATCATGAAACTTATTCATTAATCGTTCTGTAAATTGAAGCTGTGCTTGTTTATCAGTCAGGTTCTTTTTTAATAAAATGGGCTCTATCCACGGCCCCACCTCTTTCATCACATTGACAAGTGGTGCAATAATGCCCAGGGAACTGATGGTGATCGGTGCAGGTTTGCCAATGATGGCAGGATAATCGTATGTATGAGTGATGATTTTAACAGCAGCATTTACATGAACCAGTGCGTTAATAGCAACAGTGTATCGATCAAAAATTTTCCTAAAAACCTGGTTCAACCCTGCACTATTTATCAACGTATCCACATCACTGCTGTGATTGGCCGAATCATAAAGTCCAGCCTTGGATTTGCCCACCACATCATTACCACCAGCTGACAACAAAACGATTGGAACTTGAAAAAATTTAACGTGTTTTATCAGTTTTTTGAGCTGACCTGATCGCGTGCTTGCAAAAATATCCAAAGCTTCATGACCACTACTCTCAAGTCTGAGGTAATTAACAGCACCCTCAAACTTTAATACCAACTGATCCATGAGATTGGCACCGGCCAAGGGGTATGAATACCACGAGTCTCCCTCACTGATAATCGGCATAATTTCTGGGTAGTATCGATACATCTGCTTGAATCTACCGAAATCAGTTTTATAGTTAATGATTTTTCTGCTCATCACAGTCTCCCCTGGTTAATTTAATCTATTGGCTTATCTGTTTTTCTTTTTTGGCATTTGGTGCCCTGGAGGTGCGAAAAATTGATTTCGATAGAATTGTCTAAATCACTGAATACAGGGTTGTATCCAGATAAAGGCTCAAAGTTTGACACGAAACGACTCATGGCGTTTATAGACACCTGAGAATAATTGACTTCTTTCTTCTTGTTATATTTGTATATAGCAAGCATCCTCCTTAAATTTTCACTACACACACCATTATTAATATACATAAATCGGAATTTTTTATCAATGAGTACTTCCAGAAATGAATAAGAATGAACTGTTAACTTCAGTCCAGTAACCAAATCAGACAGGGTTGTTTTGTTTCAGCGTTTTTTGACTTCGGTGATAAGTCCGAGCGCATGCATGGCGGTGTAAACAGTCAAGGCATATCTTTGAGGGATATTCAACAAGCGGGCAGTATGTTTCAAGGAATAAACACCTCTTGACCACAGTGAAATGATGCGGATGGCATGCTTGAATACAACCAGCTTGGTGAGATCTGGCCAGGCGGTAATTTTGACCGGCGCATTGAAGTTCGTATTTTCGGGAATTTTACCTTTGCTGGCATTGATGCTGCTGAACCAGACAAATGGCTCGTAATCAAATTGGTGGAGATGATTTAATTGGCCAGGTTTGATCTTTGGGGTGGTAACTTTGGTGTCTTTATAAAATGGAATCTTGTGGATGTTAACGATTTCTTCAGCGGTTTTATCATGAAAAATAAGCTTGTCTTGGGCATTCACATAAAAGGTACCGTAAACAGTTTTTACACAGGCTGGTTTTTTCTTTTCAAGGGAAAGTTCAAAGCCTTTACCCAGATAATGAAAAAAATAGTTTGATGGATTAAGCTGTACAGTATGTAACTCGCCCTCTTCATTGAAGTCAATGTCAGTATTTAACCCAACGTATTTTTGAGCATAATAACGATTATTTTCAAACTTTATCTGATCAGGGCTAATCGCATTTGATAGATGGGTGTTATAAATCAGCTTGCGGTTTTTTTGTTTGATCTTACGTTGTAATCTGACTTTTAAAGCAACATAAAACGCATCCTTAACCCGATAGAGATAATCACTTAAATTGTGATTTCTTGTTGGTTTCGCAATGACTGTGAGTAGATCAGTGTCTTCTCTCTGATCAATCTGACTCAATAGTATCAGTGGTATTTCTGCTTCTTTCAAACGCTCGAACAGTGCATTAATTTCTGTTTCTTCCTGCTGAATTTCCTGATTAAAAAAGCACACATCAGCTGTCATTGGTTCAGCAATTGCTTCCACCTTATAGTCAGGCTTGGTAAAACGAGTCATGATCAGTTTTTTGGAGATCTGATCAAAATTCTTAAAACAAACAGTTATTGATTGAGGTTTTTTTTCAACCATAGTTTAATTACTTTCCTTCTGACTCTGCACGTAACATAAAAGTAGACTTTCCACGACTGGTATCATTGATTCCTGGTGATGCAAAATACAACAAAGATTCCACCAATAAGCTCACATCTTTTTTATCTTTTGGGTCAATACTGAATACTGGGGCCACCGCATCCAGTTCTTTCAAACACTCACGTACCTGATCCTCGGCCGATTTGACGGCTACATAATCCAAGCCTGAAACGGCCACCACCAAGGCATACCGTCGCAGATAGTTTATGTGTTTGGTAATGATGTCCGCAAATCCGAATAAGGTATGCTTGTTATCAGCATTAAGCAATACCATCATTCCTTTAAAATCTCTGTTGGATGGACGATTAATATAATCAAACAGTTCATTTGAATTACCACCATAGAAATCCAGTCGATGGTCTTCATCAACTTCAAGCGTTCCAAAATACATCGGCACATTAATTTCAGTCTTTCTGTCTGGACCAATGTATTTATGAATAATTTCTCTTTCCGGACCAAAACTGATGCACTGGATCAATTGTTTTATGTATTTGAGCTCGCCGGTAACAACGATGTTATGTGGTTTCATTAATTATGGTATCCCTGCTTCTGGCAATATTGTAAATTAATCACCACTGTGAAGTACATTATTTTTCACCCATCAAAATATTTTTACCAAGGATTGTTACGCCTACTAAAAATACTTAATTGTGCAAGCAACATGACTAGGTATCTGGGGTTGCCTACCATTCTCATGTACTTTTGCTGAATGGATACCTCGACCATTGATTGGCTTAATTTTCCAGTCATAAGAAAAAATAATGATATTGATCAAAATTAAGACATCAGTTATTGAAAAATTTACCTAAAGGCTCCAAAATGCGCACTATGAATACAAAACTTATTCACAGTGTTATATTTCTTCTATTGCTGGCGATGACCGCGCATGAAGCACATGCTGCTGTGTCCCATGATGTAGAAGCTTGTGAAGTTTGTATTCATTTACAATCCAATGACGATGCATTGGCTGATACCAGTGTTGCCTATCTCGCATATGATATTGCTTTACACCAGAAAGTTGTTAACCACAGCAGTATCACAGCCAATATCGCCCTACACTCCTCAGATCTCATACGTGGACCACCTCTGTACACATTATAAGTTTTTTTAACAATTTACACTATTTTAATGAGCATGCCAATGAGCATGGTTTTGTGCAGAACAACAAAAACAAACAAAAGTTTGTAAGTATGAGAGAACGACATGAGATATTTGTTACTTTTAACATTAATTATCAGCCCTACACTTTGGGCTCAAGACAACAGTGGCTTTAAAGGTCGCATCATTGACAACCAAGGCAAAGTATTCAGTGATGCCTTGATCAGAATACATGGTACTGACTTAGAGACAACAACCAACCAAGCAGGCGAATTCAGTTTTGAAAATTTGGCTGAAGGCGTTTATGAATTGGATATAGAAATCAACCGCGCCAAACACTACAACACCAGCATTAACCATGATGGTCAACAATTAATCATTAATGTTGATGCTTTGAAATTAGATGATCTGGTAGTCACAGCAAACCCGCTGGAACATAATCAATTACGCATGACCACACCAGTGGAAATTTTAAGCGAAACAGATTTGGTTTTGGACCGTGGTTTATCCATTGACCAAACATTGAACCGCATCACAGGTGTTAACTCTGGTAGCTTTGGTGTGGGTGCCGGTCAAGTAGTTATCCGTGGTCAACAAGGTCCTCGTGTGACTATTTTAAACAACAACATTACCAATCAAGATGCGGCATCAGTCAGTCCAGATCATTGGATCACCACAGAACCATTGTTGGCAACTCAAGTTGAAGTACTGAAAGGGCCAGGCACTTTGCTTTACGGTGGTGGCGCTGTAGGCGGTGTGGTTAATGTGATCGATGAAGTTATTCCTACCCAAAAGATTGATGGCATCACAGGTGGCATAGAAGGACGATTTTCGGATAACACCCTGAGCGAACAAACAGGTGTATTCACTATCAGTGGCGCATTAAGTGATGAATGGATGGGTCATTTAAGTTATTTCAACAGCCAAACCGATGATTATGAAATTCCAGGCTTTGCTGAATCAGAGGTTCTACATGAAGCTGAGGAAGCGCATGAAGAAGAACATGGTGATGAAGAGCATGAGGAAGAACATGGCGATGAGCGTGAAGGTGAGGATTTTGGCTTACTTGAAAATTCATCTTTAGACTCAGATGGTTTTAACGTGGGCCTTTCAAGAGTAACTGACCGTGGTTACTGGGGTATTTCTTATTCAGATTACAACCGCAATTACGGTATCCCTGGTCACGAGCATGGACATGAAGAAGAAGGCCATGATGAAGAACATGATGAAGAAGAAGGGCATGATGAAGAGGAGGAAGAAATAGTTCGCATTGATCTGGATAAATCAGTCTTTAACATCAAAGGCCTTCACCGCTTGGATGACGACAGTTTTATTCGTCAGTTCAGAACTCATTATTCAAACACTGACTACACGCATGTAGAATTAGAAGGTGACGAAGTGGGCACTTTGTTTGATAATCAAGCCGATGAGTTTCGACTTGAATTGACTCATGGAACAATCGGTGGTTTTGAAGGTGTTTGGGGTTTTCAATGGACCAACCGTGACTTTTCTGCATTGGGTGAGGAAGCATACATCCTACCTACTGAAACACAAGTATGGAGTGTATTCTTAATCGAAGAGCGTGACTTTGATAACTGGCATGCTGAATTTGGTTTGCGTTATGATAACCAGACAATTGATTCTGATTTCTTCCCCGACTTTGATGATGATGCTTTGAGTATTTCTTTGGGTGCTACATTTGATTTAAATAACAATTGGACTTTACCCATCAACCTGACCTCTGCTGCCCGAATGGCCACCGCAGAAGAGTTATTTTCAAATCAACCCTTAGGTGAAGAGTTGGTTCCTCATTTGGCCACCAATGCCATTGAAATTGGAAATTTAGACCTAACCCACGAAGTATCAAATAACTTTGATGTTGGTTTGAAATACCGCAACAATGGCTGGCGTTTCAGTGCTGCTTTGTTCTATAACCAGTTAGATGATTACATTTTCTTGCGTAATACAGGTCTTGAAGAGGATGAAACCAGCATTTTTGTTTATGCACAACAAAATGCCACTTTTATGGGCTATGAAGCTGACCTTGGTTATCAGTTTGAAGATGGTTTTAATAACCAATGGGATTTCAGGCTGTTTACTGATGGGACTGAAGCTGAGTTAAACACTGGTGAGAACGTGCCTCGTATCCCAAGTAATCGATACGGTTTAGAAATTAACTGGAACAGAGGCTCTTGGAATGTTGGCATCAACCATACCCATGTAGCTGATCAAAATGATTTAGCTGATTTTGAGTTACCTACTGAAGGCTATGATTTATTAGACTTAAATGTTAACTGGGTACATTACCATGATCGTTTCGAGACGCTGGTATTTTTACGAGCCGATAACTTGTTGGATGAAGAAATTCGTGAGCATGCTTCATTCATCAAAGACATTGCTCCAAGACCAGGACGCAGTATTTCAGCAGGTTTTAGATTGTCTTTTTAAAGTAAGCCGATGATGATAAAATGCGCGCCTTAATTTGATAAGAGCGCGCAACATGGCTGAACAAAAAGCTGAGTATTTAAACCGCAGAACTTTTGCGATTATCTCGCATCCTGATGCGGGTAAAACCACCATCACTGAAAAAATATTGTTATTTGGTGGCGCTATTCAAGTGGCAGGTTCAGTTAAATCAAGAAAAGCTGATCGCCATGCCACATCAGATTGGATGGCAATGGAGCAAGAGCGTGGCATATCCATCACTTCCTCCATCATGCAATTCCCATACAAAGGCCGAACCATGAACCTTTTGGACACCCCAGGCCATGCCGATTTCTCTGAAGATACATACCGTACTTTAACAGCAGTTGATTCAGCATTGATGGTGATTGATTGTGCCAAAGGGGTGGAAGAAAGAACCATCAAACTGATGGAGGTATGCCGATTGCGCACCACACCCACCTATACATTTATCAACAAGTTAGACCGTGAAGGCAAAGACCCCATCGACTTATTGGATGAAGTAGAAGATGTACTCAAAATCAAATGTGCCCCTATCACTTGGCCCATTGGCATGGGCAAAAGACTCAAAGGTGTGTATCACTTTGTCAATGACGAAGTGATGTTATATGAAGCAGGCAAGAACTACGAAACCCAAGAGGCCACCATCATTAAAGGACTTGACTCAAAAGAGCTGGACGAGACCCTAGGAACTGCTGCTGAAGAATTCAGAGAGGAAGTTGAATTAATAAAAGGCGCCTCCCATAAGTTTGATCTGGATGCTTATTTAAAAGGCGAATTATCACCTGTTTTTTTCGGTTCAGCAATTAACAATTTTGGGGTACAACCACTCTTAGATTCTTTTGCCGCACATGCACCAGCACCACAACCACGAGCAACAACCGAGCGTGTGATTGAACCGAGCGAAAATAAATGCTCAGGATTCGTTTTTAAAATTCAAGCCAATATGGATCCCAACCACCGTGATCGGGTTGCATTCATGCGTATTTGCTCAGGTGTGTTCACCCAAGGTATGAAACTTAAAAACTCAAGACTGGGTAAAGACATTAAGATACCCAATGCCTTAACATTCATGGCTGAAGAGCGTGGCACGGTAGAAAAAGCTTATCCTGGCGACATCATTGGCATCCACAACCACGGTACCATCAGTATTGGTGATTCATTCAGTGAAGGTGAAGAATTACAATTCACCGGCATACCCAGCTTTGCTCCTGAATTATTCCGACGGGCCCGCCTGAAAGATCCTTTGAAACTCAAAGCCTTACAAAAAGGTCTGGCCCAATTGTCTGAAGAAGGTGCCACCCAATTTTTCCGCCCACTCATCAGTAATGAACTGATATTGGGTGCTGTCGGCGTGTTACAGTTTGAAGTGGTCGCTTACCGTTTGAAACGCGAATACAACGTGGAAGCCATCTTTGAGAATGTCGAAACAAGAACCGCTTATTGGGTCGACTCGGATGATGACAAAAAGATGTTACAGTTCCGCAACAAAAATGAAGCCAACTTAGCTGAAGATGCCCATGGTCACCTGGTATACCTGGCTCCATCAATGGTGAATTTACAGCTGGCTCAAGAACGGCATCCTGACATCAGATTCCACAACACCACCGAAACGTTAAAAGCTTCACGGTAAAGCATCAGTTTTTTCAATTAAAATCTTGACAAAAAGCGCGATTGATAAGAAAATTCGCGCTCTCGTGGCTATATAGCTCAGCTGGTTAGAGCACAGCATTCATAATGCTGGGGTCGGTGGTTCAAGTCCACCTATAGCCACCACTTCTTTTCTTGGTATTCTATAGCAATAAAACTGCCATTTATCTGGAACAAAGGTTAATCAATGGGTGTAGTTTGAACAGCCATCGAAAACTCAACGGCTTTCCTGTAAATAAGCAACTCACTCAATCTCACAGTTACTGATCAATTTATTTAAAGTAGCTGATAGTTGTGATAACTGTTCTGCTGAAATGCCATCAAGCGCAATTGTACGGTTTTGATTTCTTATTTTTTTAAGCTTAAATAGAATTTGTTTGGCTTTGTTGGTCAACTTCAGTGAATACTTCCTCCTGTCTTTATTATTTATCTCCCTTTTTAGATAGCCATTCTTTTTCAACAGTTCAATAATACGTGTGACTGACGCTTTGTCTTTGAAAACCAAGGCTGCTATCTGACTTTGACTCAATTCGGGGTATTGCTCAACAAAATGCAATATCAGCGCCTGGTCAACTGTGATATCTCCCACCTTTTGATCAAACTGATCCTGGGCATATCTTTTGTACTGTTTAATCGCTTTTTCAATGGTATAGAAGATCGTTTTATCAGGTGTTAACTCATCAAGCTTATTCATCCAGTTTTGGTCTTCCAAACCCTCATTTGAGTCTTTATTATTTTTCATCAGTTATGACTTTTATGCGCTTCAATTTTTCGATGAGTATCTCATCATTCGGATACAGTTTTAAGCTTTTTTCATAACTCTTTACTGCCTCATGGTTTTTGCCCAATTTATGAAAAACATCCCCCATTGCTGCATGAATTGTTTCATCATCAGGATTTATCTGAACAGTCATCCGCAGGATTTCAAGTGCTTGGTTATACTCCTCCCGTTTTCGGTATTGATCACTTTCATGAAGCATGTAACGAATTGAGACTTTATTCTCAGCGATTTCCAACTGTTTCCTGGCCGCTTTTAGGCCTTTGTTTTTAAATGCAGTTAACACCTTTTGAGTATTAAAAAACCTATCGGTATGCGCTGTCTTTCCACCAATCTCACGACGAATGAATGACCGTACTTCATACCATCCGTCCATTGCTGACCTGTTTGAAAGAACAACAGCAACATACCCAGACTGCCTGAATATATCCATATTAGCCGCAACTCCATGAGCCCCTCCACTGTGGCCAAATGAAGTTTCTTTCTGCGCTTTATATAAACTGAGGCCATAACCATAACCACGCCCGTTATGGTCAATAGTCATTAAATCAAGTATGTCTTTTGAAATGATTTGGTAAGAACTTGTTGCCTGAGCAAAAGCCAAAAAATCATGCGCTGTTGAATAGGCACCTCCAGCAGAACTACCAATAGCACCACCTAGATTCGTTTCTACCAATGATCTATTTATTAATGAATATTCATAGGTTCCTGCCAAACCCTCAACCACTTCATCACTTCGCCAACCCGTGTTTTTCATACCCGCTGGTTTAAAGATTGTTTTTTCGATGTGATCATAGTAGTTTTCACCAGTTATCTTTTCAATGATTAAGCCAAGCAACAAGTATCCGGAATTACTGTATTGTGAACTCTGGCCTGGAATAAAATTCAAAGGTTCATATTCAAAAAACTGTAAGAAGTCAGACAGTTTATTGATACTACTTTTGGAGTGATTATCATACTTGGGATTAAAATAATCACTTAAACCTGATTGATGTGTCAACAATTGATGAATGGTCACTTTGTTTTTAACGATTTCATTTGGGTAGTCGGGTAAAAATTTACCAACAACATCGTCAACCTTTAGCTGACCAGATTCAACCAGTTGCATGATGGCCACAGCTGTGAACATCTTTGCCATTGATGCAGTCTGAAATTTGGTGCCAATTTTGTTTGGAGTTTTATGGGCATAATTTGCATATCCATGCTCATATTCAATAATGACTTGGCCGTTCTTAGCAATCAAAACCACACCGTTGAAATCGCTGTTTTGTTCTAAATATGCTTGAATATTCGACAGCATAGCTTCATCAGATCTTGATTCGGCTTTATTCATAAAGCCCAAAACAAACAATAAGACCAGTGTGCTCATCCAGCCAGAAAAATATGAAAAAATTGAAATTGATTTTGTTGTGTCTGTATTCATTGTACGGCCCTATTTATCTGAGTAAGTTGGCATTATATACACATATAGTTGATATATCAACTATATGTGTATCAACTTAATTCAAAATAGCATCAAGACATAAACAAAGAGTTTCTAGTCAATGGAGACATCGAACCACAAACAAATGACAGCACCTTTACTTTTTTGCATTCTTGAATTGTTATATTCATGTTGATAAGAATATAATAAAGTATGAAATTTTTGTTGCTATTAGCTTTGTCGTTCAATTTTCAATTCGCTGATGCCAATCAATGGGTTAAATTAGGTGAAGCTGAGATCAGCTGGGGCTACAGAACCCCTTATCGCATCAATCTGATGGCCCCCAAGGGCGTGCATGACTTGGATGATATTCGAAACGGCATGCAAGTGGTGCAATTTGATATTGAATGGTTGGCTCCGGTCATCGCCAAAGACCAGGTAGAAAAACATTTCAAAGAACTGATCGAAGAACAACTGGATGATCCAGAATCAATCAAGTTCAATCAAACCATCATCAATCGTCTAACCAAAAAACTACCCGAAGCGAATCGCTTTGATCGCTGGCAATTTACTTTTTCTCCTGATACAGGTACTCAAGTGACTATAGCAGGTGAACAAGTACATACCCTCATTGGTTCAGAAATCAACCGGGCATTACACCATGCCTGGTTATTACGAGATCCTGTAACCACTTCTAAACTATTAACTCGCTTACTCAAACTAGGTAAATAATGAAACTGAAACTAAAACCATTTGTATTGGCTGCGCTCGCTTGCAGCTCAAGTGGTCAGGCAGCATCAATTCCAACTGATGTTATTAACGGTAATGTGGATGACCGCAATACCATTACCGCACTGACCAATGCCACCATTCACTTAAATGCTGATAAAACCATAGAACATGCCACTTTACTCATACAAAATGATCGCATTCTCAGCATCCATGCCAAATCAAACCATAAAGCACTGACAAATGCTGTAGTCAAAGATTATTCAGGTATGCATATCTATCCAGGATTTATCAATCTTGATTCCGATGTGGGTTTACCAGAGCCTAACAAACGTGAACCATTCAAGTGGGGTGGACCAGAAACAATTAACAGCACCACCAAAGGTGCCTATAACAGCAATGAAGCCATCAAAACCTCGTACGATGCTGCAAAGCATTTTTCTACCGACACCAAAAATAATAAAAAACTGAGGGCTGCGGGGTTCACCAATGCTTTGAGCCATCGAAAAGACGGTATCATGCGTGGCACTGCAGTGCTTTCACACCTCAGTGACCATCCAGAAGAACTCAATATGGTGGTTGCAAAAGCTGCTCAGCACTATTCTTTTGATAAAGGTTCATCTAAACAAGACTACCCCATATCTTTGATGGGTTCAGTGGCTTTGATTCGCCAAACTTGGTTGGATGCCCAGTGGTATAAACAACAAAATGAAATGCATGACTTCGATTTGGCTGCCATCAATGCCAACAAAAGCTTACCTAAAATTATCAACACCACTAACTGGCAACAAACACTATTAGCCAAAACAATAGCTGATGA
Source organism: Marinicella sp. (assembly GCA_028284365.1). GTDB lineage: Bacteria > Pseudomonadota > Gammaproteobacteria > Xanthomonadales > Marinicellaceae > Marinicella. Next base: position 24,992 of record JANQRW010000038.1, read on the forward strand.
ATTTGGAACAGATTTTGTGGTCAAAACATCGGGAGATTCATACCAAAACCTGGCTGCCATCAAAGCCAGTGAACAAACATTAATCGTACCATTAACTAAACCCAAAGCACCTAAAATCAACGATGAACTGGATGCCTGGAATATCAGTTACCGGGATTTGAAGAAGTGGGAAGTAGCACCTTTCAACCCTGCTCTACTTGAAAAAGAAGGCATTGAATTTGCATTAGTCCCTGATGATTCAGCCAAAGGTTTAGATACTTTTTTGAAAGACTTACGCAATGCACATCAGCATGGACTGAGTGAAAAAACAGCGTTGCGTGCGATTACTGCGATACCCGCTAAAATTCTCAACAACAGTGAACTTGGCGAGTTAAACAAAGGCAATTTCGCTAATTTTGTGGTTACCACTGGTCCATTGCTCGCTGAGGATACTTTGATCGCCGAAACTTGGGCTGCCGGAGAACCCTATACAATCAAAGGTTTGCCTGTGATGAATGCAGGTCATTACCAACTGGCTTATGGCAATGATCTATATGAATTCAACCTCATGAATGAAAAAGGCAAACTCAAATTAGCCGCTATTGATGAAGAAGACGAACTGAAATACAGCATCAAAACTGCTGGTAATTTTGCAACGCTAAGTATCTCAGGAGATGAAGTCAATCATGACTTATTTGGCATGATTGATAACCGCGAATTTATAGCTGTTGACAATGGCGACTGGAAATTACAAAAAATGGGTCCAGTTAAAAATGACAAAGACGCTGAACAGAGCAAAGAAAAAAACAACAAGGATTTACCAAGTATACCCTCACCATTTGCGGCTTACGGAATGCTTGATATAGATGATGAAGACTCCGTCTTGATCAAAAATGCCACCGTTTGGACCAATGAAAAAGATGGTATTTTAACCAATACCGATGTTTTGGTGGTTAATGGCAAAATCAAAAGCATTGGTAGTGATTTAAGCATTGGTAAGAATGGCCGCAAAATAGATGGTACTGGCATGCATTTAACCAGCGGTATCATTGATGAACACGCTCACATAGCATTACTTTCGGTAAACGACATTGCAGTTAACTCATCGATGGTCAGAATGAAAGACGCCATTAATCCACATGATGTTAATATTTATCGTAATTTAGCTGGTGGGGTCACTGCCGCCCAATTGTTGCATGGTTCTGCCAATCCCATCGGCGGCCAGTCTGCACTGGTTAAGTTGAAATGGGGTGTTGACCACCCAGAAGATTTACTGATTGAAGGAGCCACAGGATTTATTAAATTTGCTTTGGGTGAAAACGTTAAGCGTTCACGCAACCAAGAATCTATCCGCTACCCATTAACTCGCATGGGCGTGGAGCAAGTTTATCGTGATGCTTTTACTCAAGCACTCGCCTATGAGAAAACGTGGACTGATTACAACAAGCTAAGCTCTGGTGCCAAGAAAAAAACCACCGCACCAAGGAGAGACCTGGTAATGGAAGCCACTTTGGAAGTGGTCAACCAAGAAAGAATGATATCGTGCCATTCTTATGTTCAGTCTGAAATTAATATGCTGATGCACGTGGCTGATGATTTTGGTTTCAATGTAAATACATTCACCCATATTCTTGAGGGTTATAAAGTAGCAGATAAAATGAAAGCCCACGGTGTTGGTGCTTCCACTTTCTCTGATTGGTGGGCATTCAAGTGGGAAGTAAATTATGCCATTCCTTATAACGCCGCTCTGATGCACAATGCAGGCGTGGTCACGGCCATTAATTCAGACTCAGCCGAAATGTCACGCCGATTGAATCAGGAAGCAGCCAAATCAATTAAATATGGTGGCTTGTCTGAAGAAGAAGCTTGGAAACTGGTTACACTTAATCCTGCAAAACTTTTACACCTGGATGACCGCATGGGCAGTATAAAAGCAGGTAAAGATGCTGATTTAGTGTTGTGGTCTGAAAACCCTTTGTCAATTTATGCCAAAGTTGTGAAGACAATGGTTGATGGCGTGGTTTACTATGACCGTGATAAACAAGCTGAAATTGAACAAATGATTGCAGATGAAAGAAGTCGTTTGATAACACTGAGTAAAAACAGCAAAGGCCCCAAAGCACCATTCAAAACCAAGCCAATGAAAACCTATGAATGCGAAAGTATCACTGGTCACCATAACATTGACCAACATTTTTTCACCGGAGCAATTAAATGAATAAAATAATCACTTTAAGTCTGTTATTAATTAGCTTATCAGTACAGGCATTAACCCCTGCTCCCAGTAAAAAACCTGTTGATAAAATCTTTATCAATGCCAACATCCATGTAGGAAACGGCAAGGTTCTGAAAAATGCACAATTTGCAATTCAAGATGGCAAAATTGTTCGTGCTGGTCATTACAAAATGCCCTATACAGGTAAAGAAATTGACCTCAAAGGCAAACATATATATCCGGGTTTTATTTTAGCTAACACCAACTTGGGACTGGCTGAAATTGATGCTGTGAGGGCATCTATAGATGGAAAGGAAACTGGTCAACTTAACCCAAATGTACGCAGCATTGTTGCTTACAACACCGATTCTGAGCGCATTCCAACCATGAGGTTCAATGGCATTTTACTGGCTCAAACCACACCAACTGGTGGCTTGGTCAGCGGCACTTCGTCAGTCGTCCAGTTAGATGCTTGGAATTGGGAGGATGCTGCAATCAAAACAGACGATGCCTTGCATGTGAACTGGCCTGCTGAATGGGCGAATCGTTTTGATTGGACCACTTTCACCATGCAACTCAAACAAGACAAAAAATATCAGAAAAAAGTCGATGATATCAAAAACCTATTCAAAGATGCTAAGAGTGACACTGGTAACAACAACGTCAAACTCAATGCGGTTAAACAGGTTCTGAATGGTAAAAAAAATGTTTTCATACACACCAACGATCCAAAAGCCATCATCGAAAGCATCCGCTATTTTCAATCTATTGGTGTTAAGCAACCCGTCTTGGTAACCGCCCAAGGTATCGAACCAGTGATTGACTTCATTAAAAAAGCTGACATTGGCGTGATTTTAACCTCAACACATGCCCTACCAGCCACCTCAGACAGTTCTATAGACAAAGCTTATGCTGTGGCAGGTAAATTGGACAATGCTGGTGTCCTGACTGCTTTAAGCTACCCTGGTTCAATGAGTTCAAGAAACCTGGCATTCACCGCTGGAACCACTGTTGCTTATGGTAATGATAAAGCGACCGCTCTGAGCATGATCACTCTGAACCCCGCTAAATTGTTGGGTATTGATGACGTATACGGGTCATTAGAAATTGGCAAAAGCGCCACTTTCTTTATCAGTGAAGGTGATGCTTTAGATATGCGCGGCAATATAATTCAAGAAGCTTACATTGATGGCAGACCGATAGAATTACACACGCGCCAACAAAAACTTTATGAAAGGTTCAAAGACAAGTATCAAAATTGATTATACTTTCTTCAAAGCACAAAAAAAAGGAGCCAAAAGACTCCTTTTTTTGTTGGTAAAATAAATGATCAATACTGACTGGCTTGGCTCAACAAATCTTCATTGATTACCACACTTGCAGCCTGCCTCAGTGCTTGAATCATCAACTGCTGTTCATTCGCTTTGATGTTGCGTACCAACTGGGCAGCTTCGGCATTTAAGTCTTCAATGCCCTCCAAATCAACCTCATTCACAGCCAATAGATTCACTACAACAGCATCCGAACCATTACCGTCAAGTACATGAATTGAATGCTCACCTTCAACAGGTCTTCCTAAACCAAACACGCCTTGTACCAAATTAAACGGCAAGCTGGAACCAGTTCGGGTAACAGCCTCATCAGATAACAGTTCCAATTCTTGATCAACAGCAACATCAGCCAATTTCTGTTCTGAATTTTTCACCTGTTCTACAATCTCTGTTGCCAGAGCTCTGGCTTCATCAGCTGCTTTTTGGTCAGTTAAAACTGTTGTAATTGATTCTTTTACTTCTTCCAAAGGTTTTAAAACCGCCGGCTTCAACTCATTCATATGTAAAAATGCAACATGGGTGTCAGTGATGTTGATTAAATCAGAATTAAGCGTGCCCTCTTTCACATTGGTTGAGTACGCTGCTTCTAAAAAGTCTGGATTCGCTGCTATACCTTCACCCCCACTACGCGTAAAGAATTCAGTAGTCTTTAGCTCATAACCAGTGGTTTCTGCCACTTGCTCCAAACCACTTTGTGCATCCAGCACCAATTCTGCTAAACGACTCGCTTCATCCAGAAATTGGGTTTCTGCTTTAGTGGCTTGTAAAGCTTGAACAATATCAGCTTTTACAGCTTCGAATACTTTTATTTCAGGGGCTTTGATTTCATTCAATTGAATGATGTGATAACCAAATTGAGTCTTAACAGGTTCAGAAATGGTATTAACCTCCATAGCGAACAAAGCATCATCAAATTCTGGCACCATATCCTCAGGTGAAACCCAGCCTAAATCGCCACCGCTGGCTGCTGAACCGAGGTCTTGAGAATAGGTTTCTGCCAAAACTGCAAAGTCTTCTCCGGCTGTTAACTTATCTTGAATTTCTTTTAAAGTGGCTTCGGCACCCTCATCATCATTAACTAATATATGTGCAGCCTTACGTTGTTCACGCTGGCCATATCCATCCTTGTTGTCTTCATAGTACTGTAGCGCTTCAGCTTCATCAATCTCGATTCCTGAGGCCACATCATCAGCTTTTAACTCAATGTAATTAACTGATAACATTTCTTGAGTCATATACTGGACAGAATTATCTTGGTAGTAGGTTTCTATTTCTGCATCTGTCACTTCAACACTGTCTTTAAACTGATCAGGTGACACAGTAATGTATTCAATGCTGCGAGTTTGCTTGTTCAACATTGCCATTTTCTTAGATTCTGCCGGAGTAATAAATGATGATTGGTCAAACATTCCATAAACTACTTGGGTGGCTTGCTCATCTGCTAATTTAGCTTGCAGGGCCTGTGCCGATTGATTTGTTTGAGCTAAAAATGCCGCATACAGTGATTTATCAAAATTACCATTTTCATCTTTAAATGCAGGAGCTTGTTCAATCGCTTCACGCAACTCTTGTGCAGTAACTGCATAACCGTTTTCATGAGCCACTTGGCGCAACAATTTATTGTTAATCATTGATTCCAAATAATTCCTTCGCAATATGGGTGAATCAAAATAACTGGGATCAAAACCTTCCCCAAATTGTTGTAACATACTTTGTCTATAGTTAGCAAAGCCAGATGTGTATTCTGAAAAAGATATGACCTCTCCGTTGACTGTGGCTAAATCATCACTTCCTGATTGACTGAAATAATCGCCAACACCCCATAAGGCAAATGCCATAATCAATAAACCCATGACAATAGTCATGAACCAACCTGAAGATTTTTTTCTTATCCAAGTTATCATAGTTTTCCACTCATGAAATAATTTCTAGTTTGACAGAACAAGTATACAGAACATTAACTCGCCTTTAATGTCAATTCATCAGAGCCAAGCTCTTTTTTATTAAAAAAAAAGGGTGTCTTAATGACACCCTTCTCTTATATGGCGGAGCGGACGGGACTCGAACCCGCGACCCCCGGCGTGACAGGCCGGTATTCTAACCAACTGAACTACCGCTCCGAATCTTGGTGGGTGCTGAGGGGATCGAACCCCCGACCCTCGCCTTGTAAGGGCGATGCTCTCCCAGCTGAGCTAAGCACCCAGATTCAGGGGCGTTAGTTTACAGCGTCTTTTAATGCTTTACCAGCTTTAAATGATGGAATTTTTGCTGCAGGAATTTGGATGGTATCACCAGTTCTTGGGTTACGACCTTGTCTGGCTGCACGCTCTTTAACTGCGAAAGTACCAAAACCAACAAAAGTTAATTTGTCGCCTTTTTTTAAAGATTCTGTGATAGTTCCTACAACAGCATCAAAGCAGTCAGCAGCAGTTGATTGAGATACGTTAGCACTGTCAGCAACAGCTTTGATAAAATCTTGTTTTTTCATTCTAAATCTCCTTTGTTTAGTGATTGTAATTAAATGACACAACGTCAAGAAAGGCGCATTGTATAACAGTTTGCGCGTGTTTTGCTAATAAAATTTTAATATTTTTTCACCCTTAATATTTCACAGAAATACTAAGCATAGCTGATAAAAAGAAGCAAGGGTTTTATGTGAATTTGAAAGTGGAAATCCATTACAAAATATGGAACTAATTTGTTAAGTAAAAGCCATTAAGTATTCATACTTAATGACTTTTCTCATTAGCCATGTTTGCTTCGTTTTTAATCAGTTCAACATTTTTTGAGTTCTCGGCAATGCTTTCAACTGGCTTAATTTTTTGTGACAATGCCAGAGTCAGCACCTCATCAATCCATTCAACAGGAATTATTTTCAATTTTTTAGTGATTTGTTCAGGTAATTCCATTAAATTTTTTTCATTTTCTTTAGGAATGATCACTGTCTTTATACCACCACGAAGTGCGGCCAGTAATTTTTCTTTCAATCCTCCTATTGCCAATACACGCCCTCGCAAAGTAATTTCACCAGTCATTGCAATGGTAGATTTAATGGGGTTATTGCTCAATGCTGAAACCAGTGCTGTACACATACCAATCCCAGCACTTGGGCCATCTTTTGGTGTGGCCCCTTCTGGGACATGAACATGTATGTCATATTTGCTGAATTTAGAAACATCGATACCAAACAATGCGGCTCTGGATTTAACTACAGATAATGCGGCTTGAATTGATTCTTTCATCACATCACCTAAATGACCAGTCAAATTCAACTTGCCATTACCTGAATAAACCGCGGCTTCAATTTGTAACAAATCACCACCCACTTCTGTCCATGCCAAACCAGTGGCTATACCAACTTCATCGGCTTTTTCTGCCACCCCAAAACTGACTTTTCTGACACCCAGAAAATCGTTTAAGTTTTTAACAGAAACACTGATTGATTTGATGCTCTCATCGGTCAGTAACTGCTTAACAGCTTTTCTTGAAATTTTAGCAATTTCTCGTTCCAAATTTCTGACACCAGATTCACGGGTGTAATACCTAACAATGTCTTTAATTGCAGCTTTAGATAGTTTTACTTCTGATTTTTTCAAACCATGCGCTTTTAATTGTTTTGGCAAAAGATACCTAACTGCTATCTCAATTTTTTCTTCTTCTGTGTAACCAGGAATTCGAATAATTTCCATGCGGTCACGTAAAGGAGCCGGAATGTTCAGTGAATTGGCGGTCGCAATAAACATCACTTCTGACAAATCAAAATCCACCTCTAAATAATGATCCGTGAAATTAGCATTCTGTTCTGGGTCCAGAACTTCTAGCAACGCAGCAGCAGGATCGCCTCTAAAGTCACGAGACATTTTGTCCAACTCATCCAATATCATCACAGGATTACATTTTTTGGTTTTGGCAATATTTTGAATCACCCTGCCTGGCATAGAACCAATATAGGTGCGTCTGTGGCCACGAATTTCTGATTCATCTGAAACTCCACCTAAAGAGAAACGGCTGAATTTACGGTTGGTGGCTTTGGCTATGGATTTACCCAGCGATGTTTTACCAACTCCCGGTGGCCCAACCAAACACATGATTGCCCCTTTCATCTTTGGGGTTCTTTGTTGTACGGCCAAGTATTCAAGAATACGTTCTTTAATTTCATCCAGTCCATAATGGTCTTCATCCAATACTTTCTTGGCATAGGCTAAATCAAGTTTTAAATCACTGCGCTGTTGCCAAGGCAAACCCAAGATGGTATCTAAATAGTTACGTACAACGGTGGCCTCAGCTGACATCGGAGACATCATCTGTAATTTCTTGAATTCAGTATCAACTTTCTCACGTGCTGATTCAGACAACTGTGTTTCTGCTATTTTCTTTTCTAAATCTGCGAACTCAGAATTAGATTCATCAATATCAGTCAATTCTTTCTTAATGGCTTTCATTTGCTCATTAAGGTAATACTCACGTTGATTTTTTTCTATCTGTCCTTTAACTCGGCCCCGAATTTTTTTCTCCATGACTATCAACTCAAGCTCCGCCTCAATCATAGCCAATATATGCTCTAAACGCTCTTTCTCATCAAGCATTTCCAGAAGGCGTTGTTTTTCTTGGTGTTTAATAACCAAATGTGCAGCAATGGTGTCCGTCAACTTTGCTAAACTTTCAATGTTGCTGATGTTATTCGTGATTTCTTTAGGGATCTTTTTGTGCTTACGAACATAATCTCTAAAACGCTCTTTCAAAGCACGTCTTAAAGCTGTACTTTCACTGTCATCTATACTTTTAGAATTTAATAGTTCAGTATAACTTGCCTTAAAATAAGTGGTATCCTCTAAATCACTGATGCGAACGCGAACTTTACCCTCAATCAATACTTTATGAGTGCCATCCTGGAGTTTCACCATTTGTAAAATTGAAGACAAAGTACCAATTTCAAATACATCATCGGCCTTTGGGTCATCAATTTCTGAGTGCTTTTGAGCAACCAACACCACCGGCGAGTTGGTTTTCATCGCATTCTCCAATGCCAATACCGATTTTTCCCGGCCAACGAATAATGGCACAACCATACCAGGGAAAATAACCACATCTCGCAGTGGTAATACGGATGATTTTTCTTGTGGGTTTATCATATTTTTTTAATCAGTCTGTTGATTGGCAATTTTGCCATAAACTAAATAGGGTTTATTTCCATCTTCTATTACTGCTCGATCAATAACAACTTTTTCAATGTTTTCCTGATCGGGCAATTCATACATTATGTCAAGCAGTGCTGATTCCATAATGGTTCTCAAACCCCGTGCTCCGGTTTTCCGCGCCAATGCCAATTTCGCAATGGCATCATATGCATCTTCCCTGATCTCTAATTCAACACTCTCCATATCAAAGAGCCTCATAAACTGTTTAGATATGGCATTTTTGGGCTCTTTTAAAATTCTAATTAAAGCATTTTCGTCCAAACGCTCCAAAGTAGCTGAAACCGGTAAACGACCAACAAACTCCGGAATCAATCCATATTTCACTAAATCATCTGATTCAAGACCTTTGAAAATCGCCAGTTCGGCATCGTTTTCAAGTTTAGATGAAACTTCTGCTGAAAAACCAATACCAGTTTTAACCGAACGTTCTTGAATGATTCTTTCCAAACCAGAGAATGCGCCACCACAAATAAACAATATATTTTTAGTGTTTACTTGCAGGAACTCTTGTTGTGGATGCTTGCGACCACCCTGAGGTGGAATTGAAGCGACTGTACCTTCAATCAATTTCAATAAAGCTTGTTGTACACCTTCACCTGAAACATCTCGGGTAATCGAAGGATTCTCAGATTTGCGCGATACTTTATCAATTTCATCAATGTAAATGATACCTGATTCAGCTTTATCTACATCATAATCACAGTTTTGTAATAATTTCTGAATGATGTTTTCCACATCTTCACCCACATAACCAGCTTCTGTTAAGGTCGTGGCATCAGCGATGGTGAAAGGTACATTTAAAATTCTGGCTAAAGTTTCAGCCAATAAAGTTTTACCTGATCCGGTTGGACCAACAAGTAAAATATTGGATTTTGATAACTCAACTTCTTCTGCTTCAGCATGATTAGAACGAATGCGTTTGTAGTGATTATATACCGCAACGGCCAAAACCTTTTTCGCGGTTTCTTGACCAATCACATATTCATTAAGTAACTCATGAATCCTTTTTGGTGTCGGTAAATCTTCCAAACTCTCAGTCAAACTGTCTTCCATTTCATCACGGATGATTTCGTTACATAAATCAACACATTCATCACAGATAAAGACGCTCGGCCCTGCAATCAATTTAGTTACTTCTTGTTGGCTTTTACCGCAAAAACTGCAATGTTTGACTTCTTCTAAGCTTTTGTTTTCACTCATTTAGTAAATCTTAGTTAAATTGTAATAAAGACATCATACAAAAATTGTATGGCTGTGCCTATAGCATAAGCACTAATTTTATGGATATGAAGGTAATATAAGGATAATGAGCTGTTATTCAAGGTTGATAACAGCTCAAGTGACATGATTTGTAATGTTTAACGGGCGTCAATAACCTGATCGATTAAACCATAATCTTTGGCTTCTTCAGCACTTAAAAAATGATCACGATTGGTGTCTTTTTTAATCTTTTCAACTGTTTGCCCTGAGTGCTTAGCAGTCAATTCATTCATTCTCTGTTTAAGTTTCAAAATCTCTCTGGCTTGAATATCGATGTCTGAGGCTTGACCTTGAAAACCACCGGAAGGTTGATGAATCATCACTCTTGAGTTGGGTAAAGCAAAACGTTTTCCTGGCGCACCAGCATTCAATAAAAAAGCCCCCATACTGGCGGCCTGACCAATACACATGGTGCTGACATCTGGCTTAATGAATTGCATGGTATCGTACACAGACATGCCAGCGGTAACCACACCACCAGGACTGTTGATGTATAAGCTGATATCTTTATCGGGATTTTCTGCTTCTAAAAACAACAATTGTGCCACCACTAAATTAGCCATGTGATCTTCAACTTGACCAACCATAAAGATGATGCGTTCTTTAAGCAATCTTGAATAAATATCAAAAGAACGCTCCCCGCGAGCTGTTCTCTCTATCACCATTGGCACTAAATTCATTGCTTCCTCAATATGTTTCATAACATTAAGCCGCTGGTTTCATAATATCATCAAAAGATTTTTTCTTTTCTTTGATATCAACTTTTGATTCAACCCACTCCATGACTTGTAACTCAATTACATTTTGCTCAACGCTGGCCATCAAATCCTGATTTTGGTAATACATTTGAATCACTTCTTGTGGCTGTTCAAATGTTTGCGCTATTTCATTAATTTGTTCACGAACTTTGGCAAAATCAGTTTTGATGTCTTCTTTTTTTGCGATGTCCTGAATGATCAAAGTGTTAAGGATTCTCTCTTTGGCAGCATCAACAAATTCACTTGCATCACGCAATGGTGCATCTGCTTGGCCCATTTGCTTAGCTCTTTGTTGTTCTTGTTGAGCCATGTATTGACTTTCTTTGTTAACCATCGATTCTGGCAACAATGTGTCTTTACATGCTTTTCTTAATCCTTCTAGAGCTTGGGTTTTAAAAGTATTATTCACGGTTTGTGACAACTCTCTTTCCAAATTTTTCTTGATGTCACTTCGAAAATCTTCTTCTTGACCACTTTCGATACCAAAAGACTTGATAAATTCCTCATCAACTTTAGGTAGTTTTGGCTTTCTGACATCGGTTATTTCGAAGTTCATTTTGGCATTTTTGCCAGCCAATTCAGCCACGTTAAAATCCTCTGGAAAATCCAACTCCAAATCAGCGGACTCTTTAGTTTTTAAACCAATAACTGCATCTTTCAAAGCTGTAGGAATTTTACTTTCTCCCAATAAAATACCCATCTTTTCAGTTCCTTCAGCCGGGTAAGTAACACCTTTACCTTTCGCACTGTATTCAATGGTCACCAAGTCATTATTGGCTATTTTTCCTTTACTTTCTTTCCAGTCCTGTTTTTGTTTTTGTAAATTTTTAATCATGCCATCAATGTCTTTATCAGTCACTTCAGCAACAATCTTTTCTACTTTCAATTTGTCAAAGTCGATGCTTGGTATTTCAGGCATCAACTCAATTTTGGCCTGAAATTCAAAACCACCGTTGTCAGTATCATCAGCCTTAGTTACCTCAGGTGCCGCAATAATTTCTAATTCGTTGTCTTTGATTGCTTTTTCAATTGAGTCCTGCATCATTTGGCCTAAAACTTCTTGCCGAGCATGCTGACCAAATCGTTGCTTCAAAATATTTTTTGGTACACGACCCCGTCTAAAACCTTTCAAACGAACTTCCTTACCCAGTTCAACCAGTTTTTTATCAACTTGTGACTGAATGTCATTGGCTTCTAAGGCAATATTTACCAAGCGTTCTAAACCCTCAGATTGATCAATTGAGATTTGCATCTTAACTCCACGTTTACTACATAACTAAAGATTTGCATTCAACCCATTAACCTAAAAAGAGAGGCTAATTCAGGATTGTTGCAAACCATTCAACAAAAAAAGCACGTTGTGAATAACAAAGAACCACCTCATCATCATAACGTCAAGAAAACAGCCATGCTGTCTTCTAAAAATATGGTGCGAAAGGAGAGACTCGAACTCTCACATCAAAAGATACTGGTACCTAAAACCAGCGCGTCTACCAATTCCGCCACTCTCGCTTAAAATATTTCTGATGAGGAATGAATATGGGGTGGCTGATGGGGCTCGAACCCACGACAACCAGAATCACAATCTGGCGCTCTACCAACTGAACTACAGCCACCATATACATGTCTTGTGTCCCGCCTGGCGCGCCCGGCAGGACTCGAACCTGCAACCCTCGGCTTAGAAGGCCGATGCTCTATCCAGTTGAGCTACGGGCGCATGCGGTTTTCAAGAAAAATGGTCGGGGTAGAGAGATTCGAACTCCCGACCCACTGCTCCCAAAGCAGTTGCGCTACCAGGCTGCGCTATACCCCGACATATTCACTCATTTCATCAAGCTGGCGAATTTTAATACCTAAAACCGCCAAGTTCAACGATAAAATGAGGTTTATTACCCATATTTCAATGGGCGTTTGATTTAACCTTATGTTTTAAACCAAACTGAAAAATGGCGCGCCCGGAAGGATTCGAACCTCCGACCACCTGGTTCGTAGCCAGGTACTCTGATCCAACTGAGCTACGGGCGCTCAAGGGATGCGAATTATCTTGTTTTTTTTAATCCAAGTCAACAAGTAATCATGCAAATTATTAAGCTTTGTTTAATCGCTCAATAAAAAAAGTGGAAAGTTAATGATTCTTTTCTGAAGAATTTTTAAAACCCTGAGGTTCCCAACCTGCACTTTCCTATAATATTTACTTTATCCGCTTCGCGGGTAAACTAAATATGGCGGAGAGTGAGGGATTATTAGAAACTTCCTGTTTCTATCGCTACGCGACGCCTGCGGCGATAAAAAATGCTCCAGGCATTTTTTTCGAACCTCGGCTTCTCAACCTGCACTTTCCTATAATATTTACTTTACCCGCTTCGCGGGTAAACTAAATATGGCGGAGAGTGAGGGATTCGAACCCTCGATGAGCTTTTAACCCATACTCCCTTAGCAGGGGAGCGCCTTCAGCCGCTCGGCCAACTCTCCATTCTTTAAACTCTGGAATTTTTAAATTCTAGAGGGCGGGTATTTTAATTCAATAATAACCGAATGCAACCTTAAAAATTACTTTTAAAACCCTTTGCAGAATTTTCAACACATTGAGAGAAAGGATGGAAAAGAATGAAATGAACCAATAAAAACAGTCCACCACCCCCTTATACCAGTAATTTTAATGATTAGTTGGTTATTTAAAGCTTCTTAAATTAGTCTACAGAAAATTCATTTTTTACAAAGACCATTATTGGTTGCCTACATTGTCCTCATTGACTTCAACGTCAGCATCACCATCTTGCTCATTTTTGATGCGTTCGTAGATTTCTTCTCTATGCACCGCAATTTCTTTAGGTGCATTAATTCCTATTCTTACTTGGTTACCTTTAATACCTAAAACGGTTACGGTAACATCATCCCCTATCATGAGCGTTTCACCCACTCTGCGGGTTAAAATTAACATATAATTCTCCTTTTGTTGTTGTGCAGTTCCTCGGGTAGAACTGATGCAATAAGTTTGTTACACACTCAACTTTATTCACGGCTAAGATTAGACTATATTTCACCGCAAAACTGAAGTGTTTATTTTATATTATCTTGTATTGACTTAAATACTTGGTTTATAGCGGCTAACAGTTCTGACTCATCAGCCTCACCACCACCTTGTGCAAAATCAGGCCTACCACCACCTCTTCCACCAATTTGTGACAAAATTTCTTTTATCACATCACCGGCTTTCAGTTGTGATGTTAACGCTTTAGTAACGCCGACCAACACCTGCACTTTCTTATTTCCTGTCATATTTGCCAACACCACCAAGCCTCGTTCGTATTGACTTTTAAATCCATCGATGGCGTCACGTAACACATCTAAATCAGAATTATCAAAAATATGGCTCAGATAATGAATACCTTTTACTTCTTTGACAGCATCGTTGATATCATTGACCGACTCACTGGCTTTTGCTTTCAAAATATCATTCAGTTTTTTCTCTAAGTTTTTATTTTGTAATGCCAGGTTGTCTACAGCTTGCCCCAATCCATTTACTTTGACATTAAACCTTTGGCTCAAATCTTTAAGTTGATTCGCATGTTTTTGAACCAGGGTTATTGCAGTCTGCCCGGTAACCGCCTCAATACGCCTGATACCGGATGCAACTGCCGTTTCTTCAATTATTTTGAACAGTCCAATTTCACCTGTGCTGCCAACATGCGTACCACCACATAGCTCAACTGAAAAGCCACCAAAATCCATCACTCGTACCTGATCGCCATATTTTTCACCAAATAAAGCCATTGCCCCATACTCGATGGCTTGATCGTAGCCCATTTCAGCATCCTTGGCGTGAAAATTTTGTCTGATTGCAGCATTTACTAAACTTTCAATTCTAACCAAATCATCGGCACTGATTGGTCGATCATGTGAAAAATCAAAACGCAATTTTTGGGCATTGACCAGTGAACCCTTTTGTTGGACATGCTCACCCAGTTCAACTCGCAATATCTTATGCAACAGATGAGTTGCTGAATGATTGAGGATCACTTTTTGACGGTATTCACCATCAACCACTGCCTCAATCGGAGCATTGTTGTTCAGAACACCTGATTTTACTGAGACATGATGTAAATGAAATTGACCTGCTGCTTTTTGAGTATCAGTCACTGCAGCTTCAAACTGGCTATTTCTTAAGGTGCCTATGTCCCCAACTTGTCCACCAGATTCAGCATAAAAAGGTGTTTTGTCTAACACCACCACACCTGATTCACCTGCATTGAGGTGTTCAACAGGTAGGTTTTCTTTTAGGATCATTTTGACCCTGGCCTGATCCTCAAAACGATCATAACCAGTAAAAACAGTCGGTATAAGTTCTTGAATTATCTCAGCAGAGATCTGATTGCTTTGCGTGAATTGTTTATTGGATCTGGAACGGTCTTTTTGGGCTTGCATATATTGATTAAAAGCATTTACATCCACTACCCTGCCATCTTCGCGTGCCACATCTTGAGTTAAATCGAGCGGAAATCCAAAGGTATCATATAGTTTAAATGCAACTTCACCACTGACATCAGCACCTTGAGCCAGTTTAAGGGTGGCTTTTTGGTACTCCTGCATGCCAACACCTAAAGTCTCAGAAAATTTTTGCTCTTCTTTCTTTAATACTTTTTCAATGCGGTCTTGCTGTTCTTTCAACTCTGGATAGTCATCACCCATAACCACCTTAAGTGGTTCAACCATTTGATTAAAAAACAAGCCGTTGGCTCCCAGTTTATGCCCATGCCTACAAGCGCGACGTATGATGCGCCTGAGCACATAACCACGCCCTTCATTGGATGGCATCACACCATCAGCTATCAAAAATGCACAGGTACGGATATGATCTGCAATTACTTTCAATGATGGGTTGTTTAAGTCCTGGGATCCAGTTAGTTCAGCTGCTCGTTTAATCAGGTATTGAAACAAGTCAATGTCGTAGTTATTGTGCTTACCTTGCATGATAGAAGCGATACGCTCTAAACCCATACCTGTATCCACACAAGGATTAGGTAAAGGCACTAAACCACCATCAGCTTGTTTATCAAATTGCATAAACACCAGATTCCAGATTTCAATAAAACGGTCACCATCTTCTTCTGGTGTACCTGGAGGTCCGCCAGCAATGTCAGCACCGTGATCGTAAAATATTTCGGTACAAGGGCCACAAGGTCCAGTATCACCCATTTGCCAAAAATTATCTTTGGCCCCAATTCGAGAAATCTTATCAGCTGGGAAACCTATCTCATCACGCCAAATTCGTTCAGCCTCATCATCTTCTTCAAATACTGTAACCCATAACTTATCAACCGGCAGCTCCAACTCTTTGGTTAAAAAATCCCAAGCATACTGAATGGCTTCACGTTTGAAATAATCGCCAAAACTAAAATTGCCCAACATTTCAAAAAAGGTATGGTGCCTTGCGGTATAGCCCACTTGATCCAAATCATTATGCTTACCACCTGCCCGTACACAACGTTGAGATGAAGTCGCACGGGTATATTGACGCTTCTCAGCACCTAAAAAAACATCTTTAAACTGCACCATCCCGGCATTCACAAACAACAGTGTTGGGTCATTTCCTGGAATCAGCGAACTACTTTTCACAGCCCTGTGCTGTTGCTGCTCAAAAAACTCAATAAACTTAGCTCTGATTTGTTGGGTTGTTAACATATTGTGATGAAATTCAAATTAAGCGAGAAATTTTATTGAACAGGCGTTCAATATACAACCCTTAATAACATTGAATATGTTTGAAAATGAATATTTCATCAGCCATTCTCAAATCGCTCAACATCAGCAGCTGTATCAATACCGTGTGGCATCGGCTCAACTGCAGCAGCAGCCACAATAGTTTCACCGTTTGCCAAAGCCCTCAACTGCTCCAGTGATTCTACCTGTTCCAGTGAAACAGGCGGCATTTCAGCAAAGCGGTGTAAAAAACTTGTCTTATACATGTATAAACCAATGTGATGTTTAAACTCAACATCATTCGATAACATCGTGCCTTTTTCAGTATTTTGATCGGCTGACCACTGAAAATTTTTTTGAGACCAGGGAATTGGAGCTCGACTGAAATACAATGCACGTTGGTATTTATCGGTAACTAATTTAACCACACTCGGGTTAAACAGGTCTTCGCTAGACTGTATTTTTTGATATAAAGTACCAATACTGGCTTCAGGTTTGCTTTTCACCAAATCAATAACTTCTCGAACGTTTGATACTGGAATGTTGGGCTCGTCCCCTTGATAGTTCAGTACCCAAGTTTCATCGCTCCAACCCATAATTGCCGCACACTCAGCTAACCTGTCTGTTCCTGTTTGGTGCTCAGAACTGGTCATCACAGCCTGATATCCATGGTTTTCTACTAAATCAGATATTCGCTTGTCATCAGTCGCTACAACAACTTCCATCGCGCCCAACTGACTGGCAGCTTCAACTGCCCAAAGGATCAGCTCCTTACCTTTGAGTTTAATTAACGGCTTGCCTGGCAGGCGAGTTGATGCATAACGTGCCGGAATACAAACAACAAACTTAAAATCACTCATGAGATCACCCTTTGAATCAATTGCTCAATTGCTGCCGTTGTTTTTTCAGGTATCACCACCTGCATCTTAACCACCCAAACATTGTCCAGCTGCATGTCTTCGCACTTAACGGCATCTTTTTCAGTGATTAAAACCATCACCTCTTGGTGCATTTCAAAATCTGCCACAGTCATTTCATGATGATCAGGCAAAGGCTGCTTTACAATCGCCATACCCGCAGCTGATAACATAGAAAAGAAACTATCCGGATTGGCAATACCAGCCATGGCTACTACTTTTTGGTTTCTGAACTCATTGATGTCTTTGGTAATCCCAGGGTGGTTCAACTGATGAATGCCACCAATGGCAAAATCATAATGATGCTGTTGTTCCACATAGCCTTTGAATACCACCAAATCAACATCATTCAACCTTTCTAACGGTTCTCTTAACGGGCCAGCTGGTATCAACAGATGATTTCCTGTGCGCCATTTAGCATCCAGCATCACAATTTCAGCATCTCTCTTCAATGCATAATGCTGTAAACCATCATCGGTTATGATTACATTCACTGAATAGTGCTGTATCAGTGACTTCCCTGCTTTAACCCTATCTTTACCCACCATAACAGGTAATTTGGTTTTTTTTGCCATCAACAAAGGCTCGTCACCCGTTGCAGCTGGATTGGCGTTGGCAGTAACAAACATGGGTTCAACTTTTCGTTTTCCGCCATAACCTCTGGAAATGATACCTGGCTTATAGCCTTGCTGTTTCAATTTCTCAGCCAACCAAATCACCATTGGTGTTTTGCCACCACCTCCGGCGGTGATATTGCCTATCACAATAACCGGTACTTTTAATTGATGGCTCTTTAACAAGCCCAAAGCATAAAGCTTTCTGCGCAAAGCAATAACTAACCCAAAGAACTTGGCTGCAATCTTCGCAGCAAAACCAACTTGACCGCCGCCATACCAACGTTGTCGAACTTTATCTTCATTCATGCCGTTTCATAACTACTCAGCGTTATCTCTGTCAACACTTTGCATTTGGCTTTGTTGCAGTTGGGCATAAATACCAGGCAACTCCAATAGCTCTTCATGTGTACCTGTCTGTACCACCTGACCTTGATCAAGCACGACTACTTTATCCACATTTTCAATGGTTGAAAGCCTATGAGCAATCACCAATGTAGTGCGATTGGCCATTAACTTTTCTAAGGCTTTTTGGATGTGCTTTTCAGACTCTGTGTCTAAAGCAGAAGTGGCCTCATCCAAAATCAGCAACGGCGCATCTTTTAAAATCGCTCTGGCAATGGCAATGCGCTGCCTTTGCCCACCTGACAATCGAGTACCATTATCCCCCAGTTGAGTATCAAAACCATCTGGGAGTTGATTAATGAAATCCAAAGCATTGGCCTGTTCAGCAGCTTTAACAACCAAATCATCATTGTAATCAGCCTGAGCACCGTAAGCGATGTTATTTCTGACAGTGTCATTAAAAAGCACCACTTCCTGACTCACAATTGAGACATGATCTCGTAAGCTTTCCAGGGTGAAGTTCTGGATATTTTTACCATTGATCAGAATCTCACCAGAAGTCACATCATAAAAGCGTGGAACCAAATTAACCAAAGTGGTCTTGCCACCACCTGAAGGGCCAACAAAAGCCACACTTTCGCTTTTATTGATATTCAGACTAATTCCTTTAAGTGCCTGTAATTGTTCATCATAAGCGAAACTGACTTGGTTGAATTGTAAGGCAATTTGATCTGCTGAAAATTCATGTCTACCAGTGTCCTGCTCCGGTTCCTGGTTCAGCACCGACATCACGCTGTCCGCAGCAGCCATGGTGGTTTGCACAGTTGAAAATACATTAGATAAATTTTTGATGGTGGGCATCAACAACAACATTGCAGTCATGAAAGACATGAAATCAAAAGGTCCCACCCCTGATTTTGCAGCCATGAACATGATGACTGAAAGCGCCACAGCAACCAACATCAGGTTCAATGACGACATCACTTCCTGAGTCGCCACAATTTTTACTTGTAATTGCCTGTTTTTCTTGATGTTTTGGTCGAATTTGACCTGCTCTTTGGGCTTACCTTTGAATATTTTAACGATCTTATGCCCTTTAACCACCTCTTCAACAGTTTGGGTGGTTTCGGCTATAGACTGCTGTATGCCATGACCAATTCTTCTGAATCTCTTGTTAATTACCCTGATGATAAGGGCAATAACAGGAAACACAATAAAAGCCACCAGAGCCAACTGCCAGGAGTAATAAAACATCACCCCAAGATAAATCACCACACCAAGCATTTCTCTGATGATGATGACAAAGTTTTTTGAAACCCCGTTGGCCATTTGTTCAATGTCATAAATGATTCGGGAAATCAAACCACCAGCTGAATGGTCATCATAAAATTTTTGTGGCAAAACCAAATACTGATTAAACACTTGGCGGCGCAAATCATTGATTACTTTACGCCCAACCCAGGTAAAACCATAGGCTGCAGTAAAATTACCCACGCTTCTGACCAGAAAAACACCAATCACCAATATGGGTATGTATTTCACCCAAACTGCATCCTGTTCGGCAAAACCGTTTTTGAGTATGGGTGACAGCATCCAGGTGAATAGGCCTTTCATTGATGCATCTATGATGGCCCCAAGGATCGCTATGGCAAAAACCAAACGATACGGTTTGATGTAACGCATCAACCCCAAGTAGGTTGAATGGTGCTCAGCAGAACTCACTGGGACTCACTTGATTGGGTGGTGGCCATAGAAACCTTTGCAAAGCCCATCGTGCCTAACACATCCATTGCCATCACCACGTGTTTGTGGGCCACATTGGCATCAGCTCGAATGACCACTGGCATATCTCTGGCATCTTTGGCTACATTCTGCAAAGCATTTTTTAATGACTGGCTATTGGCATTAACTAACTCATTGTTATTAACAAAGAACACACCTTTTTCACTGATTGAAATCACTAAATCTTGTTGTTCGCTGACAGTTGGCTGACTACTTGCCTCTGGTAATTCAATTTTCAATTTAGCCTGTTTTTCAAACGTCGTACTGACCATAAAGAAAATTAACAGCAAAAACACCACATCAATCAACGGTGTCAGATTAAGCTTATTGCCTTCAGGTTGCGATGAACTGATTTTCATGACTTGTCTTGACTGATTGAGTCAATCAGTTGCATGACCTGTTGTTCCATCACAATGGTTTGATCAGCGATTTTATTTTTAAAATGACGGTAAAACAACACTGCAGGAATCGCTACAATAAGACCAGCTGCTGTGGTGGTTAAGGCCTGCGAAATGCCACCTGCCAATTGATTGGCATTACCCACGCCAAATTCCATGATGTTAGCAAACACCTTCATCATACCAATTACTGTACCCAACAAACCCAACAAAGGAGACACCTCACCGATGGCATTGAGCCAATTCAATGGTTTTTCCAACTGATGTGACAAATGTCTGCCAGCATCTTCAACAGCCTCAATGATTTGTTCACGCGATTCATCCCGTTTATGCAAAGCAACCGCCATTAAATGCCCCAAGGGAGAAGTTGCAGCCAATTGATCAATGTGTTTTTGATCTAAATTTTTCTTTTTCGACCAATCAATAACTTGTGCTGGCAGTTCTTTAGGAATAATTTCTTTATCTCTCAAAGTCCAAAAACGTTCACCGATGATCATCATCGCCAAAGCCATCAAGATCAATAAAAAGATCATCACCACACCGCCACTGCTGACAATTTCAAACACTCAACTCACTCCTAATTTATTGCACACTGAAAACGCAGTGTATTGTATAGGTACTTAAAGAAAAAATCTGTAAAGAAAAACTACATAACTATTTTTTGCTTTTAAAACTTTCTGGCTTGCTCCATGATTCACCTAAAGGACCTTATTACCAATGAACACCTCTCATCAAACTGGCAAAGGCCATTTGTTCCGGAGAAACCTCTTTTGGTGTACCACCTTTCTCACCCCTTGCCGCAGCTGAATCAGGGAACATGTTAAATGCTGTATTCATCATCACCTCCATAGATTTAGGAGCAACCGCATGCATCACCTGGGCGAATATACCTAATCTGGTCGCCACACGTTGCGGACGTCTGATAATGGCATCTTTGATAAATTGTGCCGACTCTTCAGGTGAAATGGTTGGCACATTGTTATACATCTTGGTCGGTGCAATCATCGGTGTTCTCACCAATGGCATATTAATCGTAGTAAAGGCCACATTCAAATCATTATATTCTGCTGCCGCACACCTGGCGAAAGCATCTAATGCCGCCTTAGAAGCCACATAAGCCGAGAACCTTGGCGCATTGGTTAACACCCCAATCGATGAAATATTAATCACATGCCCTGATCGGCGTTCTGCCATCCCAGGTAAGAAACCCATGATTAAGCGCAAAGAACCAAAATAATTCAAATCCATGGTACGTTCAAAATCATGAAAACGGTCATATGACAGTGCAATGGAACGACGAATAGAGCGTCCGGCATTGTTCACTAAAATATCAACACCACCTAAATCCTTGTTTACATCTTTAACCAGTTTTTTAGCTGATTTTTCCTGTGATAAATCTGCGGTGTAAGGTGATACTTTAATACCACGTTTCCTCAATGCTTTAGCAGTTTCATCCAACTTCTCCTGTCCACGAGCAACGATAATCAAATGTGCTCCAGCATCTGCCAACATTTCAGCAACGGCTAAACCAATACCCGAAGTCGCCCCTGTCACCATCACCCGTTTATCCTTGACGCGACCTGATAACGAACGATCAACAAATAAATCCGGATCTAAATTCCTTTCCCAATAATCCCACAAGCGCCAGGCATATTTTTTCAGCTTAGGTAATTTAATGCCTGAACCTTTAAGTGCTTTTTGTGTTTCACGGTCATCAAAACGTGTGGGGTAATTAATGAACTTCAAAATTCCAGGCGGTATCCCCAAGTCATTGAAAATCTGAGAACGAATGCGTTTAACTGGTGAAAGCATCATCAACCCCTGTTTAACTGCACCAGGTATAAAATTAAATATTCTCGCATCAACTCGCATGTTCATTTGTGGTGCAGATGCAGCTTGAGCAAAAACATTCAACACATTACCAATGCGCTTGGGATTTGAGTCCGTGATATGAAAACAACCACCATCCAAGCCTTTCTTGTGAGAAATGTGGTCAATCACATCCACCACATAATCCACAGGCACCATATTCAAACGACCGCCTTCAATCCCCATCATTGGCATCCATTTAGGAAAGACATTACGCATTTTTTGAATTAATTTGAAAAAATAATATGGCCCATCAATTTTATCAATTTCACCCGTTTGAGAATGACCCAACACCATTGCGGGCCGATAAATCCGATATGGAATTGAACAAGTATGCCTAACCACACCTTCTGAATCATGCTTGGTTTTAAAATAAGGATGATCTAATTCTTCTGCTTCTTCAAACATGTCTTCGCGAAACACACCAGGATACATCCCAGCCGCAGCAATTGAAGACACATGATGGAAACATTTGGCTTTGATGGCTTCTGCTAAATGAACAGCATGAGAGGTTCCATCGACATTGGCGGCCATTTGTTCATCTAAACCTGCACTCATGTCATAAATCGCTGCCAAATGATAAAAGTGCTTGACCTTGCCCTTCATCAGGTCTTTATTTTTTTTACTGACACCCAGACTATTTCTGGTCAAATCACCAGTAACCATATCAATGCGTTTCATCGGTGCGTTCATCTCTTCCAGCATCTTCTTTAGCTTGGTTTTTGAACCCGAACGAACCAACAAATAAATATGGCCAGTTCGTGCAAATAGCTTATCTAACAAGTGTCTTCCTACAAAGCCAGTAGCACCCGTAATGAAGTATGACATTAATTTTCTCCCGTAATATGATTGACCGAATTAATAAAATCGTGTCAAATGATGGATATTCAATTTTCCGATTATCTTAACATGACTGAAATAAATGATGCATTTGAGAATGCACAGATAGATGTAAAAAAGTTAAGCCAGCGGCCAGATGATGCCACCATGCTTAAATTATATGCCTTATACAAACAAGCTTCGGTTGGTGATGTTCAAGGTGACAAACCTGGTTTTTTCGACTTTGTTGGCGCTGCCAAATACGAAGCCTGGGAAAAACTCCAAGGTTTAGGCAGCAATGAAGCCAAACAACAATACGTTGATTTAGTGGCCAAACTCTCCAGTTAAACAACTAAAATTCATCAAATCAGGATGAAAACCAAAGAGCGCATACTCATCACTGCATTGGATTTGTTCAATGAAGAAGGCGAACCCAATGTTACCACCAATCACATTGCCGATGAGATGGACATCAGCCCTGGCAACTTGTATTACCACTACAAAAGTAAAGACGACATCATCTGGCAAATTTTTTTGCAGTATGAAAAAAAAATCAAAGCAGTTCTAGAATCAACTGAACTGAATCACGCATCCATGAAAGACATGTGGCTGTATCTTAATATGGTTTTTGAGGTCATTGTCGAGTATCGATTCTTATACAGAAATTTAATCCAACTGATGAATCGCATTGAATTTTTAAAACGTCACTTTCGTCACATCTTGGCAATGAAATCACAAACAGCCTTGAGCATTCTGGAAGAACTGCGCAATGAAGGCATCATCAAAGCAGATCAGAGAACAACCGCCAATCTCGCTGACCAAATCGCCCTTACCTCAACTTTCTGGTTGAATTATTCTGTTGCGATTTTTGATGACACCTTTGATGAACAGAAAAAACTCTCACATGGTATTTTTCACATCTTACAAATGATTGCACCTTTTCTGGATGATAAAACACGCCACTTTCTGGATGAACTTTCTAAAGAGTTTTTGTCTTGAGGTTGATTTATCAATCCAGGCGATAAAAATCGTAATAGGATGACTCTCTGGTGATACCTTCGTAAGTAATCCCTTCAAACCATTCTTTTGCGTACACCCTAAAACCCTTGTAACCAATATCTTGAAAATAACCCAAAGTCAACTTACTTACCGGACGGTTGAAATACCTGCCAGTACAATAAGGTATTTCTAACAAATCATACCATTGGTTATCATAAGCCTGATACCGAGTTATTTTTCTGCAATTAAAGTCAAAATCAGGCTCACTACCTTGCAATTGATACGAGCGCGCACCATAATAACTCGGATTGGGTGGTGATTGATACCAATTAGGGTCATAATAAGACAGGTTAACCACCCTGCTTTCCTGCAAATCCTCACTCACCATTAACCAATCTCCTTCCTGATCAGGATAATTAAATGACCCATCATTAACTGTATATTGATCAGTGGAAAAAACCTCAACACCAAAATTAAAATTTTGTATGACTTTGGGTTCAGAGCCATCAATACTGATAGTAGCCAATTCAGTACCCTGTAGCTGAATTTGTATGGTTTGAACATCTGAATGCAACTGTGCACTGACTGGTTCATCATTCTGAATACTGGAGCCACCAAATGGCTTCAATAACTCAGCGATGAACGATCCATTTTCATCAAATTGACCACTGGCGATTTTCCACTCAGGCTTACCCTGCTCATCGTAACTGTAAATCACCACCACAGTATATTGGTTTTGAGTTCTTATTACTAAGCCGCTGCCAATTTCAGGATCATCATGGGTTCGCCAGTGGCCATCATTAGGTAATAAAGGCTGTGTTTGGTTGATTCTGAAGGCTTTGAACTGATTTCCAGTTCCAACTTCCGAAAAGGTCAATTGTTGATTACCTATATCAAACCCTTGAATGTGATATTCACCAAACTGACATTGTTCACTTGGTTCAGCCCCTAAGACAATCAAACAATCAATATGCATGTTTTCAGAACTTGGATGATTACTGGTATAAGAAATATCCCTAAATGGAGCTATAGGAACACCTATTCCCACTTGCAATGTAAGGTCCCAAATGAAGGATTGATTGGTAGCTCAATCAGCCACAGCCCACCGACCTGACAAACCAGGAAAACCGTAGCTGGTGTCATGACCAAAGTGTATGGGCGTGATGGTTTTTGCTACCGATCCGTTGAATTGTAAGTTTGCTTTATTAGAACCCAAAAACACTATTTTCAATGTGTCAAATTCATCAAAGATACTGGCTGATTGTGGATTATCTCCTAGCAGGTTTTGTCCATTTTGTGTTTGATACAAATCGACTTCCAGCACACCCTCACCATCAACTTGACCCGAACCAATATACCAAACATTTTCACCTGTTGCCGTATAAGTAAACAAGCTGATAACAGTGATGGCATTTTGTGTGGTCATCATCAAACCACTGCCTATGGCTGGATCATCAGTTGTATTCCACAAACCGTCAGCTGGCTTGAACTGTGCAATGGCCGTATTGATAATAAAAATAAGAATAAGTGCAGAAATTCGTTTCATCAAATGCTCCATCATGATTCAGTGCGCTCATTGTAACAAAAATCTTCTTTTTTATTACATCAAATAATTTCTGTGCCCGGTAACTGTTCAATTAAGTCCGCACCCAATAACATGCTGGGCGTGTGATAACCAGCAGTATCGGCTCGTCTACCTAACAAGGCTTCGGCAACAAAGACCGCACCATCTGCAGTTATTTCATAGCCATTATTGACCTTAATGCGATATTCTCTGTTTTCATCTGCGGCATTCTTAACCTCGCCCCAAACATATGTTTTCAACTTTGCCCTGGTGGCCTCATCTGGCCCTTTTACTTTTTTATCAATGCGTTTTTTTAGGAAATTCTGAACTAAACCCAATCCCAAAACAGGTTTAAACCAATTCATTCTTTTCAGTTGTTTGACCATACCTGGCGAACCTGGGATATATACTTCAATATTTGGAATCTGAGTGTTGTGATAGGCTGTAGACACATCACCCCAAGGAATGGTCATTGCTAATTTTTCACCACCACCAAAATCTATCTTACGGGTTTTAGCTGCCAAAGGTACCGTAATTATTTCACCGTTTTCACGGATCTTACCTCCTTCTGGCAACGCTTCTACAGAAGTCTTGGCCGTACCCGGACTAAAACCTGACCGCGAATCAAACCCCAATGCCAAGTGTGTTGCATCTGGCATCATTTGTTTTAATTTAGCTGCCACACAATCTGTAGGAATCACATCAAAACCCACTCCAGGGCACAGTACCACACCCTGATCTCTGGCAGCTGTATCTAAACTCGCTGCCAGTTCAAAAACATCAATTTCCCCAGTAATATCAAGGTAATGGGATTGCTGTTTCAAGCATGCCTGCATCATCACTTGTGCAGTCTGGGAAAAAGGTCCGGCACAGTTCAAAACCAAGTTCATTTGAGTAATGAACACATCGGATTGAGCCAACATATCAATGCTAAACACCTGGCAAGGTAGATTATATTGTGCCGCCAAAGCTTTTACTTTATTCCTGCTACGTCCTGCTAAAACTGGCTTCATACCAGCCTGGACTGCTTTTTCTACAATCAGCTTGCCTGAATAACCAGTTGCACCATAGATCATCCACTTTTTATCACTGTTGCTCATTGAAACATGCTCCTAATCATTTTGACTTTTTGTTTGAAAAAATAATTGGGAAACCACCTTGATATCCTGTACTGCCACTTGGTTTGGTTATCGCACAATACCATAAACTGTTTGTTCTCTATTGCATCTAAAATCATGTTAGCAACGTCATCAGCGGTGTATTTTGAATTTTTCATCCAACGATTGATTTGATTTTTGATTTTTTCATCAGTACCATGCATAGATTGTACTAAATTGGTTTGAAAAAATGCCGGACAGACCACGCTGACATGAATGTCATCCTGAGCCAGTTCACAGCGCAAAGTTTCACTCAAAGCATAGACACTGGCTTTAGCCACATTGTACGAGGCCACTCCTGGAGCAAGCGCAATGGCAGCAAACGATGCCACATTTACAATCGCTGCAGCAGAACTTTTACGCAGTTCTGGGATGAATGCCTGGCATCCTCGCACCACCCCCATGACGTTGACTTGCCATTGTCGCTCCCATTCAGCTTCTGTGGTGAATTCGAGATTGCCTTGCGAGCCTACTCCTGCATTGTTTACTACCACATCAACCTGACCAAAGACTGTAACAACCTCTTGTTTTAAAGCTTGGAGATTTTCGGCACCAGAGACATCACAATTAAAATAATGTGCTCTTTGACCCTGAGATTGTATCCTTTGTACCACTTGCTGGCCGGCTTCTGTTTGTACATCAACAACAGCCACATCAAAACCACGTTGACTGGCGTGTAGTGCCAAAGCTTTTCCTAAACCACTGGCTGCACCAGTGATAACCATGACTTTTGTATTCGAATTATTATGCATCCAAGCATCTTAGCAAAAAAAGCGAACATTCACTCGCTTTTTGTTATAATCGTTCATCTTTTATACGAGTAGCTAAATGACCCAATCAAGTTTCGATGAGATGCTAGAGCGCATTGATGCGATTGTAAAGAACCAAATTATTCCATTGGAAACTTTGTTACTCACCCAGCAATGGGATCAACTATACCCAGCTTTAGATGAAATCAGACAAAACGTCAAAGCAGCCAACCTATGGGCCCCAAATCTGCCCGCTGATGTTGGTGGCATGAATCTATCTACAGTCGAACTGGGACAAATTGCAGAAGTCAGTGGTCAATCACCCCTGGGTCATTACTGTTTGGGGTGCCAAGCTCCTGATGCAGGTAATGCTGAGTTGTTACACATATATGCAAATGACTTCATCAAGAGCCATTTTCTGTTGCCGTTGGCTCAAGGAGAAATCCGCAGCTGTTTCGCCATGACTGAACCAGCTACAGCAGGTTCAAACCCCACCCTATTGGAAGCCACTGCAGAATTGATCGATGACCAATGGCTCATTAATGGCAGAAAATGGTTTACCACCGCCGCTGACGGCAGCCAATTCACCATTGTCATGGCAGTAACCGAACCGGATGCACCAAAACACCAGAAAGCCAGTATGATTATTGTGCCACTAGACAATCCTGGCTATAGAATGATACGCAACATACCAGTTATGGGTCATGAAGGTAAAGGTTATTATTCACATAGCGAGGTTGAATTTGTGAATTGTAAAGTACCGGCCAATCACCTGATTGGTCAAAGAGGCCAAGGTTTTAAAATGGCACAACAAAGGCTTGGGCCTGGGCGCATTCAACATTGCATGCGTTGGATTGGTATTGCCCGAAGGTGTTTTGAGATCATGTGCAAACATGTCAAGAACCGCCCAATCACAGGTACCA
Organism: Marinicella sp.; assembly: GCA_028284365.1. Classification (GTDB taxonomy): domain Bacteria; phylum Pseudomonadota; class Gammaproteobacteria; order Xanthomonadales; family Marinicellaceae; genus Marinicella. The sequence goes on from JANQRW010000038.1 coordinate 53,569, forward strand.
GCACTTTAGCCGATCAAGCGGTCATTCAAAGTAAAATCGCTGAATCCTATGCAGCTATGAATGCATCACGAACATTGGTTATGGAAACTGCCAAAATCATTGATGAGGCCGGCTGGGCAGCCGCAAGACACCACATTTCAATGATCAAATTCGAATGCGCAAACATGCTACAATCAGTGGTGGATAACACCCTACAATCAATGGGAGCATTGGGCATGACAGACGACAGCATAGTGGCATTTTTCTACCGCGAAGAGCGTGCTGCACGGATATACGACGGCCCAGATGAAGTTCACAAGATATCACTGGCTAAAAGCCTGCTTAAACAGTTTTGATCAACCTCAGTTACGAAACATTCAGCCAAGAGTTTGTGGCTTTGATTGGTAATGAGTGGTCATGCCTGTATGACCTGAACCATGAAAAGCTGAACCTAAAAAACCGCAACATCGCAACCAAAAAGTTTAAGCTCATCATCGGAACAGTTTTTAGAATTTCAAACGCAAAAGGTTTTCAGGCAATGACTTTACGAGATTTGAGCCAAGAATCTGGCATCAGTATGGGTGGATTATACAAATATTTCAGTAACAAAACCCAAATCGCAGAGATGATTCATTCTGCCATGGTCTATATGGCAGAAACATGCTTGAAAATATCAGAGCATCACAATGAAGACCCTATTTTTGAGCTCAATGAGCTGTTGGCTCGACACATTTACATCAGTGAGCGACTGAAAAAGTGGTTTTACTTCGTGTTTATGGAAGCCAAAAGTTTAGAACGCCCATTGGTAGAGACCATCATTGCCTCAGAACAGTCTATGGAAAATGCTATTTTGCAACACATTACCAAAGCCAAACAGCAAAACCTATGCACATGTACCAATCCTGATTTCGTTGCGGCAATGCTTAAAGTAATGCTACAAGAATGGTATTTAAAGTCATGGAAATACAACCAAAAAGGCATCAATGCAGATCAATACGTCGCTAACCTCCTCCTCAGCGTTTATCAATTACTCGGAGTTAAATCATGACACCTGTAGAACAATCCACTGTCAGCCAATACCTACACACACAGCTACCTACACAAGGCGATTTAACCTTTAGCGCATTTAAAGGCGGGGCATCTAACCTCACCTATGCGGTAAAAGACGAACAACAAGAGTGGATCATGCGCACTTCACCACCTGGCACCAAAGCCAAAGGTGCCCACGACATGAACCGTGAGTATAAATTATTACAAAAACTTCACCCGCACTTTAATTTGTGTCCAGAGGTGGTTTTATTCTGCGATGATGAAGCTGTATTTCCTCGTGAATTTTATCTGATGAAACCAATTAACGGCATCATCATCAGACAACAATTGCCAGACATATACAATGGTACTGACTTAAGCCAATTATGTAAACAACTGATGGCTGTACACGTTAAACTTCACCAAGTGCCTACTCATAACTTACAAAACTTCAACAAAGGACCTGGTTATATTGAACGTCAAATAACAGGATGGGTACATCGCTACAACAGGGTTACGCCGGAAAATGATGTGGCCCAACCAGTGATCCAATGGCTATCAAAAAACATGCCAAACGATAACCGCGAATATACTTTGATTCACAATGATTACAAATTTGATAACGTGGTTTTCGATCCAAACAACACCAACAAAATCATTGGCGTCCTTGATTGGGAAATGACCACCATCGGTGATCCATTGATGGATTTAGGCTGTTCTCTGGCTTACTGGTTCGAAGCCAATGACCACAAAGCCATGCAAAAAATCAGCATGATGCCGACTTATCTGGATGGGATGTTAAGTCGTGATGAATTGGTCCATCAATACAGTTTATCTAGTGGATTGGTGATCGATGATTATCACTTTTATTATATTTATGGCCTTTTCAGGCTGGCTGTGATTGTACAACAAATCTTTTACAGGTATCAAAAAGGCCAAACCGATAATCCAGCATTCAAGCCTATGGGCATGATCAGAGACCTGATTTTGAAACAAGCCTTGACTCATTTAAAATAAATAACAAAAACAACTAATTACGAGATAAACATGACAGATTTTAAAAACAAAGTAATCCTCATTACAGGCGCCAGTCGTGGTATTGGTGAAGCCATTGCACATCAATTCGCCGCCCAAGGTGCTCATGTGGTGGTGAGTTCACGCTCACAAGAAGGCATCGACAAAGTGGCTGATGCGATTAAGAAAGCTGGTGGTCAGGCTTCAGCCATCACCTGCCACAATGGTGAGCGAGAATCCAGAGAACAACTGATTGCACAAACAGTTGAACAACTGGGTCGCATTGATGTGATGATCAACAATGCCGCTGCAAATCCTTACTTTGGTAATGTTCTGGACATGGGTTTTAGTGCCATTCAAAAAACCATAGAGGTGAACATTGAAGGTTATTTTCATATGTCACAATTGGCAGGCCAACAAATGCGTGAACAAAAGTCAGGGGTCATCATCAACACCTCATCAGTCAATGGGCGCATCACCGGCCATAACCAAGCACTTTATTCAGCCTCCAAAGCTGCTATTATTTCTATGACCGAATCATTTGCCAAAGAATGCGCACCTTTTGGCATTCGTGTAAATGCAGTATTACCAGGCTTAACCGACACCAAGTTTGCTTCAGCCTTAACACAGAATGAAGCCATGTTAAAAATGATCTTGCCACAAATCCCTCTGGGTCGGATGGCACAACCAGAAGAGATTCCGCCTGCCTATTTATTTTTGGCTTCTGATGAAGCCAAATACATCACTGGTGTGAGTTTACCTGTTGATGGCGGATATTTGGCATAAGTCGATTTATGCCAGTTAAACTTTAAAAAAGAAGTTTTTAAGAAGTTTTAATGTAGACCAAATTATCACTGCTGTGGTTTAATTTATGACAATCCGAACATTGTTTTGTCATTTTGAAAAAATTAATCAAGCAACCAGCCATTCTATTACGTATTGTGGTTTCTGGACTGTTCCTAACCCATGGTATCTACCGAATCTCAGCAGGAATTGTTGATGATTTTGGCACTTTCTTTGACAGCCTTGGATGGCCTTATGGCTTATATCTGGCGTAGACAGTTACCCTATTGGAAATCACATCCAGCTTACTCATTCTCACCGGGAAGTTAATCCAACCCCCTGCATTCTACTTAATTGCACAAACCACATTAGGCATCATTTTAGTTCACTGGCAACATGGTTGGTTCGTTGTAGGAGACGGAAGAAATGGAATGGAATACAGCGTTCTCCTGATTTGTTGCTTATTTATCATTATGCAACAAGCAAAAAATCCAAACAGGATTGGTTCGTAAGCAATTCACTCTTACGCCATTAAACAACAATTCCAGACCACTTAATTCAGTTTTTCACATCAATTAATTCAAACACTTGTAAATTGTTTACAAATTAATCACCATAAGCCATCAGAGAAAGCTAAAATAATTGTCAAGTTAATTTAAAGGAGTCATTTTATGAAAAAGCATTTAATATGGGGACTTATTCTTTTTTCTGGTTTGGTTATTGCAGCCGATGAGGAGAAAAAAGAATTAGAAAAACTTTCTACTGAGAACAACTCAACAGAAGAACAATACACCAAAAGCAAGAGCGATAAAAGCTGGGGCAATAGCACCTACAACCGGGGAGACCGTTTTGTTTGTGAGTCTTACCGTGGCCAAAGACAACATTGTCGAGCCGACACCAATGGCGGTGTCAGACTTATCAGACAAATTGGCTACAACTCATGTCAGGGTAACTGGGGTTATGACTACTACGGTGTTTGGGTCACCAATGGTTGCCGTGGAGAATTTCAAATAGATCGCTACCAAAATCATTACGGCCAATCTGATAACGTTGTTCGTTGTGAATCGTACAGCTATCGCCGCCAGACCTGTGCCACCAATCTGCAAGGTGCTGATGTTCAATTGATACATCAATTAAGTAACCGCAATTGCCGTGGCAACTGGGGTTTCAATCAAAATGAAATTTGGGTAGCCAATGGTTGTAAAGCCGACTTCTTGATTTCAAGAAACAACTACAATAATCCTGGATCAGGTTATGGCGATGGGATTGTTGAGTGCAGATCTATCGGGCGCACTGTTCAAAACTGTCAAGTTCCTGACCTTCAGAGTGTCGAACTGGTTCAAGAAATGGGTCGAGGCTACAATCAGTCTTGCCGTGGAAACTGGGGCATATCAAGCCACGGTCTTTGGGTAAGAAATGGTTGCCATGCGCAATTCCGCATTGTTGAATACCAAGACCCTGGATACGGCAACAACCCCAACTACCCCAACAACCAAGGTCGCGAAGTGGTTTGTGAATCAAATTACGGCCAAGTCAGAACTTGTCGTGCAGACACATCTGGCCGTGTAGAGTTTGTACAAAACCTTTCTAATACCAGCTGTGAAAACAGATGGGGCTATGATGTTAATGGTATTTGGGTTAAAGATGGATGCCGTGCACGCTTTATGACCTATGCAGGCAACTCCGGCATTGGCAACCAACCACCAGTGAGAGAAGCATTCAACATCAAATGTAAATCTCGCCGCAATAACCTTAAAATTTGTGACACTCGCGGACCATTCCGTGATGTTGAGTTCAAACGAGAAATCAGTAAAGGCAAGTACCCTTGTGAAGGTAACTGGGGTGTGAACCAACGAGGTGAATTGTATGTAACTAATAATTGTTATGCTGAATTTAGAATTTACAAATAATTCCTTCATAACACCGAAACAAGCCCGTTCAATACTGGACGGGCTTGTTTATTTCAGCTGCGGTTGGTACTCATTTTTTGGTTCTGCCAAAACAACATCGTAATGGCAGCTGGGAAAATAAAACCTTTCAAGGGGCCCAAGTAACTAAGAAATGTAACATTGCCTGTCATGTTCATGTACTGTAGCAAAACCAATGAACTTATTGAAAGCCACATCGAAAGAACTCCTAGCCTCTTAAACATGATAACCAATAAAAGGCTCGCTATGATCCACAACCTGAGACTGTTGGATAACGACCAATTCAATACAGCTGCTGCAGCGTCATCATTTGCAACCAAACCTGAATAAATTTTAACCGTATGGTAGGTGATGAGAAATCCAGCCATTAACCAGATGATAATTTGTTTCTTGTGCATAAGTTTAAATATTTACGTCTTAAAAACATTGTACCCAGTCCGAAGCTTTCAGTCAGTATGCTATAGGTAATTAGTTAATAGATAAAAACAGAGTTTCACTGACAACAAAAAAACATCATCACCCTTGTCGTTCATTTTAAAGCTGACAATCGACGCACCCTGTAAGCAACTTATAAGAAACACTGTAGGGTTTTAGAACTGATAACGAAAGCGAACATAAATGTTGCTGGCATTTTCAAATTGACCAAAAAACGTGTGTTCTTCTTGTCCACTAAAAATATTGCCACCTATTGTGTATTGCCATCGGTCATTGCGACGGTAATTCACTGACGGTCGCCAGTAACTGTCATGATCAGTTGGTGAGTAGAACATAAACAACGACCATGTGAGTTTATCCTGCATGGCCTGATAGGTGAATCGGTTGGTAATGACGTGGCGATTTTGTTCAGCTTCGAATTCTGGGCTGAGCGAATTATTCAACATTGTTGTGTGATTTGTTACATGCTCAAGGTAATACTGCAAACCCCAGTTAAGTTTTTTAAACAACTCTTGATTGTAACCCAGTAACAAGCGCCATTGGGAGTTGGGAATGAAAGGATCACTGCCATTGTTTTCTTCTTTAGCTTGGTGATAACCCACTTCCACATTGAATATCCCTTTACCTATCGCTGCTTGGTAACTGGCACCAAAAGCATTTTTTTTCGGAAAAAAAGCATCTCCATTATTGTTTATACCTATAGGAGATTTTTCGATGCCGCGATAAGCATATAAAGCCACCTCATGACCCTTAATGTTTTTAAACAGGCGCAGTGCAAGTTCTGTTTGACTGGGGTTTTTCGGGTTGACCACTTCACTTCCACCCAGCACAGTTGCAAATAGTGGGAAGAACAACGAGAAGCGTTCGCCATTGATAAAGCGGTCTGGTTCTGCACTTGGCGTTACCACCAAATCAACATTAAATACTCTGAAATAACTTGTGAAACGCAAGGCATCAGCCGGTGCCTTCAAATAATTATCATCACGACCCGCAAAAAATGAAACCCAATCTTTGGGAAATAAGTCATTGATAAAAAGTAAGTCACCACTACCCCAAGTGCTGATTTGGCGACCTATTTGAAAATCGGTGTTATCAAAGACAGAAAACTTAACATTCAATTCACGCAAGTCAATTTGCCATTGGCTCAACACATCATCAAACCAAACATCATGGCTCCAATTAAAATCAAAGCTTTTATGTTGATATTCATACTCTTGATGCCAACGTAACTCGCCCAAAGTTTGTTGGTGGTTGTATAGTGAGTCGGTTTGGGTACGCGAACCATAACTCAACTCGATAAAACCAGATTGTTGCCATTTAGATTCAACACCATCCCAGTCATCACTGTTCCATTCATCACCAGATGACTCATTATCCTCTTGAGCAATTGCCTGTCCCAAAACCAATAGCAGAATCATTGTGAATTTCAATGGCTGCATTGGCTTATTTGGGCGGGTTACGCAGTGATCTGGTGGTGAATAAACTGTCATTCACAACAGTGTCGTAAACTGGCTTTCTGAATTGCAACAATGTGTGTCCCTTGGTTTTGAGGTTGCTGACTTTTGATTTCATAACAGTTGGGTAACCTTGGATGGTTTGCACCTCAATGACCTCAACCCGCCGGTAAATAGTTCCCGCCTTATCGATATACTCTATCAGCATGGGTAAAAAGCTTTGTTTATCGATGCGTATTTGGTAATGTGCAAACTCCACTGCGCTTTTATCTTTGGGCATACTTTTAACCACATAATGATCTTCAGTTTCTTCTATCAGTTCATGCTCATCCAATGATGGGTGCCGCCCTGAAACATCTTCATAATAGAAATCACTGCCAACAAAACTGGTACGGTTGTCGCTGGCCGAAATACGCTTTTCCAAATCCAATGCTGGCAAATACAACCACCGATCATCATCAACCATGGCTTTTTTATGCACCAGAAATACAGTTCCTCTGACGTCAGAAGGTCTTGAAAAAACCACCAAGAAATTCTGATCCCCACCCTCTTCGACATCTTGACGATGGATCACAAACTGACGCATTTGTTTGTTACCATCATTGTCAACAATAATCATCCGAGCATCACTGCGGCCGTTATCTCCAACATAAAAAGAAGCTAAATTAGCTCGTTCAATGATTTCATCAATTTCTATTGCATTGGCACCCAAACTAGTAAACCCAAGAGTTAATATCAACAGTATTTTTTTTATCATCATGATTTAAAAGCCCAGTTTCTAAGTAAATTCAACATCGCAGGTAACAACACCAAGGTGACTATGGCTGAAACCGCCATGATGCTTGCAAGAAACACCCCAACTGTGACATAAGGCACCAATGGTGCCAGTAACAAAGGCGTGAATCCAATGGCAATGACAATGGCATTTTTACTGATGGCAGCAGCAGGTTCAGCAAACATTTGTTGCATGGTTAACTTAAAATCATTATGGGTCGCATAGATATCACGCGCACGCTGTAAGAAATGAATCGCAAAATCAACCGATAAACCCAGGGTTAATGCCGATAACACCGCAATGGGCATGTCATAGTCCTTCCCGATCCAGCCTATCAAGCCATAAATAAATGAAATGGTCAAAGTCAAAGGTAACATGGCCAACAAGCCAAACAACAAGCTTCTGAACAGCAGCACCATCATCACAAAAACCACCACAAAAGCACTGATCAAACTATCACCCATACCAGCCACCATTTCTTCTTGCCACACTTTATTCAGATAAGCTTTGCCTGCCCAGTTAATAACCAGATTGGCAAGTGGTGGATTTTGCTCTGTGTATTCAGTCATGTAGCTAACCACCTGTGTCATGTCTTGGTTGTCACCGCTGGTTAGCTGCACCCAAATAACGGCACTGTCATAGTCCTGGGTCACAAAATGCCATAAATCATGTGGTCTGTGAGATGATTGGTATTGCAACAAAGTTTGTGCCACTCCCGCTTGTGTGTTGGGTAGTTGGTAATTTTTCTCACCACCACCTTTTAGTTCACGATTAACCGTCATCACCAAATCAGCTAAGGAGTTTGATTTACCAACCAAACCACTGTTTTGGAGTGCGTTTTGTAGTTCAACAATGTATTGCAACGATTCAGGATCTTTAAAAATACTCAGTTGTTCCATGGTTTGCTCGATATTTGTAATCAACTGTTCCAGATCGTCAACTTGTTCTGGCCCAGCTTCAAATAATTGATCCTCTGCCCACAGTAATAATGCCTGTGCGTTTTGATTGAAACTTTTATCTTGGTTTGACAGTTCGTTGAATGTGGCCTGCCAAAGAGGTATTTTCGATAATTGTTCATTGAATTGCTGTTCAATGTATTTGGTTTCAGCTGTTAGAACCAAATAAGCATCATAAGTCCCAGCAAAATGTTCATTCAAAACCCGATCAGCCACCCTAATAGGATGATCGGCTTTGAACCATCTGACCGGGTTGTCATTGATTTGTATCTTAAAAATACCCCAAATACTTAAACCCAGGATCAGTATGAAAAAGTACATGACAGCTCTGCTGCGCAACAAGCCTAAACGACCTAACTGAGCATTTACTCGATTCAAAATCGACTCACTGTGATGAATCGAACGTAAACTCTTTAAGGCCCCTGGCTTGAGCACAATCAGATAAGCGGGAATAAATAAAATGGTAAGCATAAATGCCAATAAAATGCCAGCCCCCACAAAGGCACCAAAAATTTGTACCGGCGGAATTGGCGTTAACATCAACGAGAAAAAACCGATGGCTGAAGTAACGCTGGTAAACAGCATGGGCTTGAACAAATCACCAACCACCACAGTAATTACCTCGCCTCTGTTTTCATCACCCTGATAACGTTCTACAAAATCAGACATGATATGTACAGAGTCAACCACCGCTATTGGCATCAGAAATATCGCAATCATTGAGTTCATAATGTGTACGGTGTAGCCCATACCAATCATGATCCCCATCACCGCAATGACTGTCACCATAGCCACAATCATGGGAGCAGCAATGAATTTGAAATTCCTGAAAAAGCACCACAACATGATAAATATCATCAAACCAGCCAAAGGTGCTGAGATACCCATTTGCACAAACATCTGGTATCCGAAAGTATCTTCAGCAACAGGTAAGCCTGTTATGTGATAATCATCTTTGGATTCTAAGCCATCAACAATCTCTTGAATCTCAGTTGCAATGCGGTGACTCTCGTTTTTATCAGCAATGGGTACATAAATGCTGGCCGCTTGTAGGTCATCTGATACCAAGGTGTTTTTTAATAACGGCAACCGCTCAACCTGTATCGCTAATGCAGCTGCTTCACTTGGGCTATTTGGCGGTTGCTTCATCAGCCAGTCAAAGCGGATGCCACCACCCACTTCCTGAGTGATATTATCAACTGTTGAAAGTGCCATCAGGTCATAATCAATAACACCGCTAATTTGTGCCGTCTTACTGGCAATTTCATACAATGCCCCCAACGATTGAGGGTTATAAATGCTTGGCTCAGATCGATTAACAGCACCCACAACAATCATGTCATGCAGCTTAAATTGTGACTTAACATGATTATGAAACTGACGTTCTATTTGATCTTCTACCAACATATTCTCTGGGTCAGTATCTATTTGAATCAAGGGGATCAGTGCTGCTGTTACCAATGTCAAAACCAACAACATCAAGAAGATGATTTTCGGCTTATTAAGAACAAATTGAGTGAGCTGTTTTTTCATGATCCGTATTATAAACAAATCACTTAACTTGTATATAAGTTTTTTCTAATATTTGGATGGTTGTTAAATAACAGCTTTTGGTGCAAAATACTTGGCTTTGAAAATCCAGCCAGGAAAGATGCAATTATCAATTGATGACATGATGACTCATTCCGGCTCAGCATCTGAGCTGTTAAAGTTAATTTCCAATCAAAAAAGATTATTGATTCTCTGCTTATTACATGACAAGGAAATGTCAGTGTCTCAACTCAATGAAACCTTACCACAGTTAAGTCAATCAGCACTGTCACAGCATTTAGCCCAACTGCGACAAGCTGATTTAGTCAAAGTACGTCGGGATGCACAAACCATGTATTATTCTCTGACCGAAAGCAAAGCAGTGCAAATCATTCACCTGTTGCATGACTTGTACTGTCAGGATGATTGTCCCGAATAAACCCACTTACTCACTGATAGAGACCTTTGCTTGATTCTGATTCATTGAGAAAAAGAGTTAAAATTGAACTGATTAAGACGGAAAATGCAGTCTAATGTGTCGTTATTAGCCAGTTTTTCAACGCAAAGCAGTTTAATTTTAAACTTTTTAACTTGATTCACGAATTGAGTAAAGATCTCTGTTATCAATGAATCAAAAATAATCCGTTACCTTTGGCGGGTTGTTGACGTTAATACCCATCAATTACAATTCAAACCGTTTAGGACATACTTAGTAGGCAAATATGATAAAGATACTGGGGCTTTTATTACTTTCTTTCGGTGCAATTGCACAATCCGTTGATCCAAAACAAGTACCACTTATCAGTGATGATTTTAAAATTGATGGTGTTATGGATGAAGCAGCTTGGCAACAAGCACTTGTCATTCCGCTGTTATATGAAACTTCCCCCGCTGAAAACATCCCTGCCAAAGTGAAAACTGAGGCGTACTTCATCGACACTGGCAATGCCCTGGTTGTTGGTTTTAAAGCAGAAGACCCGGAACCTGAGAAAATCAGGGCTTTCTTAAGAGATCGGGATTCTGCCTATAACGATGATTTTGTCGGTGTATTATTGGACACATATAATGATGAAAGGCGCGCCTTAGAATTCTTTGTTAACCCGTTGGGCGTACAAATGGACCTCATTCAAAGTGGCAATAACGAAGATGACTCATGGGATGCCATCTGGGATTCAGCTGGTAAGATAACAGAATTTGGTTATGTGGTTGAAATGGAAATTCCATATAACGAATTACAAATGCCAGATATTCAGGGCGAGAAAACTTGGGGTTTATTTGCACTACGCATCCATCCCAGGGATGATCGCCGTTTGTACCGCAATGTTATCATTGATCGCAGTAATGACTGTTTTCTGTGCCAAACAGAAAAGCTCAAAGGTTTTGCCAATGCCAATCGTGGCATGGATCTTGAGATCACCCCCACCATCACTGGCCTTTCTGCCAAAAGCAGGGACCCGGAAGATGTGGATTATGGCCCTTCAGACACTGACTTTGAAGCAGGTGTTGATGTCAACTGGGGTATTAATTCAAATTTAACTTTGAACGCCACCATTAATCCCGATTTTTCCCAGGTAGAGGCTGATTCAGCTCAATTAAACGTGAATAATAACTTTGCCCTATTCTTCCCTGAACGGCGTTCATTCTTTTTAGAAAATTCAGACTATTTTGATTCTAATATGAATTTAGTCTATACCAGAAACATTGCAGATCCTGATTATGGTGTCAGGTTGGTGGGTAAATACGATAAGAACGCCTATGGTTTTTATTATGCGAATGACACCGTTACCAATTTATTGATCCCAGGTGCATTGGGCTCTGACTTCACCAGCTTAGAAACCGACTCTAACAATTTAGTTGCGCGTTATCGCAGGGATTTTGGCCAACATGCCTCTACTTTTGGTGGCACGATTACCCAGCGTGAAGGTGGCAAATACAGTAATACTTTGGCTTCAGTTGATGTTAATTATCGATTAACTCCCAAAGATTTATTTCGGGTTCAGTTCGCTCGTTCAGAAACTGAATACCCCGAAGAGCTCAGTGAGGAATTTGACCAACCCACCGATCAGTTTTCTGGCCAGTCTTATTTGTTGCGCTACAACCACAACGGTCGTAACTGGCGCTTTAATGCCTTTCACCAAAATAAAGACGATGGTTTCAGAGCAGACAGCGGCTTTATCGGTCAAGTGGGCACCAAAAAATCTGTGATTGGTGGTGGGTATGTATGGATTGGTGGTGAGGACAACTGGTGGAACCGCATGGATGTCTACTCTGATTGGGACATCACCCATGATCAAGAGGGTACAGTATTAGAGAAAGAGTTTGAAGGCAGCTTCGGCGTTAATGGTCCACTCCAGTCCTTTTACCGAGTTGGTACGGGTGTTCGAGACCGTTTCTGGGATGATCAAGTATTCCGAGAAAACTACCGTTATTTTGATTTTGATATAACTCCCATTGCTGGTTTTAAGACGGGCATCTTTATTGAGAAAGCCAACCAGGTAGATTTCAGTAATTCACGCCTGGCAGACTCTCGAAGGTTCAGTGTTTATGCCAATGCCAATATCGGCAAACATTTCAGCATTAGAGCCAACCACCGCTACCGCAATTTATCCATTGATGCTGGCAATATTTTCACCGCCAACCAAACTGACTTGAGGCTTTCTTACCAATTCAATATTCGCCAAAGGCTCAGACTTGCAGTGATACAAACCGACGTCAATCGTGATTTGTCTTTATACAACGACCCCGATGACTTCAATAAAAACAGCGAAAACGTATCTACCCAGCTTATTTACTCATACAAAGTCAATCCCAGAACCCTGCTGTTCGTTGGTTATTCAGATGCTGGGACCGAATTTGATGACATCGAATCTTTTGTGAAAACTGATAAAAGTGTATTTGTGAAGTTTAGCTATGCCTGGAAGCGTTGAGTTAAATTGATTCATAAGGCCGTTGCTACAGGCACGAAGGAATGCGCTTGAGTGTCCAGACAGGTTGCTGCTCAATTGTGCCCAACCTTGTTATGTTTTACCGGACACACTTTCACAAACCTTGAGTACGAAAATTGCTGTTAATGAAACAACGATTGCAGGGAATACGCCATATTCCCAATCCCATTCTGCACTACCAAATCTCTCAAAATATGTAAATGTTGCTCCTACAACCACAGCCCATGCAACAATTAGATAAGACTTATCTAACTTTAATTTGCGTAATAGTAAGTAGCCAGGAAGTCCAAAAATAAATGCGATGACATATGTGACCCCTGTAACGTACACATTGGGCCCAAACATATGGTAAACCCCTTCAGCCTCTAACATTCTATAAAAATCATTTGGCCATCGGTAATAAAAGGCTAAACCAAAGCCTATATTGGATGTTAAAGGAGCTACGACAAAAGCCATAAAAATACAGATAAAATCTCTCATAAACAAATTATAACGCCTCGTCTAATAGGTGAGCAATTTATTGTGAGTCGATGCCATTTGTTTACAAATAGCGCCTTTGAGGTAATTGTTATGCATTGTTATTTACTTCCTCCAGATCCTCACACTTAGCGATCTCACGTTGAATGCTCACTTTCTAATTTAGAATACCTATACAGACTAGTTAAAACAGTCAGTATCGCTAAAACGATGGTTATAAAATGGCCACCATAAACAATAACTATGGCAGCACCCATACCACCACCCATCACGAACAGAATGACAATAAAGAAGATAAGCAGAAGCGTTAATCTAAGCGCAACATAAAGTGGAATACCGCCCCATTCTTTTTTATTTTTTTCAAAGTAGTCGTAAATAAAACACGATACCGACGATAGCAAAAATAACAAAAAGAAAGTTACGAATACGCCCAATAAAATAAATGGTGTCATTTTGGTCGTTTATAAATGCTAACGCCGCCAACACAGGCGAGCAACGTGTTGCGAGTCCAGCACGTGAAATGTGCTTAAGTGCTTGGCTTTGTTAGGCATTTGCTTTATTACTCCGATTGATTATGTGCAGCTGAATAGCACGAAATAAGACAGTTATAAAAAGAGTGTAAATGGCAGAAGCTAAGAAATAGCCAGCTCCGAGTATATCGAGCCCCAATAGCTGAAAAGTAAATGTTACTGGGTAAAACCAGAAAGCCGTAAGAAGAAAAAGGATTGAAGTGTAGGGTGTATACCAAGGGTGTGAAGGTTCTGGCATCACACTAAACCCATTCGGTAAAAAATTGACTACAAGAAAAACAATATAAATCGTTATAGGCGTAAATAACAATACCTTCTTCATGCGTAAATATGCTTAACGCCTTGCAAAGCGGCGGCCGTCTTTTTGGCCAGAGCTTGACTGTCCGACTGCTGCAAATTGTTATGCATAGGGCACCAAAATAACAGCTATGCTATATGTGACCTGGAAAAACAGCACAGTAATGAGAAAACTACCTATTACGTAATTAGGCACCTTATTTTTCAATATGTACCAAGAAAGCGATATTTGAGCTATCGCCTGCATGGCAGCAATACCAACAAAGTGTCGTAATTGCCACAAAGCAGCTCCTAAATCAGGCGCAGAGGTTTTATATGTAATAAAGAAGGGAAAAAGGCTTAATAAGATAACAACTATAAATATTCCCTTCTTCCTCCAAGGGGCCAAGTTTGTCGCTAATAGTTCCTCTTTGATTTTATTCATGTCTCTTACCAAGAAGTTGCATAACGTCTTAGTTCTACTTTACCATCGATCATGATGTTCGAAGACTTCAGTTTTAAAATAATCCGTTTTGTGGCGTCCGAGCACACACAGTGCACGCTTACGTTTTTGAACTTATTATATTTTACTTGTGATCGAAAGAAATTTTTACAGATTTATGATCACGCACATTCAAAAAGCCTTCTTTTATATTGCGATCGATCACAAAAATAAGCCTAACGTATTCAGAAAAATCATACTTTGCATCCGGCTTTAACCAATCAGGTTCATCGACCTCAACCCAATTAGACTTCATTATCACCTCGGATCTAGAGTCATACTCTGGATCTAGATTGAACCAAGTTTCCTCATCAGTCATGATATCGTCTATATTGATAGGCTCATTTGTAAGAAGATAGCTAGGCGGAAAGTCATAGCTGTATTTTTTCTTAGCTTTTATATCAATTGAAATAACAACTTCATTTTCATTTGCAATTAACGTTGTACCGTCGTTATAAACATATTCAGAACTAAAGTTTATTTTCACTATTTGAATTTCTTTTTCTGAACAAGATGATAACAATAAAGCCGAAATAAAAATAATAACAATTCTCATATTGACACCAATTTAATAGATATAACGCCAAGGTAAGCGGCGCTTAGCATGGAGCGATTGCTCGGAAAACAATGGCGAAGCCATGCCCGAGCAGGCGCGGAGTGCTGAGCGTCCAAATGAGCCGCAGGCGAACGACTTGACCGCATTGTTAGATTTCATTTCTGACTCGAACCTCAGAGACTTCAAAGCTTTCGACGCCTCGCATTTCATAGGCTTTTTGCCTTGCGGCTTCCAAGATGGTTCGGGCGTTCGGATCATTCACCTCCACCGTAATGCAGCCTTTCACTTTCCTTTCTTCCGGCCAAACGGCAAAGTCACCACCAGTACCTCTTGAAATTACCTCGAAACCAAATGACTCAAGATCCACGCCTGGTTCGAGCCTAGCTTCGAACTCGACCTCCAGCCGCGGCTCCTCCAAAGAGTTCAAAATTGCCAACCGTTTCTGAAACGCCTTGCTTAGTTTCTTGTAACGCCGGAATCGACGAACGCAATATGGTTCGATATAGATCGAATCGCAACTGACCTTCGGATACATATCGAGGTGAAGGCACCCTGATTGATCGAATTCTTCAATCTGGAACGTGTGCCCGACTGCTCGGGAAAACGCCTCTAGCGAATCAGCGGGCATGCCTTGGATGGACAATGGGACGGTTATCACGCGAACCCAATCTCCGACTTGGAGGTCCCGGCCTTCCAAATCAATTGGCTGATGCACTTCCATATCAAATCTAACGCAGTTGATTGCTTTGTTAGCCGCCTTACGCGCACTCATATGAAACCACCTCTTTTAACTCGCCCTTATCATTGCATATATAGACAGAAAATACATCAAAGTAATCTTCAGGGTTTCCAATTCCATCTTCTATGAGTTCCTCATAATTCTCCAACCCTTGATAAGAATACTCGATTACAACTTTTGTTGGGTCTTCCACGAATAATTCAGGTTCACCAGTGCCAACCATTGAACAATCATCTCCATTTTGACCGTCCCATCCATGAATTTCAGGATTAAAAATTACTTCTTTTGTATCACAATTGGTACACTCTAAAATTATTGGAGCTAAATGCATGCCATTTTCGTATGAAGCATAGATTTTTAGTTCTGAATTACCGCACTGGCATTTTACCAATTTGCATTTAAATTCTGGTCCAGTAACCCAGTTGCTTTTAACATCAGATATTTCCTGAATTCGGAAACCTTTTAGGCAAGAAGGCTTCTTAGAAAGAAAACTAAACGAGGATTGTGTCATTGTTGCTGAATCTCCACTTTGTGCGGCTAACGCCGCAAACACCAGCGCGCTTTAGCGCGTCCGAGCAAAGCGGCATTGATTTGCCTTGTTATATTTCATTTTAACTGGAAGGTGCCTTCTAAAATTTTTTCTCCAAGATAATTGATTACTATGACATCTCCTTCTTTAATTTTAGGGAAATTAGCTTCATCACTCCAATGTTCAAACTCAGCTTCCTTGTTCCTTTTAACCGTTATTTCTGCAAGAAGAACATCATTAATTAAAATATCTAGAGCCTCATCAGTCTTCAGGGGCAAATTCTCAACTTCAACATCTATTTTATCAGGCTGGCCTTCCTTAAAAATTTTGTACTCGGCTTCAGGAATACAATCCTTGAAGCGATCATCAAGAATTTTTAGATCCGCAGAATATTTTTTAATAACTCTCCCACCTTTTCCGGTCAATGCCATAACAATAAGTAGGCCAACCAACAAATACCACCAATGAAACTCTAAAAAATATTCCATAAATAAACCTAGTTATTTACTGAGCATGTATAACAATTTATTAAACAGCCATTTTAGCATTTTTAACTCAAAAAAATTCCCAGATGACACCTGTTTTTCGGTGTTTTTCATTCAAAATCGATGTTTTTCTTGATATTTTGCAACTTGATTCATGCATACCGAGGTTAAAACCCATTTGTGCGCTATTATCCGATAATACCGAGGTTAATGCGCATTTACGAAATTGTTAGATCAAGTCAGGGTTAAGATTAGATTGCTCAGATACAGTGATGAAACAGCCAAAATTTACGTTTAGTGGACCACACAGGGTTTCAGGGTACTTAAGTCCTGTGATTGCTAACACCGTGAACACGGGCGCGGCGTATGACGCGGCGTCCGAGCGAAACTGCAGTATTTTGCCTTGTTAACTGCCATTAATAATCTCTGAAATTCTAGCGAACAGCCCTTTCGTTTTAGGTTTGACTATTTCACCTGGAACGTATGTCTGTAGGGCCTTATGGAATTTTTT
>JANQRW010000058.1 GCA_028284365.1 Marinicella sp.
GCAAGGATGCAGGAGGTAGCGTCGAGTTTGGAACAGAGACCGACGCCTATAGGGATATAGGTGTGCTGCGTGAGCTTGGAGCGGAAGCGTAAGACCCAAAGACATTCCTTTATAACATGCCCAAGGGCATTCATGATCCAGCAAGAAAACGGTGTATTTATGTGACAGGTATCGCATAATAAGGTCGATGAACATGAATTAACAAAATGCTACAATCAGTGAACAAACACTCAATGTTATAATGAACCAATCTAAATTCATGAATCAGGTATTACATAACAGAACCTTGATGTTGACCAGACAGCATGTAGAGGGTTCAACGAAAACCGCACGCCATCAATGAACATAATATTAGGACATACTTCTCATTCAGGCATTAAAAGAGATCATAACGAAGATACTTATGGCATTGATCTGGAGATTGGTCTATTTTTAGTTGCTGATGGCATGGGAGGTCACGACCATGGGGAAATTGCCAGTGCTTTGGCTCGTGACCACATATTAAACTCCATTAAAACTCAAACACCAATCAAACAAGCCATTTTGGATGCCAATCAAGAAATCATTAACAACTCCCTGGAAAAACCCGGTGATTTACCGATGGGAACAACAATTGCACTGTTGAAAGTTGATGACAACAAATATGATTGTGCCTGGGTTGGCGATTCAAGAATTTATAAATTCAGTGATGATGAATTATTTCCCATTAGTTCCGATCATTCATACGTTCAGGAGTTGGTTGACCAAGAACTTATTACCGCATCACAAGCTCGCTCACACCCTCACAGAAACGTGGTCACCCAAGCCCTGGGTGTCACCGATAACAGTGAAATTAAAGTATCACTGGACAATGGGGAAATTAAACCTGGCGACAAAATACTGCTGTGCTCAGATGGATTGACTGAAGAGGTCGATGATGAGCACATTGCTGAAATTTTAAGAAAACCCCTGTCACCCAAAGAAATTGGCGACCAATTAATAATTCAGGCACTTGAAAACGGTGGCTCTGATAACATCACCACCATAGTTATCGAGTTCAAGGAATAAGACACCATTCACAAGCGATATCGAACACCATAAATCAGTGGTTGGCTTGCACCGGTAATTTGGGTCAGGTCTAGCTTTTTATTTTCTATATTTTGTTTTGCTAACCAAGCCATCAAAACAGCTTCTACATCGTCTGGAGCAATGCCATATGTACCACTGTGCTGACAGGTTTTAGCAGTTCGCCTATCTAGTTCTTTAAGCAAAAAACTATTGTTCGAGCCACCCCCACACACAACAATTCTATCAATTGGCTTTGATAAAAGTTGTAAACCAAGGTTGATGGTTTCAACGGTTAGTTGAAGTAAGGTTCGTTGTACATCAACTGCTTTAACATCATCCAAATGAGGATAAGCCCTGAGCCAATTCGAATTAAACAATTCCCTACCCGTACTTTTGGGGTAAGCATCAGAAAAGTAACTTTCGGACATCAAATAATTCAGCAAGTCTGAATCAACTGTACCCTGTGCTGCCCATTGTCCTGATTGGTCATACTCTAGTCCCTGATGTACTTTAATCCATTCATCCATCAAACAATTGGCTGGACCCGTATCAAAACCTATGACTTCATCGCCAGTGATGCTGGTGATGTTGGCAATACCTCCTAAATTGAGAACCACCACATGGCGATTAGGTCTACCGAAAACATGCTGATGCAAAGCAGGAGCCAGTGGTGCCCCGTGCCCACCAAATGCCATATCCATGCTCCTGAAATCAGCAATGGTGGTGATTTGAGTGATTTGGGCGGTTATTGCGGCCGAACCGATTTGCATGGTATTGCCAATTGGCACAGCTTGGCTGGGTGGTTGATGATAAACGGTTTGGCCATGCATGCCTATGGCTAAAATTTCCTTCTTACCAATTCCTTTGTCTACAAGAAACTGGTTAATTACGTGACCATAGATCAACCCCAACTCGGTATCAATCTGATTAAGTTTCATTGCAGAAATGGCCTTGTCATTCATACAGGCCAATAATTGAGATTTAATTGAATCCGAGTATGGTGAAAAAGATGATTCAATCACCTTGATACCTTGGTTGAAATCAACGGCAACCACATCAACACCATCGCAAGAGGTGCCTGACATCATGCCCAGATAAAGCATCAGTTTTGAACCACTATTTGCTCTTTCATGTCACTTAAACGCATCAGTAAAGGCGTTGAATAAGTGAGAAAATCTGGCATCACAGCATCTGGCAATGGTTTGGATTTAGGTAAAGATACTGTCCTGGGGTTGCGATGAACACCATTATAGATGAATTCATAATGCAGATGGGCACCGGTAACCATACCAGTTGCACCCACATAGCCAATGGTTTGTCCTTGTTTAACTTTCTGCCCCTTTTTTACAGCCCGCTTAGAAAAATGTAGGTATTTGGTAACGATACCATTTGGGTGCTGGACAAAAACATAATTACCATTGAACTTGTTATAACCAGCTTGCATCACACGACCATTACCAGCTGCGTAAACCGGTGTTCCCACTGGAGCACTGTAATCAATACCCCGATGGGCTTTGACTCGTTTGGTAACTGGATGTAATCGTTTGGGGTTGAAACTCGAACTGATATAGGAAAAATTCAACGGCGCACGTAAGAAAGCTTTTTTCATGGCACGACCATCAGCCGCATAATAAGCGCCATCACCTTCATCTTGTTCAAAATAGACAGCCTCGTATTTGGTACCTTGATTGGTAAAACTAGCCGCTAAAATTTTACCATCCATTAAATATTCACCATCTTTATAAACTTGCTCATAAATCAAACTGAAAGCATCACCAGATCTGATTTCTAAGACAAAATCAATGTCCCAGCTGAATATATTGGCTAATTGCATCACCATGCTGTCAGTCAAGCCAGCCGCTTTACCTGCCCCAAACAGTGAATTCTCAATGGTACCTTCAGCACTGACCAAACGTATCTGTTGGTCATGAGTGACTAATTCAGTGGATAACTGCTCCATATCATTGTGTACAATGAGTTCCTCAAAAGCTGAAGCCTGGTAGCGCAACTGCACCAAGTCCCCTTCCGCAGTCATTGTGAAATGCAAATCATTACCCGGCATCACTTTAACCAACTTCTTACTGTCCTCGTTAAAATGGGCAATTTTTAACAACAAACTTTGAGATAACCCCATATCCGTAAATATGCCAGAAAGGGTTTGGCCTTTTTTAACGGTAACTATTTTCTCAACAAACTGCTCAGATCCTACCAAACCACTCTCCGCAAAACTCATCAGTGGGGTAGATGGAATGGGAATCAACTGGCTCTGGTTTAAGACCAATTCTTCGGTATTGGAATGCGCATCTGCATCCACAGAAACAATGTCACTGATGGCGTACAGCACAAACAATGATGCTATAACAGCCAACACCTTCTTTGGTGTAGTCATGGAAGCAGTGATGTTTTTAATCTGGGGGTATCCAATCGACAGGGCTTTGGCCTGTGAATTTTTGCGAATGGCTTGAGATTTGATAGGCAAATTCCAGTATCTTTCGTTGATTGCTGGAAATTATAGATGATTTTTAACCGCATTGGTTTAATTGTGGTTCTAAAATTCACCTTATTTCTGTAGAATTAACCCCTTTTTAACGAATCTGCAAACATGTCAGTACAAGATGCACTGGATTTAATCTGTCGTGGCACAGATGAAGTCATCAAATTAGAAGAGCTAGAAACCAAACTTAAAGCTGGAAAAAAACTTCGAATCAAAGCAGGTTTTGACCCCACTGCCCCGGATATTCACGTTGGCCACACTGTGTTGATTAACAAGATGAAACAATTTCAGGACTTGGGTCATGATGTTATTTTCTTGATCGGTGATTTTACTGGCATGATCGGTGATCCCACTGGAAAAAGTGCCACCCGCAAGGCCTTAACCCGAGAAGAAGTCTTAGAAAACGCCAAAACCTACCAGGAACAAATTTATAAAATTCTGGACAAAGAAAAAACCATCATTGAGTTTAACTCAAATTGGTTCAAAGACATGACTGCTGCTGAAATGATTGAACTCTCTGCTAAATACAATGTAGCACGCATGTTAGAACGAGACGATTTTAATAAGCGTTATAAATCTGGTCAATCCATAGCCATTCACGAATTCATGTATCCACTGGTACAAGGATACGACTCCGTTGCACTCAAATGTGATGTGGAATTGGGTGGAACCGATCAAAAATTCAATCTATTGGTTGGACGTCATTTACAAGCTCAAGTTGGTCAAGACCCACAAATTGTCATCACAATGCCACTACTTGAAGGCCTGGATGGAGTCAATAAAATGTCCAAATCACTCGACAATTACATCGGTATTGATGATGAACCAAGCAATATGTTCGGTAAAGTGATGTCAATCTCGGATGATTTAATGTGGCGTTATTTTGATCTGCTGAGTTTTAAATCCAACGCCGCAATTGAACAATACAAATCTGATGTGGAAAACGGTAAAAACCCAAGGGATGTGAAATTTGATCTGGCCATGGAACTGATTGAGCGTTTTCATGATGCCAATGCCGCTCAAACAGCATTAAATGCCTTCAAAGCACAATTTCAAAAAGGCGCCATACCCGATGACATTGCTGAAATCAGTATCCAAACCGAAAACAGCGAAATGGGTATCGCCCACATTCTGAAAAATGCAGGCTTGTGTTCAAGCACATCAGATGCCATTCGCATGGTCAAACAGGGTGCCGTTAAAATCAATGGTGAGAAAATCACTGATCCCAAACAAATGTTCCCAGCAGGAACACACGATGTTTTCCAAGTGGGTAAAAGGAAGTTCGCTAAAGTTAAGTTGACATAAAAAAGCCCGCTTAACGGGCCTTTCACTTTCAACTGAACAGGCTTGGGAGAGCCGATGATCGGCTCGACCGGCGCTCTTGGTTGGTGAGCGAAGCGAATCAGAAAGAGTAAGCCCGAAGTAAAAAGCCATGCTCGCCGTGGTCTCGATCTCTGATCCGGTCTCGATTCTAACACCGCCATCCTTGGCGGTGGCTTTCACATTAGTCGGGAACAAATTTGAATGAAGGCCCAAGAGCATTCCTTATTTAAAAATCATAAACCAAATTCGCTGAAACCAATGTATCCGTTGAGTCTTTATCTAAAGGAGCATCTGTATTATGACGGATCTGATGGGCCAATTTAACCGCAAACTTTTCACTAACCTTGAACGAAAAACCCAAATCATTTTGAACAAAAGTATTGTCATCCCCAGCTTCTAAAACCAACATGTTTTCAAATTTTGTGGTTTCAGTAATTTGACGCATATAATCAAGCTTTCCAACAAAAACCACACCGCTGTTTTCAGTGCGGTCAATATCGAAAGCTTCGGTTTTATAACCCACTCCAACCTCAGTGATTAAGCGTTTTTCTTCACCGTCGTAAAACTTGTGTCCCCAGCCTAAAGATGTGGTGATGGTATAATCAAACCCTGAGAACTTATCTTTATCCCAACGAGTACCATAATAGGCATAATCATTGTCATCGAACTTATAACCAGTTTTGGTATTTAAAGTATAACGCTCTGCAGTGTCCACATCATCGTTTGATGCACGCAGCAAATCCAGGCTTAAGTCACTGACCCATCTTTCAGATTCTCTCTTTAGTAACAAACCGGCACTTAAATTTTCCGTATCTGAATTACCAGAAGTCATTGAGAACCCCAACTGACCAGAACCTGACCACTTAACACCATTGTCATCTGCAAAAGCGACACCGCTGAATAACCCAGTTGAAACCATTGCTGCCAATAAAGTTGATTTTTTCATTTGCTTTCCGTAAATATTAAAAAGGTGTAATGTAACTATTTTGCAACAAATATCAACAAACAATTTGTTAAATAGTGAGAATTGGCCCCTGACTGGCCTAATTTCACATAAAAATCAGCACTTATTCTCCGTAACTGCCAACTCAGATAGCTTTAATTAATTACCAAACCAGCTGACGCTAACTTAAATTCAGCATTAAATGTGCGTCTGATTCGTTTGTTCATTTGTCACATTCACATCCAAAGTGATATCATGTATCACTTCTGAATTGGTGGCCAATTTCACAGCACCACTACCAATGAACAGTTACATGAACAAAATCATATCTACCATCAGAAACTCTGACCCTTTGATGAAACAGCAACTGTACATCAGCTGCATTATTTCACTCTGGTTATTTGTTTTTTTATTAGCCGTTAAACCTTTCCAAGT
>JANQRW010000069.1 GCA_028284365.1 Marinicella sp.
TGAGCTCAGTGCAACGCAAATTTGAATGACGACTGCAAGGATGCAGGAGGTAGAGTCGAGTTTGGAACAGAGACCGAAGACCCAAAGACATTCCTTAATAACAATGCGGGAACAATATACTCTTTTAATGTGTCTGATGTGATTTTTAAATCTACTTTTGATTTTTAACAGTTGTTGAAATACTCAGTCTTAAATTATCTAAATGTTGGTAAAAAACCAGGTAAGATTCCGGAGTTGGATGGTATTCGTGCCATAGCTATTTTGATGGTTTTAGGACATCATTTTGCTACTTTTTATCGTGAATACCACCGTACTTACTATAAAGATGTTATTACTGGCTCTCTAGAAAACTGGCTGTTAAATGGCTGGTTAGGTGTTGATTTATTTTTTGTGTTAAGTGGGTATCTGATATTCCATCATTTATTGCGTACTCAACAACACAAACAATCGAATACTTACGTTCGTTATGCAGTTAAGAGAATCTTGCGAACTTTTCCACTTTATTATGCGATGATCATGATTGGTTTCATCGGCATCATTCCGCATTTTAACCCAGATATTTCTTGGTTAATATTTATCAAACATGTTTTATTTTTACAGGATTACACTGGAAACAACATTTTAGTGCCGATGTGGTCATTGGCCACAGAAGAAAAGTTTTACCTGCTGGCACCTTTTTTATTGTTGTTAACAAAACAACAATTTAGCAAAAGTGCTGCTGTTTTATTGACTGTGATTCTAATTTTGATGATTGTCAGGACAAGACAAATTGGTGTGTCAGAGCCGATAACAAACCACATACAATTTTTTCTTAACTACAGAGCCCCTTTTCATTTTGCAATAATTTCTATTTTAGTGGGCGTGATCGTTGCTTTGGTAGAACAAAAATCGATGCCCAAAATTGTGCCAAAAATATTGTTGTTGATGGTTTTGATTTTGATGGTAAGTTTGTTTTTGTTTAATTTCTACCATGTTGAAAACTGGCAATGGCTCAACATCAGTCACACGCTATTGGTATTGATGTTTGGAGTGATCATTTACGCTGCGGTTAAATTAAGCGGAAATAAGTGGCTGCGAATTTTAAGAGGGCGTTTCTTAAGAGTTATTGCGGTGTTATCTTATGCTTTGTATCTGGTTCATTATGCCGTTTTACCTTGGGTTTTGCGCTTGCATAAACAACATATTTACAATGAAACATCATGGATTCATGCCCTTTCTTTCCTGTTAATTTACCTAGGTCTCACAGCCATGGTTAGCCTGTTGCTTCACTACTTGATAGAAAAACCGTTTTTGGTTTTGAAGGACAGGCTCAGGTAATGGTTAATTCTCTAACCTTTCGCTGAGTTCCAACCACTCTGCTTCATAACCATCTAACTCTGTTTTTAGTCTTTGTGACAGTTCCATGCATTGTTTGAGTTCATGCTGGTTTTCTGGCTTGTAGATTTCGGCTTCGCTGAGTTTTGCAGTGACATCAGTGATTTTTTGACTGTGTTGTTCGATGAGCTTGTCTAGTTTCTGGAAACGGTTTCTGGCTGCTTTGTTGGCTTTGTGGTTTTGTTTTTTATTGATGGGTATCACATTACTGGCAGCAGCTTCTTGCACTTCGGCTTTTTTGATTTGGGCTTTGATAAAGCTTTGGTATTCGTCTAAGTCGCCATCAAAAGAGTGAATCTGACCACGATCGATGTATACCATTTCATCAATGACTGAGTTGAGCATGTGTTTGTCATGAGAGACCAGAATAACAGCACCTTCGTAATTTTGGAGGGCGAAGCTGATTGCATCGCGCATGTTTAAATCCAAGTGGTTGGTCGGTTCATCAAGCAGTAATAGATCAGGTCTTTGGTACACAATTAAAGCCAATGCCAAGCGGGCTTTTTCACCGCCTGAAAATGGTTTAACTGGTGTGTCGGCCTTGTCGCCACGAAAGCCAAATCCACCAAGAAAATTTTTAACGTCTTGTTCTGTGGCCTTGGGATCCAGATACAGCACGTGCTCAATTGCGGTGGCGCTTGCATCCAGTTGTTCCAGTTGATGCTGTGCGAAGTAACCTATTTGCAGGTCTTTAGCGGTTTTAAGGTCACCTTTCTGCAGTTCCTTATCACCAGACATGGCTTTGATTAAAGTTGATTTACCAGCACCATTGCGGCCTAATAATCCGATGCGCGCGCCTGCGGTGATTGAAAAGTTTAGGTTCTGAAATACCTGGTGTTCTCCATAACCAATATCGGCGTTTTCCAGTTCGACGATTTGGTGGCGGAGGTTTTGGCAAGGATAGAATTCAAAATGAAAAGGATTTTCTACCTGTGCTGCCGCGATGGTGTCCATGCGTTCCAGTGCTTTAAGCCGGCTTTGGGCCTGCTTGGCTTTGCTGGCTTTGTAGCGAAACCGGTCAACATAGGCTTGCATGTGGGCGATTTGTTTTTGTTGTTTTTCAAACATGGCCTGTTGTAGCGCCAATTGTTCCATGCGGGTTTTCTCAAAGTCAGAATAGTTGCCGGTATACAGCGTCAGTTGTTCATGTTCAATGTGCAAAATGTGTTTAACTACGCCATCAAGAAAATCACGGTCATGTGAGATCAGCCACAAAGTGCCCTCATAACGTTTGAGCCAATCTTGTAACCACACCACTGCCTCTAAATCCAAGTGGTTCGTGGGCTCGTCCAACAGCAGTAAATCAGATGGACACATCAGTGCTTGTGCCAGATTCAAACGCATGCGCCAGCCACCTGAAAAAGATTTCACTGGACAGGTGGTTTCATCGCTGTCAAAGCCCAGGCCATTGAGTAAGCGCCCTGCACGAGCATGTGCTGCATAGCCACCAATGCGCTCCATTTCAGCGTACAGCTCGCCTAATTTTTCATGCTGATCTGATTCTGTGGCTGTGGCGATTCTTTGTTCCACGTCACGATATACCACATCACCATCCAGTACATAATCCATGGCAGACTGATCCAGTGCTGGTGTTTCTTGTTTTACATGGGCAATGCGCCAACCCTTAGGCACACTACACTCACCCAGATCGGCTTGTAAGTGATCCATCAGCAAAGCAAACAGGCTTGACTTACCCGTGCCATTGGCACCAGTTAAACCCACTGTTTGACCAGGATGAATGTTTATATCGGCACCTTTAAACAATAATTTGTGTCCGCGCCTGAGTGAAAGATTGGTCAATTGGATCATGCGGCCATTCTGGCTGAGGTTGTGGATAAAATCAATGTTCTTGATGTAGATTTCGTTTGGACTTTGGTAACCGCTTGAAACTGATTTTATTTTAATCTGCGCTTCGGCTCCGCTCAGTGCGCGGCGCTTTAGGAAGGCTAAATGTGCAGTTTTCCGTTGGCTGAGCGGAGCCGAAGCCTGCGCTCTGAATTAATTGGTCAATTATTTGTTGGTTGTTTAGTTTGGCTTATGGTTTAAACTTGGAATGTGTCAAATTTTGACAAGAAGCATATTCCTTTAATGCTGATTCGTTATCTTTTATTAGGGCCTGTTTTTTCTTTCTGCTCCAACCTTTTATTTGGCCTTCACGACGATATGCGTCATCAATTCTAAAGCAATGCTCAATATAAACCAGTTCAACTGGTAATCTTTTTTTGTGTAGTTTGCTCCTTCTCCATTTTGGTGTTGCCAGAGTCGTACTTTGAGGTTTCTGGTGCTACCAGTGTAATAACTTCCATCACAACATTTTAGTATGTAAACGTATCCATCCATGATGTTCTCCTGTGTTGTATTTATTTTAACATGTTTGGATTTTCTTTTTAATCTGCACTTCGGCTCCGCTCAGTGCGCGGCGTTTTAGGAATGTTTTAATTGCACTTCAGTTCGCTTCAGTGCGCGGTGCTTTAGGAAGGCTAAATGTGCAGTTTTCCGTTGGCTCAGCGGAGCCGAAGCCTTGTGTTTTTATGCTTGTGTCAGCTTTAGGGCTTCAAGGTAATTGTGTATTGAATGGTGCTCATTTATACTGCTTGTCATGTTCAATGGGAAAGTATGATGAACCAGCCAGGTGTATTGGCGTTGTTGTTTGTGGTGATGTCGTTGTTTATTCTGATGGCTGCCTTTTTCTATAAAATCAGCCGTCAGGTCAAAAGCATTGATGAGTCGATTCAAGATATAGCAAAATCACAACGCATTCAAGCCAACAACCCCAAAGATTTTGAAGAAACCAAAAGAATTAATGAGCTTAACAAAAAATCACCATTTGTTTGAGCCTCTGTGTTCAAAATCAAGAGAGCATTGGTGATTATTTTACTGGTTTTGTTAATTTAGTTTGCGTTCATATCAGCTTCTCAGATAATTAATTTCGGGCTTCTCCTCAAGAACAATATCCTGTAGTCTGGTAGTTGAAGTAAATAATTACAACTTTTGGGCAAAAGGGTAAATTGTTTTTTGTTAGTTTTGTATCAAAAACATTTTAAAGAAGATTAATCCAGTCAGATAGGCCAATTAGTTTGTTCGGCTCAATGTTTTTAAAATCTGTTCCCTGGCCTCCAGTAAAATAGAGTTTCTGTCTAGGTTTTTAACGATGTTTTTGGCCACGGTTTTCGGCCCAGCTTTGCCCCAGGAGTTGCCTTGGATGAAATAGTACTCGGCAATCTGACCAACCAGATAAGTGGCGTAATAGGCAAGCGAACCCTGTGCTGTAGCTGTTATCGTAGTCGATAGGCCTGCGCTGACTGTTTTCATGGCTGATGAAAGGAGATTGACGCCCCAAACAGCCCCCATCAATACCGCCAATTGTGCCATGATGGTGGTGGTGAGTTTGGTGGCTTCTACTTTGCCTAAAGACAAGCCATATAGCTTAGAAAGTTGTCTGATCATCGCCACATCCAGTCCGGCAGCAAACAACAAGTCAGCCACTGGAATCGGGTTGAATGCCACGCCAATGCCTTTGGCCATGCAATAAGTGCGAATGATTTTTTGACCGGCAGATCTTCGTACTTCGATGACTTTGCGGGCGATGTTCTCAGAAACTTCACCAGCGAACAGTGAGGCGTTTAATGCTGTTAGGGTTTTGCCTTCTTTGTCCAGTAATTCCCAAATCAGTTGTTTCAATTCATCGATGTGGGCTGGTGGTGATTCCACTTTTTCTTGACGACTGCCGTCAGCCATTTCAATAATCAGTGTGCGTTCTCTTGGATCGGCCGAGACGGCCACAATTTGGGTGTTGATGTGTTGGGTTTTATCAACAATCGATGCTTTGAGTTGTCCAATTTCGTCATGAGTATACAAGTCAGCTTTGTTAAGCACCACAATGATGGGTTTATTGGGTTGGGCAATAATCTCTAACTGCTGTTTTTGTGATTCGCTCAAATCACCATCAACCACAAACAAAATCACATCGGCCTGTTTGGCTGCTTGTTGTGCCATTAATTCACGTTCCTCTCCGTTGAATTCATCAGTACCAGGGGTATCAATCAGCACCACTGATTGCTGTTGGTAACTGGGCCAGTCAAGGTGGTTGGTGTGTTTGGTTTCACCATGTAGTGGGCTGACATTGAAATGCGCTTCGCCACTGATGGCATTTAACAAAGAAGATTTACCAGTGCTGACTTTGCCAAAAGCGACGATATGGATTTGTTCATTTTCAAGCTTATCAATCAGGCGTTGAATGTTCTGATATTCATCCTTTAGTTGGTTCCTGACGGTGGCCGGGATTTTGGGATCATCCAACAGGTGGCGCAAGCTACTCAGTGCCTGTTCATTCACAGTGGGTGAACCCACATCTGGCAATTCAGATGAATTGACCTTTTGGGTTTCAGCTTTTGTGTTTTTTTTGTTGACTGAGTTTGAGCGCCATTTTCGCCAAATCTTTAGCCAGTTCTTTGGATGATCCAAGTAAGTTTTCCTCGAAGGTTTGTTGGGTTAATTCAGTATTCAGACGACCTTCGCTTTGTACACTGGTCATGACTGCTTTGCCCAGTGAGTTAAAGATCAAGCCATAGGCCACAGCGTGCATGATACCACCAGCGGCGGTACCAACGCCTGGAAAGGCTTTCAAAGCATTACCAGCCACAGCAAGTACCAATGAAGTCGAAGTGCGCAG
The DNA here is from genome assembly GCA_028284365.1 of Marinicella sp. Classification (GTDB taxonomy): domain Bacteria; phylum Pseudomonadota; class Gammaproteobacteria; order Xanthomonadales; family Marinicellaceae; genus Marinicella. Next base: position 6,047 of record JANQRW010000069.1, read on the forward strand.
TTTGCCACCAGTTGATTTCAGTACTTGATCGACTTGCAGTTGATTCACTGGTACATCATATAACTGGCATAATTCTCTGACCAATTGAGTACCAATGGTGCCTTGAATCACCAAGTCTGAACCGGGAGCGACTGAAGCCAGCGCACCAACTATGGCGCGTTTGGTGTGACGTTCAATGGTTTCCTTGGCAACTGTTTGATTGAATTCACTGCTGGCATCATTGAGCTTTTGTTCAGCCAACATCAAGATGCCAGCATCACGAAAGCGGTGCAGCGCCTCAGGGTTATCACTGATCACAGTTTCGATGGCATCGATCAGCGGTTTGATTTGAGGGGTGACTGGTTTGGTACTTTGGCTGCGGCTGCCATCGGTATGTTCAATCATGATTTCATTGAAGCCGCCGGTGTTGATGAGCACCACTGGATACTGCTGGGCCGTTTTTGCTTCAATAGCAGCGGTGATTTGACTCACTTGTTCAGCGGAATAAACATCCACTTTATTCAATGCAAGCACCATTGGTTTGTTAAGCTGATTGAGCTTTTCAAACAACACCATTTCGCTGCGTGCCAAATCGGTGTTCAACAAAAACACCACAACATGGGCACGCTGTGATTCTTCCAGTGCCAGTTGTGAAAGTTCGGCTTGATTGATGGCATCAAATCCTGGTAGGTCGGTGATTTCCAGTTGGCCATAGGTGTGGTGTTCAGCCCTAATGGTTGTGCCTTTGACCACATCAGTTTGCACCTGAGCTTCGGGAATTAAAGCCTGAATCAAGCTGGATTTACCAGTAGATGCACTGCCAAATAAACTGATGTGAAATTGACCACTGCCGCGCCTGTGGTGTAATTCTTGTATCTCTGCATCTGCTGCTGAAGTATCAACCCCGCGTAGTTGTTCTTTGTGAATGGCTTCTTGTAAACTGGATTCGTCAATGACTTTAACCTTGGGCTCAGTTGGTGTTTTGGGCTTAGTTAACTTCAGAAACAAAACAACTGGAACGATGGCCACCAAAAAGACAGCCACAGCGTAAAGCACGCTCACCCAAGCAGGTGCTTCTTGTAGGTGTTGCCAAATGGTTAAAATTTTCTCGGTTAAAACCATCACCAGCACCACGGCAAACAAGCCAAGCAGGGTAAAAATGATCAGTAACAGAGATTTGCTGTTGAGTTTCATGGGTTCATTATACCCAAATGTTTCATAGCATTCTTGGGGCGAAAGTACTGATGATGAACCGGTAAGGTGGGCCCAAGGTTTTTGTTGTGGTGTGTGTTTCGTGTTCTGAGTTAAAATAAGTTTCATTCTAATTGGGACACTTTTTATGCTTTATGTAGTTATGGTTTTGGTGCTGGTGTTGCTGCAATATTCTTATTTTGGATTTATGGTTGGTTCAGCACGTGGTAAATACGGTGTTAAAGCACCGGCCGTCACAGGTCATGAGATGTTTGAAAGGCATTACCGGGTTCAACAAAACACCATGGAGCAATTGATTATTTTTGTGCCGGCTATTTTATTGTTTGCTCATTATGTCCATGCGATCAGCGCTGCTGTTTTGGGTTTGGTGTTTTTAATCGGTCGCCAAATTTATGGTATGGCCTACATCAAAGACCCTAAATCAAGAGGCTTGGGTTTCATTATCAGTTATCTGGCTTCTCATGTTTTATTGGCAGGGGTCTTGATTGGCGTCGTAATCAAACTGATTTAATATGAATCAAACACACCATTCATGGATGGAAAAATACGGTGCTTTCTTAGGCTGGGTCACGTTGATGATGATTCTATTCAGTTTCATTACGGTGGTTTCTCGCAATGTTTTTGATGTGGTGTGGATTCCGGTGCAGGAATTAGCACTTTATTGTCATGCGCTGGCATTGATGATGGGAATGGTTTATGCCTGGCATCATGACAAGCATGTTCGGGTAGATGTGTTTTTTCAGGATTTTTCGATACATAAAAAGCAACTGGTTAATTTAATGGGTACTTGGTTGTTGTTGGTACCAATGATGATTTTTATCATTTATTCCTGTTACCAATATGTCATCGATTCTTGGATCAGGTTAGAGGGTTCTGCTGAGACGGGTGGTTTGCCTTTGGTGTTTTTGTTCAAAACTTTGTTGTTATTGATGCCCATTTCAATGTTGGGTTATGTGCTGGTAAGCACCTTAAAAAATTTCAAGGTGAATAATGGAGCTGAAGGCTGATGGAAGCTTGGTGGGCTTTGTTGTTATTCGTTGTGGTTACCAGTGCCTTAATGATTGGTTTTCCAGTGGCATTTACTTTGGGTGGGGTGTCATTGTGGTTTGCCTTGATCGGATTCATAACGGGTTGGTTTGATGCCGATTTTCTGGGGGCCCTTCCCAATCGATTGAATGGTATTCTGAACAATGCCACTTTAATGGCGGTACCTGTTTTTGTTTTTATGGGCGTGGTTTTGGAAAAAGCCAAGCTGGCGGAATCTTTGCTGCAAAACATGGCAGCCTTGCTGGGTGGTAAAAAAGGTGGATTAGGCTTTGCGTTGTTGATTGTGGGTATGTTGTTGGCTGCCAGTACCGGGATTGTGGGTGCAACGGTGGTGACTTTGGGCTTGTTGGCGATGCCAGTGATGCAAAAACATGGTTACGATCCGGCTGTTTCAGCAGGCACCATTTGTGCATCGGGCACACTGGGCCAAATCATTCCGCCATCAATTGTGTTGGTTTTACTCGGTGATGTTTTATCCAACGCGTATCAGCAGGCACAATTAGAACTTAATATTTTTAACCCCAAAACGGTCTCGGTACAAGATTTGTTTAAGGGTGCTTTGGTTCCTGGTTTGATACTGGTTCTTTTGTATGCCTTTTATTTGTTTTGGGTGCGTATCAGAAAACCTGATGCCATGCCTGCAATGGTGGTTGAAAAACAACCTGCTTTAAGTGATATTTTGAAGTCTTTGTTGCCGCCACTGGTTTTGATTTTAGCGGTACTGGGTTCCATCATCAGTGGCATTGCCACCCCAACAGAAGCTGCTTCTGTTGGTTCAATGGGTGCTTTGGCTTTGGCGGCAATCAACAGTCAGTTGACATTAAACATGTTGCGTGAGTCACTCAAAGAAACAGTTAAGGTGACTGCCATGGTGTTTATGATTTTGATTGGTGCGGCTTTGTTTTCACTGGTGTTCAAAGGTTTTCATGGTGATGCAGCCGTGCAGCACTTTTTAACCAACTTGCCTGGCGGAGAGGGCATGGCATTGTTGTTGCTTATGTTGTTGTTGTTTTTATTGGGCTTCATCCTCGATTTTATAGAAATCACTTTTGTGGTCATACCAATTGTAGGGCCCATTTTGTTGATGATGGGTTATGACCCGGTGTGGCTTGGTATCATGATTGCCATCAATTTGCAGACTTCTTTCCTGACCCCACCTTTTGGTTTTGCACTGTTTTATTTACGTGGTGTAGCTGACATCAGGAGTCAGGATTTATACCGTGGTGTGCTGCCTTTTATCTTGTTGCAGTTGTTGCTGTTGATGGTGTTGTTTTATTTTCCAGAGCTGGTGGATCTGATTTAATTTACATAAAAAAATGCGATTCCGAGGCAAATGCCAACCAAGCGCTTAATAGATGAGGTTTTGCAACAACAGTAACTTGATTTTGAATAATACACCGTCAGTAATAACGCCGCTGTACTGACGGGTAATGATTTTGTCAATAAAGGCAAAGGTGGCTGTAGATATGGGTTGTTTCATTTAAAACATAAACAGCAAATCCTTTTAGTCAACGGGTTAATGAATTGTGAGTTGCTGTCATAGAAATTTCATTTGACTGCCATTTTGGCTTCATTTTGAAAATTTAAAATCTGTTGGTGTTAAAACTGAGAGAAGTGCTATGTACCAACAACAACTCACCAACTTACTACATACTTTCAACCAAAGCACAGGTCATCGTTATCGCATCAGCCGTTTGTTCAATGATTTGGATTACCGCAATCGGGTATTAGCCAAAGAATTTCAGGCAGGAAGCAATAAAGTTAGGTTACTGATCAAGCAAATACAAATGTATGAGGATCTTTTGGGTCACGAGTTGCAGGTTGATTGTGTTGCCAAACCGACTTCTGAAAAAATACGGGTTTTCAACTTGGTGTTGTTTGCGGTTTGTAGTTTTTTGTTTGTCGGTGGTTCGGTTTATACGTTCGAGGAAATAAAAGACGAGCGCAAGTCACACAACACCGAGCAAGATTAAATCAATCTAAGGTGTACACTTGTGCCCCAAGTTCAAGCAGCTTAAGCAGCTGATAGATTTGCACTTCGGCTCCGCTCAGTGCGTGAGTTTTCTCTGACTGAGCACATCAACTTTATTCAGTACGAACGGAGCCGACGCCTAAGGTCAAGACAGGCGCAGCTTCCATTCCAAACACACAGTTTGTGGTATTCACACCTGCTTCTTTAGTTATAAAAACAGTAGGCATTCTCTGTCTAAGCTGTTTTGCAGCTTTCCTAATCTCCACTTAAAACTTTATGATAAAAAACCAAGCTGCGGCTATATGACAGTATTGTGAAGATTTGGTTACATTTAGTAATACAAGCTTTGGTTTGGCGAGTATAATGGTGCGCATTAAAAAACAAGGGAGGTACCATGGGTAGCTTTATTTCTGACATGCTGGGTCGTTCCCCAGTTGAACCGTTACAAAAACACATCAAAACGGCTTATGATGCAGCGGCGTTGTTGCCCTCATTGTTCGCTGCAGCAAATTTAAATGATTGGGTTAAAGTGGATGAAATCACCGAAGCCATCAGACAACTAGAAAACGATGCCGATGATTTAAAAAATGACATCCGCTCTAACTTACCAAAAAGTTTATTCATGCCAGTGCCGCGCCAGGATTTACTGGAGTTGGTTTTGGTGCAAGACAAAGTGGCCAACATCAGCAAACAAATTGCGGGTATGGTGCGGTTACGCAAAATGCAAATACCAGCAGGAATTGCTGACATATTTACTGACTTTGTATCACGCTGTGTGGATGCCGCAAAAAAAGCCAAACAGAGTGTCAATGAATTGGATGAGCTGTATGAGACCGGATTTAGAGGAGCTGAAGTTAAGGTGGTAGAGAAATTGATTGCGAAATTAGACAAAATCGAAACCGATACTGACAACATGCAAGCTGACTTACAAGGACAGGTTTATTTAATGGAGCAAGACTTGCCGCCGGTAGAAGTGATGTTTTTGTATAAATTAATCGACATGTTGGGTGATGTGGCTGATCAGGCAGAACGGATTGGCAGAAGACTTGAATTGTTATGGGCTAAATAAGGGAGAGTGACGTGGAATATGAATTAACTTATATCATTTTGGCTGCAGTTTTTGGGGGGTTCATGGCATGGGGTATTGGTGCCAATGATGTTGCTAATGCCATGGCAACTTCGGTAGGTTCGAAAGCAATTACCATCAAACAAGCCATCATCATTGCTGCAATTTTTGAATTTGCCGGAGCGGTTTTGGCTGGTGGTGCGGTGACTTCTACCATACGCAAAGGCATCATTGATTCATCTTCAGTGAATGGTAATCCAGAGTTGTTGATTTTTGGTATGTTGGCATCTTTACTGGCAGCAGGGTGTTGGTTGCTGTTGGCTTCACGTAAGGGTTGGCCTGTCTCTACCACTCATTCAATTGTGGGTGCGGTGGTTGGTTTCGCAGCAGTTGGTATTGGCACCGAGGCGATTAAATGGGGTAAGGTTGGTGACATCGTGTTGAGTTGGATAGTGACACCCATGATTGCAGGCTTTTTGGCATTTTTGATTTTCCAGACAGTGCACCATTTAATATTGAAACAAAAAGACCCATTGGCTAAGGCCAAACGTTATGTACCGTTTTATATGTTCTTAACAGCTTTTGTTTTGACTTTGGTTACCATTAAGAAAGGTTTAAAACATGTGGGTTTAGAGCTGAGTGACACACAAGCATATACGTATGCTGGCTTGAGCGGTGTGATCGTGGCCTTGATTGGGGCCTATTTCGTTTCAAAAATCAAAGCGGATAAAAAGAAAGAAAAAGACTTTCATTTTTATACTGTGGAGCGTGTGTTTGCAGTGTTGATGGTGATCACTGCTTCTGGTCTGGCTTTTGCCCACGGCTCCAATGACGTGGCCAATGCAGTGGGTCCAGTGGCCGCGGTGGTTTCAACAGCACATACGGGTATTGTAGCGGCTAAATCTGGTATTGAGACTTGGGTGTTGTTATTGGGTGGTATTGGTATCGTGATAGGTTTGGCTACCTTTGGTGTTCGTGTGATCAGAACAGTGGGTCAAAAAATCACTCATTTAACCCCATCGCGAGGTTTCGCGGCAGAATTAGCGGCCTCGACCACCATTGTGGTGGCATCAGGAACTGGTATGCCGATTTCAACCACGCAGACGTTGGTTGGTGCTGTGCTGGGTGTGGGTATGGCGCGTGGTATTTCAGCGATTGATTTGAAAGTGGTGAGAAATATTTTTGCCTCTTGGGTTGTAACGATCCCAGCTGGTGCCAGTTTATCGATTGTGTTCTTCTTTATTTTGAAGGCCATTTTTGGATAAAATGTGATGCACATATTGTTTAAAGCCCATCTGTCTTGATGGGCTTTTTTGTTTTTGTGCTTAGGTAGAGTATTTTATGATGAAAACACCATTGGAAGTCACCCAGTTGTATTTTGACTTATCAAACCAAGCCGATTTGGTAGGGATTGAAGCGCTTGTTCATCCTGAAGCCACATACAGTTCTGTTAATACTGGTTTGTATTATGGCATCAAGGACATCATGTTAATGATGTATGGGTTCTTTGAGAATCACGAAAAACTGGTGTGGCAGATTCAATCCATTGAGCAACGAAATGATTACATCACTGAGTTGTTCTTTGAATGCAATGCCATTAAAAAGAATGGTGAAAATTATCAGTTCAGCGGGGTTGAGCGACTGGTTGTGGTGGATGGTTTAATTCGACATATAGAAGTGCGTTAAGCGCCCTAAAAGCAAGGCGGCAATTGTGTACAGCCTTGCTTTTTTAATTAAGGGAAGTTTATTTTATATGCCAACGTTTGCCATTGACTCGAATGGAGCCTGAACCATCGTCGATGAGTTTGAATTCGCCGCCTAATTCTTTGACGATTACATCACCTGAACCATCATCAACTTTAAAATCACCAGCGACTGATTTAGCTTGTATCCCACCAGAGCCATCTTCGATCTCGACAGAACCTTGGATGTTTTTCATTTCGATAGAACCAGAACCATCATCAATGGTAACATCACCATTTATATCAGCCATTTTAATTGATCCTGAACCATCTTCGATTTCAACATCACTGCCTATGTCTCGCAGGGTTATTGAGCCTGAACCATCATCAATTTTGATGGCACCATCTACATTTTCTATGGTCATGGAGCCGGAGCCGTCATCGATGATCAGATCCATACCTCGAGGTAATTCGATTTGTAAGTTAATGGCCATGCTTTTGTTTATACTCCAACTGTTCATCTTTTGTCTGGCGTTTAACAGCGCGAAGCCACTGTCACGTTTCAAGTTGAAAAGCATTTTTTCTTCGAAATCCTCAAGCATATCATCGATATTCTTATAGTCATCAGATGTTATTGTGGCATCAACTCGGATTTCATTACCAGAGACGCCTACAACTTCGATTGAGCCAGCACCTGCGTCTACTTCTAACCCGCTGAGGCGGTCGGTGTTTAAATCTAGCGAACGCTCAAACTTCAGGTCTTTACCCGCAAAAGCGGTCATGGAAGCCAAGCCAATAGCAGTGAATAAAATTGTTTTTTTCATGGTGATCTCCTCATAAATGATATGTCGTTGTGATAGAAAACGCATCAATTGATTAAAGGTTACAACTCAGCCAACGTTTTTTATAGTTGATCATTCTAGATTTAGAGTTATCACCAATCTGGATGCGAATGGTTGGCTTGACCTCATGTTCAGGACGGTTGTGTCTGCTGTTGGCCTTTGACTTTTTATGTCATCACTGAAGGTGTTTGTGTGTTTAGTTTAAGCGTTGAATCGTAACGTCAATATAAGCCCACTGTTGATTTAACAACAGTGGGCAATTACTTTTAAATTGGATTCAAGTTTCCCCCACTTGATCCGGTTTTGGTGAAAGAGGTAGTTAATCACCACAATGACGAAGTCGCCATTGGTACATAAAGCGTAAAAGGGTCAATTTTCCATCAAACTTTTTTAATTAATTTTGCTGAGTACTGAATTGGCTCTGTTTTGAATCATTTTTTGACCATCAGAATCTTCTGCGTAGATGTTGTTGGACATGTTCAATGTATTGGTTAAAAGCGTTTTGGCCAGTTGGTGGTTGTTACATTCAAAAGCCATTTCGCCTAACCACAATTCATTGTGCATGCGCCGCCAGCTTTGGATTGATGATTTTTGTACTTGGTGCAAAATGGCCTCAATATCAGCCAAAGCTTGTTTGCATGGCTTATCTACGGCTTTCAATCCAATGAGGTTGGCGGTTTGTATGATTCGATTTTGGGTGTTTGGTAACTTGTGTTTCTCAAACAATGGCATGATTTCATTTAAAATCTGTTGAGATGTTTGGTGTTTGCCCATTTTGGCAAACAAGCGAGCCAGATTAGCTTTGCTGCTGATGATTCGCTTGGGGCTTTGGGTGTGGTATTTTTCACGCAGTACAATCGATTTTTTGTACAATGGTTCTGCAATTTGATAGCGTCCCATGTCTTCATACAGATAGGCCAAATTATTGACTTCCATTACATAGTTCAAGCTTTCTTCACCAGACTGGCTTTTGCTGATCTTGATGGCATCCTGGTAAATTTTTTCAACTTCACTGAAGCGCCCCTTGTCATGATAGAGGGCACCCAGTTCAGCGATGACAGAACCATAAAAAGGATGCTGTTTAGTGAATAATTTTTTAGCCCTTTCAACCACTTCCAGCAAGGTGCTTTCGGCTGCTTTATGACGTTCCAACCTCTTGTATTTATTGGCCAGGTTTTTCAATCGGTTCAAAGACAGTGGGTGCATTTGTCCATGTAACTGTTCGGCATAATCAAGGGCTTTGAGGTTGTATTCAAGTGCCTGCTGTTTGTTTTTTGAGCTGATACTCAATTCATTGTAAATTCTACCCAATAACTCTGCATCATTGATGCCGTTTTGGTCTAATTCATTTAATGTGGCCAACAATTTAGGTTCTATTTCATCTCTTTGGTTCAGTTGGTTGGATAAGGTTGCCATTCGAGCCTCATGCCAGGCTTTTTCTTTGATGTCTTTGACTTCTGACTTCAAAGCTTCTGCTTGGGCCTTGTATTGAACTGCTAAATCTTGGTGATTGGCAAAATTAGACATCACAACCAGTTGTCCCAAAGTGGCTAATTGTCCAGTTACATCTCCTTCAGACTCATATATTTTGAGGATGTTTTGATAGTGATCGACTGATTTCTTGGTGTCGCCAAGGTGGTGATGAATACTTGCCAGTTTGCTGAGAAGTGTGGCTTTGATTTTAGGCTGTTCGTCTAAACCCACAGCCAGTTGGCGCTCTGCGCTGGCCAAAACATCCCCTAGTTTTATGTCTTCTCCGCGGTGACCTAAAGGTGATGCTGACTCCAGTATATTGACCAGAAAGTCAGTGGTGTGATTGGCAATGGTGGTTTGCTCTTGGGCCAGTTCTTGGGCCGCGATTGCTTTGTCTCTCTGTTCGGTTAGTTTTTGTTGGTTGTTGAGCATCACCAGCGGCAGCAGAATTAAAAACATCAGAACCGCTGCTGCCAAGGTGGTTATGGTGGGGTTGCGTGTAATGAATTTTCGACTTTGGTACCACCAACCATCCCCTACAGCGACCAGAGGCTTACCAGTTAAATAATTCTTGATGTCATTTGCCATACCTTTAACTGTGGCATAGCGTCTTTCAGGTTCTTTGCGAACAGCCATCAAAATTAAATTATCCAGATCTCCCTTCAATTGCTTGGTGCCGTAATTTCTTGGTTGATTGAACTCCTGAATTGCTGAACTTGGTATGGTCGGTGTGTTTTGAGTGATGTCATGAATGAGCTCAGCAGGAACATCAGTGCCAAAAGCTTGAGCACGACGTCCCGTGAGCATTTCATAAAGCAACAAGCCTAATGCATACACATCGGTGGCCGTTGATACGGGTGTCCCGGTGACTTGTTCTGGGCTTGAGTAGGCCAGTGTCATCATGGGTAAAGTTTGGGTATCAATTTCCTCTTTATCCACAAATTTAGCAATGCCAAAATCCAGCAGTTTTACCGTACCATCATGGGTAATGAAAATATTTGAGGGTTTGATGTCGCGGTGTATGACCGAAAAAGAATGGGCGTAGCTGACGGCATCACAAATTTGTAAAAAGCAGTCCAAATATTGGTCTAGGGTGAAATTTTCATTCTGGGTGAATTCCAGTAGAGGCAGCCCTTCAACTAATTCGATTACCATGTAGGGGCGATTATCAGCCAATTCCCCGCCATCCAATAGCTGGGCTATATTAGGGTGTTTTAAACTGGCCAGGAGTTCTCTTTCTGCTCTAAAACGAGCCAGTTCATGGGTCTGGTGTACCGGCTTCAAAAATTTAATGGCCACTTGATGATTGAAGTCACCACCTGATCGTTTTGCCAACCACACTTCGCCCTGTCCACCTTCACCCAGTTTTTTAACCAGTTGATAGGTTCCGACTGACATGCCTGTTTGTAGTGGTTTAATGTCTAAACTCGCTTGTACTGAGTCAACCACAGCTTGAGTTAAATCAACATTTTTCTTAGCATGCCTTAATAACTCTGTTACTTGTTTCTTGATGGTTTTACTGACGCTGGCATTCTCAATGAATTGTTGTTGTGATGATTCGGGTAAATCAAGGCAAGCGTCAAATAGCTTTTTAATAAGTTTACCGTCGTTATTTTTGTTGCCAGAGTTCATTGGGCCGCTTGTTCAATAAAGTGGCTGATGTGGGCTTTGGCAAAGCGCAAATCTCGTTCCAGGGTAGCAACAGAGACATCCAGCATATTTGCAGCTTCGCTTTTGTTGATGTTGGTGAAGTAAAACAAATCTATGGCTTTAGCAGCCCGTTCATCCACCTGTTGTAAGTTTTCAATGGCATCATTGATAATTACAAAGTCGGTTACTGTGTTGTTGTTAATGCCCAAAGCATCAGTATACACAACCCGTTTTCTGTCGCCGCCACGTTTTAATGCTGCCTTGTGTCTACCGTAATCCACCAGTAACCGGCGCATCTGCCGTGCCAGAATAAAAATACATTGTTGGTCGTTGAGTTGGTCTTGTTTGGGGAGGTTTATTTTCAGAAAAGCTTCATGTACCAAATCAGTTGGGGATAAGGTGTGTCCCTGACGCTCGCTTTGCATGAGTTTGTTGGCAATGCGCTTGAGTTGTTGGTAAATGTCTTGATTCAGATTGATCCCCATGAGCTAATTCTATCACGAGCAAACCTTTAACAATCAAGCAGATTTTATGAATTGGATTTCTTATGATTTGCTTTTTTTAACCTACCGGCTTTTCTTAAGGCTTCTCGCAAGAGGTATTCAATTTCGGCATTGACACTGCGTAAATCATCATCAGCCCATTTCTGGACTGCTGATAAAACTTCCTCATTGATGCGCAATGGAAATGACTTTTTCTTTGACATCGTGGTCAGTATAAGCTGCCTGAATTAACCACAGGTTGAGCATTTTCTTCACTACACAACACCACCATCAAGTTGCTGACCATAGCTGCTTTGCGTTCATCATCAAGTTCAATGATTTGTTTTTGGCTCAATTCTTCCAACGCAATTTCAACCATACCAACAGCCCCGGCAACGATCTGGGTTCGAGCTGCTACGATGGCTTGTGCTTGTTGCCTTTTTAGCATGGAGGCGGCAATTTCTTGGGCGTAAGCCAAGTGTGAAATTCTGGCTTCAATCACTTCGACACCTGCTTTGGTCAAACGATCTTGCACTTCTTTTTGTAATAAGGTGGCAATCTCTTGAGGGTTTGAGCGCAGGGTTATTTTTTCATCATTGTGAGACTCGTAAGGGTATGCAGTTGCTAAATTGCGCAATGCCGCCTCGGTTTGGATGTGTACGAATGATTCATAATCATCAACTTCAAAAATTGCTTCAGCAGTGTCCACTACTTTCCACACCACTACAGTTGCTATTTCAATAGGATTGCCTGCCGAGTCATTGACTTTTAATTGACCACTTTCAAAATTTCGAACACGCAGTGAAACAGCTTTTTTTCCATAAAATGGATTGGCCCAGCGTAAGCCTGAATCGCTTACTGTACCCACATACCTACCGAAAAGCTGTAAAACCTTGGATTCATTGGGGTTAACCATAAATAAGCCAACCATCATCACGATGATCACAGGCAACACCAGAATGCAGGTGACCAACAGTGGTGCTATTTTATTTTTTCCGGCAAATATCAACAAGGCAACATCAGCAATTATCAACAACAAAAACAGTAACAGCATAGGGATGCCGCTTTTGGCCTGTATTTTCTTTTCTGTAATCATAATTTTGCTCCAATTTGTTAAATGATATTAAAATGATATCATTTTGTATGTCAAGTATAGCAGTGCCAGAGGTCATGACTCAATTAATTCTTGTAAATTAGATGAGTTGGGGTAAGGTGTTTATTTGCGTAACTGTTTCCGTGAGTTGAGCGATGGACTCTAAAATAAACTGATGTTATTAAAGAACATTCAATTTTTACGTGGTGCGGCAGCTTTATTAGTTGTTCTTTACCATTTGGCACCTCATTTTTTGAACACCTCACATGCGTTACAAAAGATGCATGCTTTCTTTGTGCAATTTGGTTATGCTGGTGTTGATGTGTTTTTTGTAATCAGTGGTTATGTGATTTGGATTTCCACTCATGGCAACAGTCAAAAGAAAACCCCAGTGGAATTTGCCTATAACCGTGCTGCCAGAATTTATCTTGGTTATTGGCCTTATTTCTTGTTGGTTATTGCGGTGGTTTGGTATTTTTCTCCAGTCATGTTTGAATCAGCTAACATGGTGGGTTCATTTTTCTTAACAGAATTAACCATACCTAAATTAATTCTTAAAGTAGCCTGGACGCTGAGCTTCGAGTTGTATTTTTATTTGATCTTTGCATTTTGCCTGCTCTTTTCAAAGCGATTGAATAAAGCTTTTCTGTTATTTTTTGCGGTGGTTATAGTTTTGGTACAAACCTATGCTGTTTTGATTCTGGGCGTATATGCTGAGCATAACATAGCAACAGCTTCATCCTTTTACCTGTTTTTCTTTTCACCTTTTTGTCTTCAGTTTTTGGCAGGAGTTGCCATAGCTGTTTACTTCGAAAAATATCGACTTAAACACTTAAAAACATTACTTTTGGTTGGTTTGTCGCTTTTTGCCTTCACACTTTGGTATCAGCGTTATTGCTTGGTTGATGGTCATCAGCTATCTGTGGGTTACTACACGCCAATGCGGGTATTGCTCTTTGGATCAATTGCGGTCATATTGGTTGCTGTATTGGTTGAACTGGAGCTAAGAAACAAAAACATTTGGCCACGTTTTGGTGCATGGTTTGGTGATGCTTCATATAGTCTGTATTTATCACACACTGTGATTCTGTTTGTTTTAAGCCACCTGGGCTTGATGGCTTGGGGTCGCTTAGGTCAATGGCAGCATGTGTTGGTGGTTGTGATCATTCTTTCAACCATTTTGTTATACAGCGTTGTTCATTATCGATTGGTTGAATTGCCATTGATGCAATGGGCCAGGCGCAAAGGTCAACTCATCTTTAAGCACTGAATTTTAACTGTACAATTCGGGTAAACCTCGGACCTCTGCTGCAGCGGGTTTGGCTGGTTTAAATTGGCCTTGTTTGATTAAGGCTTGCCAATCTATGTTTGATTCAGCAGTTTGTTCTCCGTATAAATTTTGTTGTAATTCGGTAATGGCATCACGCATAACACCCATTTCAAGTTGCTCCCTTATTTGACCTAAATTAGTGGTGCGTTGTTTATATTCTTGGTTCCACCATGCGATTAAGCAGGCTTGTATATCTGGCAGCGAGGCTCGATTTAAATGGCCTAAAGTAACCGGGTTAATGTGTTGCTCTACAGGTTCGGTTGAACTTGAGAGACCTTTGGCTTTGAGCCAGACCAACAACAGGGTTAATAACCACAAGGCAGCAAAAACAATTGCCAAAGATTTCCATAGGGTAAGGCCGCTTGTGGAGTCTTGGCTGGTTGTGATTGTTGGCTCAAGGTTTTCAATGACCTTGGGTTCAGGTGGGTTAAAGTTGATTGCTGGGGGTGCTGTTGTGGTACCTTCTGCGGCTGCTTGAATATTCAGTGTGGTGGCCGCAATGGTGCTGTTGCGAGCACTTTGGCTGTTGGTATCAAACCACTCCAATTTGAATTCAGGTATTTCTAATTGGCCTTGGGTTGTTGGAATGACTGCGTATTTGATGACTTTAGAAGCGATCAGTTGCTGGCCATCAGTGCGGGTCATGGTGTCGGTTTTGTCTTGGTATATTTTCGCACCTTCTATTTCTGGTATGTCTAAATCAGGTAGTTGTGTTTCCGATAACCCTATGGCAGTAAGATTAATGGTGCGGGTTATGGGTTCACCAACTTGATAGGGTTTGTTCATTGACCAACTTTGTTGCAGGGTGATTTGTTTAGCTGGTATCCAATCTTTGTTAACAAAATCTTGAGGAATTTGTTTGATCTCCAGTTCCAACATCGGTGAAACCTGTCTTATGGGTCGGCCGCGTTGGAACATTCCAAAAGATTGGCGACTGTTGTCAGTGACTTCACCTTCGAATATCAAGGGGTTTAGTGTCAATTTACCGCTGTTTTCGGCAAATATGGCGTATTTTCGTTCCAGGACCTGATAGGTTTTACCATCACGTTGGGTGGTGTAATTGGCACCTTTGTTGATTTGTTGTACGATAACACCATTGGCACTCGGTTCTGACAAAGCACCGTTCTTGAGGTTAATGGCATATAGCAGGCGAACTGTTAATAAGATCTCTTCTTGCACAAAAGCGCTGTCTTTATCGCTTTCTACTTCAATAAAAATATCACCACCAGCTTGGGCATTGGGATCAGGTTTTTTAACCTCAATTTTAATCGTTTGGGTGCGTTCTCCATCTACTTCCAATGGTGGAATGATGTGTGAGCCCAAAGATTTAGGCACCAATAATACTTGCCAAGTGGTTTGGGTAGAAACATTGCCGTTGATGATTTTGGTTGATGATGATTTTCCGGTTTGCCCTACATGAAAGACTGCATCCAAAATGGTGAAATCAGGTTGAGTGTTGGTGTTTTGGTCTGAAGCGATGGTCAATGTGAGTGACTCGCCCAAGAACACATTTTGCCGATCAACGGTTGCTTTGAGTTCTGCTTGTACAGTCATGCTGACTAATGAGGCCAGCATAAAAATCATCAATTGTTTGGTTAAGGACATGGCTTACCAATCCTCCGTGGTTTGATTGTTATAGCTTTCGCCATCTTGATTGCGGCGGTGGTATTGATATAAAAATTTGCGTCGCAGCAGCCCACCTGGGTCGTCTTTAATTCTTCTTAACCATTGTTCCATGGCTTGTTTTTCCTCGGCATCCAGTGCTTTCTCCTCAGGTGTCAGTTCAATTTCCTGTTCTTCTTGTTGTTGTTCGCTTTCTTGCTGTTCAGCCTGTTCTTGTTGCTCTGCTTGCTCTTGCTCTTCTTCTTGATCAGCCTCGGCTTGTTGATCCTGTTGAGCTTGTTGTTGCTGTTCTTGTCTTTCTTTTTCGGTACGCTCTTGTTCGGTGTTTTCTTGATTTTGTTGTTCAGAATCCTGGTTTTGTTGGTTCTCTTGGTTTTCCTGATCCTCTTGATTTTGCTGTTGTTGCTGTTGGTCCAGTGCTTGTTCAACAATGCTTTTGTTATACAAGGTGTCTTCATCATCTGGGTTGAAAGTTAAAGCTTTGTCGTAACTTTCCAGAGCCGCCTCTAAATCACCAGCTTGGGCCAAGGCATTACCGCGGTTGTAATAATCATTAAGTGAATCACCGGTTTCTGGGTATAAGTTTTTAGCAGTTTTATAGTCTTGCTTTTTATAAGCGGCGGCCGCTTTTAGCTGAGTGCTTTTGGCTTTTTGGTAGGCTTTTTCAGGTGCTGATTCTAGTGCTTTGTATGCTTGTTGGTCTTTATTCAACCATAAATCATCCCAAGATAAAGCATAACCGGGTTGGGTGTTGAGCATAAACCCAAGACACAGAACCATTAAAATTCCTCGACGGTATAACAAGGCCAGCATAGGAATCACCAGCAGCGCCAACAAAGGGCCATCGTCAATAAAGTGCTCACTACCCAGTTCATCATCAATGGCATCCTGATCATCGCTGTTTGGGTTGGCCTGGTAAATATCATCTTCATTGATTGAATTATCAAGTACACTAAAACGACCTTGTCCGGTGCGTGCTGCTTTTTGTAAGCTGGCATAATCAACTTGGGGAATCACAATTTGCCCCCTCAAATCTTTCAAAAAGCCTTGGTTAGTCGGAATTGGCGCGCCTTCAGCAGTGCCCACAGCTAACACATGTACTGTGGCGCCGGAGTCACTAATGGCCTGTAAGCGGTCTTCTGTTTTGAACATATCAATGCTGTCGGTTACCATCAGGATTTGCCCTTGATTGACGCCAGCTTGAGTCAAAAGTTCATTGGCTTTATTCAGTGCAGCCACGGTATTCGTGCCTGTAGCCGGCATGATACTGGGGTCTAATACATCTAACAAAGACACAATGGTTTCGGTGTCATCGGTGAGTGGTGTGACCACAAAAGCATCACCTGAATAAACCACCAATGCGGTTTGGCCATCTTGACGACTTTCCAGTAGGTCTTGTATCTTGAATTTAGCACGTTGTAAACGAGAAGGTTTTAAATCATCAGAGAGCATGCTTTTTGACACATCCAAAGCAATAATCAATGCTGATTGATTCTTAACCATAGGTACTGGTATTTGGCGAATGGCAGGGCCGGCTAAAGCCAAAATGATGATGAGGGTGATGGGCCAATACAACCAAGTCCAGCGTGTGCCTTTGGCTGCTGACTTGATTTGCATGGCCTGTAGGAGGTCGGGATCACAGCTTTGTTGCCAACCATCCTGGCGACTGCGGTTATTCAGCCAAAAATACAACAACAAAACAGCCGGAATTAACAGCCACAGTATATGTGGCCTGAGAAAATGAAATTCACTCCAGATAAATTCAGCCATCATTGCATGCGCCTCAACCACAATGTTATAAACAGTGCTGCTAATGCCCCTAATAACGGCCAAAAATACAACTCATCAGTGGGCCTGTAAAATTGCTCCTCTTCGGCTAAGGGTTCCAGTTCATCCAGCATGTTGTAAATTTGTTCGAGTTCTTGGGTATCTCTTGCTCTAAAATAATCCCCTTCAGTGATGGCTGCAATGCGTTTCAATGTGGCTTCATCCAGATCAGACGATGGGTTGATGTGGCGTTGTCCGCCAAAAAAACTGTTAACCACCAATTCATCAGCGCCCACACCAATGGTGTAAATTTTTAATTCTTCTGCACGAGCCAATTCAGCAGCTTTCAATGGTTCGATGGCTCCAGCAGTATTTTGACCGTCAGTCAGTACAATCAACACGCGATTGCCTTGCTCGGTTTCACGAGCTTTTTTTACTGCAAGACCAATGGAGTCACCAATGGCGGTAGATTTCCCAGCCAGACCTATGGCTGCTTCAAATAACAAAGCCTTAACAGTTTCACGATCAAAGGTCAGCGGTACTTGAAGGTAGGCGTTTTCTCCGAATAAAATCAGGCCAATGCGGTCCCCCACTCGGCGATCAATGAATTCGCCAGCCACTTTTTTCACTGCAGTTAACCGGTCCACAGCTCGACCATTGATCTGCATGTCTTTTTGTTCCATTGAACCTGAGATATCGATGGCCAACATCAAATCACGACCCTCCACTGGTAAAGGCACTGCTTCACCAATCCATTGTGGCCTACTTGCAGCCAATAACAATAAAACCCAAGGCAACCAATTCAGGATTGAAGCTCGTTGTTGTAGTTCTCCACTTTTAGCGCCAAATAAATCATTCAAAAAAGGTGCTTCAATGGTGGTTATACTGGCTTGTTTAACCCTTGGTAGGAGTCGAACCAACCACGGTAATGGCAGTAATACAAAAACCCAGGGCCAATAAATGCTATACATGCTTGGCCCCCGCTTTGTGTGGTTGCATCACTTGTCGTTTGATGAATGCGCGAGTGGCTTGTAATAACCCGTCTGCATCGTATTCACAAGAAGCTTGAAAAGGCCCCTGGGTAAGTGGTCTTTCATAAGGGCTGAATGTTGGTTTTGAATCCAGTTGATTCAAGTGCTCAATCCATTGTGTTCCAGAGAGGCTGGTGGCGGTATTTTGTCCCAATTGGTGTTTTACAAAACGCCGCAAAAAAGCAGAAATACCGGTGAGTAGCTGCTGTGAGTTCTGATCTTGTGTGTATTTAAATTCAATTGCTGAGAGTTGTTCATCAATTGCTTGCCAGCGTTGTTTTTTCTGATGGTGTCGATACCACTTAAAACCCAGCCATATTAACAGCATCATAAGCAGCGCTATCAATAGCCACCAGCCAGGTGCCAATGGCCAAAAACTCGGTTCGGCTGGCAGCTTGATATCGCGTAATGGCAAGGTTTGCATTGCTGGCGCTGGTATATTGGGTGTTTGCATCAATTGTTTGCTCCCAACCAATAACTGAATGCCAGGGCAGGGTTGTTCAAACCATTTTTCAAAACGTTGACCCAATTGTCATTGGTTAGAATTGGTATCAAAGGTACCCCGGCTTTGATGATGTTGTCTTTGAGTGACTGCCGATGCTGTTGTTGTTTGGTGCGCATCTTTTGTTGGGTGCGGTTCAATTTAGTGTCCAGTACCTTGGGCTGTTGCTCGGTTTGTACACCATACAGTGCTGGTAAAGGCAATTGGTTCTCAAATGGATCGCTGACCTTGATACCCAAAACATCATTGTGTTTGCGCAGTTGTAACAAGTGTCTTTTTGCATCTGTACCCAGTGCATAAAAGTCACTGATTATTATGACCAGAGAGCCTGGCCTGATGATGGTGCGTAATTGTTGCAGGGCCTGATCTAGGTGGTGTTGCTCAGAAACTTTGCTACTGGGCTCAGAGGCTTTGATCAAGTGTGACATCATTGCCATCATGCCACGCTTACCAGCCGTTGCTTTGCTGATATGTAAGCCGTTAATACCGTAGCTCATGATGCCTATGCGATCCCCTTGTTGCACCGATGACCAACCAAGCAAGGCCGCCACTTTACTGGCCAAAACCGATTTGAACTGTGTTTTGGTACCAAAATTCATGCTGTTATTAGTATCAACAACCAGGTATGTAGGGCGTTCTCGTTCTTCTTGAAACAACTTGGTATGGGCATCACCAGTACGTGCTGTTACGCGCCAATCCATGTTGCGGATGTCATCACCGGCTTGGTAAATTCTGGATTCCTGGTAGTCCATGCCACGGCCCCTGAATCTGGAATCATGTAAACCGGAAATGGCAGAAGAAGCTTTTTTAATGCTGGTCAGGTTAAATTGACGCGCATGGTGTCGTGTTTCCACCATACCTTTGGCGGTGACTGTGGTATTAGGGTTTTGTTTAACCGCTGTTGGCATGATCAGAGTTGTTTATGGCAAAGGCACAATGGCCAATAAACGGTCGATGACCTGATCAACAGTGAGCCCTTCTGCTTCTGCTTCAAAAGACAATATGATGCGATGGCGCAGCACATCATGAATCACTGCGTGTATGTCCTCTGGTAACAAGTGATCACGCCCTTCTAAGAAGGCATGCGCACGGGCACAACGATCTAAGGCAATGGTGGCACGTGGTGAACCACCAAATTCAATTTGACTGGCCAGTGATTCATCGTATTTACCAGGGTTTCTGGTGGCTAATATCAGCTCAACCATGTATTTCTCTAAGTTCTCAGCCACATACAGCTTCAAGATGTGTTTTTGGGCTGAGAAAATTTGTTCCTGGGTTAGTAGTTGTTCGGCGTTGGCTTTGTGGTTGAATTCTGCTAAATCCTTGCTTTGTGCCAGTTTTAAGATATCCAACTCGGTATCAGCTTCTGGATAGCCGATGGTCACATGCATCAAGAATCGATCTAATTGTGCTTCAGGCAAGGGATAAGTGCCTTCCTGCTCTATCGGGTTTTGGGTTGCCATCACCAAAAATAACTCAGGTAGGTCATAGGTTGTTTTACCAACAGTAATTTGTTGTTCGCCCATGGCTTCTAGTAAAGCTGACTGAACTTTAGCTGGTGCACGATTGACTTCGTCCGCTAACACCAAATTATGAAACAAGGGTCCTTTTTGAAACTCGAACGTGGCTGATTCGGCATGATATACATCGGTACCAGTTAAATCTGCTGGTAACAAGTCAGGAGTGAACTGGATGCGGTGAAAATCACCTTCAATACATTCTGAAAGTACCTTAATTGCGGTGGTTTTTGCCAAACCTGGAGCGCCTTCTACCAATAAGTGTCCATGCGATAACAATGACATCAACAGGCGATCCACCAGTTTTTGTTGGCCCAAAATCTGGGTGCCGATGGCTTCTCGGGTTTGTTGAAAAGCTTGGGTTATTTCTGTAATTTGTTGTTCCATTAGTTAACCTGTTTGTGCAGTTGATTGATAAGGAATACTTTTTGGCTTCATTCACTTTTGTTCCCGACAAAAGCAACCATGACAAGTATTGCTTGATACTTCTGGCTTACACTTGCTGATTTGGCTTTGTTTCACAGTCTGGTATTCATGACATGATAACTTCGTTGGTTTGCAAGACTGCGATCACTTTATTCTCTGCCTAATCGAGTGTGCCTGTCGAACTGATAACCAGTTCTCCTTCGAAGCGATGATTATACAAGATAGTTGTGTGTTTGAATGTGTCAAAAGTCAGCATCCTACAATATTAGTTTCAGTGAACAAATTTTTCATCAGAACCGTGGTAAAATCCGCGCACTTACAATAACCAGATGTCACAAAGTCAAAAAGGTTGCAATTGATATGTACAGCTTAACCAGTGAACCGTTTAAATTAGAACGTGATGTCGATGCCATCGCGGTACCAACCGGAGAAACCATCGAATTACCTGCTGGTGTGGTTGGATACATTACCCAGGCTTTGGGGGGCAGCTTTACCATTTTTGTTGATGGTAGCATGTTCATGATTTTAGGTCACAATGCTGATGCCTTGGGTCGTGAACCATTACCAGCGCCTGTGTTGCCGGAAAATGCCACTAAAGAAGATGTTGAAGAAGCGGTTTGGCAGCAATTGGGAACTGTTTATGATCCAGAGATTCCAGTCAGCATAGTAGAACTGGGTTTAGTTTACGAATGTCAAATCAAGGCTGTTGAAAATGGTTATGATGTGGCGATTGATATGACCCTGACCGCACCTGGCTGCGGTATGGGCGATGTATTGGTATCAGATGCCGCGACCAAGATTAAGCTGATTCCAGAAGTTAACCAAGTTGATTGTCAAATAGTTTTTGACCCACCCTGGGATCAATCCATGATGTCTGAAGAAGCCAAATTAGAAACAGGCATGCTATAAGTCTGGACATTTTTATGACTCAAGTTCCAATCCTGACTTATCATGCCAATAACATCAATGGCATGGACTACCAAAACAATGATCATGTTGCATTAGCTGCTGACTTAAAAATGATTCATGAGTTGGGGTTTAATATCATAACCATGGATGAACTGGTGTCTTGGCACTCGGGTGATGCCTCGGATTCTGTGGTTAAACATGCGGTGGTTTTGACTTGTGATGATGGCACCGATTTTGACTATCATGATTTGGATCATCCTCACTGCGGCTGGCAAAGAAGCTTCTTTAATATCCTCAAGGACCACCAGGCCCGCACAGGTGCAAGATTACACATGACTAATTTCGTGATTGTATCTCCTGAAGCACGAGTAACCCTTGACCAAAAATGTCTTATTGGGAAAAGCTGGTGGCAGGATAGCTGGTGGTCAGCCGCTCAAGCATCAGGCTTGATGGACATAGCCAACCACAGTTGGGACCACAATCATGGTGTGTTGGAAAACAACAACCACAATGATGATTCCTTTCGTTGTATTGCCGATAAAGCTGCCTGTGATCAACAAATAAAGCAAGCCCAAGAATTTCTTGATCAACATATTTTGGGTGACTACCAATCAAAATACTTCGCTTATCCATATGGTAACCACAGTGATTATCTGAGGTTTGAGTATTTGCCTGAATTTGGTAAAGGCTTGAACCTGAAAGCTGCCTTCAGCACTGAACCTAAACACGTTAACAGGGACACTGCCATTTGGGGCATGCCGAGGTATGTGTGTAATAATGACTGGCATAACACTGAACAACTGAAGGACATTTTGTTACAAGCTTAAACCATACCCAAACTTAATCAGAATCGATTAGAATTTTGACCCATTACTCAAATTTATATATGGGTTAAAACAAAACCTGACCTCGCTCGTTTAAGGAGAAACTACCACAGGAGTTAGAATGAAAATCTCATTGCGATTAATAGGTATTTTGGGTTTGCTGTTGTTTGGTTTTGTTTTCACGTTGACTTATGGTGTACCCAAAGTTGTTGAAGATTCGGCCAAGGGTTTTGTTAAGAGCCAAATTGAAAAAGAAGTGAAAATCAAAGTTTCATCGATGACTGATTCTTCACTTGGAGAAGCAGCTGAAAGTTTGGTTGATAAACTGGGTTTTCGAGAGAGTCAGTTAAAAAAAGATTTAGAGGATAATCTGCCAGAAAAAATAGCTGCAGTTATGGCTCAAATGTGTGGCTATGATTGTGAGAAGAAAAAGCAATTGGCATCCAGCATCAAAGGTGGTTATTTGGCAAAGATTCAAAAACTAAAAGTTGGCCAATTTAACTTATCGGACGTGGTCAAAGGGAAATACGTAAGCATTGTTGGCAATTTAAAATCAGATGTGCGCATTTTTGCCCTCAGTAATGCGCTGATGTTCTCGGTTTTGTTGTTGATTTCACTATTAAAGCCAGCGGCCTTAAAACACTTGTTCGTTCCAGGTATACTGTTACTGACTGCCACCGTGGTGAGTGTTGGGTTTTATGTGTTTGGTCAGGACTGGTTTTATACCATCATTTATAATGACTATATGGGCTGGATATATCTGGTTTACCTGGGTGTTATTTTTGGGTTCTTTATGGACATAGCACTGAATAAATGCCGTGTCACCACAGAAGTGTTTAATTTCATTGGCCATGCCATCAGTAACATTGGTTTGGTGAGTCCTTGTTAGAAGGAATGTCTTTGGATCTTCGGTCTCTGTTCCAAACTCGACGCTACCTCCTGCATCCTTGCAGTCGTCATTCAAATTTGCGTTGCACTGAGCTCAGTC
>JANQRW010000070.1 GCA_028284365.1 Marinicella sp.
CGCGACTCATCAAAGGCACCAAAAGATGCCACAACAAATAGAGTTTTATCCTGCCTTGCCACGGCCACAGTCGTTTGTCCCCTTTTTGTGATGCGATATGGATGACACCATCAATGTGTTCAATGTTTTCTGCAAAGCCAACCAGTTGTCCCCCAATGCTGTGTCCCAGTACAAATAGCTTTTTCGGAGCCAGGTTGTTAATGCCCCAGTTAATCACTGCTGATTGATCCACGCTGCCCCAGGTTTGTGCATCACTGGCCTTATCGTCCAGGTTTTGTTGATCTTCCATGCCGCGGTAGTTATACAGGAGAACAGTGATTCCGTGCTGAGCTAAAAACTCAGCAAAACCACGGTAAAGCGAACGCTTCACGCCGATGGCTGGATTGATAACAAGGGCCATTTTACAACCTTCACCAAAATATTCTAACTTAAGTTGGACTTGGTCAGTTGTGGTTGTGGTGCCTGGAATCATGCGCTTGATAGTAAGAGGAAGGGGCTATTTTAACTAAAATACTACCAACCTGTCAGAATCTTATAAATGAAGCCATTTTATGTGTTCTCCTTCTTGTTTTAAAACAGCGGTTTCTTTATGCTATGGCGCCACATCAATCCATTTATCGAGAAATGTTCATGAAATTCAAACCACTGACCCAAGCCATTTCATTATCCCTAATTGCGGCTTCTACAGCTTACTCGGCTGAGTTTGTTGTACAAACAACAGGGGATAGCGGCTCAGGTACGCCCAATTTGATGGCAACCGATGTCTTTGAAATTGATACCTTGCGTTCAGCGGTTGAGGCAGCAAATGACGAAATAAACTTCCCTGGACCTGATGAAATCAGATTTGATTCAAGCCTGTACTCACAAGGTTCGGCAACCATCAACATTGATGCGGTTGGTGATACATTTTCATACTTAGGCTCAATGTCAAACTCAGGCTTGGCAATAAACTCGGAAATTTCAGTTAAAGGGTCAACTGACAACCAGATGATTTTGGAAGCAGGTGATCTAAGACATTTTCAAGTAAACAGTGGTGGTCGCTTATCGCTGCAAAACCTCACCATCCAAGGAGGCTTCGCGCCAGATAACATAGCAGGTAAAGGTGGTGCAATTTTAGTTCTAAGCGATGCCAGTTTGGATTTAAGTGATTCAATAGTTACTGACAATGTGGCACAAACCGGAGGAGCCATCAACCTGAGACAAAACAGTAACACATCATTCATTCGATCTACACTGTTTACCAATAACAGCACAACAGGTTCATCGGGCAGTGGAACAGGGGCTGCAATAGCCGTTTTTACCCAAGGTGAGCATGCCTTGTATGTTTATGATTCAACCTTTACCCAAAACAGCGCCAACTATTCTGGCGGGGCTCTTTTTACTGGTGGTAATTTGGTTGTTTCTGGCAGCACCATCAACAACAACTTTGCCAATCGGGGCGGTGGCGGGATAGATACCAACAACATTGGCATCCTAACCCTACTCAACTCAACAGTGTCTGGAAATACCGCAAATGCTCATGGTGGTGGAGTCAACATAGGAACGACGAATGGCACCAGTTTGATTGTTAACAGCACTGTTACCAATAATGTATCAGATGCCGATGGTGTGGCCGCCAATTCAGTCAGGGGAGGCATTTCAATTGATTCATCTGGCGGCGGGGTGTTTTCCAGTGAGCCGATGAGCTTTGAATTACATAACAGTTTGGTTACAGGCAATTCCGAAACCATGGCCATGGTTCCCGATGACGTGGCTGCCTACCCAGCCGGCACTTCCAGCAACAACCTAATCAGCGTGGGTGGCTCGATTATAGGGTTAAACAATGGCGTAAATGGCAACCAAATTGGTTCAATAACCAACCCAATAGACGCCAAAATTCAACCGTTGGCTGATAATGGAGGCCCCACCTTAACGCACTTACCAGAAACCAACAGTCCAGCCATCAATGCTGGCAATAACACAGAAGCCACAAACTTGGGTTTACTCAATGATGAGCGTGGAACAGGCTATCCGCGACAACTTTCTACGGTCGATATCGGAGCAGTTGAACTTGACCTTATCTTTTTTAATGGATTTGATGATTAAGCTTTTATCCAATCAATTGGCTTACATTTGCGATTGCAAATAATTCTCCAACCCGGTGAGTTTGATCAGTCTGAGTTGCTTTTCCAGCCAGTAGGCATGATCGGTTTCGGTATCATCTAACAGCACCAATAACTGATCCCGGGTGACGTAGTCTCGTTCCTGTTCACAAAGTGCCATCACTTTTTTTAAGGCCTTTTGTACCCCGTATTCTATGTTCAAATCACTTTGTAACATTTCTGGTACGGTATCACAGATGTTTAAACCATCGCGTTTACTTAAATCAGGCTTTCCTTCCAAAAATAAAATACGTTCGATCAAGACAGCAGCATGCCCTTTTTCATCATCAAACTCATGATCGATGCGTTCATAAAGCTTGTTCAGACCCATGTCTTCATACATGCGGGAATGCACAAAATACTGATCCATGGCAGTTAGTTCATACACCAATAAATCGTTTAATGCGTCAATGATATCTGGATTGCCTTTCATTATTCTGCTCCGGTTTGGGATTGTAGGTAGTTTTGTAAGCCCACATCTTTGATCAGGCTTTGTTGGGTTTCATGCCAGTCAATAGACGCTTCTTCATGTTCAAGGATTTCGCTTAAAAGGTCACGGCTGACGTAGTCTTGTTCGGCTTCACAAACAGCAATAGAGTCCTTGATAGCAGAGTGCTGTCCATGTAAAAACTTCTCATTACACCGCAGCATTTCGGTGGTGTCTTCACCTATGTGCAAGCGTTCAAGTTTTTGTAGATTAGGCAAGCCGCCAAGCAACAAAATACGCGCGATTAAATCATCAGCATCTTTCATGTCTCTGATGGATTTTTTATAAAAAACCGAATCAAGGGCATTAAGCCCCCAGTCTTTCGCCATGCGTGCGTGCAGGAAGAACTGGTTGATTGAGGTTAGTTTGCTGGTTAGAACCTGGTTCAGGGTTGTGTGGGTGTTTGAATTTAAGCTCATTGGTCAGAAAAAGTGTCTAATAACTGAATTGTAGATGATAACTGATCCAGTGTCAAAAAAACCTGTAAAATCAACAACTTAAACAGTAACAAGAATCACTTTCATTTGCATTGAGGTTATGATTAAAAGAACCGTTCACAGAGCGGAATCGAAGTGAACCGTATGAACAGCTCTTAAAAATGCCAAAGCTTAAACCGAGCCAGTGCCGAACTTTTAACAGTGCTCAACCAACGCAAAACAAAAGGCTTTCTCCACTAAGAAGGAATACTCTTGGGTCTTCGGTCTCTGTTCCAGACTCGACTCTACCTCCTGCATCCTTGCAGTCGTCATTCACTTTTGCGTTGCACTGAGCTCAGTC
>JANQRW010000071.1 GCA_028284365.1 Marinicella sp.
GGAGGTAGCGTCGAGTTTGGAACGGAGACCGACGCCTATAGGGATATAGGTGTGCTGCGTGAGCTTGGAGCGGAAGCGTAAGACCCAAAGACATTCCTTTTGCTTTTCCGCAGTGATATGTGGATGAGTTAATATTCACTGACTTAAAGTGGGCAATTTGTTATAATTCGCGCGTAGAAAAATAAGCCATAAATTCTTGTGATTTGTGGCTTTCACTTTATTTGGAGCGGACATGACAAAACAAACGATTATTTACACCATCACTGATGAAGCCCCGGCTTTGGCGACTTATTCTTTTTTGCCTATTGTGCAGAAGTTTGCCGGTCAAGCTGATGTTGAAGTTGAAACCAAAGACATTTCCCTGGCCAGTCGAATTTTGGCACAGTTTTCAGAACGATTGACTGAGGACCAACGACACATAGACGCTTTGGCTTATTTGGGCCAACTGGCTAAAACGCCTGAAGCGAACATCATCAAGTTACCTAACATTTCTGCATCCATCCCACAGCTCAATGCTGCCATCAAAGAATTACAGGCCAAAGGCTATGATATTCCTGGCTATCCAGAAGAAGCTGGGACAGCGGAACAACAGGATGCTCAAAGTAGGTATGCCAGAGTTTTGGGTAGTGCGGTTAATCCAGTCTTGCGTGAGGGAAATTCTGATCGTCGTGTTGCAGCAGCAGTCAAAGCTTATGCCAAACAAAACCCACATCGTTTAGGTGCAATCAAAACTGATTCAAAAACCCATGTGGCACATATGGACGGTGATGACTTTTATGGCAGTGAGCAGTCGTATGTGATGCCAGTAGCTGATGAAGTGCGTATTGAACATGTGGGCGAAGATGGGCAAATCACAGTGAGGAAATCTGGTTTGCAATTACAAGCCAAAGAAGTGATTGATTCATCGCGCATGAGTAAAGTCGCTCTGAGAAAATTTTTGGCCAAAGAAATCAAAGATGCCAAAGCCTCTGGTGTGCTGTTATCGTTGCACTTGAAAGCCACCATGATGAAAGTGTCCGATCCCATTATGTTTGGTCATGCAGTTGAAGTTTATTATGCTGATGTCTTTAAAAAACATGCCAATCTGTTCGATGAAATTGGAGTAGAAGCGAATAATGGTATTGGTAATGTTTATAATAAAATACAAGAATTACCCGAATCCAAGCAAGCCGAAATTGAAGCTGATATAGCTGCGGTATATGACTCTCAACCAGCTTTGGCTATGGTTGACTCAGATAAGGGTATCACCAATTTGCACGTACCCAATAATGTCATCATTGATGCTTCTATGCCTGCTGCAATCAAATCTTCAGCGAAGATGTGGAATGCTGATGGTGAACTACAAGATACCAAGGCCATCATTCCAGATCGTTCTTATGCTGGTATTTATCAGGAGATCATAGATTACTGTAAAGAGCATGGCGCTTTTGATGTGGTGACCATGGGTAATGTGTGCAATGTGGGTTTGATGGCACAGAAAGCTGAAGAGTATGGCTCACATGATAAAACCTTTGAAGTTGAGCAAGCGGGGATGATGCGCGTGGTCAATTCTAAAGGCGAAATTCTGATGCAACACGAAGTAGAAGTCGGCGATATATGGCGAGCTTGTCAAACCAAAGACTTACCCATCAGAGATTGGGTTAAGCTGGCTGTTACCCGAGCCAAAAATACTGGTTCTGCTGCCATATTTTGGTTGGATGAAAACCGTGCCCATGACCGCAATCTGATTGAAAAAGTGGAGCTTTATTTACAAGATCATAATACCGATGGATTAGAAATAAAAATCATGAATCCAAAAGCAGCCATGCGTTATACCTGTGAACGTGTCACGGCCGGTCTGGATACCATTTCAGTCACAGGTAATGTGTTGCGTGATTATTTGACAGATTTGTTTCCGATTTTGGAATTAGGTACATCTGCTAAAATGCTGTCAATAGTGCCTTTGTTGGCTGGTGGTGGTTTGTTTGAGACTGGAGCGGGTGGTTCAGCACCAAAGCATGTACAACAGTTTGTTGAAGAAGGTCATTTGCGGTGGGATTCATTGGGTGAGTTTTTAGCCTTGGCGGTTTCGCTTGAGGACATTGCTGAAAAAACCAACAATGCACAGGCTAAGGTTCTTGCAGCAGCACTGGATGATGCCAATGAACGATACTTGTCACATAACAAGTCGCCTTCCAGAAAGGTTAATGAGCTAGATAACCGTGGGTCTCAATACTATTTGACTAAATATTGGGCCAAGGCCTTATCAGTACAAAATGATGATGTGGCTTTAAAAGATAAGTTCACCGAAGTGTTCAATGCCCTGAAAGAGAACGAGACCACTATTTTAGGTGAGTTATTGGCTGCTCAAGGTGATGCAGTTGAGATTGGTGGCTATTATGAGCCCAATGATCAATTAGCCGCTGCGGCCATGTGCCCCAGTAAAACCTTAAACCGTATCATCAATTCAATTTAAACTTTTTAAAAACAAACCAGAGCCTTGTGGTCGGATGCAGGGCTCTTATAAGGAATACTCTTGGGTCTTCGGTCTCTGTTCCAGACTCGACTCTACCTCCTGCATCCTTGCAGTCGTCATTCACTTTTGCGTTGCACTGAGCTCAGTC
>JANQRW010000087.1 GCA_028284365.1 Marinicella sp.
CGTGAGTTTGGAACGTAAGTGGCCGCTATCGCTCACGGCTTTTCGCTTATTTCGTTAATGCTTTTTTGCTTCGCAAAACCGCAATAACTTCACTCACTGCCTAACCAAGTGCACGCATAACAGCATTCAAGCAAGACTTATTGCCTTTCAGACAAACCGTCATGCTTTCATTGCTTATGCTGGTCAAGCTGCTCAGCAGCTTTCCAATATGTGCATTTGATCAGCCAATAATCTCACTAACTTTTATCTAAAGTTCATTTTCCTGGCAAACAGCCTTTCATAGCTTGATTTAAGCCATCTTGAATCTGTTAAAACTGTGTTATAGATTCAAAAAAATCATGAACAGTTTGACTGGCTAATCCTTGAATTGATTGTTGAAAGTGACTATTTTGGTCACTTCTTTGCAAATTGATTTCAACAGTTTTGGCACCTGACTGGTTGGCTATTTCAACAAACCCTGCCGCTGGGTATACAGAACCAGAGGTGCCGATTGAAACAAATAAATCACATTGCATTAAAGCACGCATGATGTCATCCATGTAGAATGGCATTTCACCAAACCACACAATGTGCGGCCTTAAAGTTCCTGTTCTCTCACAATGTTCACATATCCTATCCAACTGCAAATCCTCATGAATTGGAGCAATTTTGTGGCATTGAACACAGCGCATTTTTAGTAATTCGCCATGCATGTGTAACAGCTTTTTACTGCCCGCCCGTTCATGCAAATCATCCACATTTTGAGTTACCAACAGGAATGACTCAAAACATTTTTCTGCCTTCGCCAAAGTTTTGTGCGCCACATTAGGCTCAACAGTTTTTAAAGCCTTCCGTCGCGTGTTATAAAAACGTTGTACAAGTTCAGGATCCCGATCATACGCCTCTGGTGTTGCTACCTCTTCGACCCGATGATTTTCCCACAAGCCACCACCGTCGCGAAATGTAGACAAGCCGCTTTCTGCTGAAACACCCGCACCAGTTAAAACGACAACCTGTTTAAATTCATTTTTCATAGGTTAATCCAATAACAATCAAGCTCATTGATATCCATGTTACCAATCAACTCGCAGCAACGTCATTAGCAGGCATAAACAATGCCAATCTTTATTCAAAATAGCCAATAAGCTAAATGATATCACCAACATAAACAACAATGTTCCAAATTTGATTTTTAGTTTTTTAACCTGCTCATTTCTCCATATTAAAGTCGTATGTGAGATTGAAGTCTCAACACAGACAGCTCCCAATCACCATTGTTTTCATGTCAGTCAAACCAATTTTAATGGACATGAGATGTTTCTCGTACTTGATTCAAGTCAATTATTATCCCTAAAAACTGTGCCAAAATGCTCATCATAGGCTCTGTTAATGGGCTCTGGTTTACTTTCAATGCCATTTTTTATAAAATCCAAACCTCAATCAAGCAGCCCAAAATCTATTCTTTTGACCACACCCAGCCTACAAATCATTAACGCGCAATGCCAACGCTCGGGGGAAAGTTTATTCACGCCCACTTCGTTGCAACTAAACGCAGGTGAGTTGGCAGTTATTGCTGGCCCAAATGGTTCTGGTAAAACCACTTTAATGGAGGCTGTGGCGGGTTTAGGCTTGTTTACTCAAGGCGAATTTTTATTCAACAATCGACAATCTCACGAAGAATGGCTGGAACACAGTCATTATTTGGGCCATAAATTGGGTAATAAAGGCAATTTAAGCTGTGAAGAAAATCTGCGATTTATCTGTCACATCAATCAGGTTCAAGTCAGTACCGATGAGATTGAATCAGTCTTAGAACAAGCGGGTTTAGGCGGTTACGATTATCACTTCGCAAGCGACTTATCAGCAGGCCAGAAAAAACGCCTTGCTTTGGGTAGATTGTTGTTGTTAAAAAAGACTTATTGGCTCTTGGACGAACCGTTTGTCAATCTTGATCAGGCAGGATGTGATTGGCTATATCAAATCATTAAAAATCATGTCAAACAAGGTGGAGCCGTTATCATCACAGCGCACGATCAGAAAAAGATTCACGAATTAGCGCAGCATTACATCACTTTACAACCATTTGTCGAAGGAGTTGAATGATGCAATTTTGGGCCTTGTTTAAAAGAGATGTCTTAGTGGCCTGGCGGCGCAAAGCCAATGTTTACCAACCTTTGGTGTTTCAACTATTGGTCGTAACCATGTTTCCACTTGGATTAGGTGCAGGCGCCCAAACCTTGTCAAAAATTGCACCAGCTGTGGTATGGATATTGGCATTGCTTAGCACACTAATCACCCTAGAAAATATATTTAAAGATGATTTTGAAGATGGTAGTTTGGGTGTTTATGTGCTTTCTGGCATGAGCTTACCTTTGGCCATTTTAAGTAAAACCACAGCTCATTGGTGCACCACTGGTATTCCAGTCATTCTGTTCGCTCCTGTCATCGCCATGTTGTTACACCTACCAGAACATGCTTATGGCATTTTGATGTTGTCATTAGCCATTGCCACCCCCATATTCAGCCTGTTAGGCACAGTGGGTTCGGCTTTGATCATGAACATAAAAAATGGTGGTATGTTACTCAGTGTTTTAATTATGCCATTGTTGGCTCCGGTATTGATTTTTGGTGCCGGCGCTGTTCTGGAAACTGCTCTAAGTAACTCAGCTTCCACCCACTTGCTCTTATTATCAGGCTCACTGGTATTGAGTTTGACCTTGGCGCCATTAGCTGCAGCTGCAGCAATCCGAATTAATCTAGAATAGTGAATGATTAAAAATGAATAAAATCGTTAAGTTTTATCATGAAATGGGCTCACCACCGAGCTTCTATCGCATCACACAGCATTGGTTAATGCCGATGCTTATATTGGCTATTGGTCTGACGTTTTATGGTTTGATTGATGGTTTGTTCTTTGCTCCAGAAGACTACCAACAAGGCGATT
The DNA here is from genome assembly GCA_028284365.1 of Marinicella sp. Lineage (GTDB taxonomy): Bacteria > Pseudomonadota > Gammaproteobacteria > Xanthomonadales > Marinicellaceae > Marinicella. The sequence continues at coordinate 2,924 of JANQRW010000087.1, forward strand.
CTTACCGCATTATTTTTGTCCACGTACCTGCAGCATGGATGAGTATGTTTATTTACGCAATTATTGGTGTTTGTGGCATCATCACATTTGTCTGGCGCATGAAAGTGGCAGAGGCTGTGATGATGGCCAGTGTTCCGATTGGCGCATTATTCACTGCCATAACATTGTTAACAGGCATGCTTTGGGGTAAACCCATGTGGGGTACTTATTGGGACTGGGATGCACGTATGACCTCACAGTTGATTCTGTTGTTTTTATATATTGGCGTAGCTGGCATTTATGCTGCTTATGAAGAAGAACCACGCAAAGCGGCTCGATTAGCGGCTTTGGTGGCCATCATTGGCTTGGTTAATTTACCCATCATCAGGTATTCGGTTTATTGGTGGACCAGTATTCATCAAACCTCTTCAATCACTTTAAGCGGTGGTTCTGAGGGTATTCACTCCTGGGATATGCTCAGACCTTTGCTGGTGATGGCATTGGCCACAAAATTTTATTACATTTACTCCATGTTAACTCGCACTCACACTTATCTACTCAAAACCGAGTCTAATAAAAAGTGGGTCGCAAATGCAGTGACTAAAACCAAAGGAGTACAATCATGATGGAGTTATTTGATATGGGTAAATACGACTTCTTTGTGTGGGGTTCGATGGGCGTATTTATCGCTGCCTTGTTGCTGGACTTTGTCACCGCTAAAGGCAGTCAAAGGCAAGTAAGAAAACAAATTAAAGCGAAACTTCGGAGAACAAAATGACCCCTACTCGCAAAAAAAGACTCATCCTGATACTGATGGTAGCCTTAGGTGTATCAATAGCTGTTGCCATATTTCTAACCGCTTTCAAAGACAACATCATGTTCTTTAAAAGCCCCACAGAAGTAGCAGCACAAGATTATCCACAAAATCGTAATTTCAGACTGGGTGGTATGGTCAAAGACGGCAGTATGAGTCGGGTCCCAAATAGCTTAAAAGTTCATTTTGTAGTAACAGATTTTGCCGAAGAGGTAAAGGTGGAATATGAAGGGATTTTGCCTGACTTGTTCAGAGAAGGTCAAGGGGTGGTTACCATTGGTCAAATGACGACAGGTGGTTTGTTTGTGGCAGAAGAAGTTTTGGCCAAACACGATGAGAACTACATGCCACCTGAAGTAGCAGATGCACTCGAAACAGCAAAAAAACAACAACCCACCCACCAACAGGGGTCTGAGTAAATCATGTTGGCATCTATTGGACAGTTTTTACTGATTCTTTCATTTGTGGTGGCTGCGGTACTGATGTTGGTGCCCATGCTTGGCTATTTTAAAAACAATGACAACATGATGCGTACCGCCAGGCCCTTGTCCTATTTGTTATTCTTGATAACTTTGGCTTGCTTCTTGATATTGGTTAGTCTGTTTGTGGTACAAGATTTTTCAGTGACTTATGTCTGGCAACACTCCAGTTTAGAGTTACCTTTACGTTATCGCATCACCGCTACTTGGGGTGCCCATGAAGGTTCCGTGTTGATGTGGGTTACCGTTCAAGCCTTATGGGTTGCAGCTGTAGCAAAGTACAGCCGTTCACTGACTTTGTCACAAGTTTCAAGGGTTTTATCAGTGCTAGGCATAATCGCTACCGGCTTCATTGCGTTTGTTTTGTTCGCTTCTAACCCGTTTGAGATCACCAATCCAGCACCACTGGATGGCCGGGATTTGAATCCATTGTTACAAGATTTTGGCATGATTATTCATCCTCCTTTACTGTATTTTGGCTATGTGGGCTTATCTGTGGCTTTTGCGTTGGCCGTGGCAGCATTGATAGGTGGACAAATCGATGAGAAATGGATTCGCTGGTCCAGACGCTGGACCAATATAGCCTGGGCTTTTCTCACCATTGGTATTGTCTTAGGTAGCTGGTGGGCCTATTATGAATTAGGCTGGGGCGGCTGGTGGTTTTGGGACCCTGTTGAAAATGCTTCATTCCTGCCCTGGCTGGCAGGTACTGCTTTAATTCATGTACAAGCTGTCAGTGAACGTAAAAACGCTTTTCGTGGGTGGACAGTATTATTGGCCATCATAGCATTCAGTTTATGTGTTTTGGGTACGTTTCTGGTGCGTTCTGGGAGCATCACTTCAGTACACTCTTTTGCTGCTGATCCATTCAGGGGTATCTTTATTTTGGTATTACTGGGTATTTATGCTGGCGGTGCACTGACTTTGTATGCATTGCGAGTCAACCAACTGCGTTCCAAAGACACCATCAATATTGAATCCAGAGAAACCATGCTATTGGCTAATTCTTTGATTTTTATTACTTCTACTTTTACCATCTTGCTTGGCACCATATTTCCGATGATTTTTGAAGCTTTTGGCAAGAAAATTTCTGTCGGAGAACCCTACTTTGGCTTAATGTTCTTCTTGCTAATGATTCCGATGGCGGTGCTACTGCCACTGGGAGCCCAAATGAAGTGGCACAAAGATCAATTCGGCACAGCTGTGAAAATGCTAACGCCACATTTACTAATTGCTGCTGTATTAACGGTTGTGACTTATTTTCTGGTTAACGGTTTGAATTTACGTGCCACAGCTGGTGTATTTGGCGGTTTTTGGATTGTTTCCAGTTCAATTGCTCAAGCCATCAATTATCGAGGTAAAACCAATGCTGGTTTTGTGGGCATGACTGTGGCACATATAGGCGTTGGTATGTTTTTATTTGCCATGTCTATGACGGAACACAAAGACATCGAAAAAGACGTGTTATTAGTACCAGGCCAAACCACACAAGTGGCAGGTTATGACTTTACTTTCAATGGCGTTAAAGAAGTCGCTATTGAAAACTACCAATCACAGCAAGGTTCAGTTTTTGTTAGTCATAAAGGCAAAAAACTGGTGGAGTTACATCCGCAAAAACGCTTTTATCCAAAACAGCAGCAACCCATGACTGAAGCAGATATTTACCCAATGATAACGCGAGACATATACGTCTCAATGGGTGAACAAATCACCGATGATGGTGGCTGGGCTGTACGAATCTACATCAAACCCATGATAAGGTGGATGTGGTTTGGTGCTTTGATGATGATGGCAGGCGCTGTCATCGCCTTGTTCACCAAGCGCAGTAAAAAACAGGAACACGATCAAGTCAATCAAGTGATGAAAAATAAGTTGGAGCTATCATGAAAAAAGTTCTTATTGCACTGATTCCATTGGCCATCTTTTTCAGCTTAATTACTCTGTTATACATTAATATGGGCAAACACTCAGAAGTTTTGCCATCTCCATTGATTGGCAAGCCAATACCTGGTTTTGAACACCAGACACTCCACACCCGCCAAACCATGACTCAAAATGACTTTTTAGGTAAACCTTGGCTGTTGAATGTCTTTGGAAGCTGGTGTCCCAGTTGCCAATATGAGCACCATTTAGTTAGGGCATTGGCTGATTCAGGTAAAATCAAAGTGGTTGGGCTAAACTGGAAAGACGAAACCAATGATGCCAAAAACTGGCTCAAGCGTTGGGGCGACCCATATCACGAAATATTGGTCGATTATGAAGGTGATACTGCGATTAATTTGGGTGTCTATGGTGCACCAGAAACCTTCTTAATAGATGCCCAAGGCATCATTCGCTATAAAATAGCTGGCGTTTTAACGACAGAAATCATCCGCAATGACTTAATGCCACTGATTGAGGAGTTGTCATTATGAACAAGCTTATAGCCGCTTTCTTTTGTTTGACGGCAATGCCTTCTTTTGCAATTGAGGTCTATGCTTTTGAAACACCCGAACAAGAAGCACTCTACCAACAACTGGCCAAAGATTTACGCTGTTTGGTCTGTCAAAACCAGAACTTAGCCGATTCAGAGGCAGGCCTGGCAAAAGACCTTAAAGATCAGGTGGCTGAATTCGTTATGGCTGGGCAAGATGCACAGACAATCAAACAATACATGGTCGAAAGATATGGTGATTTTGTGACTTACGAGCCTCCTGTGAACGCAAGCACAGCTTTTTTGTGGTTTTCTCCTTTGATCGTCTTTCTTATAGGCGCCTTGGTCTTATACTTCAGCATCAGGAAGAATCGGCATGAATGAATTTTTGATTTACTCAAGCATCACCTTATTTGCTTTGTTGTTATTTCATTGGTGGTATAAAGGAGTTGATCTTAAAGCTGAGAAGCAGTGGTTGTTACAACAAATCAAACAAGCCAGTGAGTCCGAACAGCCCGCCTATGCCAAAGCATTACAAAATTTAGACAACCAAAATAGTAAGAGTTTCTCCACTACATTATGGATGGCGATGATGATAGCACCTGCTACTTTTGCTATTGACTACATTTGGTTTCAAGACATTCCACTAAATGAGCGTGTCTCAATAGCTGACGTTCAACAGGAAGTGCCTGATCTGGCTACTGCCATTACCCAATTAGAAACTAAATTGGCAGAGCAACCGAATGATTTAGAAGGCCAAATGCTTTATGGCAGTGCCATGATGCAGCTACAACGTTACGAAAATGCTGTGGGAGCTTACCGCCAAGCCAATGAGTTGGAACCCAACAACCCACACATATTGACTGAATTAGCCGAAGCCATCGCCTTTAAGAATAACACCGGCAGCTTTCTTGGCGAACCAGAACCATTTTTACAACAAGCGATCAAAGCCAACCCAAAGCATCAAAAAGCCATGTGGTTACAAGGCATTGTTTTCTACGAAAAATTCGAATACGAAAGTGCTGAGAAAATTTGGTCTGAACTGTTAGAACAGGTTCAAAGCCCCAAAATCCGCAATACCATCACCACTCAAATCAATCAGGCCAGAGCAGCCTTAGACAAACAGCCCCTTGGTGGACAAACAAACACCAATGAGATTAACTATTTGGTGATGATCGATGCAGATGATGCGATCAAAGCAACAGACTTACCAAAAGAGGCCAGAATCTTTGTTTATGCCAAGGAACTCAATGGCACACCCATGCCAATAGCCGCTGTGCCAATTGAACAACCATTTAATTGGCCACTTTCAGTGCGTTTAAGTGATCAACATAACTTGAACCCTAATCGAAAACTCAGCTCATTTGCCCAACTGGAATTCTCCGCAAAACTGAGCCTATCCGGCAGTGCCACATCAGCCAATGATGATAACAACAGCAATGTGGTTGTTGGTGATCAACAATCTACGAATATACAACTTAAAATTAGTAAATAATTATGGCCATTGAATCCCAGATCCGCCAAGTACCAGAACTTAATCTTGAAGACTATTTAGCTGGTACCAAACTTGAAAAACAACGTTTTGTAGATAATTTTTACGCTGGTTTAGTCGATTATGGATTTATTGTACTGAACCCTTATCAGTTTGATTTCACTTTGGTGGATGAGTGTTATGAAATATTTAAGTCGTTTTTTAAATTACCTTTAGAAACCAAACAACAATACAATATCCACGATGGAGGTAAACGCGGCTATGTACCACGCCTACAAGAACATGCGAAAAACAGCAAAAATCCAGATTTGAAAGAATTTTGGCATGTTGGCAGAGAAATTTCTACAGATCACCACTTGGCTCAGGAATATCCAAAAAACATGTGGCCAAATGAAATTAATGACTTTAAAACCAAAGTCTATGCACTTTATGAACAACTGGATCAAACCGCATTGGTGATGTTCAGGTCTTTAGCCACAGCCTTGGATGTACCCAAAGATTATTTCGAAAAATTAACCCATGATGGAAATTCAATATTACGCGCCATTCACTACCCTCCAATGCAAGACTTTGAATTGCCGGGCTCAGTTCGAGCAGCCGCACACGAAGACATCAATTTAATTACCTTGTTGGTTGGTGCTACTGATAGTGGTCTAGAGCTACTGGATCGAGATGATAAATGGTTAGCTGTCGAAAGCACACCAGGACAGATCGTGGTTGATTCTGGTGATATGCTTTCTCGCATAGCTAATGAAACCATCCCTGCCACAACTCATCGAGTTGTCAATCCAAGCGATGATACTTCAGACCGTTATTCCATGCCGTTTTTCTGTCATCCACACCCAGATGCTGTACTCAGTTGTATACCCTCATGTAAAGGAGATGGTGTTAAATATCCTGACATCACCGCTCGTGACTTTTTAAATCAGAGACTCAAGGAAATTGGCTTGAATTAATCGCTCTTTTGTGTTGATTTAAAATTTGAATAAAAGTGACAAAATTTGTTGATCCGTATGATTTACAGATCAACCAGCCACTAAACTTGTGTGTGAACAAACACTAATGACACATTTTTTTGCATTTAACTGGATTATTCATTAAGATGTTAAATAGTTAAAGAAAATGAAAATTTATGGCAAGAGTATTAATCATTGATGATTCACCTTCTCAATTGTATGGCATGCAAAAGATAGTGGAAAAATTAGGTCACGAAACATTGCTAACTGAAGATGGTAAAGAAGGTATTCAAATAGCCAAAGAGCAACTGCCAGATTTAATCTTAATGGATGTAGTTATGCCAGATTTGAATGGTTTCCAAGCAACCAGAAAAATCTCAAAAGATGAACGTACAGCTCACATCCCTATTATTATTGTAACCACCAAAAAACTGGAAACAGATCGTGTTTGGGGCCTGCGCCAAGGTGCCAAAGAATACTTGGTCAAACCAGTAACTGAAAAAGCACTAAAGGAAGTACTTAATAACCACCTACCTCAGTAGTGCTAACAAGCAATATCCAAAACCACTTGTGTTCAAAATTCAGTGAGACCAGGTGGTTTTTTTTGTGCGTTATCTTTACCACCAACTTCTCCCATAAACTGGCGGTAATATTGTAGCTCTTTGATTGATTCCTTAACATCAGCCAATGCCAAATGTTGGCCTGTTTTGCTGAAACCATCAAGCAGTTGAGGGTTCCACCTCCTGATTAATTCTTTGATTGAACTGACATCAATTTGTCGGTAATGAAAGTAGTTTTCAAGTTTGGGCATGGATTTAGCTAAAAATCTTCGATCCTGACAAATACTGTTGCCACACATAGGTGATGTATGTATATCTACATGCTCCTGTAAAAACTCGATGGTTAAATGCTCAGCATCACGCACCGATATATCTGATTCCAACACCCGATCCCACAAACCAGAATTACTGTGATGTTCAGTATTCCACTCATCCATAGCTAACAGCACTTTTTCATCTTGATGAACTGCTAAAGATGGGCCCTCAGCAATAATTTCCAATTCTTGATTGGTAACAATTGTGGCCACTTCAATGATGCGATCTTTAATGGGATCTAAACCGGTCATCTCTAAATCAATCCAAATCAAATTGGTTTTATTGCTCATTCTATTTTCCTTTGATTATATTAAGGGGGGATGGTGTTCTTTTGTCTTCAGCACCTCTTCCCACTTTAGCTCAGTTACGTCTCAAGACTTATCGTCCACCCGACAAAAGTACAAATTCAGTTCAGACTCGCATCCTTTGGAAACATTTATACTTACCTGACTGGGTTTCATGCGAGGTTTCAACCTATAGCAAAGCCACTCTCATAACATCTGCATACCTCATTGAGGTGCCAGTCGAACTGATCATAAATTTCTCATATCAGGTCACCCTATTTTACCTTGTCACCCAGTGCTTTGTTGGATTAAAACAGTAATTAAGTTACCATAGTACCATGACTGAACTTTATCGCGTGGCTTCAACCCAAAAAACCACTGCAACCCTATTGCATAATGAAACCCATGAAACCGCACACGCTTTTTTTTCACGCAAGCTTAAGCCCATTTGTGGTGATTTTGTTGAAGTCGAAATTAAAAAATCCGAATTAAATATTAAAAGAATACAGAAACGATACAACTCTTTCAGCCGTGCTGATAACAAAGGCCACAAACAACACATTGCTTCCAACGTTGACCAAATCATGATTGTGATGGCAGTAGAACCCGCACCTACTCGAGATATTTTGAATCGTTATTTAATTACAGCTGAACATGAAAGCATTGATCCTATATTGGTATTTAACAAATCTGATATAGATTCAAAAGTATTTATCAACATCATCAACCAATATGAACAATTAGGCTATCAGGTGTTTAAAACCACTAAGCACGATCAAGCCTCTATTAACTGCATCAAACCTTTGTTAGAAAGTCAAACCACCATCATTGTCGGTCAATCCGGTGTTGGTAAATCTTCAATCACCCGCGTTATGATGCCTGGTTTGGACTTAAAAACTGGCAAATTATCAGATAAAACTGGTAAAGGTGCTCACACCACCAGTGTTACTCAAATGTATTATGATGAAACTTTAAGAGCCAATATCATCGATTCTCCAGGCGTGTGGGAGTACGGTTTATGGGACATGAGTGCTCGTAAAATTTCCAGTGGATTTCGAGAATTTCAACAATACTTGGGCTTATGCAAGTTCAGCAACTGCACCCACATCCACGAACCCCAATGTGCAATCATGCAAGCAGTTAAAAATAAAGAGATTCACGAAAACCGCTATGAATCGTACTTACGCATCGTCGACTCCATGAAATACTGGGCATGAGGTAAAATGAGGCTATGGGCATCAGATTTTGTAACCAATGCGGAGAACCAGTCAAGTATCAAATACCTAGAGGTGATGACAAGCCTCGAGCTGTGTGTCAATCATGTCACTTTATCCATTACGAAAACCCCAAAATTGTCAATGCATGCATTGTTGAACATGAAGGGAAAATTTTATTAGGAAAACGTACCATTGAACCCCGCAAAGGTTTTTGGAATGTACCTGCTGGATTTATGGAAAATGGCGAAGCCACGCGTTCCGGTGCGATACGAGAAGTCAAAGAAGAAGTATTGGCAGACTTAAAAAATGTTACCTTGTTCGGCGTTTACAACATCATTCAACGCAACCAAGTCCATGTCTACTTTCGAGGCGAATTAGCACACGAACACTTTGGTGCTGGTGCTGAAACCTCGGATGCCAAACTGTTTGCACCAGAACACATTCCATGGAGTAAACTGGCCTTTCCTGTTGGAATCACTGCTTTAAAAAGATACATCAAAGAAATGAAAACTGGTGATTTTTCTATCAAAGAAGAAGACATCATCATTGATTATGAACTACTCAAACAATACGACTTATCATGAACATCATCGAAATTAACAAAGAACCTGTAGAACTTTATAAAATTTTGAAATTTGAAGGTTTGATTGGAACTGGTGGAGAAGCTAAACTTGTGATCGACGAAGGCTTGGTTAAAGTTAATGGCGAAGTTGAGTTGAGAAGGCGTAATAAAATCAGGGATGGCTTTGTGATCGAATTCAACGGTGAAACTTACACAGTTAAACTCACAAAGTAACAACACAGCGTATGAGCATACCGCTGATATACAGCCCGTTCTATTCTTACAGCTTTCCTGCCAATCACCGTTTTCCGATGAGCAAATTTCATCACTTATACCAGTGCTTGAGCCATCTGGGCATCATTCAAAATAACAACGTCTTTAGACCTGGTAGGGTAAAAAAGGAAGTGTTGGCATTGGCCCATGAATTCAATTACATCAATCGATTTAAAACCAATCAACTCAACACCAAAGAGTTACGAAAGATGGGGCTACCCTGGAGTGAAGCTTTGGTTAAACGCTCCATGATTTCACCTAATGGCACCCTGATGGCAGGTGCTATTGCAATCAATCACGGTATCGCTTGTCATCTGGCAGGTGGTACACATCATGCGCATTACGACCATGGTCGTGGTTATTGCGTTTTTAATGACCTGGCAGTGGCAGCCAAAGCATTGGTGGCTCAAGGCAAAGTCAACAAGATATTAATTTTTGACTGCGATGTCCACCAGGGAGATGGCACCGCTTCCATCTTACAAAACGATGATGGCATTTTCACATGCTCCATTCACTGCGAAAAAAATTTTCCACATCACAAAGCCATCAGTGATTTAGATGTGGGTTTACCCAAAGGCATAAATGATGATGTGTATTTAGCAGTGGTTGCAGAAGTTCTCAACAAAGCCATTAAAATGTCACAGCCGGACCTGGTTTTTTATGACGCTGGGGTAGATATCTATGCTCATGATGGCCTGGGTCATTTAGATATAAGTTTCGATGGTATCAGGAAGCGTGAACACTTGGTTTTAGAGACCATTAAACAACACAATATTCCTGTTGCCACAGTCATTGGCGGCGGCTATGACAAAAACACTTTAGCGCTGGCACAACGACACGCTCTGGTTTTTCAGGCTGCTGAAAACACTTATTCATAATCAAGACTATTTGTGAATCTTTTGTGAGGATTCTCTCTGGCATACCATCTTATGATTGTATTTAATCAATCTTAGGGTTAAAAATGAAAGTTAGAGATTTAATGTTAATCAGTCTGTTGATGGTCACTGCCAACATCAAAGCACAAGAGTATTCTGCCACTTACCGTGTGACTTTCGTCAGCGAATGGACCAGTCAGTCACACCCTACAGATTTTCCAGGTGGCGCACATTTTTCACCATTGATTGGTAGCACACATAATACCGATGGTATGATTTGGAGTCCAGGTGAGTTTGCCACTGCGGGCGTGGAACTGATGGCAGAAACTGGTGGTACGTCCATCCTCAGAAACGAAATCAACGCGCTGATCAACACAGGCCACAGCGAAAACCTGATTACTGGACGAGGTTCTGATGCTGTAGATATGGTCAGTATAGAATTTGAAGTCAGCTATTCACACCCATTGGTTAGCTTAGTCACCATGATAGCCCCAAGTCCGGATTGGTTTGTGGGAGTACATGGTGTTGATTTGATTGAAAATAAATTTTGGGTGGATGAAGTCATGTATGACCTCTTACCCTATGACTCAGGTACTGACAGTGGTGTTAGTTTTACCAGCAGTAACATTGATACAAACCCAGCCGAGCCCATAAGTCTAATCACGACAACACCTTTAGACAATGGTGTACCGCTGGCCACCTTGCTGTTTGAACGCCTCACCGTCACTGGCACTTCACCAGATGTTGTTTTTGTGAGTGATTTTGATTGAAGTGAATTAATTCAACCGAAAGTAAAACCCCAATGTTTTCGATGGTTTCTTTATTCGAGATCAAGCCATCAGAACCGCGTTCAAATCATAAAAACCAACAGGTTTACCGTTGATCCATTTAGCTGCATTGAGTGCACCTTGAGCAAAAATGGTGGGGTCATGAGCTTCGTGTTTTAGGGTGATGACTTCATCTGCCAGTTGGCAGGTAATTTCATGAGTACCAGGCACTTCACCCATCCGTTTGGCATGAATATTAACTTCACCCAATTGGAATGAAGCATCACCCGTTTTAACCATACTGCTTTGAGATGTCATTGCTTGCGCCAAAGAAATGGCAGTACCCGATGGCATGTCTTTTTTGTGCATATGGTGTGTTTCGGTGATGCTGAATTGACCGTTGGGATTGGTTTTTTTAATCACTTGTAATAAGTTTTTTAATATTTGGATATTCAATGAGAAGTTAGAAGTCCACATGATAGGAATGTATTTGGATGCCTGACCAATGCGATCAAAACTGTCTTGGCTCAAACCTGTGGTGCCACTAACTAAGGCAGTTTGTTGTAGCACACAATAATCAACCAACTCATCAAAGCCCTCAGGTTGTGCAAAATCAATCACCACATCGGCTTTGACCTCAGCCAGTGAGCCAATCGCAACTAGACCGGTCGCATTCGCTTGAATCAAATCTCCCAAATCTCTACCCAAATACTTGCTACCCGGTGATACCAAGCCAGCCACTAATTTAAATTTATTATCAGCCAAAACTAATTTGAGAAGCCTGCGACCAATACGACCTGATACGCCTGAGATGATGACTTTGATGGGTGGGTTCATTGTTATGCCTGATCAAATGGAAGTATTGTAATTTATTTCGATCTTAAAACAATACAGATGTACTCATTTAATCAGCACATTCGATTGGTGAAGCATAACTAGTGAGTGAGAGGTGCTCCTTTTAAAAAAGGAGCCAAGCCGACTAAGCTTGTCCAAGCTTAATTATTAAACTCCGACGTATTAAAAAAGTTTGAAAACACTTCGACAAGCTCAATGTGCTGATTTCCTAACCAGTCATGCGATCCAAAAATGATTTCACATTATCAAACCAGCCTTTGCGTTTGGGGTTGTTCTTATCACCTGAATCTTTAATGGTCTGTGCAAATTTATTTAATAAATCTTTTTGTTCTGAAGATAAGTTGACAGGTGTCTCCACATTCACCTTACAATACAAATCTCCAGTGCTGTGAGAACGTACTGACTTAACCCCCTTGCCACGCAAACGGAACTGTTTACCTGATTGGGTTTCAGCCGGCACCTTTAACTTAACTTCTCCAGATAAAGTGGGTACTTTGATTTCACCACCTAAACAGGCAGTGGTAAAGTCAATGGGCATATCACAAAACAGTGAATCACCTTCACGCACAAAAATATCATGTGCTAAAACACGAATATCAACGTATAAATCACCCGCTGGTCCACCTTTTGGCCCTGCTTCGCCCTTGCCTGATAACCGAATGCGATCACCTTCATCAACACCAGCTGGAATTTTCACATTGAGCTTGCGGTTTTCCTGCCTTCTGCCCTGACCACCACAATCACCACATGGATTGCTGATAATGGTACCTTGTCCACGGCAGTCAGGACATGTTTGTTGTACTGAAAACATACCTTGTTGCATGCGTACCTGACCGATACCATTACAGGTTTGACAAGTTTTAGTCTCACCATCTTTTGAACCGGAACCATTGCATGGGTCACAACTAACCATGGTAGGAATGTTTATTTCTTTATTAACACCGTTTATCGCTTCTTCAAGTTCAACAGTCATTTCAATCTGTACATCACGGCCACGTTGGGGACCTGCAGATCGCCCACCGCCACGACGACCACCACCAAAGATATCACTAAAGATGTCGCCGAAGATGTCGCCCACATCACCTTGGAAACCGCCGCCAAAGCCACCAGGCCCACCGGCACCCTGCCCACTTACAGCATCAAAACCATATTGGTCATAAGTCTGGCGTTTGGTTTCATCTTTAAGGATTTCATACGCCATCTGCGCTTGCTTGAATTTTTCTTGGGCGCTGGGATCATCCGCATTGCGATCTGGGTGGTATTTCATCGCTGTGCGTTTAAAAGCCTTCTTAATCTCAGCTTTGGTCGCTGATTTTTGAATGCCTAAAATTTCGTATAAATCTTTCTGTGCCATAACTCTTTTTATGTAATGTTAATAAGGTTTTTATCAACCTCTTGTTACCAAAATACCGCCTCAGACAAGGCCCAAGGCGGTATTGATACTGATTATGTTATCGGTTGGCACACATAGCGGTGCCAAATGATAACTCCTTCAAGTCATCGCAAACTTTGCGCCTAACATGCTTAACCAAATGCAACAACAAAAGAAGCGAAGTTGAAGATTCTTTTACTTTTTCTCGTCGTCGTTGACTTCTTCAAATTCAGCATCAACCACATCATCATTACCATCAGCAGGTGCTTCAGCGGTTGCATCAGCTGCACCCTGTTGTGCTTGTGCCGCTTGTGCTACTTTTTGCATCACAGGTTGTGTTGCTTGCTGTAAGGCTTCTGTGGCTGACTCTATCGCTGCTTTGTCATCACCTTTGGCGGCAGTTTCAAGCGACTCAATCGCTGACTCTATGGCTGATTTTTCAGCGTCATCAATGATTTCTTTGTGCTCATCCAACATCTGCTTAGCCGTATGCGTCATCGCATCAGCGCCATTTCTGGCTTGGGATAGCTCTTTGAACTCCTTATCTTTATCAGCGTTCAACTCAGCATCTTTAATCATTGCTTCGATTTCTTCATCTGACAGGCCAGAGCCTGCTTTAATTTCAATGCGTTGTTCTTTACCAGTGGCTTTATCTTTAGCCGACACATGAATGATACCGTTGGCATCAATATCGAAGGTTACTTCAATTTGTGGCATGCCCCGTGGTGCCGCTGAAATACCTTCTAAATTAAATTGACCCAATGACTTGTTGGCATGTGCCACTTCACGCTCACCTTGTAAGACATGTACCGTTACCGCTGACTGATTGTCTTCTGCTGTAGAGAACACTTGTGATGCCTTGGTTGGAATCGTAGTATTTTTCTCAATCAACTTAGTCATCACACCACCCAAAGTTTCGATGCCCAATGACAAAGGTGTTACATCTAATAACAGCACGTCTTTCACATCACCAGATAACACACCACCTTGAACCGCAGCACCCATGGCCACTGCTTCATCAGGATTAACGTCTTTACGCGGTTTCTTACCAAAAGTTTGTTCTACAATTGTTTGTACAGCGGGCATACGTGTTTGACCGCCAACTAAAATCACATCTGAAATTTCACTCAATGAAACACCAGCATCTTTAATTGCAGTTTCACAAGGTGCGACCGTACGCTTGACTAAGTCCTCTACCAATGACTCCAATTTAGAACGGGTGATTTTCACGTTCATGTGTTTAGGGCCTGAAGCATCAGCTGTGATGTATGGTAGGTTCACTTCGGTTTGATCCAAAGTTGACAATTCAATTTTAGCTTTCTCAGCAGCTTCTTTCAGACGTTGTAAGGCCAATGGATCATTTTTCAAATCAACACCTTGGTCTTTCTTAAACTCTTCAACCAGGTAATCCATAACACGGTTATCAAAATCTTCACCACCCAAAAAGGTATCACCATTGGTGGCCAAAACTTCGAATTGTTGTTCGCCATCGATGTCAGCAATTTCAATGATTGAGATATCAAAAGTACCACCACCCAAGTCATAAACTGCGATGGTGCGATCACCACCTTTTTTATCCATGCCGTAGGCCAAAGCAGCCGCTGTTGGCTCATTGATGATTCGTTTAACTTCCAAACCAGCAATCTTACCTGCATCTTTGGTTGCCTGGCGTTGTGAATCATTGAAATACGCTGGTACTGTAATAACTGCCTGGGTTACATCTTGGCCCAGGTAATCTTCAGCTGTTGATTTCATTTTTTCCAAAATTCTTGCCGACACTTCTTGTGGCGCCATTTTCTTACCACGCACTTCAACCCAAGCATCACCGTTATCTGCACCAATGATTTTATATGGTACGATGTCTTGGTCTTTTTTCACCACATCTTCATTGATCTTACGACCAATCAAACGCTTAATAGCAAATAATGTGTTTTCTGGATTAGTTACAGCTTGTCTTTTTGCTGATTGACCAACCAATGTTTTACCTTCTTCTGTGAAAGCCACAATAGAAGGAGTGGTTCTGTCGCCTTCTGAATTCTCAATAACTTTGATGTCATTGCCTTCCATGATAGCGACGCAGGAATTGGTTGTTCCTAAATCTATACCTATTACTTTTGACATTTTTTAACCTCTAAAAATTTTGTTCTTAATCGATGACCGTTATTTATGGTCAGCTAAATATTTTTCAACCTATGCCGCAACCACTACCATAGCTGCGCGAATCACACGACCATGCAATAAATAGCCTTTTTGGAACACATCAATAATGATGTTCTTCTCATGGTCAGGTGATGGCACCATGGACATCGCCTCATGTTTTTCCGGATCAAATTTTTCACCAACTGGATTCACAATCTCTATGCCATTTTCTTCAAGTACCTTGCTGAAGATTTTCTGAGTGTTTTGGGTCCCTTCGATCATGGCTTCTGTGGTTACTTCACAGTTTTCATCATCAATCACTTCCAAAGCCTTATCAAAACTGTCCATCACTGGAATCATCGCTTTAATGATCTTATCATTGGAAAATTTACGCGTGTTATCCAAATCTCTTTGTAATCTTCTTTGTAGGTTCTGAGCTTCTGCGGCTACACGAAGAACTTCATCTTCTTTATCGGCCAATTGGCTTTTTAACTCTTCAATTTTGGCTTGCATTTGTTCCAAAGCTGATAGTTCCTCATCATCCAGTTCGGCGATAACCACTTCTTCGCCTTCTGAAACAACATCTTCTTTGGTACCAATTTCTTCGGCCATCACGTCTTCATTTTCAGCAATCTCAGCTGTTTCTAATTCAGTTTCAACTTCTTGATTTACGTTTTCCTCAGTCATAATCACTTGTAGTTGTTTTATAATGGCAGTGATATGGAGGTGGCACCTAACAATTCAAGTCGCTGTCACCAAATTTACACAACTTATTTACAAGGTTTATGCTGCATTCACTTTACATTGAAAATTTTGTTCTGATCAAACAATTAGAAATTGACTTTCATCCCAGAATGTCAGTTTTTACCGGCGAAACTGGTGCAGGTAAATCAATCATCATCGGGGCACTCTCATTGGCTTTGGGTAACCGTGCTGATTCACAAGCCATTGGGCCGTTTACTGACCAAGCTGAAATCATTGCCGAATTTGATGTTTCACAAAACGCCAATGCCAAACAATGGTTGTATGCACAGGATTTGATGCCAAATAACGAAAACCAACTCATCATTCGCCGAACCATTAACAAACAAGGACGCAGTAAGCAATGGATTAATGGCAAACCCACGCCGTCAGGTATGGTCAAAGAATTGAGCCAATATTTGGTACAAATCCACGGCCAACACGATCAAATCAGGCTGCTCAATAATCACAACCAATTACAAATACTCGATCAATCCGGCGATTACCAGTTATTGCTTAAACAAACTCAAGAGGCAGTCAAACAGATTCTGGACTTAGAAAAAAGCAAACAAAAATTACTTGATGCGGGTTCAATGAGCCCAGAACAAGCCCAATTGTTACAATATCAGTTTGACGAACTAGAACAGCTTGCCCTACAAAACAATGAGTATGATGAATTGCACACTGCTCTAAAAACAGCGGCACATGCACAAGACCTGATCAGTACAATAGACAATTCATTACACAGCATAGGTGAAAGCGATAACAGTGTAGCGTCACAGTTAGCTCAGATCATTGCTCAATTACAGCAAGCCAGCGGTCATGATTTCGGTAGCATAGTTAAAATGCTAGATGAGTCTCTCATCAATATCAATGAAGCTCAATCTGAATTAAAAACTGTGGCACAAGGCATAGACAGTGATCCTGCACACTTAAACCAAATTGAAACCCGCTTGGATCAAATCACCCAGATCGCACGCAAACAGCAAGTGATGCCAGAACTGCTCTATCAACATCATCAGGATTTGAACAACACATTGGCCACACATGCAAATTTAGCCAACAACCAACAACATTTAGAACAAAAAATTAAAGCTGCTATAGACCATTATAATGAGGTTGCTGAACAGCTTTCTGAAAGACGTCATAAAGCGGCACAAGTTTTGGCCAAAAACATCACCAACATGATTCGCGACTTGGGCTTGCCAGAAGCTAAATTCAGCATTAATGTGAATCACCACAATGAAGCCAAACCCAAGGCATTAGGCAAAGACCACATTGAATTTATGATAGCTGCCAACAAAGGCCAAAATACCCAACCACTGAATAAAACAGCATCTGGTGGTGAGTTATCAAGAATCTCACTGGCCATCGAGGTCTGCACCCAACAAAAGAACCAACACCAAGCCTTTGTGTTCGATGAAGTAGACACAGGTATTGGTGGTGGCACCGCAGAAAAAGTAGGTCACATTATGCAGCAGCTCAGCATCAACAACCAGGTTTTTGCTGTCACACACTTACCACAAGTGGCTGGGCACGCACATGATCATTTGTTAGTCAGCAAATCATCACAAGGTGAACACACCACCTCTAAAGTTGAACATTTGAATAAACAGCAGCGCATTGAGGAATTGGCCCGCATGTCTGGCGGCCAAACCATCACAGCTGCCACTCTGGCCCAAGCCAAAGAGTTCTTAAAAACCGGATCCTGAACTAAGCAGCATGAATAAAAAAATATTTAATCACATGTTTTTAATTAGCATCTTTTCGCTTTTTGTTTCAACAACATCTGCACAAACTGAAAAAAAAACCGACACAATAAGCGCTGAATTTAAAAATGACATGGCTGTGGTTTTCGGGAAAAAAGATTCAGCACAAAAAACAGCAGCTCTGGAATACGCTTTGTGGACTGATGAATTACAAAAATACTTGTTGGATTCTGACGATGATTTTGCCAAAGCCATAACCTTGGCAGCTAAAGTTTCGACAGTTCAAAACTCCAAACTAATAGCAAAAATCAATCAAAACAATAAATTAGAACAACAACTTAATGATTTAAGTTATCAACCAATCGCCGATGCACTTAACATGTTGCTGACACAAAACGACTTGAGTGCCGATGCTTTGGATGTTTTATCTGATGTTTGTTTCAACAAAGAAATCAAAGATCACTGTCATACCAACATACTGTTACAAAAACGCATGCAAGCCGACAGCGACAATTTACAAGTTTACTTGCGACCTTTTGCTATGTCTACACAAGCCAATAACCATTCAACCTCAGAAAAATTACTGGCATTGATGGCCAACACTAAAAAAAGTAAAACCACATTGCTTATTACACCTGAAACGAATCTATTGATCGACCAATTCCTTGCTGATAATCCTGTACCAAAATCTTACATTGAGGGCATGATTATTGACTACAAAAAACTTTCAGGCGTATCAGCAGCGACCAAAGCAAAACTGATAGACTTAATGCCCAATTACATGCCTGCTTTCGTAAAAAATTCGCTCCGACACTTAAATGATTTACCCCCATACAAGCCTCTAATGGACTATTGTAAAAAACATGCCACAGTTGTTGTACAATGTCGAGACATCGCCCGAATCATGATTCAAAAAAGTAATTCAATGATCGACAAAGGCATAGGTCATGCCGTTTTGATAGCCAGTTTTGAAGCAACAGGCGATATTGCTGGAGCAAAATCTGCCAAAGAATTAAGTGATCAATTTAAAACTTCATATAAGTGCATACAAAAGCTAGGCAGTGGTCCTCACTTTATGGATAACTACTTCGACCCAACTTACCAAAAAATCACCATGGAAACGACGGACGAATACGAGATGATTATTCAGCTCGCCGAATACCGCTATAAAAAACTTAAAGCCCAAGGTGATGAATCAGCCGTTGATCCGAATACTTGTTTTGATAATCAACCACAACCTAAAAGGCGCAGGCAATGAAAGCAAGGTGGTTTGCCTTTAGGCAAGAAGCCTTCCTGAAGATTGCTATGACCGCTGGCTGAGCGGAGCCGAAGCCTAACTTGAAGATACGATGACCGCCAATTATACTTAATCACAATCTTTATCAACCAGATCAATTTTTACTTTCACTTCGACTCCGCTCAGTGAACGACGCATGTGATTTTATCTGTGTGTTCTACATATGAAAACAAAAGAAACACAGTAAATAAATCCATTATTCTATTTTTCATATCATTTCGACACAATAATTCTATTTTACCTATCATT
This sequence comes from Marinicella sp., assembly GCA_028284365.1. Classification (GTDB taxonomy): domain Bacteria; phylum Pseudomonadota; class Gammaproteobacteria; order Xanthomonadales; family Marinicellaceae; genus Marinicella. The sequence continues at coordinate 22,272 of JANQRW010000087.1, forward strand.
GATAATCTTTTATAGTTGACTCATCAATTAATTACAGAGGTATCAATTATGTCAAATCAAGATAAATGCCCAGTTATGCACGGTGGCAGTAATCAAGCTGTTACTGGCAACTCAGCCAATCAAAAATGGTGGCCAAATCAACTCAATTTAAAAATACTGAACCAAAACTCGCCTCAAGTAGGCCCACTGGGTGAATCATTCAACTATGCCGAAGCATTCAAGAAACTAGACCTTAAAGCTTTGAAAAAAGACTTGACCGATCTAATGACAGACTCGCAAGACTGGTGGCCTGCCGATTATGGGCACTACGGTGGGCTATTCGTTCGTATGGCTTGGCACAGTGCTGGCACATATCGTACTTATGATGGTCGTGGTGGGGCGCGTTCTGGCTCTCAACGCTTTGCACCATTGAATAGTTGGCCGGACAACGGTAACTTGGATAAAGCACGCCGCTTACTGTGGCCAATTAAACAAAAATACGGCAACAACATCTCCTGGGCCGATTTAATGATCCTCGCAGGTAATGTTGCCATGGAATCAATGGGCTTTAAAACCTTTGGCTTTGGCGGCGGTCGTGCTGACGTGTTTGAACCCGAAGAAGACATTTATTGGGGACCGGAAACTGAATGGCTAGACGACAAACGTTACAGTGGTGAGCGTAAATTGGCTGACCCTTTAGGTGCTGTTCAAATGGGCTTGATTTACGTTAACCCAGAAGGGCCAAACGGTCACCCTGATCCATTGAAATCAGCCTATGACATCCGCGATACTTTTGCCCGCATGGCCATGAACGATTATGAAACTGTGGCTCTGGTTGCTGGCGGCCATACATTTGGCAAAGGTCATGGTTCAGGACCAGCAGAGGCAGTTGGACCAGAACCTGAAGGTGCAGAACTCGAAGAAATGGGCTTTGGTTGGAGCAATAAACATGGCACAGGCAAAGGTGGAGATACCACCACCAGTGGTTTTGAAGGTGCATGGACAGTTAACCCAACTCAATGGGACATGGGTTATTTTGATGCCCTGCTAACATATGACTGGGAGAAGGTCAAAACACCAACCGGAGTTATTGTATGGAACCCTACTGCTGAGTCGCAAGCAGCACAACCCAAAGCAGCACATGATCCATCTCGAACTGAACCCTTGATGATGACCACGGCTGATATGGCCCTAAAAATGGATCCTGAGTATGCCAAAATCTCTAAACACTTCCATGAAAACCCACAAGAATTTGCTGATGCTTATGCCCGCGCCTGGTTTAAACTAACTCACCGCGATATGGGTCCTATTGATAACTACTTAGGTGAAGAAGTGCCAACAGAAGAGTTAATCTGGCAAGACCCAGCACCTAAACACGAAGGCCCTACTTTGGCCGATACAGAAATTGAAACACTAAAAACACTGATTCTTGATTCAGGTTTAACTGTACCACAATTGGTTAATACAGCATGGGCATCTGCTTCAACCTTCCGTGGTTCTGATTTACGCGGCGGTGCCAACGGTGCCCGCATCAATCTAGCACCACAAAAAGACTGGAACATCAATGTTTCATCAGGTGTGCCCCAGGTGGTTACAAAACTTGAACAAATCAAAAATAACACCAGCATCAATGTCTCATTGGCTGACTTGATTGTATTGGGCGGTTGTGCTGCGATTGAAAAAGCCAGCGGCATGAAGGTTCCTTTCTCACCAGGACGTACAGATGCCACAGCAGACCAAACTGATGCTGAATCTTTTGCAGTGCTGGAGCCTAAATTCGATGGTTTCCGTAATTACAAAAACACCCGCGATCCACGGTCGACAGAAGCACTGTTAGTAGACAAGGCACAGTTATTAACCTTAACCGCTCCTGAAATGACTGTGTTGGTCGGTGGCTTGCGTGTTTTAGGTACCAACGCAGCAGGATCACAACACGGCGTTTTAACCAATCAACCCGGCAAACTAAGCAATGATTTTTTTATCAATATTTTAGACATGAATAACGAATGGCATGCCAATGGCGAAGACAAAGAAATCTTTACTGCTCAGGATCGCCAAACAGGAGAAGTGAAATTCACTGGTACTCGAGCAGATCTGGTCTTTGGTTCAAACTCTATTCTGAGATCCATCGCCGAAGTCTACGCCCAAGATGATGCCAAAGACAAGTTCACCGCAGATTTCATTGCAGCTTGGAATAAAGTCATGAATCTGGATCGCTTTGACCTTAAGTAAGTAAACACGACTTACCCACTTAAAAGCAGGGTTAAAACCCTGCTTTTTTGTGGTGTTAATAAAAAAGTATCGAAGAACTGAAGCGGAGACCGAGGGTCCAAACACACTTCTGATTTGATAAACAGTGATTACCTTGATATATTAGCTTTAATATCTTTAAGGAAGAACTCCCTATGAAATTAATAGCATTGTTATTCCTATCATTTGTTTTTCAATCTGGGAAAGCCAATATATCAATGGATGATGAGACTTTGCTGGAAGGTGAAATGCCCACGTTAATTTATGTTTTGGGTTGTGGTAACTGGAATAATTTCACATTTTCAGTGATCAACGATCAAATCAACGCCAGTGCCGATGTTCCCAGTAACTGGTTTAATTGTCATATTGACCCAGCCCCTCCACAATTTTGGAATAGATTACCATTAACTCAATTACCAGTTGGTGACTATCAACTGAACATCACCCTTAATGGCTTGACCCAAAGTGAAACCAGCCAATTAACTTTTACAATTAGGGGCGGAACACAAGTTCAGTCAGTACCTGTCAATAGATCTAAAGCCTTGGTTTTGCTTGTAGTGCTGATTGTACTTTCAGGGCTGTATCAGCGTAAAACATACAACCTTTATAATAACTGACTCCAGGAGGTTTTAAGAAGTACTGATTGACTTAAAAATCAATCTTTCTGTGAACCAAAACCAGAGTCGTATGCATCAAATGTATGGCGCGCTCGGCAGGAGTACTTCGGGCATCCTGCCCTTCGCCCTGTGGGTCCGACAAGCGGGGTTGAATCGCTCCAGGCGATTCAATTGAACCAAGCAAGGCTTGACAGCCTTGCGGTTAAACTCAGCCTTACTTCCCACACTAAAAAGCCGCTGATGCGGCGGTTTCAGCGTGGCGCGCTCGGCAGGAGTTGAACCTGCGACCTACCGCTTAGGAGGCGGTTGCTCTATCCAACTGAGCTACGAGCGCTGAGCAGGTTATTTTATTTTGATTTGTTTTTTTCTGCAAAGACAATAGCAATTTTATCGGCTTTTGGACTGGTAGTGAGTCGGGTAATTTGATGCAGTTTTTGATCATTAAACTCGGCAATGATGTACCAACGTCTCTGATCGGTGCTCACATAAAGCGTATTATCGCGACCAGCCCAAAAACGCCCTGCACTGTCTAAGGTAAAATCTTCGACCCCCATCGGCAGAGACATCACATCTTCGTGGGTACCATCAGTTTTACGCATATGAATGCGCCACGGCGTTGTGTTTTTATCAACATAATAAAGACGCATTTGTTTTTGATCGGTGATAAATGCACGGCCTACATTCTCTGAGAGCTTTTGGGCTTTGGTATTGGTTTTTTGTAAATACAAATCACCACCATTGTTATCATTAAGAATAAAACTCCACAAACTGCCATCAACAGTCCAATTAAAATACCCCACTTGTTTAAGGTCACTGTAACGTTGCATTTGTTTCTCAACTGAAGCAGATTGATCAAGGATGACTACGTATTGGTTGCCCTGTTCATCCACTTGCACCACACTTATATTTGGATTATCAGCCATTGGGGTGGCTGAGTATTCACTCAACGCAGTGGTCATATATGGCTGAGTTTGACCAGTTGCAATATCATATTGATAGATGTCCATCTGAGTGCTTTGGTCGGTATTTACAGCTCGCGTGTAGTACAACAAACCACCATCATTTGAAAACTTGGGTTGGTTATCATAACCGGTACGCTGGGTGATGTTTTTACCTTCCGATAAAGCCAACACACCATGGGTATTTTGTTCGATATCAAACAACAAAATTTCAGTCCCTGAAATAACCACCGTTGTGGGCTTTTCATCCGTGTTCTCAGCACCTGCTTGCCAACTAAAAAAAAGCAACAATACCATCAATAGTTTCATGATTTAACTCCCAGCCAAAAGGCCAAAAAACAACAAACAGTGGTGAGCACAGTGTATATGGCTGCTTTGATGATTTCATCATTTTGTATCATAACCACGGTTTCCATAGAGAATGTCGACCAGGTGGTTAAAGCACCTAAGAAACCCACTGTAATAAATAAACGCAATGGTTCACTGAGCTCAGCATGTTGCTCAAAATAGTTAAAGGCTTTACCCATTAAAAAACAACCCACGACATTAACCAATAAAGTGGCTCCAAACAAAGGAAAATTAAGCACTTGTGACACCAATTGGTTAACTCCATAACGCATGGATGCACCGAAAGCACCACCCAATGCCACAGCCAACAAAGCGATCATGATTCACCTCTACTGTTTTTTTGTGCTTTGTGTCGTTCTTCCCTGATGTGCTTGAGCTTTTCCGCAATCTTGATTTCCAAGCCCTGTCCTGCCGGATCATAATAAACCTGTTCACCCATTCCATCAGGAAACCCAGTTTGTGAATAAGCGATACCATCTGCAGCATCATGATCGTATTGATAGTCCTGACCGTATCCGGATGATTTCATCAACTTTGTAGGCGCATTGCGTAAGTGCATCGGCACCGCCAATGTACCTCTTTTCTGAACATCACCCTGAGCTAACTTATAAGCTTTATAAACCGCATTGCTCTTGGGGCAACTGGCTAAATAGGCAACCGCTTGTGCCAATGCTAAATCACCTTCTGGCGAGCCCAAACGCTCATAGCTTTGCCAAGCTCCCAAACAAATATTCAACGCCCTCGGGTCAGCATTACCTATGTCTTCACTGGCCATGCGTAAAATTCTGCGTGCCAAATAATATGGATCACAACCACCATCTAGCATCCGTGCCAGCCAATACAAGGCCGCATCAGGATTGGTAGAGCGGACGCATTTGTGCAAAGCAGAAATTTGTTCATAAAACTCATCACCACCCTTATCAAAGCGTCTGGTCTGACCTGCAGTAACCAAATCCACATCACCATCCTGAGTCATGCCATCAGTGACATAGTCAGCTAAAATTTCAACTAAGCCCAATAATTTACGGCCATCACCGTCAGCAGCTCTAACCAATGCCATTCGCTGTTCATCAGTCATTAATAAATCAAACCCGACTTGATCAATGCTGCGTGCCAATAAATTTAACAAATCTTCATCATCAAGACTTTTAAGAATATAAACCTTCAGCCGTGATAACAAAGCGTTATTTAAAGCAAATGATGGATTTTCAGTGGTCGCACCAATTAAGGTAATCAAACCACTTTCAAGGTGAGGCAGAAAGGCATCCTGTTGTGATTTGTTAAATCGATGGATTTCATCAACAAATAAAATGGTACTCTTGGGAAGTGCTTGTTCGGCCTGTTCGATGGCTGCTCTGATGTCTTTTACGCCAGATAGTACAGCTGATAAATTAATGAGGTAGGCGTCCACAGCTTGGCTGAGGATTCTGGCCAAGGTGGTTTTTCCAGTCCCCGGAGGCCCCCAAAACACCATGGAATGTAGACTTTGATTTTTAACCATCAAAGCCAATGGCCTGCCATCTGCTATCAAATGTTGTTGTCCAACCACTTGATCCAAAGATGTTGGGCGTAACAAATCAGCCAATGGCTGGTGTTGGATGGTCACTGCCAAGGCTTATAGCTCAGGACTGTTTTGGTCGATTGCTCGAACCACATCAACACCCTCTGGCGGTACAAATTGAAACAAATCAGCAACGAATTCTGGATTTCTCTTGATGTCATGAAATTCAAAAACCATGGTTTGTTGGAATTGGTTCTCCACTTTTATCTGCTTAACCATGCTATCCTTAACTGCCATCCAAACAGTTTTTACTTCTTCATTGGTTTCTTTAGGTGTTAAACTGATCCAATCAATGCCATTACTATGCGCTTCATGTCTGATGTCATAGTGTTGTTGTGATTTTTGATCGTTGATGATGACATAAATCGGGTTTAACTGGTTGTTTTGTTGTTTAACAGTCACTTGTTCTAAATCTTCATCATAAACCCAAACATTGGTACCATCGGCCACAATCAATTGTTCCACTGGATCCTTATAATGCCAGCGAAATTGAGCGGGAGTTTGCATATAAACTTGGCCAGCATTCAGGTCTGATTTTTCGTTGTTTTCCAGCAGTTCATATTGTATAAACTCGGCCTGCAAACCGGTAAGGCCTTTTCTCAAACCGGCTAATATTTCATTTGGATCAATTGCCGCTTCTTGGGTTGTTATATCCTTTTCAAATTCTTTAGTGGCAAGCTCTTCAACGGTCAAATCTTGTGCAAAAGTATAATTTGCTAGCAACAAACCACCTAAAATAATGATACTTTTCATAACAATCACGTAAATAAAAAAACCATTTTACCTAATCAAACTGAATCTTGGGTAAATAAAAATATTTCTCTGTCACTCACAAGTGTCCACCTCTTTAATAGAATACATAATATTGACCTTAATGAGCATCACAGAAATGAGTGTGGTGATACTGACTGTATACACCTTGCCCGATTACAACACTTTTTATTTGCAAATAAGTACACAAAAATTTGTTGACATTTCTACCTTTATATTTTAACTTAAAATTAAAAGGGGGTTAAGAAAGTTCGCCAGAAGTGGCTATGGATGATCGGCTGTTCTTAATCGAAAAACATAAACCTATATACACACCAGAGGTAATGATGTTTCATCGTTTGTCGATATTTTTAATTGCTTTTGCATTACTTTACTTTACCAACTCATCAGCACAAGATCGATTTTATAATATTTATGTGGATACTGATGGCTCAATCACTACTGGTTGTGATGTAAATTTGCCAGAATTTTCATCCAACATCGGGGGAGTCGAATCCCGACTCACCATAACCACTGACAGCGCCTTACCTCCCAATGTTACTGCCACCACTTTTCACCAATGCGATGGAACAGCCTTTGGGACGGGCAGCGCCATTGCACCAGCAGCCATGGGCTTGAACACTGGTATGAATGGCACTGATGTTTTTGAAGTGGGGTTCAATCAAAACCTTTTGAATGTTACCAGCTCAGGCAATGTAATATTCTATTTCACTACAGATTCAAACACCGCTTCTGACATCGTTTTGACTCAGTCCAATGGTGGTCCAATCATTTTAGGATTTGTTTTCCCAGTACCAGCGTTAGGACTGTTGGCGTTGTGTTTGATTATATGCTGCGTGCTTCTGATGACAAGAAAATCCATGTCAAGCAAAATGGCACTCTCTGTTATGTTGATTGGTGTTAGTTCACTTGTCTGGGCAATGAACATCATTGTTGATGGACAAACCAATGATTGGACAACCTTTCAGCCCTCAGCATCAGACCCGGTGGGTGATACATCCCAGAATGGAAGCTTCGCCGATCTAACTGCTGTGTTTTTAACCAAAGTGAATGAAACAGTTTTTGTCCGTTTAGATGTGGTTGATGTTGAAAATCAGGCACCTTCAGCAAATGGCAATTCTGTAACCACACTTGAAGAACAGGCGGTCACGATCACTTTGACTGGCTCTGACGCTGAAGGCTCCGCCATCACTTTTGCTGAAGGCAATGCACCAACAAACGGTGTATTGAGTAATTTCACAGTCGTTGATGGCACTTCATCCACCGTTGATTACATACCAAACACAGATTTTGCAGGATCAGATGGTTTTACCGTGGTTGCCAATGATGGTCAGATAGATTCAGCTCCTGCCAGCATAGCAGTGCAAGTTAATCCTGTGAATGATGCGCCCAGCTTTATTTCTGGTGGCAATGTTAATGTTTTAAAAACTGCCGGTGCATATAATCAAATTTGGGCCACTGACATTTCAGCAGGTCCAGTCGATGAATCTAGCCAAAATCTGACTTTCAATATCACAACAAACGACAATGCTGCTATTTTTACTGTACAACCAAGCATTGACTCATCGGGCATGTTGACATTTGAGGGAGTTCCAGATGCCACTGGCACTGCCAATTTGTCGGTCAACTTAGTTGATGATGGTGGCACAGCTAATGGCGGTTTTGATACTTCTACAACAGTCGATTTCACCATCACTTTACAGGGCGTAAACGACGAACCCACTTTCACTGCGGGAGCAGATCAATCATTACTTGAAGATGCCGGCACGCAAACAATTGTCGGCTGGGCCACAGCCATATCAGCTGGACCACCTGATGAATCCGGGCAAGCGCTCACTTTTAATGTAACCAATAACGATGATCCAGCTTTATTCAGCGTAACGCCACAAATAGATGCCACAACTGGCGACCTTTCATTCACACCTGCTGCTGATGCCAATGGTATAGCCAATATTTCAGTCTTTTTAATGGACGATGGTGGTACAGCCAATGGTGGCGATGATACATCACCAACCGCTTCCTTCAATATCACATTAACTGCAGTTAACGACGCACCCTCTTTCACTGCTGGGGCCAATCAAAATGCACTGGAAGGTGCAGGCGCACAAACTGTTAATAGCTGGGCCACTGGCATATCTCCCGGTCCAGCTGATGAAGCAGCACAAGCCACATCTTTCAATGTCAGCAATGACAACAATGGATTATTCACAGTTCAACCCAACATTGATGCAGCAGGTAATTTGACTTACACGCCTGAAGGCACTGTTTTAGGTTCAGCCACTGTTACTGTCTCAATCAGTGACGATGGTGGTACTGCCAATGGAGGCGTAGACACTTCGACGAATCAAACCTTCATTATCAGCGTGACTCCGGTTAATGATGAACCCTCATTTACTTCAGGACCCGATGAAACAGTATCAGAAGACGCTGGCGCACAAACTGTTAATGGTTGGGCCACCAACATCATGGCAGGCCCGCCCGATGAAGCCGGACAAAATTTAACCTTTAACATCACTGCAAACAACAACCCTGGCCTCTTCAGTGTTGGACCTGCGGTGTCTGCTGATGGTACTTTGAGCTACACGCCTGCTGCTGATGCCAATGGTACAGCCAACATCACCATAGAATTGATGGATGATGGCGGCACTGCTAATGGTGGCGATGACACCTCACCACCGCAAAGTTTCAGCATCACTGTCAACCCACTAAACGACGCCCCTGATTTCACTGTTGGTGCCAACCAGAGTGTGCTGGAAGAATCAGGCCCACAAACGGTTAATGGTTGGGCCACCAACATATCTCCAGGTCCAAGTAATGAATCAGCACAATCTGTCAGCTTCAATGTCGCCAATAACAACAATGCACTGTTCAGCGTCCAGCCTGCTGTCGACACCTCCGGTAATTTGACTTATACACCAACAGCCAATACCAGTGGTTCAGCCACGGTCAGTGTTGCTGCGATGGATGATGGTGGCACAGCCAACGGTGGTGTTGACACATCAGCCCCACAAAATTTCACCATCACCGTTGTAGGGATAAACGATGCACCCAGCTTCACTGCAGCTGCTGATCCTGCAGCGTCTAGTGAAGATGGAGGTGCTGAATCTCTGGCATGGGCCTCTGGCATTTCAGCTGGTCCAGCTGATGAATCTGGACAAACGCTCACCTTTAATTTAACTCAGACCAGTATCGATACAACATTGAGTTTTTCAACTGTGCCATCAGTGAACAGCACCACTGGTAATGTTGAATACACTGCTGCAGCCAATGCATTTGGTACAGCCACATACGATGTTGTATTGATGGATGATGGCGGCGTCGCTAACGGTGGGATTGACACCTCTAGTCCCGCTGTTTCGCTGACCATAACTGTGGATCCAGTTAATGATCCACCATCAGTTACAGCACCAGGACCATTTGCAGTCACCACTAACATTCGAATTGAAGTTCCTGACGGAAGCAGTGATTTGTTGGCCAATGCCACAGACGTTGAACCAAGCACCACTTTATCAATCCAGGGTAGTGGTTCCATAGCCACAACACAAGGAGGCACCATCACTGTTAACAATGCCACAGGTGAATTCAGTTATGACCCTCCACCAGGTTTTACTGGCACAGACACTTTTGATTATCAGGTTTGTGATGATGGCGTTCCAGTACCCGCAGCTTGTAGCACTGCAGTTACAGTTACACTGAACGTGTCAGGAAATACCATCTGGTTTATCGACAATACTGCTGCTGCTGGAAATGGAACACTGCAAACACCATTTAACTCATTGTCGGCATTTAACTCATCAGCCAACCCTGGCACCGGGCATTATGTCTTTCTGGCCACTGGAACCGGCACTTATAGCGAAGCTGGAATCACGCTGGCAGCAGGTCAAACTTTACTCGGTCAAGGCAGATCAGGTTCTTTCGATGTGGTGACCGGAATCACTGCTGCGCCATTCAGTATCAATAGGCCTACGCTGGGCGGAGCTCGACCTTTGATTGTCAGCTCTGCAAACGGCATAAACATGTCCACCAACAATGATATCAGAGGTTTGAATATTGGCAACACCACCAACTTTGGTTTACGAGGCACAGTAATCGGCAACCTGACCTTAGACGAAGTCGGCATTAACGGTAATGGCGGAGGTATCCAAATCACCACCAGCGGTGCATTGTCATCGGTCAGCTTTGATGTTCTTGATTCTACAAGCAGCACCACTGCAGCAATAGACCTAAACGGCACCACTGGTACTGTGTCTATTGCTAGCAGCACGACTGGTATCAATAACAACTTTGCCAGTCCTGCCATACGCATCAATGGTGGTTCACTCAATATGACCTATCCTGGCAGCATCAACAACACATCAGGTCGATCCATTGAGGTCAGTAATAACACTGGAGGGATCTTAAATTTCAATGGCCTAGTGGATGACGATGCAGCAGGAATTTTGCTGAATAACAACACCGGAGCAACCATAAACTTCTCCAGTTTAGATTTGGATACAGCTACTGATACAGCATTCACCGCAACTGGAGGTGGCACAGTCAATATAACTGGCTCAACCAACACCATCGATACCACGACAGGTCTTGCCATAAATATACAAAACACTTCCATTGGCACATCCGGTATCACATTAAGAAGTGTTAGCAAGAATGGTGGTACCACTGGTATTGATATCAATGGTGCCGGCTCTGCAGGTTTCTTTACCATAACAGGTACGGGCACTTCCAATGGCAGCGGAGGAACAATACAGAACACCACTTTAAATGGCATTCTGATAGAGAATACCAATAACATCAACATCAGTAATGTAAATCTCAACAATGGCACCAACGAATCCGCTGGCTGTTTAGCTGGAGTTAATGGTGTCAGTGGCGATTGTAACGCCGCGATTGAATTCAATACAGTCAGCAATATTAATTTAACAAACCTCACCATAGACGGCAACGGCGATGCCTCTGACGAGTTAGGCATATATGCCAACACAGTCACCAACTTCGATATGAACAATGTAACGGTTCAAAACGTATCAGACAGCATCAATGAACACGGTATTTATGTGGTTAATTTAGCTGGAATCGGCAGCAACACCAGTCGCTGGCAAGATCTGACTGTTAACAACACGGCTGGAGACACAGCTATATTAGTGACTCAAAACACCGGCAACGCAGAATTAATTGTTGATGGGGATACCAACATCACCAATGCCCTGGAAGCTGGTTTTGAAGCCAGAACCACCACCGCAACTGCTAACCTGACCGTTACCCTGGGCGATGCACCAGCAATAGGCAGTGAAACTACACTGATTGAAAACACCAATATTGGCGCCCTTTTCATCGCTGATAATGGCAATTTAACCGCCAATGTTCGCAACAGCATCATTCAACCAGGAGCTGGTATCGGTTCTATTATCAGACCAGGTTCAGGTTCTAATGGTGTTATGTTTGTCGGTGTTACGGCACAATCTGGAGGTACTACAGGATCAGTCACACTGAATGCGATAGGTAACAGCACCACTCAGGAAGACGGTGGCGCTGGCGGTACAGGTAGATCGGCCAATGCCTTGGGCGGATCTCAAAACATCAGTGGCAATGTCAGCAACAACACCATTGGATCTAATGACGAATTTGTAGACGGATTCTTTTCAAACTTTACTGGAGTCGGTAACTTAACCACCAATACAGTTCTTATAGATAACAACATCATCAATATGACTGGAACAGGCACCAATGAAACCATCTCAGGCATTGAATACAACGCTTCGGACAGTGCAGGTGAATTATCCATGACGGTCACCAACAACACCATATTTTCGGCCGGTGATAATGGATTTTCGGGAGGTATCATCTCACTGGCTGGTGATACTGGTGGTGGCGATAATAACATTCTTTGTACTGATTTGATAGGAAATGATGCCACATTACCCAATGCACCTGTTGGTGTTGATGGTGACGATTATGTCTTTGTTTCTTTCTCTGGCACTGAAATCAGGCTGGAAAACCCAACTTTAGGTGTCTTGTCAGAAGCTCAAATTGATGCCCACATTATTGGCAACGACGCAGGAACAACAACAGCAACCGATGTTAATGTCTTCAACGTAGGTAGTGGCTTCCACTCTGGTGTGAGTGCATGCCCACAATAAAGTTAAAACAGAGAAACGTGATAATACTGCTTACTCACAATAACCGTGTCCATAAAAGAGGAGTTAATTGATCTAAAAACTTAATAAAAAACTTTAAAAAGAGGAGTTAGCATATGCATAGTTTATTTTTCGTAACCAATAACACTAATCAAGGGGGTGTTTTATGTCTGAACCATTTTTAGCAGAAATCAGAATCGTGGGCTTTAATTTTGCACCGCGTGGCTGGGCCTTTTGTAATGGCCAAATTTTACCAATAAACCAAAATCAATCATTATATTCTCTGTTAGGAACCACTTATGGCGGTGACGGCAGGACATCATTCGCACTACCAGATGTCAGAGGGCGCGTACCTATTCATGTAGGTAGCAACGGTGGACCTAATCATCGCGAAGGACAAAAATCTGGTGAAGAAACTCATACCCTGACAGCAGCAGAAATGCCACAACACAGTCATGGCATGAACGGCACAAGCAACACAGCATCAGAAGCCACTCCAAACAGTAACTTGCTACCTGGTGGTAATAATGGCCAACCTTACGCCACATCAGGAACAGTTACTATGGGTACAGGCACCATTGCCAATGTTGGCGGTGGGCAAGCTCATAACAATATGCAACCATATCTGGCAATGAATTATTGTATTGCCTTACGTGGCTTATTCCCTTCACGAAACTAGGAGAAATCATATGTCAGAACCATTTGTAGGCGAAGTTCGCATGTTTGCGGGTAACTTTGCACCTCGAGGATGGGCCTTTTGTGATGGGCAATTATTGGCCGTTTCACAAAATGATGCCCTGTTTAGTTTATTAGGAACAATTTATGGCGGTGACGGCAGAACAACTTTTGGCCTGCCTGATATGCGTGGTCGATTGGCAATACACGCGGGATCTGGTCCAGGTTTAAGTCCCAGACGCTTAGGAGCAAAAGCCGGTTCAGAAAATGAAACCCTAACTGTCAATCAATTACCCAGTCATACTCATGATGTACACGCATCTAATGCCGCTGGCTCTTCAACCAACCCCACGGGTAATTTCGCCAGAGATACAGCCGGCTCGGATATCTATATACAAGATTTATCAGCCACAAACACGGCTTTGAACTCCAATGCGATCAGTAACGTCGGTGGTTCAAGAAGCCACACCAATTTGATGCCCTTTTTATGCATCAATTACATCATTGCCTTATTTGGCATTTACCCATCCAGACAATAGGAGAAACATCATGTCAGAACCTTTTATAGCAGAAATAAGAATTTTCGCTGGCAATTTTGCTCCCAGAAGCTGGGCTTTCTGTAATGGGCAGTTACTGCCTATTTCACAAAATACAGCATTATTTTCATTAATTGGCACCACTTACGGCGGAGATGGTCGATCCACCACGGCACTGCCAAATTTACAAGGCAGAGCAGCCATGCATCCTGGACGCGGACCTGGTTTGACGGCTCGCAGGCTGGGCCAAAGAGGCGGTACCGAGATGGTGTCATTATCAGAAGCACAAATGCCAAACCATCAACACAGTGTCATTGCTGATTCTAATTCCGGCGGTTTCTCTGGGGGTGGCGCTGATACACCAGATCCTGGTCAACATTTTTTAGCCAATACTTCTGCCAGCGGCCAGTTTTACGCCGATGGCTCAAACAACCTAAGTGCCATGCGAGATGTCCAAAGTAACGGTGGCAGCCAACCACACAATAACATGCAACCTTATATTGCCATTAATTTCATCATTGCATTACAGGGCTTATACCCTTCCAGGAGTTAATTATGAACCGAAGAAATTTTGCAAAATCAGTGATCATAACTGCTGGCGCTTCTGCGTTTATAGGTAGGCCCGTTTCAGCTTCTACTGTCAACCAAACTAAATTTGAAACTGGGCATCAGATGCGCAGTGATGAAGGCCTGAAAATGACTTTAAGTGATCATGAACTGCCAACCCTAAACAAAGATCAAAAGCAATTTGTATTAACTTTTGATGTGGATGACCCAAGTGAACGTTTGCAGGAAAAAATATACCACCTCACGGATCGCAATGGGAAAAGGCATGAAATTTTTATGTCACCCATTAATAACAAGCAATTACAAGCTGTTTTCAATTGGAGAGTCCATGCCTGAAAACTGGTTGGCTTTTAAAAATGAGCCAAAACAGATACCTTCAGACATTTATTTTGAAGCCATATCCACAAAGGATATGGCTTTCTTGGCCGAATTGTACTGCTCAACACGCTGGGAAGAAGTTAGGCAAGCCCCTTGGGATGATCAACAACGCATCGATTTTCTCAACCAACAATTCGAAGCACAACACCAACATTACTCCACCCATTACCCCAATGCCGAAAAATTATTAATTAAAAAAGACAGCAGAAACATTGGCAGGATTTATGTTGACCGTGATGCAGTGTCAATTTGCTTGATTGATGTGGCTTTACTCACCGCTGAACGTGGTACTGGCTTAGGTAGTTTGTTATTAAAAGAGCTGTTATTAGAGGCCCAAGAAACCAGTAAAAAAGTAGTCATTCACGTTGAAAACTTTAATCCTGCATACCAATGGTATTTACGACATGGGTTTGAACAAGTTGAAGATAAAGGAGTTTACCAATACATGGAATGGTATCCAAAAAAAATCAAGTGAAAATAGCTTCGTAGTGAACACCTTTGTTGTCACCAAAGACTGGGACCAAAAACAACTCAAATTCACCCATCGTTTTATGGGAGATCTTGTAAACGCCCTGTTCAAATACTTCTGTTTCATTACAAGCAAAAACAATTGAGAACTGATCATTTTGGTCTTTGTTAGTTGCTTTCAGACCTGACTTCACCTCTTCTATTCTACAAGGAAACGCCTTATTTTCACTGAAAGATATCTCAAATAAATCCGCCGCATGGTTGTCGAAATGTTTTTTGTTTGGTAAAGTCATCATCATTAAGTGGTACAAAGTTATCAATAAATATTATAACTTAATTCAACCTGATTTTTTAGCCTTGATGGCTCGAATCAATAATTGAAAACTGACCCTCTATTTTCAAAGTATTTTTAACTCATCAAAATGGATTAAGCGTGTAACCTTCGTTTTGTAGTAATGCATGGGCAGTCATCGCTGATAACGATAAGGTTACTCCAGGTAATAAATCTATCTTCTTTACCCCGTAGTAGGCGGCACTTTGACCACAAACAGTAAAGGTAACACCCAGTTTTTGTAATTCCTGAATCAACGCTGCATTAGAATTAATTGCATTACTTTTGTTATCCTCAAGAGATTGATAGTGGCTATTGTTTATCATGTCTTTCACAGCACCACCATGAATGACCATAGCCAACTTTATATTAGCTACATCAATTCCAGCAGCTACGTGCATGTTCAGAAAACGTGCAGCACTATTAATACTGCGATTCAATTGGCCGATTTCAGCTTGTTTATCTACATCAAAACTTACTTTGAAATTTGTATTTTCTGGTAGTTTTTCAGCTCCTTTAACATCAGCAATCATACCA
Source organism: Marinicella sp. (assembly GCA_028284365.1). Taxonomy (GTDB): domain Bacteria; phylum Pseudomonadota; class Gammaproteobacteria; order Xanthomonadales; family Marinicellaceae; genus Marinicella. Next base: position 38,383 of record JANQRW010000087.1, read on the forward strand.
AACTTTTCAATTGCAGGACCTTTATGGAACTGGCTGGTTTGAGCAAATACCGGAACAATGATTACTTGCATCACTAACAACATCATCATGGGTGTTTTTTTCATACTTTACTCCACAGAAGGTGGTGGTGGCGCCAATACTTCACGTGCACCATTATGTGCAGGAGCCGAAACAACACCGTTGGCTTCTAATTGTTCAACAATTGTTGCTGCCCGGTTGTAGCCAACTCGTAAACGCCTTTGTACATATGAAATTGAAGCTTTGCGACTTTCAGTCACCACAAACACAGCTTTATCATACAATTCATCAACATCTGAATCAGCTTTTTCAGGCAAACCTGTTTCACTAAGCATTTGCCCATCATCAGTCAATTGCACATTATCCAAGATGCCTTCTTGGTATTCAGCTTCATAATGGCTGGTCAGATAATTCACTACTGAATGTACTTCATGGTCATCAACAAAGGCACCATGAACACGGTCAGCCTGTGCTTTTCCTGGTGGTAAATACAGCATGTCACCATGCCCTAATAACATTTCAGCACCACCCTGATCCAAAATGGTACGTGAATCAATACGTGAAGAGACTTGGAAGGCCATCCGCGTTGGGATATTAGCCTTAATCAGACCAGTTATCACATCCACAGATGGTCGTTGTGTTGCCAACACCAAATGCACCCCAGCAGCACGGGCTTTTTGTGCCAAGCGAGCAATCAGCTCTTCGACCTTCTTACCCACAATCATCATCATATCAGCAAATTCATCAATGATTACGACAATAAAAGGCATAGGCTTCAAAGCCTCTTGAGTGGAACCAAAAGGTGCTGTTGTTTCGTCCCAAAATGGATCCATAATAGGATTGCCGGCATCAATGGCTTTCTGAATTTTCTTATTGAATCCAGCTAAATTGCGCACACCCATAGCTGCCATTAATTTATAACGACGTTCCATTTCTGCAACACACCAACGCAAGGCATTGGCAGCCTCTTTCATGTCAGTCACCACTGGTGCCAACAAATGAGGAATGCCTTCATAAATTGAAAGCTCTAGCATTTTAGGGTCAACCATGATCATTTTGACTTGTTCAGGACTGGCCTTGTACAACAATGAAATGATCATCGAATTCACAGCCACTGATTTACCTGAGCCGGTGGTGCCAGCAACCAATAAATGCGGCATTTTAGCAATGTCAGCAATCACCGGGTTACCACCAATACTTTTACCCATTGCAAGGGTTAATGGTGATTTTGATTTATCAAAACTAACTGATCTGAGGATTTCGCTTAAATAAACTATCTCGCGAGTGGCGTTGGGAATTTCTATGCCGATGTAAGGCTTGCCTGGAATCACATCAACAATACGCACACTGGTGATTGACAAACCACGCGCTAAATCTTTGGCTAAACCTACAATTTTACTGGCCTTGATACCTGCAGATGGGTTCACTTCAAATCGCGTTACAACTGGCCCCGGATAAACGCCCACCACTTCAGCCTTAACTTTATAATCTGCCAGCTTCAATTCCAACTGCCTGGACAGCACTTCAAGTTCTTCATTGGTATAACCAAAAACTTGATCTTTAGGTGTATCCAATAATGACAATGGCGGTAACTTACCAGCAGGAAGTGTATGAAACAGATTCATCTGTTTTTCTTTGTTTGAACGTTTGCTTTCCTTGACTTCGGGCTCAAGTTGTTCAATCACTATAGGTTCACGTTGTTCCTGAATTTTTTTATCAATTTTTCGCACCTCTTCGCGCTCTTCGCGCGCTTTTTTACCGGCTCGCCAATCTTTAAACTGTTCCCATTTCAACCCCAGCCAATGAAAAAATTTGATGGTCAGCTGCCCAACTTTATCAGCCAGGCCAATCCACGATAGACCAGTGAACAAAGTGATACCAGCCAAGAATGTGGCTGCCAAAATTAAAGTTGCACCAATGTCACCAAAACCAGAAAACACTGAAGTACCAACCACATCACCTATGATGCCACCGCCAGAAAATGGCATGCCACCGGTGGCAGCATTTAAATGTGACAAACCACAACCTGTTAATAATGAAGCCACAAAACCCAACGATTTAATGATGGTGTCTAACCAGGTATCTTCATCATCACTGCCATCCTGGAATAAACGCCAGGCAACATAAAGTAAACCCAACGGAATGAAATAGGCAAAATAACCCAGAAAGTGTAATAAGAAATCTGCTACATAAGCGCCTGTTACACCGCCCAAATTATTAACCTTGGTTACATCTGAAGTTGCAAATGAACCAGGGTCCTGTGGGTGGTAGGTCATTAAAGACAGTAAAAAATAAGCCGCAACAGGAACAATGATAAAAACCAGTGATTCCCTAACGCGATTTCTGACTTGTTTAGAAACTTGATTCAATGGCTGGTGTTAGTACAAGTAATAAAGCATTAGGATAAGCCCTAATGCTCTATTATTCAATTCATCCGTGTCGCTATTTTTCAATTGTTTTAAAGATCCATTAGGGCAGGATGAACAATTTGTCCGCTTTGTACATTAATACCTTTATGTAACGATGGAACAGCAGCCCAATCAGCTTGAGTTAGTCTTTGTACATATGGCAATATAGCTGCTGAAATGGCATGTGTTGATGTTCTTGGAACGGCACCTGGCATATTAGTCACAGAAAAATGCACCACACCATGTTCTACAAAAGTTGGATCAGCCCAAGTGGTTGGCTTGGTGGTCTCGACACAGCCACCCTGATCTACTGAAATATCAGCGATCACAGAACCTGCTTCCATGCCCTTAACCATATCTTCAGTAATGACATGTGGCGCTTTGGCTCCAGTAACCAAAACAGCACCAATCACTAAATCAGCATTGGAGATCTCATCCGCAACAAGCTCTTGATATGGATACAAGGCAGTTACATTTGATCCCATAGCCATCATTTGAGCCAATCGATCCTGGCGTTTATCAAAAACCACTACATTGGCGCCACTGGCCGCTGCCAATGCCGCTGAATTACCACCAGCAGCACCACCACCAAGAACCACAACTTTACCGCGTTCAGTTGATGGTAAACCGCCCAACAACAAGCCTTTACCACCCATCGGATGGTGTAAGGTATGCGTCCCTACTTGGGTGGCAATTTTACCAGCAATGATACTCATTGGTGCCAGCAATGGTAATGAGCCATCAGCTTCTTCTACTGTTTCAAATGCAACACCAGTTAAACCAATATCCAATAAAGACTGAGTCAACGCAGGCTCAGCTGCCAAATGCAAATAACAAAACAAAAGGTGGTCTTCTCTGAGGTATTGTAAATCACCAGCAATCGGCTCTTTAACTTTAACAATCATCTCAGCAACGCCATACAAACTCTCCGCGTCTGGTTCTATTTTCACACCTGCTCGAACATAATCATCATCAGAAAAACCGCTCATAATACCAGCGCTTGACTGGATATAAACATCATTACCTGCTCTGACCAAGTCAGCTGCCGCCGCTGGTACCAAAGCCACTCGACCTTCGAGTGTTTTGGTCTCTTTTGGAATACCAATTTTCATCTTTATGCGTCCCCACAAAAGGTAAATAAGAAAGCGTACTTTTTGATCTGCGGTATTCCATCATTGCTACGCAAATGCGTAATGATTTCATGACCTGATCTACAAGTACAGTTTACTACCAAGCACCTCGCTTCTGATTCGTTCACAGCTATCAAACATAACATCAAGGCTTGTTGATTTACGTCAAATCGCCATAATTAAATGTCTGGCCTAGCCAACTCTGCGGATCAAGCTGCCAGACAGCTTTTATGATCGAATGTTATATTCATTATCATTCAATCAAAAAACGACATGAATCATGCCCATGCCGAAATATAAAAAGCATATTTTATCTTAATCAATCCAAAGACAACAAACGATTTATTTCATCAATCATTCAAGCAAGGCTTCTTACCTTTCAGGTAAATCGCCATGCCCTCATTGCCTGCACACGCCACGGCATTCAAGCAAGGCTTCTTACCTTTCAGGTAAATCGCCATGCCCTCATTGCCTGCACACGCCACGGCATTCAAACAGGGCTTCTTACCTTTCAGGTAAACCGCCATGCGCTCATTGCCTGCGCTGTCAGGTTGATCATCAGGTGGCCCTGTGCCTGATGCAAAAGAGGCCATTGACAAAACCAATCGTTATGACATATTTATTCTAATTTACAAACTCATGACTTAGGTATATCATCACTGCTTTGCAAAATTTACGGAACACAGATGAAACAAGAACATCACAAGCTCATCATTATTGGCTCAGGGCCTGCAGGTTATTCTGCTGCAGTATATGCCGCACGGGCTAATTTAAAACCAGTGATCATAACTGGTTTAGAACAAGGTGGACAATTAATGACCACCACAGAAGTTGAAAATTGGCCTGGAGACCCTGGTGACTTACAAGGACCAGAATTAATGGCACGCATGTTACAACACGCGGAAAAGTTTGACACTCAAGTTGTATTTGACCAAATCAAGTCAGTTGATTTTGATCAACAACCATTCACTCTGAATGGTGAACAAGCCATTTATACCTGCGATGCCCTGATTATTGCAACTGGTGCCAGTGCCATGTACCTTGGTCTTGAATCTGAAACAGCATTTAAAGGTAAAGGCGTTTCTGCCTGTGCCACTTGTGATGGCTTTTTCTTTCGCGATCAACCTGTTGCAGTGGTTGGTGGTGGTAATACCGCAGTTGAAGAAGCGCTGTATTTATCTAATATTGCCTCTAAAGTGTATTTGGTACATCGTCGTGATGAATTGCGCTCTGAAAAGATCCTACAGGACCGGCTATTTGAGAAAGCTAAAAACGGTAATGTAGAATTGGTCTGGGATCATGTGGTTGATGAAGTTTTGGGTGATGATGCTGGTGTAAATGCATTGCGTGTTAAAAATGTCAAAGACGACTCAACTCAAACATTAGACGTACAAGGTGTGTTTATTGCTATTGGACATAAACCCAACACACAGATTTTTGAAGGTCAATTAGAAATGCAACATGGCTACATCACTGTTGAATCTGGTCAACAAGGTAATGCCACTCAGACCTCTGTTGAAGGCGTTTTTGCCTCAGGCGATGTTATGGATCACATTTACCGCCAAGCCATTACATCAGCAGGCTCAGGTTGTATGGCAGCTTTGGATGCCGAACGGTATTTGGATGCCAAAGAAAAATCATGAACAACTCTCAACGTGTGCAGGAATTATATCCGCACGCGTTGCCCCCTTCTTATGATTCTCCCATGTATCGATAGCAAAAATGATTTTCCAGCTGTTGAAAATGCTGCAAAAGACCCTGACGGTTTGTTATGTTACGGCGGTGATCTGTCTACAGAGCGGTTAATAGCAGCGTATCAAAACGGTATCTTTCCATGGTACTCACAAGGCGAGCCCATCCTATGGTGGAGCCCATGGCAACGTATGGTGTTGTTCCCCGGTAAACTGCATGTCAGTAAAAGTCTCAAAAAAGCCATCAAAAAATATCAGCCCAAATTTTATTTCAACCGCAATTTCTCCAACATCATCAATCATTGTGCAAATGTACCACGTGTAGATCAGGGTACATGGATTCACCCTGAAATGATTGTTGCTTATGAAGCGATGTTTAATGCTGGGTTTGCGTTTTGTATAGAAGCAGAAATCGATGGTCACTTGGTTGGCGGCATGTATGGAGTCGCTTTAGAGCGCATCTTTTGTGGTGAATCCATGTTCTCTTTACAAGCCAATGGTTCAAAATTTGCCATGTACGGTCTGTGCCAATACATGCAAGCACATCATATAGAATTGCTTGATTGTCAGTTACACAATCCACACTTAAAATTTATGGGTGCCCAGTTGATCTCAAGAGAACAGTTCCAACCCTACTTAACCAGCAAATAAATCAACCAATCAGCGTTACTATTTATCCAACCTCAAGTTTATACAAAGACTACAAACCAAAATGTAATCCCCGCTGAAAAATGAACTTCATGCTTACATTCAAAAATGTGAAGCAGAATTAAAGGATTAGCCATACTTTGTCCGCCCACTCATAAAGGGTGCTGACCCCATTGTTTTCATGGTTTGAATTTCAGATTCTGAATATTTTTTGAGGATTTGAGAAGTTATTTTAGATATTTAACGGAATTTTAGGAATTTATTGAATCAACCTTTGAGGTGACTCTTTGAAAAAATCACCTCAAATCCTTTTGATATCAACGGTGTAGATGGGTGTACACGACAACCACTACAATAAGATTAAGAGTGCAAATCTATAGTCTAAACTAATTAGTAACTATCAAATCGAGACTAATACAGATTACAAAACTACTACTCTGCTTCTTTGGTCCCACGCAGCAATTTCATTCCAATAAATGGAATTACCGTTAGTGTCAATGAATACCCACATGACACTTTAATTATCTACTCAACAAACAACTTAAAATGTTGAAATACTTTTGTGTTATAGTGTTAAAAGTGTGTGTTATTTTTAACTCTTATCACAAGGATATTTTTATGAAAAAAGTAACATTTTTGATATTTACATTTTACTGTTTTACAGCTTATTCAGCATGTGAAAATCAACTACACGGTATTAGGGGACCCGCTGACAAACCTAAAATCTCTATTCAATCAAACTCTAGGTTGGGTTCTAATTTTTCTTATTTTAGAAACTATAGTCTTAACAACTGCGATGAAGAAGAATTGGGAAATATAGTAGTTTCAGGAGTATCACCTGGCCCAGGTTGGTTTCCTTTTTTTAACCCTGTCGGCAGCTGGATTTATCTAGGTGGCCGTGATGGCGCCGGTGGCGGTTCATCTATGTCTCCAGAAAAAGAAGCTTATTGTGAATTAAAAGACCAAGCCACTGCTCTCATTAGTGCTCTACCCGTAACGGGAACCGCAGCCAATGGATATAGTATAGGACAAGCAACATCAACTTGGGCTAGAGCGGTAATAAACGCTGGTTTAAGAGATATTCAAATATGAGTCGCAACAGGTATGCCTGCTACAGGATCCTACACAGATGGCACTGTAAATTGGAGGGAGGCTGACATTAATTGGAATATTTATAACACCTGGCAAAACATTCCAGCAGATACTAATCCAAACACACCACCAGGTCCTGTGTGGAACCCAAGTAACTCTTTTCCTACTCAGCATAATGGTGGTTCAAAGCATATTTTTGCCAAATGGCTGTTAGCGAAAGGTCAAGGAACTGGTAATGTTAACGATATGATAGGAACAGATCCACAACCCACCGTACCTTGCCCATAAGAAACATGCACATTATCCAGAAGAAAACTATATTCGTAATTTTGTTGGTGGCTTTATTAGCAATATGGACCTCATTTGAACTGAATCTTTTCAGTTCAAATGAACCTATAAAAGTGGTCACAGAACATCCTAGCGAGAATAAAGAACAGGCGTTAAATTTATCTGAAGATAAGCCCAAAATTGAAAGTTTAAAACTGTCTATAGAGCCAATTAGTGTAGAAATAGAAACTTTGAATGATTATATTGAAGAAAATATTAGCCCAATAGGCACTAGCCTTAAGCCTGGCCTCTTTTCCACTGTTTTCGAAGATATTAACAATGGGTTTCTGGATGTTGATTTGGCAGCTGAACAACTAAAAGAAATTATGCTTGACCCTCAAAAACACCAGCTCGAAATGAGAGAATTGTTTGGTTATTGTGACGCTTTAAAAAAACGCGTTACGGGTATTACAGATGACTCTACTCAAAGTACATTGTTCGGAGAAGATATTTTACTTGCTTTGCAAAAGTCAGAATATTGCAGTTACGTAGGAACTGTGGCAGACCCTTTCTACATAATTTTAAACTTGGCAAGAAAGGGTGATAAGATTGCTCAACTTTATCTTATTGATGATTTATATTTTGCTATCCAAAGGGGGCTAATTAACCCCAATATTAATCCTTTGGAATATTATGATTTAAGAACTGAAATAATCGATTATTTAGTTACATTGTCATCATCCGGCGTTGTGCAAGCATCAATAAACCTGCAAAAACTATATAGCACATCTAATTTTCTAGTCCCTGTTGATAAGGTATTAGCTTATTTCTATGCTGTCTTAGTTGAAAAACAAAGTAACGGCCAAATGATTTATGACTATCCCAGTAATCAATTATATGAACGTTTAACTGAATCTCAAAAACAGCGTGCTGATAGAATTACAAAAAGATTTAGATAGGGTTTTACCCCCATTTTAATATAGACTTTAACGATTCGTTTTTCACCATAATTTGCTTTCCTAAAATCTTTCTAAATGTAATTCTACAAGCTTTTTAGCTTTATTTTTGGCTATCTCTTTTTTTCGGTCCTCAATTATGCTTTCAAGCCGATTAATTTGTTCGTATATGAATGGAAGCTCATATATATCTGCAGCTGCATGGTAATACATGTAAGCATCAACGACATTTGGAGTTTCCCAATTTTCACTAGACATAGCATCAGCAATTAAAACCCATGCCCTAGATTCTCCATACTCAGCAGCTTCCTCAAGATATTTTCTCTTTAAAAAATTCCATTCTTTTTCTAATTGCACATAATTTAAATACTCAAGGTTGTTGGGGTTTTTATGGTATTCAGCTTTATGTTTAACATATGAAGGGTGAGATATTTTCCAAAGGCCTACTTTAGCCTCCACATATCCTCGCTCAGCAGCTACATTAAGATAATGGAATATTTTTTCATAATCATCCTTTTCGAATCCGTCACATTTAGATTCCTTATTAGTCAGGTTAGTAGACAAATCATCAAAGTTATCAATTTTGACTCCGGGATATATTAATGTTTGATTAAAAAAATTACGCCCTGTTGGATCATCCAGTAGAAGATTGCCAATATTATTAATAAAATTTTGTAACTCTTCATCTGTTAGCTGCGCCAAGGAACATACAGAATTCAGTGACACCAACTCAAATGCAGCGCTTCCATCTTTTTCTTCTTCCACCATTCTAACGAGCCTGTTTTTTAAATTTAAATCACCACTTTTTGTTGTTAAATCTGTTGGTTTGTAAGATATATTATTTGGCTTATTAGATAGTACAAATGGATCACTTGCTTTAGATTCAACCGCAGACTCGTCATTATTAACATCTGCAAAGTTAGACAGGGAAGTATTAAAAATATTAATCACAAAATACACCAAAAAACAAAGTAACAACAAATAAAGTATTATTTTTTTCACAATCAATATTTCAACCTTATAAAATACATTAAAACAATAATCTCCCCATTTTTACTGAGTTCAAAACCAGAATTCATACGGCCATTAAGGGAGGTCGTCCACCGTTTGCTTTGTGCGGTCTTTCATGATTATAAAACAGCCACTTTGTTGCATAGTTTTGTACTTGTTCTAATGAATCAAACAGGTGTTACTGACCCAATTGAACCTGATTGTTCGATTATACCTTTCAATATAGGCATTCTGTTGTAGTTTACCTGGTTGAATATATTAAATCCTGATCTTTTGTTTTTTTGCCCAGCTAATTGACATTTCCCCGATAATTAGAACCATGGGGAAGTCCACTTTAATGATGGCTGTTTGGCAGAGAAAGCCAACCACAACAGTTATCATTCAGATCAAGGATCACAGTATGGTAGTGATGAATGGCTGCGATTCTGTGGTTTACATAATCTTAAGCCCAGTATGAGCCGTAAAGGCAATTGTTGGGATAATGCTGTGGGTGAGTCATTCTTTAGCAGCTTTACAAAAGAAAGAATTAAAAAAAGGATATACAAAACAAGGCAATTAGCTATATTTGACGAAACTTGTTACTGTTGGAGCCTCACTGGGATTGGTACACCACAAGCATCCATATAATCAGCTTGGTACACAAACCATTCACCAGTGCGGTTTTTTCTCGCCTTTAATAAAGCTTTGAATGATTCTGTGTTTGAATCCATAACCTCAATAGCAGTGCGTTGAGCAACAGGTATATCTGCTGCGATCTGGATTGATTCAATGACATTTTGACCAGCTAAATCAACGGGGCCCTCAAGGTTTTGTCCACGCTTCAGTGCCTGTATATGCGCCATACCATCAATCACCCGCCCAAAAACGGTCACATTACGATCCAAGTAACGTTGGGCAGGACCATTAACCACATACAAAGCGGTCCCTCCAGAATCAAGTTCATTGGCACGCCCCATTCCTAAAGCACCATAACAATGTAACATCCAACTTTCACCAGTTTCCAGATCTTTACCTACCGCAAAACTTTTGTAAAAACCGGTTTCATCGGCATAACCATCATCATTGTCAAAACCCACATAATCCTCATCTAAGTCCATCATTGATGTTAATTCGCTGGGCACACCATAACTGCCATATTCTAATGGTGGCATACTTGCTTCAGACTCATACAAAGGGCCTCCTTGGGCAACAAAACCATCAATCACACGGTAAAAGTTAGTACCATCAAAAATGCCTTGACGAACCAAAGCAATGGTGTTTTTAACATGTTGAGGAGCCAGGTCGGGTAACATTTCAATGATAATTTCTCCACCACTTGCAAGTTTTAAATACAAGGTGTTTTCAGCTTCTAAGTGACGCCATTCACTGTTTTTTGAGTTGGCTACAACTGCAGAAGGAGTTAAAGTAACAGCTGATGTTGATGCTGTTTTTGTTGTTTGAATGTTATTTTGACAAGCTGCCAGAAACGTTAAACTGGATATCAGTGCTACTGTTTTTATCATTTACTGCATTCCTCTCAAGAGAAACATCAATATAAACAATAACACCAACTATTCATAGCGAAAGCTTAAAACTTTTTGACCTTTGATGGTCAGGTAACTGAATAACCTGGGTTTGTATTTAAGGTATTTGGCATGTTTACGGTGTACCCTTCTGAACAGGATTTCATCATTATTATCCAGAGTTGCATACAGTTTATATTTGTAACCAATCGCTTCGTTGATAACCCTGGTTTCTTCAATTAAGTGCTCTCCAAAGTTGGCCTTGAACAGACGGGCACATGACTTAAATTGAGCATCATGTCCATGATGAACTCCCACACAAAGATGAGCCAATTCATGTCGAAGGGTGGCTTCTAGTAAGTGAATGGTATTACTACCAATAAATGCCTGGTTGATGAACACCACACCATGAACATCTGCCATACCATACTTGGTTTTGTGACTGGTTAATTGAACAGATTGTGGTGTTATTTGCCATTTTTTAGCCGGCACTAACTCATACATTTCTTGTAGTAAGTATTGGTACCTTTGTTGTATGTATGGCCAATTAATCATGAAAAAATGATTTTTGAAATATGTAAAAAGTTCTGGTTCTCATTAAAAAAAGCAAACGGCCTGAAAGTATAAACAATCAGGCCGTTTTATTTGCTGTCATCGGTCATAAATCACAGCAGTTGTAGGTAAGCGTTGTGACTTACAATTTATCTGATTCGGTAGATAAATATTCTGCCACACCATCAGGTGAAGCATTCATACCTTTATCACCTTCTTGCCACCCAGCTGGACAAACTTCACCATGTTCTTCATGGAACAACAAAGCATCAACCATGCGTAACATTTCATCAACATTCCTGCCCAATGGTAAATCGTTAACCACTTGGTGGCGAACCACATTATTTTGGTCAATCAAAAATGAAGCACGAAATGCAACTGCACCATCTGGTGTTTCTACATCATATTTCTTACACGCTTTATGAGTCACATCAGCGAACATGGTGTATTTAACAGGGCCAATACCACCTTGGTTAATTGGCGTGTTTCTCCATGCGTTGTGAGTGAATTGTGAGTCAATTGAAACAGCAATAACTTCAACACCACGTTTCTTAAACTCGTCCATGCGCTTATCAAAGGCAATCAATTCTGATGGACAAACAAAAGTGAAATCCAAAGGATAGAAAAATACCACTTTAATTTTGCCATCGGTGGCTTTTTTGAAGTTATAGTCATCAACAATTTCGCCATTGCCTAAAACTGCTGCACCTTTAAGATTAGGTGCTTTTCTTCCTACCAGTACGCCCATAAAAATCTCCGAATATAGATCAATTAAAACCTGCTATTTTAAACTTTCTGCGTTAATTCTACGTTAGGAAAATCAAATTGATGCCATCGATTTTTTCTATCAAAAGAACACCATTAATTAAGCTTTATGGCTTGGCTGCTTGCTTTGCCGTTTGAACTCTTTTTTGTTTGATTCGGCTGAAGCGCCCTTGACCCCACAAGCGCAAATCATCCAGCCAACAATAAATACAAGGCAACAGTACCAAAGAAATGATGGTTGAAAAAGTTAAGCCGCCGATGATGGCTCGTGCCATTGGAAAATAACTGGGACCATTACCACCACCAACTGCTGATACACTGACACTCAGTGGCAACAAACCAACCACTGTGGTGGATACAGTCATCAATACAGGTCGAATGCGATCAATTCCACCCTGCACCACTGCATCCAATCGATTCATACCTTCATGACGTAAATTATTGATGTGATCAATCAAGACAATGCCGTTGTTCACCACCACACCAATCAATATCATCGCACCAATCCCTGCCATCACATTGAATGTGGTACCGGTAATCGCAAAGAAAAAGAAAATACCCATGATGGAAAACAAAATGGTGTTATAGACACAAATAGGAAACAGCAATGATTCAAACATCGCAGCCATAACCATAAAAATTATCATCAATGCAATGAGCCAAGGCATCAACAAGTCAGACAACTCAATATCGACATCACCACCATTGGCGTTGAAAGTCCAAGTATAACCAGTGGGTAAATTAAAGTTATCCATTACTTTGGTGATTTCATCACGAATTTCTTTGGCATTGCTACCATCTTCGATATCCATATCAATCTGAATGGAATTTTGGCGCTGCAACCTGAATAAGCGGCGTGGTGAGCTGGTGGAAATAATATCTGCAACATTATATAAAGGAATTGAAAGACCATCTGAATTTTTTATTGGTAAGTTTTTCAATTGCTCAATCTCAAACTCACCTTTTTGGTAAAAGCGCATCTTCACTGGAATTTCACCCTGATCAGATACATATTCCCTCAGGTTCATACCTCGCATAGCAATTGAGACTGATTGTGCCACCTCACTTGGGTTTAAACCAAGGTTTAATGCGCGTTCACGATTGACGCTCACTTGTAATTCTTCCCGGTTGCTCCTTTGTTCAACCTGGACATTAGTCACTTTATCTACGTTACGGAGCATAAACATGGTTTCATCAAGCAGTTCTTCACGTATAAATTGTGCAGACTCTCCCTGCAGGTATAATTTAATCCCCTGCGACCCTAAATTACTGCGCCATTGGAACGAAGGTTTACCGATGGCTATGTCAGGCATGTCCTCTAAGATTTCCTTTTTAATTTGGGCGACGGTTTTGGTTGCCTCATCTTCATCGATTAACGTAATCATAGAACTCGCAAAACCATTTTCTTCGTAATAAGTATAGACAGAATCTATTTCAAATTTTTCCTGGTTAGCGTACAGGTAATCTTCTATTCGGTCGACATCTTTCTTCATACGATCCAAAGTGTAATTGCCGTTTACATGATATGGCATCCAAAAATTTCGACTGACTGATTGGCCAGTACCATCATCTTGACTCATGGATGTATAAAAGCCCAAACATATCACGATCAAACCCATTGAAGCGAAAAAGGTTTTCCATCGATGACCCAGAAAATACACCAATATAGAACGATAGTTTTTGATTAAAAATAAGCTGAATATAAAAAACAATGACACGTATGCAAACACAGTGAAATTCTCTGATGGCATATTCAAGGCTTGTGAAAGGTAATACGCCACAATGTACAACAACACAATCAATAAAAACTTATAGCGTTTCTTCATTTGCGAGAATTTTGCCAATAACCTCGACTCCAGACCATTGGTCTTGGCTTCTTGCTTTTTAACAAATAAACCTATGGCCATCGGTACCACAGAAATTGATAACATCAATGAAACCAACAATGATGCAATGATGGCTACTGCTACATGGGTTAAAAATATAGCCAACAAATTACCTTCACCAACAATCACCGGCAAGAACACACAAATGGTGGTCAGTGTCCCCGCAATCACTGGCTTGATGACCAATTTAACACCTTTGATCAGGGCGTCTCTTGGATTATGCGGATCTAATTGCCGCTGCGTGTAAACACTCTCAGTGATCACCACCGAATTATCTACCAACATGCCCACTGCCAACATCAAACCCATTAAGGATAAATTATTCAAACTGATACCAGTAAAATACAGCACACCAAGGGTGATGATGATAGAGATTGGAATTGACATGGAAATGATCAATGTCATCGGTAAATTCCGCAAAAACACATACAACACAAATAAGGACAGCAAAGAACCAGTAATACCAGCAGTGACCACATCCCGCAATGAGTTGGTAACCCCTTGGGCTTGGTTATCCAGAAATACTAATTTGATCCCGCTCATTTGTGACGTCTGACTGATTTCCTCAATGGTACTCAACACTTCTTCGCCCACTTGCACCAAGTTGGCTGTGGATTCACGAAATATCTCTAAACCCACAGAGTATTTTTTATTCAAATGTCTGGCATAATCGCGCTCTCCATTAATCAGCTCAATGGTGGCGATGTCCTTAAGCCGGATGTTTTTGTCATTAAGGACTAAATTGCGATATTCTTCGATGTCATTGGCTTGTGACTGTGGCGTGATTCTGATCACTTCATCATCAGTAAAGAAATTACCCGATCGGATACTGAAATTGAGGTTACTCAGTTTGCTTTGTAACTCGTTGAAGCCAATGCCATAACGACGCATGCGTTCATTATCTAACTTAATACTGATCTCAAGTGGTTCAATACCTTGTAATTCAACCCTGGCCACACCTGGTATGCGTTGAACCGGCTTCACCAAGTATTGATTCAACACATCATATGCACCTTCCAGATCGCGATCACCAATGATACGGATTTTCATCATGGCCTCATTACCAGGTTCTTCTTTGCGCACAAAAATTTGTCGTACATCAGAAGGTAGCTCACTGCGAATCAAATCCAGTTGCTCGTTAACCAGCATGATTTTTTCATCAATATCAACATCCAACTTGAACAACATAAAAACGTTACTGGAGTTGGTGTTTGAGTTTGAGTTCATTTGAACCACATCACCTATGGTCGCCAAAGCTTCCTCAATAGGCCTGGTGATACTGCGCTCAACTTCTTGTGGTGTCCCTGCATCGTAAGGCACCACCACTATTAAAAATGGTAATTTGATTTCTGGCCAACTTTCCAGCGGTAACAATCGAGAAGAAATCAAACCAAAAGTCACCAATGAAAGAAACATCATACTGATGGTCACTGGTCTGGCCATTGAAAAACTGGCTAATCTGGCTATACCAGTAGCTTCACTACTTACTTTCTCGGCGTGTTTCATGTTAATTCTCTCTGGTTTGTTCAACTCTTTCTTTCGTCAACAAAGAAAACATCACTGGTATTACAATTAAAGTTAAAAATGTAGAAACCAAAAGGCCACCGATCACAGTAATGGCCATGGGAGCTCGAATTTCAGCACCTGCACTGGAACTTCCAAAAGTGATTACCATTGGCAACAACCCCAACACAGTGGTCATGGTTGTCATGATAATCGGTCTGAGTCGCGATTTACCTGCTTCGATAATGGCAGTGGTTTTTGCCATTTCTTTATCAATGGATTGTTTGATGATATCAATCAAAACAATGGCATTATTCACCACGATCCCTGCCAGCATGATAAGACCAATAAACACAACCACTGAAATCGATGTATTTGTTAAGTACAAGGCCCAAACTGCACCAATAAAAGCCAATGGTACAGAAAACAGTATCACAAATGGGTGAATAAATGATTCAAATTGTGAAGCCAGGATCATGTACACCAAAAAAACCGCTAAGGATAAAGCAAATATCATGGACTGGTTCGATGATTCAAGATCTTCATTTTGTCCAGTGACTTTGGTCATCACCAGTGGGTGTATATCAGCTTCAGCCACCAATTGTTTAACTTGTTTAACTGCATCGCCCAAAGCAATATCGGTCACATCAGCCGAAACCACCACTGTTCTGTCCTGATTTCTTCTCAAGATGTAACCAGGACCCTCAGCAACACGAATTTCAGCCACATCTGCCAACCTGACAGGGGCTTCACTTTCCGGGTTAATGATCAGATTTCTTATATCATCAATTGAATCCCTTTGATTCTCAATCGCTCGAACTCGTAAGTCCATTTTTTGATCCTGCCAATGTACTGTGGTTTCGACCTTACCCAACACTTTGTTAACCACATTATTCGCCACATTTGAAACACTCATTCCCAATGCTGATATTTTTTCATGATCAAAATACAGTTGAACTTCTGGATTACCAACCTCAACACCATCATCCACATTGACAAAATGTGAGTCACTTTTAAGTAATTTGGCAAAACGAACTGCATTCTCTTTCAACAGTTCCAAGTCATTTCCAATCAGTTCTACTTCTATGGGTTTGGCCAAGTCAAAGAATTGACCTGTTTTTAACTCACTCTGTAAACCAGGCTTGCTGTTAATGATTTCTAAAACTTGTTTCTCAACTCGTTTTTTAGGAACTCCATGTTTAAGTTTTAAGGTTATTTGTCCCGTATTTTCTCCGCCAGACAAAGCCGAAGTATCTAACAGGTTGCCTTCACCGCTGTAACCATAAACTAAATTAACAGATTCAAAACCTTCTATTTCTTGACTGATTTGTTTAAAGAAGCTGTCAGTGGACTCTAACGTCTCTCCCTCTGGTAACTTAAAATTAATCTTAACTGTATTGGCATCCATATCAGGTATGAGTTCGATACCAATTTTGGGCAAAATCCACACACCTGATGCAAAACAAAATGTAGCTAATAACATAACCAATAAACGGTTACGTAAAGCCCAAGGTAAAATATTCCGATAAACTGCGGCTAACCCATCAAACAGTTTGTTTACCGTTGCTGCAGGGATCGCCAACAGGTATTTAAGTAATTTACCGATACTTAAAAATGGCAACATGACAATAAAAATCAGAACATCCAGTATGACATTAAAAAAACTTTTTCTACCCGAACGTACTTTTGCACCTAGTTTAGTTCGTGGTTGATATGCTGCTTCACCAGTTTCATCACTGAATCCGCCTTTTCTGTGCTTTAAGCTAGAAAGCATGGGGATCATTATCAAAGCAAATACCAGAGAGACAATGAGCGTAAAGGTTACTGTCAATGCCTGGTCTTTGAATAATTGACCAGCAATGCCTTCGACAAACACCAATGGCAGAAAAACTGCAATGGTGGTTAAAGTCGAGGCAGTGATGGCACCACCAACTTCTGCTGTACCTTCACGAACAGCCGACAGTGAGTTTTTGTTACCCTTTAGCTTTGATGCAATGTTTTCTAAGACAACAATACCGTTATCCACCAGCAGACCTACCGCAAGAGCAACCCCACCTAATGACATGATATTAAAACTCACGCCAGCACGGTACATAAAAAAGAAACCTGTTATCACAGAAATAGGAATCAACACCGCAATAATCACTGTAGCCAAAGCATCTTTGAGAAACAAATAAATGATTAAAATTGCTAATAAGCCACCGATCAATGCAGCACTGACAACATTATCTATGGCGTCTTTAATAAAGGCTGATTGGTCATCAATGACCTCAATTGAGGTCTCATCAGGCAACGATTTTTTAATCTCTTCAAGTTTTGAACGCACAGCTTCGGCCACCGCAACTGTGTTACTGTCACCTTCTTTATAAATGGCTATTTCAATGGCTTCTTTGCCGTTAAGACGATTGATAGATTTGCGATCTTTGTGGCCCAGTTTTACCTCTGCCACATCCTGAATTTTTATGATGCGACCATTCTGGTTGGTGATAATCAACTCTTTGATTGCGTCAATACTTTCAAACTGATTGACTGTGCGCACCAAGAACATTTTGCTGCCCTGCTTTATGGCGCCACCAGATAAATTGATATTATCCTGTCGCAACCTACCAGATATATCAGTGATGCTCAAACCCAACTGAGACAACTTAAATTGATCAGGCAATATTTCTATTTCCTTTTCATATCCACCACTGATTTTTACAGCAGCTACACCAGTAATAGGATCTAATTTCTTTTTTAAATCATTATCAGCAAAGGTTCGCAAGCGCTTTAATTCTTCAGCGGAGCTGCTGCCATCTAAACTGAAGGATAACTGCAAAATCGGATCTGTCGATGGGTTAAATCTTAATAGAATGGGTGAATCAACATCTAACGGTAGTTGCACTGCATCCATACGATCTCTGACATCATAGGCTGCTCTCTTCATATCAGCATCCCAGTTAAATTGAAGCTTCACATCAGAACGGCCAGTTGTAGAAGTAGAATATATTTTACTTAACCCCTTAACCACGCCCACACTTTCTTCCAGTGGTTTAGTAATCAACAACTCCATTTCTTCAGGGCCTGTATTGTCATACTCGGTTCTGATGGTTAAAGTTGGGTATTCAAGATTTGGCAACAAGGTCACTGGCATTTTGTTCATGGCTATAAAACCGAACAAAATAAAACCAATCGCTAACATGGCTACTGTAACCCGGCGATTGGTTGCAAATCGGGTTATTGATTCAATCATAAGCCAGCATTTTGGTCGTATTTAACAACATTGACTGCAACATCCGGTGTCAAATTATTTTTGCCAGTTGTGACCACTTCTTGATTTGGAGATAAACCTGAAGTGATCTCATATGAATCAGGCATTTCATAACCAAGATTTACTTGTTGCTTTTTTATTTGGTTTTCGTTTTCAACGATGTATACAAATGACAATTCATCTTCGCGGATAATGGCATCTTTATTTACCAGGACCACATCACTGCGTTCATCAAAAATAATATTTGCTTTTGCAAACAGTCCTGGGCGCAATAAACCCTCAGAGTTATCCACTGCTACGGTCACTTCAAATGTACCAGAAGTTGAATCGATGATTGGACTGACTCTGATCACTTCGCCATTGATGGTTTGATTTGGTAGAGCATCAAATTTAAACTCAACATTCAGCCCCCTTTTCATGATATGCCATTGATGTTCTGGGACATCAATCTTGGCTTGTAATGAATCGAAATCAACCACTTCAAATACTGCTGTGGCGTTCTGAATGAGGTTACCAATTTTAACCAATCGTTTGGTTACCAAACCATCAAATGGTGCTTTGATTTGAGTAAACGACAAATTCATCCTGGCTTGATCCATACTGGCTTTTAATGATTTGGTTTCGAAGCGCAAATTATCAATCTGCTCTTTATTAGTCAGACCTTTTTCAAAGATTTTTTCTGCACGAGTTAAGTTATTTAAACTTTTTTCATAATTAGCTGTTGCAGACTTTAATGTCAACCTCTGTTCATCAGATTCAAGCACCATCAATACATCGCCTTTTTTAACAGGGTCGCCTTCTTCTACTTTTATATCTAGAATGATACCAGCAGTTTTCGTCGTCACCATAGCTGCTCGGTCTGCAGCTAATATTGCAGTTGACTTGAAAGTTGCTGTGGAGTTACCAACATAAGACTCAGCTGTTTCAACATTAATAACAACTTTCTCTTTTTCATCTTTGATTTCTTGTTTATCCACCTCGCCAGTGTTACCACGTTGGCAGGCCACAACTGTTAGCATCAAACTGACCACTATAAATATTCTCATAACGCTTAATTCTATTAGGTATATACATTGTAACAATTACACGTGAATTTACATGTGCTTTTAGTCACCCAAAAAAAAGGCTTATCGAATGATAAGCCTTAGTGAAATTTCAATGATTTCAGTTATGGAGTAGGACACCCAGCTGGTGCAGGTGATGACCCAATTGTACAAATATCTATGCCCCTGAAAGTAACTGTTGCCACTGGCGAACCGCTACCAGTAGTAAAATCACAACTGCCTTCAAAAGACTCTTGCACACCATTAAGTGCTGCTCTAACAGTAGCAGTGGTTATACCACTATCATCTGTTGGTTCGATTGCCCTGGTAATATCCAATTCACCACCAGTTGATTGACAATCACCAAATAATGGTACATTTGAAATTCCCTGTCCATTTCCACCAAACAGGAACAATTGAACATCATATACACCACTGTTAGAAAATGATCCAGGTGATGCACTTAAGAAAATGGAACCTGGATTTGCAACTCTCATACACACATCCCCACTGTCATCATTCAAACATGAAATTGAACCCACATTGAAAATAAAGCCTGTGGCATCATCGACCTCTATAACTCCACTGGCTTGAGCGACACCTGTTGCACAACCATTTGCGCCTGTGCGGTTTTCCATAACTCCAGACCCAGAAATACCGTCAATGATCCCCGTACCTGATCCACCAACATAACCCCATTGTACATCTGCACCTTGAATTGGACTCCTTGCCGCATCAAAGACACACACTTGTATAGGAACTGGTGTGTTTGCAGGAATCAAACCTGGTGCAACACTAATAGTTGGGGTCAATCCAGAAGAACCAACAGATCCTGCACCAGGGTAAATAATCATTTCAACATCAGTAACACTGCGCCCATTTGCTCCTTGTCCTTTGGCATAGACACCAGCAATTTTTCCTAATTTTGAAACTGGATAATTAATCTGTGTAGATACCACACCATTTTCATCGATAGTAGCAGTGGCATTAATATTGCCATCTACAGCTCTACCAATGGCGTAGGGAAAGATATCTAAATCGTTGATAATCGAACCTGATAAATCATTGCGGTTGAATCGCTCTGAGATATTAAGTGATGTGTCTGATAATACGCTCTGTACTGTAACGGCACTTTCTAAATCCTCATTCCTGAGTATTTCCTCTCCGAATACCAACAGGGTATCAGATGGTTGAACTTCTGCAGCACCATTAATAAAGTCACCTGAAGCTGATGTGAAGTTATTTCCACCTTCTTGTGGATCTCCATCAATACCTGAATTAACAAATGTACCAGGACCATCATTTGGATAACCTACAACCGGACTGTCAATCAAACCAAACTGTATGGTTTGTGGCAATGCAGGATTACCACCTTTATCTGTCCCAATAGCACTTATTGTTAGTGAGTACGAACCATCAAGGTTGCCAATCTCATCTTCCGTCACAACACCGTTATCAACTCTGTTAATAAATAGGTTATTGATTGATGGAGAAGTGATATCCAACCCAAATAAAACACCATCACTGATAACAAAATTATTTTGGGCTGTAATTGGATCTTGTAAACCATTATCCACATTATTATCCGCTCGGTCAGTGGTAACAGTAACAACAGCAGTATTCGGATTGTTACCACTGAGTAATTGCAATGATGCAACACCATTGTTCGAACCAATGCTTATTGACTGGCCTTGAACATTTTGCCCTTGCTCATTTACACCAGATAACTTTTCACCACTATTTTGTCCATCTGTAGATAAACTCGCTATCACGTTATTGAACCCGTTTGGATCTCTCACTGGCACACCTTCCGACACTTCTACAATGGCCTGAAGTGTTTGGGATTGATTACCACCAGAGCCATTCACGTAACTTGAACCTGTTCCAGCAAGTGAGATAGATCTTGGAAGCTCAGGATCAATGCCTCCATCAACTATGATGTCTAACTGCTGAGAGATTGTTGTACCAGTAAATTGATCAACAGCATTAACTGTAATGGTTGCAACACCGGGATCTCTTGACCAAACAAATATTTTGCCTTTCCCTGCCACCATATCAACTGGACCAGAACCCATTGTAACAAATATTTCGTTTATATCTTCTGTTTCTGGGTCATCTAAGGTTGAAAATGCCGCAATTGATAAAGGGTTAATCGACACACCAACGGTAGACCCGGCACCATCGGTTGCTGCGGGGTTAACAAAGTTTCCTTGTGGGTCACGGAAGCTTATTTCAACCTCTGTGTTATAAACAGTCCTAAAGGCTTGTTCTGGAGATAAATTAAATATATTCGCTGGCAGGGTTGATGCCTGTGCTTCAAGAGTTAAACGATCAAATGCATCAGGCCCTTGGGTGATACTGTAATTCATACTCGCACTAGAAGTTCTACCTGTTTGGGGGTCTACTGCAGATGCAGTCAATGTAACTGTTCCTGGAGATACACCATGAATAAAGAAGGTACCATTACCACCACTTGCTTCATCGCCCACAGAACCAAAAAATGTAGTGAACTCATTGATATCAGTGGTTTCAGGATCATCCAATCTCGAAATAGGAGCAACTTCAACATTTGAAGTCGTTAATTGAATATTTGTACCATCAGTGATTGCCGTACCGTTATCAAAGGTCACCCTAACTGTTAATTGTGTATAAAACGGAGAATTTCCAGTTATAGGAAAATCATTGGTATTCGCTGGCACTGTGGCATCAACAGCTGCAAAAGTAATTCTTAAATTTGATACTGCCGGACCGGGTGATGTTCCGCCACTGTCACTACTACCACCACATGCAGCTAAAATAGTGGCGAATAAAACTGATATAACAATTTGTTTTGTATATTTGATCATGTTAAACCTTCAACCTTATAAACTTTCTTTAATAATAGTAGGAGTTACGAAAATCAATAACTCTGCTTTTTCATCTTGAACAGATTTATTCCTGAACAAATTACCTACACCAGGTATGTCACCAAGGAAAGGTACTTTTGACTTAGTAGTCCTTCTAACTTGTTCATAAATACCACCGAGCACAACTGTTTGTCCATTGTTAACAAGCACTCTTGTTTCTACAGACCTCGTATCAATTGATGGCACACTGCCTCCCAGAGATGTTGATACTTCCTCACCAATCGCGTCCTGATCTACTTTTAGCGTCAAATCAATTCGATCATCTGGTGTTATAAGCGGTACCACATTCAGCGCAAGTACGGCATCTTTAAACTGTATAGATGTTGCACCACTTGATGTTGCTTGTTCAAAAGGTATCTGAACACCTTGTTTTATGACTGCCTGAGATTGATTGGCAGTTATAACTCTTGGGGATGAGATAACTTCGCCTCTGTTTTCTGTTTCCAAGGCCGACAGCTCAAGGTCAAGCAAAAAGTCTGCAGCCAAAATACTTGCTGCCCACCTTCCTGCAGTTGAAGCCGCAGCTGGCAAATTAACATTTAATCGTTCTCCTAGTGGAGCTCCTGCAATTGGTGCTGATAATTCTGTATCTGGTGTAACTGTAGGTAAGCCAGACCCACTGGGCGAAGTATATCTTCTGTTCAAAGCCGTATTATTTAATCGATCCACAGCAGCAGCACTGCCTCCTGTGCTGATGATGTTTCCATATTTATCTTCATGAGAACCAGTTACCCCGAAACGAACACCCAGCTCATCACCAAAACGTTCAGTAGCAACAACTATCCTTGATTCTATTTGTACCTGTTGAACCGACCTGTCTAATGTGGCAACTAAATCCTGAATAACCAAAAGTTTTTCTGGAACATCAGTAACCAACAGGGTATTTGTTCTCTCATCAAATGTTACCGAACCACGCTCTGATAACAGTGAATTCCCTCCTGATGACTCTCCAGAAGATTCACCATTGATTAACATGGCCAATTCTTCTGCTTTGGCATAGTTAACCTGAATAAAAATGTTATCCAATGGTGCCAACTCTTCCTTCTTACTTAATACTTCTAAGGCTTCTTGTTCCCTTTGAGCAATTTCAGCAGCAGGAGCAATCCAGATAACATCTCCCCTTCTTCTCTGATCTAACTGTTTACTTTGTAAAACAATATCTAACGCTTGATCCCAAGGAACCTCATTTAACCTCAGTGTCACATTCCCATCAACATTATCTGCAACCACAATATTAAGTTGTGAGGCATCTGCAATAAGCTGTATAACAGAACGAACAGCTACATCTTGAAAGTTAAATGAAACTTTATTACCTGTATAAACTGGCTCCTCATTTAATAACTTAGATGCGCTTGCCACCTCTTGTCTCTGCTCGGATATTTCGATGGTGTATTGTTGCCCAGTTTGATAGATCACTTTTTCGTACGGGCCGTTTATTTCTACCTCTACTTTAACATCATTACCTTTTTGTCTGGCATCAACAAAGGTAACTGGTGTTGCAAAATCAATAACATCAAGTTTTCTGCCCATGGACTCAGCCAATTGGGAATCAGATATTTCTATATTAATTTTCCCTAAGGACTCTGAATAATTGATTACTGCATCTGAGTTGGTAAGACCTAATTGAATAATTCCCTGTCCTTCCGTGCCACGTCGAAAATCAACCATGTCAACCACTGATTCTGTTGATGATGCATTACTGTAAGCATTACTGTCATTGTACAACTTAACTGATACCACATTGCCAACAGAGGTGATTTCATGTCTAACCTGTTTAAGCAAATCTATAACAACTCTTGTTTTGTCATTGCTTGAGACTACCCTTATTCCTCTGGCACCACCTGTACCCACCGCCATATTGCGCTTATTGGTGGCATTTTTTGTTTGAGCAAAATCCAGTGCCAGCCTTGGAGGTAAATTTGTAGAAAAAACTTCCGGTGTAACTGCTTCTTCACTGAATTTAAAGTCAATAACCACAGCTCCCATTTCCCCGGTCCGTACAGAAATATCATCTATTGCTGATTGGGCTAATGACTGACCAGTAACAAGAACACAAAACAGTGTGAAAACAACACCTTGTTTGCTAATTTTGTTAAAAAATAAACTATTCATTTTCATAAATTCACTCTCATTCACTCTTCTTTCAAAGCCATTGCCGCATCACGTTCCCGCCATGCGCCCAAGCCATCATTTATCCATTCTTTCAACAGAACTTTATTTTCAAAAATTGTTAATACTTGACCATGATTATGGCCTAAAAAATCACCTTCAGAAACAGGGTGAATCACTCCCTCGGGATCAACTATCAAGGCCCAATAATTTTCTTCTTGTTGATAGGTGCCAACCATCAGTAAACTATCCAGTGGATACGATTCCAAGTATTCTTTTCTTCTGCTTAAATCAGGGCCTTCACCACCTTCAGCAACAACCAGATTGGCTTGCTCACTCTCTTCAACAACTTCTAAATCATTAGAAAATGGATCACGCATTGTTGTCGCATTGTATTCAAATACCTCATGCGGCTTAAGCTGTGGCAGTGGATCAATAGGCTTCACAGGCCTGTTTTTTTGTAATTCTAAAAATTGATTTAAATCATCAACGCTGTTATTACAACCAACTAAAATCACAAATAACACAATGGTAATTTTCTTAGTCATTGAGCACCTCCTGCTGCAGCCTCTACTTCCCGCATTTCCTCATCATCTAAATAGCGGTATGTTTTTGCAGTACCCTCGAGCAGTAAACGACCACCTTGGATAGAATCACCAAGTGGCTTGAGAGAAATATCATGCATGGTAAGTATGACAACTCTTGGTAATGATGCAACCCCACTAACAAAATTGCCAAACTCATGATAATTTCCTTTCATTTTCAAACTGATTGGCTTTTCAGCATAGAAATCTTTCAAAGTCTCAGCACCAGGCTCAAACAATTCATTTTCAATCCCACTGGCTAATGCAGTTTGTGAAACATCTACAATCAGATCAGACATTTCATTCTTTGATGGTAACTGCCTGAGCATGGATTGTAAAATGATTTCCATTTCTTCCAACTGCTCTTTATACGCGTCTAGTTGTGCCGCCTTTTGGTATTTAAATGTATAGGTATTTTTTAATTCTGTTTCTTTTTTTTGTAAATTTTCCAGTTTGGCTTTCATGTCTTTGACAAAAAACCAATATCCACCAAACAATATTAAAGCCACTAAAAATATCAGTGATGCCACCTTAACTGAATTAGGCCAGCCGCCTGGATTTTCGGTATCTAGACTCTGTATTTCATCAATAAAACTCATGAGACTTCTTCCTCACCTATGTCATCTGTATCTTTTTGTCTGTTTGGATTTACCAGCCTTACACTGAGTTTAAACTTTTGCTCATGTGTTCCCAATGTATCATCAGCTTTGATGTAGTCCAGGTCAGTCACATTGAACCAGACTGAGTCATCCAACCTTCTCATATAGTCAGACACTCGCGAGTGTGATTGAGAGTAACCTTCCATTGAAATCAAAGTTCCTTGCTGTGTGATTTTTTCTAAAAACACTCCATTAGGTATGGTTTTCACTAACTCATCAAACAAATGAACCATTTGTGTCCTGTTAGCCTGTAGCTCCTCAATAACTTCTTGTCTGGCAATTAAACTGGCTTTTTTAGCTTCTAGTTGCTCAATCTCTTCAATTTGTTTATCAAGTTTGGCAATCTCCGCTGTCATGAATGCATTGCGTTTATTTTGAAATTTAGTAGATTGATCAAAATAATAATACGCAAGACCAAACACTAACAAAGCAAGCCCAGCTGCCAACCCCAAAAGAATATAATATTCTTTGGTTTGTTGTTGGCGTCTTTCTTCACGCCATGGTAATAAATTAATTTTAGCCATATCAATCAAAGTTCCTCATTGCTAAACCAACCACAGACATCATCGCTGGTGCATCAGCTTCAAGTGCATCAGCACTCACCTTTGATGATATCCTGAAGTTTTCAACTGGATTAATTATCTCTGTAGGCACACCAACTTGATCTTCAACCAACAAATCAATTTCAGGGATTGCCGCACAACCACCACCAAGTAAAATTCGGTCTACATTTCCAAACTCTGTTGCCGAAAAGAAAAACTGTAATGCCCTGCTGACTTGCTGAACCAAGGTGTCTTTAAAAGACTGCAAGACCTCAGACTCATAGCTCTCTGGCAAACCGCCTTGTCTTTTGGCCAAACCTGCTTCCTCGTAAGAAAGTCCATACCTCTGCATGATCTCTTCGGTTAATTGCTTACCACCAAATGACTGCTCCCTGCTATAAATACCAGTCCTTTTGTGCATGGCATGCATGGTCATCGTGTTGGCACCAATATCAAACAAGGCCACCACCTCTTCATCATTAATATCGTATTGTTTACGAACCAGATTAAAACATCGCTCAATTGCAAATGCTTCAACATCTACAACCTTAAGATCTAAACCAGCACCTTCAAAAGCCTCAATAAATACATCAACATTTTCTGACCGCGAACTGGCAATCAAGACATTGTTAACCTCTTCATTTCCTTCCACCGGCCCCAAAACACAAAAATCCAAACTGACTTCATCAATTGGATATGGAATGTACTGAGTGGCATCCATTTCAAGCTGCACTTCAAGCTCATCTTCAGTCAACTCGCTTGGCATTTGAATAATTTTGGTTATTACTGCTGAGCCAGAAACCGCTGTAGCTGCGCCTTTGACTTTAATCCCTGCTTTATTGATGGCTTTGCTTATTGAAGCCGACACAAGATCAACTTCAGCAATGTTGTTATCGACAACAGCATTAACTGATAACGGCTCAACTGCATACCTTTCAACTTTCATGTTATCCAAACTTCCCGAAAGTTGTAATATCTTGACAGCAGAAGAACTGACATCAACCCCAACTAATTGAACTTTTTTACGACCTAACAACTGCAAAACATTTCTCTCTTTATTAATTGCTAAAACTGCTTGCGACCATTAGACATCATTAAATATTGTTATTTCTGTGTCTCTAATCACAATTTATGTCAATACTTTACTTTTTTTAAGAAGACAATGCAAGAATAACCTTTAAATCACTGAATAATCAAGATATATTTAAAAAAAATTATGTGTTTACTACAATTAAGCACACTTCCATAAAGACCAAAGGTTAACCACTAATTAACACTTTATATTCATAAGCAATTATAAATATAAAGCAGGGATTTAAAACTTGAAGCATCTGGATCATTGAAACTACAGCACTGCCCAGATCATAGAATCAGTAATTGGACTCAACAAATTCATCCAAAATAGCTATAAATTGTTCGCCAATGTTTTCACCTTTTAATGTATGCGTTTTTTTGCCACGAATAAATATCGGTGCAGAAGGCGCCTCTCCAGTACCAGGCAACGATATCCCAATATCTGCATGTTTAGATTCTCCCGGCCCATTAACGATACAACCCATTACTGCCACATTCATATTTTTAACGCCAGGGTGTGAAATCCTCCATAGCGGCATTTTTGCATTCATGTGTTCAGTTACTTGCATGGCTAAAACTTGAAAAAACTCACTGGTGGTTCTGCCACAACCAGGACAAGCCGTAACTTCTGGCTTGAATGATTGCAATTCAAGACTTTGTAGGATTTGTTGCGCCACTTTAACCTCTTCAGTTCTGGGCTGGTTCGGTTCGGGAGTTAATGAGACGCGAATGGTATCGCCAATCCCCTGTTGCAACAAAACAGACAGTGCAGCTGTTGAAGCTACAATTCCTTTAGCCCCCATACCAGCCTCCGTCAAACCCAAGTGCAAAGCATATTGACACGCGCGATGTAACTTTTGATAAATTCGAATCAACGATTGCACACTGCTGACCTTACAGCTAACAATGATCTTATCTGAAGACAAGCCAAAAGATTCTGCCTGCCGTGCACTGAGCAAAACCGAATCAATCAATGCTTTCTCTATCAAAGCACCACTGGACAATGGTTGCTCCAACTTGGCGTTTTCGTCCATCATTCTTGCCATGAGTTTCTGATCAAGGCTGCCCCAGTTTCCACCAATCCTTATTGGCTTGTCTAAATCTTTAGCTACCTGAATTATGGACTCAAACTGTTGATCTCTTTTTTTACCAAAGCCAACGTTACCTGGGTTGATCCGATACTTGGCCAACTTTTCCGCGCACTTAGGGTATTCATTAAGTAATCTATGGCCATTGTAATGAAAATCACCAATAACCGGTACATGACAATGTGCTGCATGCAAACGATCAATAATTTCTGGAACCGCTGCCGCAGATTCTTCATTGTTAACTGTGATGCGCACCAATTCCGAACCTGCCTGATGCAGTTCATAAATTTGCTTTGCAGTGCTTTTAGCATCTGCGGTATCAGTGTTGGTCATCGATTGAATCACCACATGTCGCTTCCCAGCAATTTGGCCACCAACGCGGATATCGCCAACTTTGACTGTCCAACGATTTTGATTCATGAGGCATCTCCTGCTTCACTTAAGCTAACAACATTCGATAGCAGTTTTGAAAAGTTTGAATTTTTTATTTTTGAACGCAACAAATACAAATAAATGTTTTCACTTTTTTCTACCGACTTTAACTTTAAAAACAGAGCCCAAGGTAAATACCAATAAGATTGTACTTCAAATTTTTCAAAACTGGTCTGACTCTCATCAATACTTGCTATCTCAACCCATATGTTTTGACCTGAAACCCTCAAACATTTCACCATGTTCTTCGATAGAGAACTGTTATTTAACCAAATAAAAAGCAATATGAGCGGAAACATGAGTAAGGCACCTCCTCCTAACTGGAAGTACATCAACACAGAGGCTGCACAGAGAAACCACAAACCAATCTTTACAGGCCACAACGTATTGTGAATTTGATCATTTTTTATGATAACCGGCCGCACAAATCTGCTCCACCAAATGATTGAATTTCAAATGTGTCGACTCAGGTTTGGTTTTACCACTTAACCAATACCACAAAAGCATATCCTCCTCACTCAACAGCTCATCAAATAATTGCAGTTGAGGGACATCCAAATGGTGATATTTGGCATCAATGAATCTGTTTAAAATGAAATCAAGCTCTTTCATTCCACGCCGACAACGCCACCTAAAATACCCTTCAGTCAACTCAACGACCGAATCAGTAGACATTACAAGGCGTGCCTTTGGGCAATCATTTTTTTGATTTCACCAATGGCTTTACCAGGATTCAAGCCTTTAGGACACGTGTTAGCACAGTTCATAATGGTATGGCAGCGGTAAACCTTAAACGGATCCTCCAAATCTTCTAAACGTTCACCTGTATATTCATCACGTGAGTCAGCCAACCATCGATAAGATTGTAACAACACGGCAGGCCCCAAGTAACGATCGCCGTTCCACCAGTAACTAGGACAAGAAGTTTGGCAACAAGCGCATAAAATACACTCATATAAACCATCCAATTTTTCTCGATCTTCAATAGACTGTAAACGCTCTTTATCAGGCAAAGGCACAGAGTCTGTTTGCATCCAAGGCTTGATAGAAGCGTATTGCGCATAAAAATGTGTTAAATCCGGCACCAAGTCTTTTATCACCTCCATGTGTGGCAAGGGATAAATAGCGATCTCTTTACCCTTGAATTGTTTGATCGAAGTCGTACAAGCCAAAGTGTTGGTGCCGTTGATGTTCATAGCACAAGAACCACAAATACCTTCACGGCATGAGCGTCTGAACGTAACTGTTGAGTCAATTTCATCTTTAATTTTAATCAAAGCATCGAGCACCATTGGCCCACAATTGTCTAAATCAACTTCATAAGTATCAGTTCTTGGGTTCTCATCATCATCCGGTGACCATCGATAGACCTTGAAAGTTGCCACATTACCGTTACCACCTGTGGTTTTGTGGTGTTTACCTTTCTGCACTCGTGAGTTTTTTGGTAATCTTAATTCTGCCATATTATTTCTCAGTATACGCGCTGCTTAGGAGGAATCACTTCGCACTCATCGGTCAAAGTGTACATGTGAACAGGGCGGTATTCAAACATCACTTCGCCTTGATCATTAACGTAAGCCAAAGTATGTTTCATCCACTCCTCATCATTTCTATCTGGAAAATCCTCTCGGGCATGAGCACCACGAGATTCTTTGCGGTTCTCAGCAGAAAACATGGTTACTTTTGCCTGCAACATCAAATTTTGCAACTCTAAAGTTTCCACCAAATCCGTATTCCAAACCATTGAAGTATCTGTCACATTGACGTTACCAATCTTGGCCGCAGTTGCTGTGATTTTCTCACAACCCTCCTCAAGTACTTCACCGGTTCTAAATACAGCTGCATTGTTTTGCATTATTTTTTGCATCTCCAAACGTAAGTCAGCTGTTTTAATATCACCTTGTGCGTGACGAGTCTTGTCTAAATTATCAAGAGATTTATCTAATACCCCTTTGCTGAGTTCTCGGTGTTTGGTGTTAGGTTTAATAATTTCAGCACAACGATCTGCAACCGCCCGGCCAAACACGATCAAATCCAACAAAGAGTTTGAACCCAATCGATTGGCACCATGAACCGACACACATGCTGCCTCACCAATCGCGAATAAACCAGGCACCACTTTATCTGGATCATCACCTACTTTATTGACCACTTCACCATGATAATTAGTTGGGATGCCACCCATGTTGTAATGCACAGTTGGCAAAACCGGGATGGGCTCTTTAGCCACATCCACACCAGCAAATATTTCAGCAGATTCTGCAATACCTGGCAGGCGTTTATTAATAACATCAGCGCCTAAATGCTGCAGATTCAAATGAATATGATCATTTTCATTACCCACACCTCTGCCTTCACGAATTTCAATGGTCATTGAACGCGATACGACATCACGTGATGCCAGATCTTTGGCGTTCGGTGCATAGCGTTCCATAAACCGTTCGCCTTTGGCGTTGGTTAAAAAGCCACCTTCTCCTCGTACACCTTCAGTAATCAAACAGCCTGCACCATAAATACCAGTTGGATGAAACTGAACAAACTCCATATCTTGCAAGGGCAAACCTGCTCTGAGAACCATGGCATTACCATCACCTGTACAAGTATGCGCTGAGGTACAAGAAAAATAAGCCCGCCCGTAACCACCAGTGGCTAATATAACCGCATGACCACGAAACAAATGCAAGGTTCCATCGGCTAGATTCCAAGCCAAGACGCCTTTGCACTCACCATCTTCCATCACCAAATCAATAGCAAAATATTCAATGAAAAAAGAAGCATCATGTTTTAATGATTGTTGGTACAGCGTATGCAAGATAGCATGGCCTGTTCTGTCAGCAGCTGCACAGGTTCTTTGTGCAGTACCTTCACCATAATTGGTGGTCATCCCACCAAAAGGTCTTTGATAAATTTTACCCTCTTCAGTTCTCGAAAATGGCACCCCGTAGTGTTCTAGTTCGACCACCGAAGGTACAGCTTCACGACACATGTATTCGATGGCATCTTGATCGCCTAGCCAGTCTGAGCCCTTGATGGTGTCATACATATGCCAACGCCAGTCATCTTCACCCATATTACCCAAAGATGCTGACATTCCGCCCTGTGCAGCAACTGTGTGCGAGCGAGTGGGAAAGACTTTGGTGATGCAGGCAGTAGACAAACCTTTAGTTGCCAAGCCCATGGTTGCTCTCAAGCCGGCACCACCAGCTCCAACCACAATCGCATCAAATTTATGTTCTGTTATTTTATATTTTTCTGTCATGAATTTATCCGAAGTAAGATTGTAGCAATCGCATAGACACTGGTCATCACCATCACAATCATTAAAATCTTGGTCAAATACTGTAAAACTAAATTAATAGAATGATTATGCACATAGTCCTCTAAAACCACTTGAATACCCAAAGCACCATGATAACTTCCAGCCAATGCAAACAATAACGTGACACCCGCATTGAACGGACTGTGCAACCAAGTAATCACACCAACAGCACTGACCGCATCAATCTGAATCAAACTGAATAACACATATAAACCACACGGCACCAACAGCACAGCTGACATTCGTTGCATCCACCAGTGGCCAAAGCCATGCTTAGCAGATCCCAAACCTTTTACTTTTCCTAAATCAGTTTCGTAACTCATAACAACCCTCTAGCGGCTCAAGAAATAGACTAAAAGTGTCAACACAATCGCCGATATCAAAACCAAATAACCGGAGCGATAAACAACAGGAATTGAATAACCTTTACCCACATCCCAGAACAAATGCCTGATACCATTACACAAATGATAGGCAAAGGCAAAAATCCAAATAAAGAAAACCACCTGTCCAACACCACTTTTGAAAAAGGTTAACATGGCATCGGCTTTAGTGTGGTCACTGGCCAATTGGAAAAGCCAAATTACAAAGATCAATAAACCAAGAGATAAAAACAACCCTGTGATTCGGTGCATGATTGATAACGTAGAAGTTAATTGCGGCTTGTAAACCTGCAAGTGAGGCGACAATGGCCTTTGCGAATTACTCATTTATAACCCTGTATCTGTTTTAATTTATTAGAAATCAGAAATCTATACAACGACCGTTCTTTTCCCAATCCCCATATCTGGTAGGATCCAAACCATCTTTGCGCCCGCCGTATTCTTTGACTTTTTTTTCAGGCTGTTCTTTTTTCTTTGATTCTTGTTGTGGTTTTATGACTTTTGTTGATTGACTCATTTATAAATGACCTTTGATTTATACCAATCCATCTAAATGCGCTTGCAATGAAAAAGCAGCTTTTAAATCGCATCAATTATGACTTGAATTTTTCGTCAACAGCAACCATTAGACTGAGTGCAAATTATAACACTTATAAATCCTCAAGAAAACACCAAACTGATGTCAGAAAACCAACACAATATCCTCACAGCATTCGAATTAACTGGTAATGACGTTGTTGAGTTTCTTAACAATCAAGTGATTACCGAACTTAAAGACAAAACTGGCAACATTGTTTACACAGCAATATGTAATCCCAAGGGCAGAATTATTTTCACTTTATTCTTGCAGTTAGACGAAACCAAAACAACTGCGATTGTAGATTCACAATTATGTGACAATTTTTTACAGTATGTGAATTTAAGGCGCTTTCGCATGGACGTACAGATAAAAAAAATCAATCACCAATTAGTACTTACATCCAGCAGTGAAAACAAATATCGAATACATATCAGTACCGAGACCAATGACAACCACCCCGCCCTGAGCAGCGATGCATTTTGGTTACACATGTTTGATCTTGGACTGCCATGGATCAATGCCAAGACCACAGAACAATTCATTCCACAACATGTAAACCTAGACCAAAAATCAATTATTGATTTTGACAAAGGATGCTACCCAGGCCAGGAAATCGTTGCCAGGCTTCATTTCCTAGGTAATGTCAAAAAAAGAATGCAACAAATCAGCTATGTGTCTGACAATGCATTTGCCCCCAACCAAACAGTTAAACTTGGCAACTATGAATCCGAGGTTGAATTTTGTGCTCCGTCCATTTTCTACCAACAAAAATGGCATTCTCAAGCCATTTTAAAAAGCTAACAACCCATTTACACATTACTTTTAATTACTTGTAACTAAGTTTAATATAAAAACCTAAAAATACGTTGTTCTTCGTAGTTTGTGTACTTGGCTTGTACATCGTGGTAGTATAAATAAGTAATTTATTATGGTGCGACATAAAAAATGAGAACAGCTAAATTATCAATCTTGATGTTGTTTTTGGTATTAACACAGTTAGTTTACAGCCAAAATTATACTTTGGCAGTAGAGGCAAATTATCCACAAGAGCAGGCAGTACTGGTTTATCAACCCCTTGAAGAATGGTTAGAAAAACAAACTGGCTTAACCATTGATATCGTTACATCTGACAACTACTATTTTTACTGGCGTTCAGCCCGAGACAACGAACCAGATTTCACCTTAGATGCATCACACATAGCAGCCTATAGAATGCAAGAAAAAAACTATGTTCCCCTGGCTCGGTTTCAAGAAGACATCAGCTACCATTTAATTTCCAACATTGAACCCACCGAGGGCCAAAGTATTGATGAGTTTTTGGTTGGAGATGGAGTTGTAACCTTACCAAACCCAAACATGGGTTCAATTTTGTTCGACCAATGGTTCACAGACTTATTTTTACAACCGAATAAAGTTGTGACTGCACTATCTTGGGGAGATGTATTAGAACAAGTGTTTGCACAATCAGCCAATGCTGCCATTGTCCCCAGCTATGTTTTTGAATTGTACCCAAACCTGCTATCGCTAAAAGAAAGCGATAAAGTTCCTGGCATGACTTTTTTATCATCACCCACAGTTGACCCGGGCATCAGAAAAATAGTTCAAGATGCTTTGATGGCTATTGGTACCAATGATGATTCTTTTGATATTCTTATAGAATTAAACTCAAAAGGTTTTAAAGAGGTTGATCAAGCTGCTTATGATGGCTTGGCTGACTTATTAACCAAAATGATGTATTGAGTCACAGTTTTAATTTTAAATTTAAAGTAGATTAATAGACTTAAATTGTTTTCTTGTACTGAAACCAAACATGGGTAAAATCTACCACATGACAGATAAGCACTCAGCAGAGCGACGGCGCTATACCAGAATACCGTGGAACAAAGAAGTTACCTTGTTTTCCGGCATGGAAGCACTGTCTGCACAGATCATTGATATTTCACTCAAAGGGGTTTTATTAAAAAATCCGAAAAAACACCACCCAAAACCTGGCAGCCTGTATCGCCTCAGCATTCCGCTGGAAAATGCCCCTGCCATTATCATGAACATTGAGGTTGTACATGTTAACAATCATGTGTTTGGTGCAGAGTGGACTCAAATCGATATGGACAGCTTTGCCAGCTTAAAAAGAACCATTGAGCTCAATATTGAGAAAAAAGAAACCCTAAGAAACGACATCAAAAAGCTATCTGAATAGAAACCTACTTACTTTTCAGCCACAATATAACAAACCCAACCGGCATCTGCTGTTCCAACCACACTCTTGCTGTACTCCCCATCTCCTTCGCCAGTTTTTTCATCTGTGCCCTCCCAAAAAACATCTGCTGTTTTGAATCCAGCAGTTAACAGCATTTCAGTGATTTCTGGCAAAGTCCACAAGCGCCAGTAATAATCAAAGGCTTTTTCCATTCGAACACCCTCGTCAGTCACAAAATGAATATAACATTGCATTTGAGAATTTATGGGGTTAAAACTCGCCTGCTCCCAAATATAGGTAAAACCGTCACATTCACGTTCTTCAGTCAATTCTTTTGCGGCTTCATAGCCGCCAAAGGCATCTAAGAACAGCACGCCTTCGTTATTCAATGAATTCAATACAGATCTAAAATATCGAATCATTAAACCACGTTCCATAAAAATAAAATAACTGAAATTCATGGCCAATACCGCATCCAAGTTCGATACTGATGCTGTCATTACATCTTCATTCAATAACCGAACCCTCTGACGCTGATTTGCGCTTAACTCAGATAAATTATTTTGTTCACCCCACTGCAGAACCAAAGGATCTAAATCTATTCCATAGGCATGATTATCTTGGTGTCTTTTTATCCACTCACAAGCAGTTTGTGCAGTACCACAAAAATCTTCTCGTAATTTTCTTGCGGGTTTACCTTTAAGTTCGCGATAAGTAACCTCAACAAAATCAATCTCAGCCTCCACACACTGTACTGCATTCTGATAGTAATGGTGCTTATCCAAAAGAATGTTACCTCATACTGCCATTTAATTGCTCTAAAACACTTGAACCAGGACACAAGTCCTCTTGAGCCAATGAATTCAGAGGTCGCTCTACAGTATCAATCAAAGCATGGGTATCAGTAGCAGTGCTGTCATGATAGATCAAGCCAGTAAGAATTTGACCTTTCTCTTTGGTGGTTTCAATCCGATTCATCGCAGCTTTGCGACTGCTTAAATCATAATCATCCGCATTTTTATGCAGCAACAATTCACTGCCATCATGCAACAACAAATTTCTGGTAGAGCCTGCAGGGTAATCAATGGTAATCTCTGATTTTTGAGGAATAAAATCAACGGTTCCAGTGGCTTCTAAGTGGTCACGTACCCATTCATAACCTTTGGTGGATGTCGGTGTGTTGTTAAAAGTGACACATGGCGATACCACATCAATAAAAGCAAAACCTCGGTGTTTAATCGCAGCTTTGATCAAAGGTACTAATTGCTTCTTATCCCCAGAAAAGCTTCTGGCCACAAAACCAGCACCCAGCTGTAAGGCCAACTGACACAAGTCGATAGAATCAAAAGCACTGGGTACGCCCTTCTTACCCGCTGAACCTTTATCTGCGGTCGCTGAATCTTGGCCTTTGGTTAAACCGTAACATCCATTATTCATTACGATGTATATCATATTCAAGTTGCGCCTAACCACGTGAGCAAACTGCCCCATTCCAATGGATGCAGTATCGCCATCACCTGAAACCCCAATGTACAAAAGGTCTCTGTTAGCCATATTGGCGCCAGTTGTCACTGAAGGCATACGACCATGTACAGAGTTAAAACCATGTGCTTTGCCTAAAAAATAGGTTGGCGTTTTGGAAGAACAACCAATACCTGATATTTTGGCAATCTTATGTGGCTCAAGATTTAAATCAAAGCATGACTTAATGAGCGCAGCACTGATAGAATCATGACCACACCCGGCACATAGCGTAGAGAGCGCACCCTCATAATTCTTGATAGAATAACCAATGTCATTGGTCTCGTTCTCAGGGTGCCTAAAATTAGGTCTTACAAATGTCATTTTACGCCTCCTGTATCTGACTGGCAGTAGAAATTTTAGCAAGATGTTGTTGAATTTCACTGACCAAAAATGTTGCCGTAATAGGCATACCATCTATATTCAACACTGTTATAACTTTATTTGGATTCACAGCCAACTCATTAACCAACAAAGACTTCATCTGTGCGTCCCTGTTTTGTTCAATCACAAACAAAACATCATGATTTTCAACAAATTGGGCCACTTCTGCTCCAAATGGAAAAGCCCTGATACGCATAGAATCAATGGCCTGATTTGAGCGTAAAGTATCGAGAGCTTCTTGGCTGGAATAATCACTCGTTCCGTAATAAATCACTCCAATGGCACTATTGGCACCGGTAATTTCTGCTGCGGGAACTAGTTTTTTAGCAGTATCCCATTTCACCAACAAGCGTTGCATTCCGCGCGCATATACTTCACCATCCTCGGTATAAGCTGCATACTCATCATGTGATGAACCACGGGTAAAATATGCACCTTTCTCCGGGTGTGCGCCTGGGATGGTGCGGTAAGGAATACCATCTCCATCCACATCCAGGTAACGACCCCATTTTTCACTTAAATCAGTTAATTGCTGTTCGTTGAGGACTTTACCACGATCATACATGCGGCCATCATCCCAAGTAAGGGGATCGCATTGATGCACGTTCATGCCTAAATCCAAATCACTCATCAGAATCACAGGTGTTTGTAGCCTTTCAGCCAAATCAAAACCTTCAACAGTCAACTCGAAACACTCTGTAGGATTAGCCGGAAATAACAACACATTCTTAGTGTCTCCATGCGAAGCATAGGCTGCTGACAACACATCTGATTGTTGAGTTCTGGTGGGCATGCCGGTACTTGGACCTGTTCGTTGTATATCCATCAACATCACTGGTATTTCAGAAAAATATGCCAATCCCAAAAACTCACTCATTAAGGACACTCCAGGACCCGATGTAGCAGTAAAAGCCCTCGCTCCGTTCCAACTGGCACCTATTACGATACCAATCGCTGCCAACTCATCTTCAGCTTGTAAAATCGCAAATTTATTCTTGCCAGTGGCCTCATCCACTCGGTAGGCACGACAGTACTTTTCAAAAGCCTCCACCACCGAAGTTGAGGGAGTGATTGGGTACCAGCCCGCCACTGTAGCACCGGCATAAACTGCACCCAAACCAGCAGCTGCATTACCCTCCATCAAAATTTGCTCACCATTTAAATCACGCCTGTGAATATTTAATCCACAAACCCTGTTATGGTGAGCTTCAGCATAGTCATAACCCAGCTTTAAGGCCTGTATGTTTGGTGCGATTAATTTCTCTTTCTTAGCGAACTGAGATTTGATGGACTCTTCAAAAACGGAGAAGTCCATATCAAACAAATAAGCCAAAGCCCCCACATAAATGATGTTCTTAAATATCTGTCTCAATCTGGGTTCAGTGTAGTTGGCATTACAAATTTCAGTCAATGGAATACCTATCTCAACAATGTCATTTCGAGTAAATGTATCAGGCAAACGTTTTGATGAATCGTAAAAGAAGTAACCGCCAGGTAACAAATCGTGGTAATCACGAATCATGGTTTGTCCATTAACAGCAACAATGAAATCATAACCACCACGACGACCCAGGTAGCCTTGTTCATTGATTCTGACTTCAAACCAAGTCGGCAGCCCTTGAATGTTGGATGGAAAAATGTTTTTTGAAGACACCGGCACACCTAATCGGAATACCGCTTTGCTGAACAAATTATTGGCCGATGCTGAGCCTGAACCATTGACATTGGCAAAACGAATCACAAAATCATTGGTGGCACATAGGTTTTTTATTTCACTCATTCAATCAACTCCTTATTTACCGGCCGTGGCTTCGTGCAACAAAAACTTTTGCATGTCCCAAGCACCTGTTGGGCACCTTTCAGCACACAAACCACAATGCAAACAGACATTTTCATCTTTGACCATGACCCGCTTGGTTTTCAACCCATCAGAAACATATAAATCCTGCTCTTTATTGGTGGCTTTAACCTTGAGTTTATCGCGCAAAACGCCTTCTTCATCGTTTTCAATAAAATTAATACAGTCCACCGGACAGATGTCTTCACAAGCATCACATTCAATGCACCGATCGGTTTCAAAAACCGTCTGAACATCACAATTCAGGCACCGCATAGCCTCATCGTACCCCTGAGTTAAGTCAAAGCCTTTTTCAACTTCCAGTTTTCTGTCTGCCAAAGCTTTTTGCTTGTCTTGTAAAGCCACCACATGCCGATCATCATCTGAAACATGAGCGTCGTAAAGCCAATCATGAAAGCCCATCTTCTGACTGGTCAAGTTCACAGCTGGTGGTGGCCTATCGGTGGTTGGCTCCCCATGACAATATTTATGGATCGATATAGCTGCTTGATGACCATGAGCAACCGCAGTGATCACATTTTCTGGGCCCCAGGCAGCATCACCACCAACAAAAACCTGAGGCAATGACGTTTGAAACGTGGTTTTATCTACTTCAGGCATGTCCCAGTCATTGAATTCAATACCAATATCCCGTTCTATCCACGGGAATGAGTTTAATTGACCGATAGCCATTAAGACATCATCACATGGCATCAACACTTCCTCGCCTGTTGGCACCAAAGATCGCTTGCCTTTTTCATCAAACACTGGCTCTACTTTTTCAAACACCATACCAGTCAATCGGCCACCTTCCGTTACGAAAGCCTTGGGGTTATGGTTCTCATACATAGGGATGTCTTCATGTTCCGCATCCTCAATTTCCCAAGGTGATGCTTTCATATCAGATTTGGGGCTTCGAACCACAACCCGCACATCTTCACCACCTAAACGTATTGCTGTACGACAACAATCCATGGCAGTGTTACCACCGCCCAAAACCAAAACTTTTTTACCTACTTTATCAATGTGCTCAAATGCCACACTGGCCAACCAATCAATGCCGATATGAATATTCGCATCACCATCTTTTCTTCCTGGCAGGCTGGGCAAATCTCGCCCCCGAGGAGCACCTGTTCCCACAAACATTGCATCATATTTTTTAGCCAAAATGTCCTTCATACTGGTTACTTCATGATTAAAATGAGTTACAACACCCATATCCAAGATGTAATTCACCTCTTCATCAAGCACTGACTCAGGCAATCGAAATGAGGGGATTTGGCTGCGCATAAAGCCTCCGCCTTTACTTTGATCATCATACAAATCAATTTCATAACCCAAAGGCATTAAATCCCGAGCCACTGTAAGGGAAGCTGGCCCACCTCCAATCAGGGCTACTTTTTTACCATTCTTTTGCATCGGAATATCTGGTAAACGGTCAGTGATCTCAGTTTTATTATCAGCAGCAACCCGTTTTAAACGACATATTGCAACTGGCTCTTCTTCAACGCGACCGCGACGACAAGCAGGTTCACAAGGACGATCACAAGTACGGCCTAAAACACCCGGGAAAACATTGGACTGCCAATTAATCATATAAGCATCATTAAATCTGCCTGCAGCAATGAGACGTATGTATTCGGGCACTGGGGTATGTGCCGGGCAAGCGTATTGACAATCAACAACTTTATGAAAATACTTATGGTCAGTAATGTCAGTTGGTTTCATGGCGTTCTCTCTTTTCGTCATTTCAGGTAGCTATCTATTATCGTGTTTATGCCAACTTCGCTTATTAAAGCCGCTTTGAAGCAGGTATATCAACCATTTATTAAAAAAACAATTCTGACTGTAGCGTAAACTGGCCTGGTTTTGCATTTCTAACTTGCCCCCCATTTGGCGGTATTGCTTTTCAAATTCA
Organism: Marinicella sp.; assembly: GCA_028284365.1. Taxonomy (GTDB): domain Bacteria; phylum Pseudomonadota; class Gammaproteobacteria; order Xanthomonadales; family Marinicellaceae; genus Marinicella. Next base: position 79,638 of record JANQRW010000087.1, read on the forward strand.
TTAGAATAAACCAACTCAGCCAATTGTGCATCATGATAAATACGAATCACCAAAACATCTGATACGGCATCATCAAACAACATACACATCGCGATTTCAGTGGTGTATTTAAACCGCTCTCTGATGGTGATTTGCAGCACTGGTTTGTCAGGAACGTCAGAATGAAATACCATTGCTTCGGGCGTCTCATCTGGCAACAGCTGACACAGCAGTTTGTGATTGAACTCATGTAACTGCATCAAGGTGATGTTGTGTCGACTGATGTATTGTCGGTGGGTCAGGTACTGTTCTGTTAGAAGCATTTAATAAAGTCTTTTGTTTAAGTCCAAAGCTATCATTATCTTACCCGAAATTTCTTCAATAGAGGTGTGTGTTGTGCTTAAAAATGGAATTTGATTGCGCTGATAGATAACTTCCGCTTCACTCACTTCCATTTGACATTTGTGTAATTCAGCATACCTTGAGTTGGGTCTGCGCTCGCCGCGAATCTGTGACAAACGAAAAGGATCTATGGTCAGACCAAACAGCTTATCCTTATGCTTAACCACATCATCAGGTAAACGCATGCGCTCTAAATCCTCATCAGTAATTGGATAATTAGCAGCTTTTAAACCGTAATGCAAAGCCAAATACAAACAAGTCGGCGTTTTGCCACTGCGAGAAACACCTAACAAAATCAGATCAGCTTTATGTAAATTAAGGTTAACCCCATCATCATGAGACAAAGCAAAATTAGTTGCCTCTATTCGATCATTATAAGAAGCACTATCGACCATTCCGTGAGCACGACCAACACCAGGGTCTCGTTTAATTTTCAGGTTTTTTTCAATCCGCCGCAGCAATCGATTGAATGGATCCAGTTTCAAACCACCTGCTGAGTGAATGATTTTGCGTAATTTAATGTCAACCACAGTATTGATCACCAAAGGCTGATAATCTGAGGGTGTACTGGCAATGATATCTGCCGCTGCCTGTGCGCCAGCCTCATCATTAATAAAAGCCAGACGCCTTTCAACAAACTCGATTTCTTTAAACTGACTGACTAGACTGCGGCCCACTGTTTCAGCGGTGATTGCCGTACCATCTGACACATAAAAAATCGCACATTTTTTTTCACTCATTCAATACCTAATCTTTAATTAATGCTTACCATTATTTTTTACAATAAATCGGGCTTTGCGGTTTATGCAAATGCCTGTTGGCGATAGAATATAACATTTTTGTCGATTCTTAGGAAATCCATGTCAGATTACATCATCAAGCTTGACCAATTGACCATGCAAGATTTAGATCAAGTAGGCGGGAAGAACGCCTCCTTGGGAGAAATGATAACCCACCTCAAGGCATTGGGTGTAAAAGTACCAGGAGGCTTTGCTACCACAGCTTATGCTTTTAAAGAGTTTTTACAAACCTCCGGCTTGAATCAACGAATCAGCGATGAACTCAAAAACTTGGACACAGAGAACATAGATCAACTGCGCAGCAGCGGTGAGAAAATCAGAAACTGGGTGTTGGAAACCCCTTTTCAAGCACCTTTAGAAGCCGCGGTTCGGACGGCTTATGATGAGATGAAAGCAAACTTGGGAAATGATTTTACTGTGGCCGTGCGATCATCTGCCACAGCCGAAGACTTACCTGATGCTTCTTTTGCAGGCCAGCAGGAAACATTCCTAAATGTCCATGGCGCTGATGAAATCCTAAAAAAGGCCCACGAAGTCTTTGCTTCTCTATATAACGATCGTGCCATTTCATATCGAGTTCACCATGGCTTTGAGCATGATGATGTGTATTTGTCCGCAGGGATTCAACAAATGGTTCGCTCTGACATTGCTGCCAGCGGTGTCATGTTCACTATGGACACAGAATCAGGCTTTAATGACGTCGTTTTTATTACTTCATCATATGGCTTGGGTGAAATGGTGGTCCAAGGGGCCGTCAACCCAGATGAATTTTATGTTTACAAACCAGCATTACGAAAAGATAAGCCAGCTGTATTGCGCAGAAATCTGGGCTCGAAGTCAATCGAGATGACTTATGGAGAATCAGGTGTACAAACCCAAAACATCGAAGCATCACGCAGCCAACAATTTTCGATTAATGATGAGGAAGTTCAACAACTGGCAAAACAAGCCATGATCATTGAACAACACTATGGCAGACCCATGGACATTGAATGGGCCAAAGATGGACTCAGCGGTGAACTGTATATTGTTCAAGCACGACCAGAAACGGTTAAATCCAGAGAAACCAAAGGCCAAAAAATTGAGCGTTATGCATTGCAAAAACAAGGCGAAGTGGTTTGTGAAGGTCGCAGTATCGGTCAAAAGGTGGGACAAGGCACTGCCAAAGTCATTAAAAGCATCGCCCAAATGGACCAAATCAACGCGGGTGATGTTTTGGTGACCGACATGACCGACCCTGACTGGGAACCGATCATGAAAAAAGCCGCAGCCATTGTGACCAACCGCGGAGGGCGAACCTGCCATGCAGCCATCATTGCCCGCGAGCTGGGCATACCTGCGATTGTAGGCTGTGGTGATGCCACCCAAAAGATCAAATACGAATCTGAAGTGACGGTCTCTTGCTGTGAAGGCGATACTGGTTATGTTTATGATGGCCTGTTAGGGTTTGATATACACACAACTGATTTAGAGAACATGCCTGAGGCGCCTTTAAAAATCATGATGAATGTGGGTAATCCAGATCGTGCTTTTGATTTTCAAAACTTGCCTAATTTCGGCATCGGTCTGGCTCGTTTAGAATTTATCATCAACCGCATGATAGGCATTCACCCAAAAGTTTTACTGAATTATGACAAACAACCTGATTCAGTTAAACAAATCACCAATCCCATGGTAGCAGCCTATGCTTCTCCCAGAGATTATTTTGTTAAACGTTTGGCTGAAGGCATTTCAACCCTGGCTGCCGCTTTTAACCCAAAACCAGTCATTGTCCGATTATCCGATTTCAAGTCCAATGAATATGCCAACTTGATTGGTGGAAAAGCTTATGAACCCCATGAAGAAAACCCAATGTTGGGCTTCCGTGGTGCATCACGTTATTTGGATGATTCATTTGTTGATTGTTTTGAAATGGAGTGCGAAGCCTTAAAATTCATCCGCAATGACATGGGTTTAACCAATGTGTGGGCGATGATACCCTTTGTACGCAACTTGGAAGAAGCCCAAGGGGTGATCGACTTGATGGCGAAGAATGGTCTCAAACAAGGCGATAATAATCTAAAAATCATCATGATGTGTGAGCTACCATCTAATGCCTTATTAGCTGATGAGTTCTTAAACATTTTCGATGGTTTTTCGATTGGCTCAAACGACATGACTCAATTGACCCTGGGCTTGGACAGGGACTCTGGTATCATCGCTGATTTGTTCGACGAGCGCGACCCTGCGGTTAAAAAAATGCTGGCCATGGCAATCAGTGCCTGTAAAAAACGTGGTAAATACATTGGCATTTGTGGTCAAGGCCCATCAGACCATCCAGATTTAGCCCAATGGTTGTTAGAACAGGGAATTGAAAGCGTTTCATTAAACCCTGATACTGTGGTCGAAACCTGGTTGAAGCTGGCTCAATAAACAAGCATTCAGCATTAATAAATAACTTGAAGAGACGATGATTCGCTCAACCAGCGCAGGCAATGAGCGCATGGCGATTTACCTGAAAGGTATGAAGCCTTGCTTGAATGCCGTGGCGCGTGCAGGCAATGAGCGCATGGCGGTTTACCTGAAAGGTATGAAGCCTTGATGTAATGTTCGATAAGCCGTGAGCGAAGACCTAAGAGCATTCCTTTCTTATCAAACAAAAAACACTGAGCTTAGGAGAACCAGTTCGACTGTGCTCAGTGAGCATCAACAAAGGCTTCCTCAAGTACATGAAATGAACCAAACACAATGATTCTGTCCTCAGAATTTGAGACTGACAATGCAGCTAGATAAGCGTCCTTGGCAGCAGAAAACTCAGAAAGTAATGATACCTCATCCGCCATGACAATCTTTAAGTCATTGATTTTCATAGCTCTTTGATTCTTCAGCTCAAAGATAAACCAATGATCAAAGAAATCTGTCAAATCAACCAACCATGATTCAAGGTTTTTATCAGCAAGCACTGAAAACACAGCTCTGGTTTTTCCTGCAATTGGGTTGTCATGTAAAAAACGAGCCAGTTGCTTTGCCGCCTGGCGGTTATGCGCCACATCTGCAATGACTTGAGGCTCGTCTCGCACGGTTTGTAAACGACCATTGATGTCCCACTTTCTAAGGGCTCGATTCAATTCATCTGCAGTAAATTGATAACCCAAAGACAACAACACACTCAAAGCTGAACAAAAGTTTTTCACTTGGTAATGACCTGCTAATCTGGGAAAGTTCAAACACTTAAATTCATGCATTGAACAAACATAATCAAATCCATCTTGATGCGTTGATACTTGGTATTCATGATTCAATCGCAACAACTTTGCGCCAGTTTTTTCTGCCTGCCTCATGATGGCTTGTGGTGCCTTACCATCACCAAATACCACAGGAACCCCAGTACGCATGATCCCTGCTTTCTCATGAGCAATTTCTTCAATGGTATCACCCAACCATTCTGTGTGATCCAAATCAACTGTGGTGATGACACAACCATCAGCATCCAACGCATTGGTTGCATCCAAACGACCACCCAGACCCACTTCCAAAATCATCACTTCAACTTGATGTTCAAGGAATATCAGGACAGCAGCCAGAAAAGCATATTCAAAGTAGGATAAATCAATTTCACCTTTGGCTCTCTCTATGTCCTCAAATGCCGCCAGTATTTCATGGTCAGATGCCAAAGCACCTTTGATATTGATGCGTTCATTGAAGTTAAATATATGCGGTGAAGTAAAAGCCCCGTATGATTTTTTGTGTGTTTCGAGTAGTGAACATACAGCCGCTACTGTTGAACCTTTACCATTGGTCCCACCAATGGTAATGATTTGGGGTAATTTTTTTCTGATGCTTAACCTGTCTATGACTTCGTTAAGTCGACCCAAGCCTAAATCAATTTTGTATTGATTGAGTTCGTCAAGCTTATTTTCAAGCTTTGATTTAATCTTCTTCCTTGGGTTGTTCATCAGCCACTATGATTTCATCTGGCTCTAAAGCCGATTCATCAGTTAACACTGCTGCTTGTGGGACTGGTTTGAGTAAATCCAATAATTTTGCAATGCGATCACTTAAATCATGACGCGTCACAATCATATCTATAGCCCCTTTCTCCAACAAAAACTCACTGCGCTGAAACCCTTCAGGCAAAGTTTCACGCACAGTTTGTTCAATCACCCTCGGACCAGCAAAACAAATCAAAGCGTTGGGTTCCGCAATGTTGATGTCTCCCAACATAGCCAAAGATGCTGAAACACCACCAGTGGTTGGATTAGTCAATACAGAAATATAAGGTAAACCAGCCAATTTCATGCGCTTCAATGCCGAGGCTGTTTTTGACATTTGCATCAAAGAAAACAATGACTCCTGCATTCTGGCACCACCAGAGGCAGCAAAGTTAATTAAGGGCAAACCTTGCTCAAGTGCCAAGTGAGCGGCCCGTACAAACTTTTCACCAACAACTGAACCCATTGAACCACCCATATATTTGAAATCAAAGGCTGTTACCACGACATCACGTCCTTTTAATTGGCCTTTAACAGCAACCAAGGCATCATTTTCGCCTGTGTTTCTCTGGGTAGTAACGATGCGGTCTTTATATTTTTTACTGTCTTTGAACTTCAATGGGTCTTCAGGTTTAACATCAGCAGCAATTTCTTCCATTAGCGCATCATCAAGAAAAAACTCAACTCGGTCACGACCCGATAACGAATCATGATGGCCACATTTTGGGCACACTTTACCTTGTTTTAAAGATTCAGGCTGATACAAAACTGCTTCACAGGATTTGCACTTTCCCCATAAACCCTCTGGTATATTTTTTTTCTTGTTGCCACCTTCGGTTCTGATTCGTGATGACATAATTTTTTGAAACCAGCTCATGTAAACTCCACAAAGTTTTTAGGTAGACCCACAATTATAACGAATCCAGTGCCGATCTGATAGGTTTGATAAAATTTGCTATAACTTGGCTTGCTTCATTCGAGTCTTTACAAGCACCCAGTGCCAAGACTAAAGCACTGCCTATAACCACAGCATCAGCCACTTCCGCCACTGCTACAGCTGATTTGGCATCTTTAACCCCAAAACCCACTGCGACTGGCAAATCTGTATGTTGTTTAATCTTTTTGACGTCTTTGTTTACAGATTCAGCATCCAAATCAGCTGATCCAGTTACACCTTTAAGTGCCACATAATAAACAAAACCAGCAGCATGTTCACAAATCATGGCAGCCCTTGCATCTGTGGTGGTCGGAGCAATCAAAAAAATTTGCTCCAAATCATTGGTTTTAAGCTGTTGCAACAGTTCTGATGATTCCTCAGGTGGACTATCAACCAACAACAAAGCGTCCACACCTGATGATTTTGCTTGTTGTACAAAACGTTCATGCCCCATACATTCCACAGGATTCAGATAGCCCATTAAGACCACTGGAGTGTCCTGATCCGCTTCACGAAACTTTTTAACCATTTGAATGGTTTTTTCAATACCGACACCTTGTTTGATGGCGTGTTCTGAAGCTTGTTGTATCACTGGGCCATCCGCCATTGGATCTGAAAATGGCATACCTAATTCAATTACATCTGCGCCGTTTCTGACCAAATCATGCATGATATTAACTGTTAAGTCAGGATGTGGATGTCCTGCAGTAACAAATGGAATCAATGCTTTTTGACCACTCAATCGAGCAAATACCTGAGCTAACCGACTCATACCGTCACCCCCTCAAGGGCAGCAATGGTGTGAACGTCTTTGTCACCTCTTCCCGAAAGGTTGACGATGATGCTTTGTTCTGGTCTCATAGTCGCTGCCAATTTTTGCGCATAAGCAATGGCATGAGCACTCTCTAAAGCCGGTAATATACCCTCAATTCGGGTTAAATCATGAAATCCGGCCAAAGCTTCATCATCATTAATGGTAACGTAGGTAGCACGACCTGTTTCATTCAAGAAAGCATGCTCGGGGCCTACCCCAGGATAGTCCAAACCTGCGGAAATCGAATGAGTTTCAATGATTTGCCCTTGGTCATCTGACATCACATAAGTACGATTACCATGTAACACCCCAACTTTACCGGCAGTTATGGATGCTGCATGTTCATCAGTATCGGCACCATGACCCCCAGCTTCTACACCATAAATGGAAACGGATGAATCATCCAAAAAAGGGTAAAACAAACCCATGGCATTGGAACCACCACCAACACAAGCAATCAAAGCATCTGGCAATCCACCAACTTTCTCTGCGAATTGTTTTTTTGCTTCTTTTCCAATCACTGAATTAAAGTCTCTTACCATTTGTGGATAAGGATCTGGGCCTGCCACCGTTCCGATGATATAAAACGTGTCATCTACATTAGTTACCCAATCACGCATGGCTTCGTTCAAAGCATCTTTCAGGGTTTTTGAGCCAGAATCAACGCTGCGCACTTCTGCTCCCATTAATTTCATGCGGAATACATTGATGGCTTGTCTTTGAATATCAACCTCACCCATATAAACAACACACTCAAGTCCCATACGGGCACAAACAGTGGCAGTAGCCACACCATGTTGACCTGCTCCGGTTTCAGCAATGATGCGTTTTTTACCCATGGCTTTGGCCAATAAGATTTGGCCTACTGTATTATTGATTTTATGTGCGCCTGTATGATTCAAATCCTCACGTTTCAACCAAATTTGTGCGCCATTACATTGTTTTGTCAAACGCTCAGCCAAATACAAGGGTGACGGACGACCCACGTAATCGGCTAAATCATGATTGAACTGAGCTAAAAAATCGGCATCATTTTTAAGTCGGGCGTAAGCTTGATTAAGCTCTTCCAAACAATGCATTAATGTCTCGCTGGCAAAGACACCGCCAAAATCGCCAAAATGGCCTTTTTCATCTGGGTATTCTGAATATTTTATGGTCATATTTCTGTGGATTATTATGGGTTAATCATTCTAGATGCTTTTTATTTATTTTTATTTGATAGTTCAAACGTTTAATTTGTTGCATAAAAGCCATCATTTTATCTGCTGATTTTACGCCTTTCATTTCTTCAATGCCACTGCTGGTATCAATAAATTCAGCACCAGTTTTTAGTATCGCATCAATCACGTTAGTTTGGTGTAAACCACCAGCTAAAATCATCTTGCTTTTATGTTTTTCTGAAAACTTAAACCATTCGAAAGCTTTGCCAGAGCCACCTGACTGCACTCGACCGTAAGTATCCAGCAAGAACCCTTCAGCACGCTTGTATCTGGTCATATAATCAATGTAATCTGTGACAGTCAGCATCGGTATGGCCTTCCAGTAACGATGCCCAAACTGTTCACAATACTCCGCAGACTCAAATCCATGGAATTGTACTATGTGAGGCCTACAGTCAATTATGGCTTGTCTAACAAATTCAACATCATGATCGGCAAACAACACCACTGTTGTCATACCTTTTTTTTTCGCTGCCGCTATCAATTCTGCGGCAACTTCATTAGAGACAAATCTTGGGCTTTTCTTAACCAAAACAAAACCAACAGCATCCACACCAGCTTTGGCTGCATTCATCACATCCTGATGGGTGGTTAAACCACAATATTTAACTTTAATTTCATTCATTTTTTCATGCCGCTGGAATCCCAAACTCTGGTGGATAACTGACTCCAGTAAAGGTTAAACCATTTGGTGGCGCTGTCATACCCGCTTGGGTACGGTCTTTATTAATTAATACCTCCTCAACCCATTCAACCGGGCGTTCACCTTTACCAACTTTAAGCATGGTTCCAACAATATTCCTGATCATGTGATGCAAAAAAGCATTGGCTTTGAAATAGCAGATGATTTGATCATTTTCGATCATTACCTCAGCTTCATACATGGTTCTAACTGGATTATGGGCTTGACACTTACTGGAACGAAATGCGCTGAAATCATGTTTCCCCAACAAATATTTAGCAGCCTCCTGCATCTTTTGTATATCAAGTGGTGGGCGTATCCAGGTTAATTGATGACGACCGATCGCTGGTCGCACAGAACGGCATAATATTCGGTATTCATAACTGCGGCTGATGGCCGAAAACCTGGCATGAAATGAATCATCCACAGTTTTGGCCCACAGCACTGACACACCTTGATGCAGGGCTGAGTTAACACCAAGAATCCACTGCCTAGGTGTACGCTCAGCTTTGGTATCAAAGTGAATAATTTGTTGAGTCGCACTAACGCCAGTATCCGTTCTGCCAGCACATATAATTTTAACAAGATGGTTTGCAACTTGGCTTATGGCTTGTTCTAGACATGACTGAACTGTTGGCTCCTGCTTTTGAGTCTGAAAGCCATAAAAAGGTTGTCCATCGTATTCAATGCCTAATGCAATACGCATAAAAAAGCCGAATTAAAAATCCGGCTTATTATAAATGAATGCCAACAGTGCTTCATTCACTTTTGCGATCAACACTGTAATTACATATCATCAAGTAATTTTTTAGCATCTGCAATTTGCTCTTCATTACCTTCAGCAAACACTTCGTCCAATAAGTTCTTAGCTCCTTCAGCATCACCCATATCGATATAAGCTTTCGCTAAATCCAATTTGGTACCTATGGCATCGGACTCTTCCATCAAGTCCTCTAACCCCAAATCAAGTTCGTCTTCGTTATCCTCCTCATGGGTTTCAAAAGACTCGGTGGCATCATCAGCTATATCAACCATATCATTAAACTCATCTTCTAAGGATTCCGCTACATCTGTAGCTTCTTCAATTACTTCTTCAGCTGCATTTTCAACCTCTGAACTTAAGGTGATGTCTTCTGCTTGTTCTAATTCTTCTAGCTCTTCATCTAAATCAAAATCAAACGCTTCATCGTCATCGAAACTGAAATCATCGTCACCTAATTCAGCGGCTTCAGTGACCTCATCAGCCATATCTTCGAGGGAGTCATCGATATCTTCTGCTAGTTGCTCAATGGTTTCATCAGCCTCTTCAGCCAAATCTTCAACAACTTCTGCTGCATCATCAGATAACTCTTCATCAAGTTCAAAATCATCCAAATCGAAGTCCTCAAGCTCATCAGTTTCCGCAACAGCCTCTTCAGCTGCATTTTCTTCATCAAACGAAACACCTGCTAAAGTTTCAGAATGATCAACTGTATCAGATATATCATTGCTTTTATCCTCATCGTCATCGTTCAGGAAACCATCTAAATCGAAACCACCATCATCTGCTTCTTCCAGACTGCTTTCTTGTTCATCTAAACTCATGTCGATATCAGCAGAATCCTCATCGGCTACATCCTCTGCTTCGTCATCATCAAAGTCAATGTTGCGATCGAGTTCAGCCAAAACATCATCTTCAACTTCCCCAGCCTCAATGGGTTCATCATCCATCAGTGGTTGATTCATCTTGGTGTCAACTGAATCTTCAGAATCATCAACTTGATCTTGATTGCGTTTTTTAATGTCATCCAGGAAACTGGTGCCATCTTCATCTTCTGCATCAGAACCACCTAACAACCTAGGCACAAAAATCAATGCCAGTAATGCGGCTAAACCGATCAATACCCACATCAAATTACCCATGACCCAACTCATGGATTTTTCTATAAATGATGGCTCAGGTTTTCTTGGTACTACCGATTTGGTTACCGCAGTCTTTTCTGTAGCATTTTCTCCGGCTGCAGTATCATCAACAGTTTCATCGGCAGTATCTGTATCAAGACTGTTATTTGAACTGCTATCAACACCTTCAACCGCCAGGTTCAATTCACCTTCACTGTTATCAGCTTCACCGTTATTTGCTTCATCAGATGTTAATGCATCCCAAATATCATCGCCGGTATTTTCAGCAGCATCCACAGTTTCATCAACCAATTGATTGGCGTCATTCGTTAACTCAGAGATTGCATCGTCAACATCCTCCTCAGCTTCATCTGAGACATTGGCCAACTGATTCTCTAAATTTGCCAAGCCATCATCAGAAACCTCTAACACTTCTTGTTGTTGGTCAACGATGTCTTCTAATTCCGAAATTCGTTCTTTCAGTTCAGCATTTTCAGTTTCTGTCGTCAACAAGTCTTCTTCCATTGCCATAGCTGTCTCTGAACTCGTTTCATCAGCGTTGGTCTGCCCGTTGTCCGAATCACCGGCATCACTGCCTGAAAGCTGAACCCCATAATCCAAGCTGGATGCAGGTGCCTCATAACTATCTTCGGTTGTGGTTTCTGTTTGAATCGATGCATAATCCTGCCTCGCAGGTGACCATGATTGGTTATGTGATCTGACTTGAGCCAACGCTTCTGAATGTCCAATGCTTCTGACATCATCTACAGAAGGCATGTTTAAACGACTGCCTTTGATCAATTGATTGATGTTATTATCAATGAATGCGCTTGGGTTGGCATTGTAAATAGCCATAACCATTTGGTGGGTGGTTAAATCACCCACTTTGTTATTGTTAGCAATACTCCATAAAGTATCACCTGCTTGCACTGTCACTTCATCGGTGTATGAACTGTAATCTGGTTCTGGTTCAACCTCAACAATCTCTTTAGCTGGTTCTGCATGCGCTGCTGCATCTTCGTTGGTATAAGTCACTGTTTGTGAAGATGTATCTTCAACCATTGGTTCAGTTACAGGTTCGATAGCAGTCTCTTCAGCAATGGAATCCACCACCACACTATTAACTTGCACATCAAGATTATTTGATTGATAAACAGGTGGGTCTAACAAGATCGTAAACTCACGAAGGATGCGACCATTATTCCAGTTCACATCTAACAACAAACTGACGATAGGCTCATTTACTGGACCATTAGATGTTAGATTAATTTGGAGTGGGTTATCGGCATCAAATGCCACCATAATGTTCGCTGGCACAAATGATTTGTCTAACCCAACTTTTTGATAATCATCGCTGCTGGCCAAACGAACCTCAAGATTTTCCAGCTCCTCATCGGCATTGGTGATTAAATCTATACTGGAACGAAGTGGTTCATTCAAGGCTGAATACACTTGTATTTTGCCCATACCCAGCGACAATGATGACTGTGAGACGATGGTTAAGCCTATAACCAAGGCCAATAAAATCAATTTCTGCTTCATAATTTACCCAATGCTTTTATGTTTTATAGTGATATCATTATTGATGGTAACTAATTCTACAATAAAAATCCAAGAATTTATCTAAAAAAAATGTGCTAACTTACTCTTTTATCCAGTATTTTTATCAATAGCTCAGCGATTTGCACGCTATTCAAGGCTGCGCCTTTACGGATGTTATCTGACACAATCCATAAATTAATCCCGTTTTCATATGAGATGTCCTCACGAATGCGGCCCACATATACAGGGTCATTACCAGCACAATGAACTGCAGGTGATGGAAACTTTGATAAATTTGGATCATCCATAAGCTCAACACCCTCAGCACCACGCATCAGTTGTTTCACTTCCGCTGCTGTAATTTTCTCACGAGTTTCTATATGCACCGCTTCGGCATGACCATAAAACACGGGAACCCTGACACAAGTTGGGTTAACCAAGATACTGCGATCCCCCAATATTTTTTGAGTCTCCCAAACCATCTTCATCTCTTCACGAGTATAACCATTATCCTGGAACTGATCTATCTGAGGTATCACATTGAATGCAATTTGTTGACCAAAGGTTGCTACTTTGAGCGGCTTAAAATTCAATATTGACCTGGTTTGTTCCGACAATTCCTCGATGCCTTTATTGCCTGCCCCTGAAACTGACTGATAAGTGGCAACGTTGATGCGTTCAATACCAACTCTTTTATGTATGGGGGCCAAAGCCACCAACATCTGCATGGTAGAACAGTTAGGGTTAGCGATGATATATGTATTGCGGTAATCTTCGATTGCTTCAGGATTAACTTCTGTTACCACCAACGGCACATCTTCTTCGTTGCGAAAATACGATGTATTATCAACCACCACACACTTGGCAGAAGCAGCCTTGGGTGCATAATGCTCAGAAATCATACCTCCTGCTGAAAACAAGGCAATGTCAGCCTTTTTAAAATCAAATTCAGCCAAATTTCCAACAGTTACCTGTTTTTTATTAAAATCAATGACTTCACCAGCACTTCTTTCGCTGGCTAAAGGGTATAGGTTTTTAACTGGAAACTGTCGTTCTTCTAATATTTCCAACATGGTTTTGCCAACAGCACCTGTGGCACCAACCACCGCAACATTGTATTTTTTAGTCATGGTAATAATTCTTTATAGGTTATTAGATTGGGTTTGTGCTTTGTGACGCATGATGTGATCCATCAGCACCAAAGCCGTCATAGCCTCAACTATAGGTGTGGCACGGATACCCACACATGGATCATGGCGACCTTTGGTCACCACTTCAATTGGGTTACCCTCAATGTCGATGCTCTTACCAGGCAAGCGCAGCGAAGAAGTGGGCTTGAAAGCCACACTTAAGGTTACATCCTGACCCGTTGAAACACCAGCCAAAATGCCGCCAGCATGGTTACTGGTAAAATCACCATCTACAATTTCATCACGATGAACCGTACCATTTTGAGCCACAGAATCAAATCCAGCACCGATTTCAACACCCTTGGTCGCATTGATGCTCATCATTGCCAAAGCTAACTCAGCATCCAACTTACCATATACTGGCTCGCCAAGTCCTGCGGGAACATTAACGGCTTTGGCATTGATTCTGGCACCCACAGAATCGCCCGATTTACGCAAAGCATCCATGTAGGCATCCAGCTCAGGAATACGATCAATGGCACCAGTAAAGAACGGACTTTCATCAATTCGAGATAAGTCTCCGGCTTCAAGCTCAATATGCCCTAATTGAGACAACCAAGCGGTGATGGTAATGTTGTAATTTTCCAACAGCCACTTACGAGCCAAAGCGCCAGCAGCTACTCGCATGGTGGTTTCACGAGCCGATGAACGGCCTCCCCCCCGATAATCGCGAATACCATATTTTTTCCAATAACTATAATCAGCGTGTCCTGGACGAATTTGTTTGGCAATCTCGGTATAATCTTTGCTCCTGGCGTCAGTATTTTCAATAATCAGCGCTATCGGATGTCCAGTAGTAACACCTTCAAAAACCCCTGATACAATTTGTACATCATCTTTTTCTTTGCGTTGTGACGTGTGACGCGATTGTCCAGTGGCACGACGTAACAATTGTGTTTTGATTTCATCGGTGGTGACTGGCATCCCAGGTGGAAAACCATCAAGCACGCAGCCAATGGTACTGCCATGAGATTCACCGAATGAAGTGAAACGCAACATTTTACCGAAAGTGTTATGAGACATCGTTTTGCAAAAACTGTTTAAATTGTGAGCGATACTTTAACAAATCATCACGACTAAAAACACAAATTCCTTGCCCACCCATGCTTAAATCGATCCATTCGAACGGTATGTCAGGAAACAAACCTTCCAAAACTTCATCGTTGTAGCCTACTTCTAGAAATAAGAAACCCTTTTCACTCAAATAATCTGGTGACTCACAGAGTATCTTCACTGGAATTTCCATGCCTAATTTATTGCTAACCAATGCACTTTTGGGCTCATAAGCAAACTCTTGTGGCAACCCCTCATATTCTTTTTCATCCACATAAGGAGGGTTACTGACCAACAAATCATAGCAACGGGTAATATTTTCAAACAAGTCAGATTCAATCACAGTAACTCGTTTATTTAAGCTTAATTCTTGGGCGTTCATCTGAGCCAGCGCCAAAGCCTCCCTGCTGATATCAGAAACATCAACTTGTGTACTTTTGAAATAGTGTGCAATCGCCAGCCCAATACAACCTGAGCCAGTACATAAATCTAACACCGCAACTGGTTCTTCAAGCGCTAACCAAGGTTGAAATCCTAAATCTATTAATTCAGCGAAAGGGGAACGTGGTATTAAGACCCTATCATTTACTTTAAACTGCAAACCTGCAAATACTGAAAATCCGACCAAATAAGCCATAGGTATGCGTTCTTCAACTCTTTTTTGAAGTATGTTTCGCACATGATCAACCTGCTCATCGGATACAACCTGCTCAGGTTTGGCATTTAAAGTCAGGTAATCCTCTTGTAAAACAAACATAAGCAATAAGATAACCTCATCCTCAGCAACCTCAACACCGTGTCCATAAAAAACGTGTTGTTGCGACAAAAAATCCAACGATTCTTTGAATAAATCCTTTATGGTAGTAACCACTTATTCCGCCTTCACAAAAAAAGTTATACAATGCCTGTTTTTATTAATCAGGTCAATCCCCAATTCATGATTATTTTAAAAAGCCCTTACCCAAAATTTTTATTGGCAACATTTTTCATGTTGTCACTCGCTGCCTGTCAGGAAAGTGGTAATGGCTCGATTCACAAATTACCTTTCCAGACTTTAAAACTATTTCCTCAAGGTAAGTCATTTTCTGGTTTTAAACTGACCAGCCACAACAACGAAAGTTGGGATGCTGAAAATTTCAAAGGCAGCTATTCTGTGTTATTTTTTGGTTATGCCAACTGCCCGGATATCTGTCCAACCACCTTATTGGATATGCAAAAAATTGATCGAGAGCTCACGGCAAGAAACCTAAACAGTCCAAGGTTCATATTTGTTTCTGTTGATCCTGACCGCGATACGCCTGAAGCATTGAACGATTACATAAATTTCTTTAATCCAGAATTCTATGCGCTCACCGGTGATGCCCCAAATATACTCTCTATTGCTTCACAAATTGGAGTGGCCTATAAAGTGGGTGAACACGAAAAAGGGGATTTGGTTTATGATGTGGATCATGCCTCTGCGCTGTTTTTGTTGAACCCTGATGGTGAACGCATTGGTATTTTTACGGCACCACACGATGTGGACACCATAGCCAGTGATTTGGCACTTTTGATGGAGTCAATATGAAAACCATAGCACTGCTGTTCCAATACATACTACCACATCGATTGTTATCCAGACTGATGTATTACCTGATGCGGATTCGTTTCAAACCCATCAAGAACATGACATTGAATCTGATGATTAACAAATTCAATATCAACTTGGATGAAGCAATTTCAAAAAATTATGATGATTATGAGCACTTCAATGCTTTTTTTACCCGGGAGTTAAAAGCAGGCACACGTCCCATTGACCCTGAGGAAGAAAGTTTGATCTCTCCAGTGGATGGTGTTATTTCACAATTGGGCGACATAGAAAATGACTCGATTTTACAAGCCAAAGGCCACCATTACACGATCAAAGACTTAATGGCCTCGGAAATAACCCAAGACTTCATCAATGGTCAATTCATGACCATTTATTTATCGCCAAAAGATTATCACCGGCTGCATGCGCCTTTGGACTGTGAGATCAAAACCATGCGTCACGTGCCAGGTAGATTATTCAGTGTGGCAGATTGGACCACACAAAAAATCCCACGTTTGTTTGCCCGCAACGAACGTTTGATCAATCATTTGCACACACCTGTTGGGCATGTTGCGTACGTTTATGTAGGTGCAATTTTAGTCTCCAGTATTGAAACAGTAAGCAATGGCGTGATCACACCACCATACGCTTCAGAAGTGACCGATGTACTGGTTTCTGGTCAAAGCCAATACCAAAAAGGCGAGGAAATGGGTCGGTTCAATATGGGTTCAACAGTCATTATGTTATTCCCAAAAAATGCGGTTAAATTCAATTCGGAACTGCAAGCTGGTTCAACATTGAAACTGGGGCAAAAAATCGGCACATTGCAGGGAATTTTCAACACAGATGATGGTCAATAAAGGCATGAAAACCAAATCTGCTTACAACATGCTCCTCATGACATCAATGATTTTGACGTCATATGTAACAATGGCACAAGAAATTAACAGTGATTTACTCCCTGAAGCCAACCGCGAATTCAATTTTGATTATCAAAACCTCAAGCCGGTTAAATTCGAGTCTTTTGCAACAGTAGCCCAATGGGCAGACGTGGTTGCCATAGCACAAGTGGTTAATGTTGATTATGAACAAACCCGAGAAATCAATGCCAAAGGTCAGGCTTTCCTCAACGTTCTGGTTCCCTACAAAGGCGCCAAACGCAATGAATTACTTATCGTTAGCAGCAAAGGTTTTGACAAACATGTGTGTTACTACCCCGATCGTGGCGGTGAAGGTGAACGATTTCTGGTGTTTTTGAAAAAAACTGAGAATGATGGAGAATACCACGGTTTCAATCCCTACTGTCAGCTACAAGTTTTGTTAACAGATACCGGTGAATATGCATTGCGTTACCCACTGGCAATTGATTTTGAAATCAAACCTGAACTGATAAGGACAATACAATTCAACGACCCCAACGCGCAAATTGACGCCACTGAATGGACTAGCGTAGCGCGGGAACAGCATCAAGAAGAATACCAATCAAAACTAACTGAAGATGCAGACATGTTCCAAAAATACTTCTACCTGACTTACACTCAAGGGGTGATGATTTATGAAATACGCAAACTCATGAACATCAAAACCCAGCCTCGCATCAGCTCCAAACAAATGTAATTGTCCAAATCATAGCCAGTTGGCTTGATTGACACACTCATCATCTGGTTATTGGCTGGATAGACAATGGAGAGTTGCTGAGCAACTCGACCCGCCGAGCCGGTTGGTGAGCGAAACGAATCAGAGGCGAAGAGCGCGAGGTTACATGCCATGTCTGCCGCGG